>NZ_JBHLJR010000002.1:0-657320 GCF_043677095.1 Natronococcus roseus
AGGAGGAACAGGCGATATTTGGGGAAGGGTTCGGGAACGGACTTGTCGTGATCGCTCGTCGACTCATGGCCCAAGGATTGGTGCCCGCTCACGACCCTGGACAGTAATCCCACGGAACCGCTGTTGGTTCAGCTGTCACTGCAATTCAGTCCGGTCTCGCTCTCGATCGTCAGTGACCGGTGGGCAGTCATCGAGAAGCTCGATGGTGAGATATTCGCCGTTGTCGACGGTGACACGACAGCGGTTATAGATGAACGAGAGACGACCACCGATTCGCGGTTCTCCGTTAGACCGCGAGTCGAAGAGTGCATCTAGCGCGTCCGGATTGATGACATGGGTTAGTGGCGGCATTGACTTCGGTTGACGACCGCTTACAGCGCTCACTGCGCGGACGATAGCGGTGGTCACCGACTCGTCCACTCCCACCTCATATTCCATACTACCAGTTAGGGCTCACGGATAAAAAGCTGTAAGATTTTGACCCAAATAATCAAAACAGATTGGTCCGACCTCAACCGAGAACAGCGTTTTTGAAGGTCCCGGTTCGCTGCGTCAATCGTTGTAGCCAGGACGATGTTTGTGAACAACCCCGACCAACAAGGCTCGGGCTTCTTTATAGTTCCCTCAGATTACCGCTAACACTCCCTGCAACCTCGACGCCTACCCGTTCCAGAGCAAGGTCGTCTCAAGCGGTTACGAGGGATGAGGTCGGGCGGTTCACACGCCCCGATGCCCACCGTCGCACCTTCCGAACTTGAGGAAGGCTCTTGAGAGCAGGCACGTCTAACAAACACTTCTCCAATCCACGCTTCGCAACGTTCACCGACGCATTCCTATCCGCATGATCTTAATTACCACACGACCGACACTTGAATCGCTTCAGATTCCGATTCGCTTCCTCAACGTGTTCACACGAGGTTAGTGTCGGTTGCTCAATATGAATGCAACGTGCTCGAGCTCACCCATTGACAAGACCACCCACACCGGGAGAACAGTTATGTCAGTCCCGGGAGACGACACGATCGACGATGACCTCGACCGCACCACTCGCACGATCCCCCTCGAGTTCGACCCTCGACGGGGGACGGTCATGGATCGACCAGCACCGTCGCTCGAAGCGACGCTGACCGTTCGCGTCCCGCTGGGAGCGGCCGGCGGCCTCGTCGACGGCGCCACGGCGACCCTCGAACGAGTCGACGCCGTCGACCGCGTCGGCACCATCGACGTCACCGCCGTCTCGCCCGGGCTCAACGACACCGCCGTCGACTGTCGGGTCCGTCTCGAGTTCGCGGACCCGGTCGAGGAAGACCTCGCGAGGACGGCCCTCGAGGACGGGGTCGGGGCCCTCGGAGTCGAGTCCGTCGATCCGATCGAGGACGGCCCGCTCGGCAGTTCCGTCCTCGAGGCGGAACGGGGGTAAGCCCTCGACCTACTCCTCCTCGTCGGTCCCCGCCGAGTCGACGGTCTGCTCGCGGACCGTGATCCCCTTCCGACCCAGGTGCTGGAGCTGTCGGCGGGCGAACTCCTCCTCTCGAGTACCGCGAGTAGCGAGCACGTAGACGAGCGCCCCGCCCGCGGGTCGCATCGTCCGTCCGGCCCGCTGAGTTCCCTGTCGTCGCGACCCCCCGAGACCGGAGGCAACGATCGCCATGTCTGCCGTCGGGAGGTCGATCCCCTCGTCGCCGACCCTGGAGATCACTAGCAGATCGCGCTCGTCCCGGCGGAACTCCTCGAGCAGCCGCCGGCGCTCGTGGTGGGGCGTCTCCCCGCTGAGGAATGGGACGTCCAGTGCATCGGCGATCTCCCGGCCCTGCTCGAGGTAGTCGACGAAGATCAGCGACTTCGCGCCCGGATGGGCCGACAGCAGGTACCGAACCTCGTCGATCTTCCCTCGATTCTGTGCGGCGATGCGGTACTTTTCTCGTCCTTCGGCGGAGCCGTAGGCGTTTTGCTGTTCCTCGTCGCCCCACGGCACGTAGCGGATCTCGAGTTCGGGTTCGGCGACGAAGCCGGCGTCGAACAGCGCCTCCCAGTCGGTGCCGATCGGCGGGCCGACGAGGGTGAAGATCTCTTTCTGGCGGTCGTCCTCCCGGATCGGGCTCGCTGACAGCCCGAGACGATGTCGGGACTGGAGGTGGGTGCTGCGCCGGTAGATGTCCGAGGGGACGTGCTGGCACTCGTCGAACACGACGAGCCCCCACTCGCGGTCGTCGAACAGCGAGCGGTGGCGATCCATCCCCGCGATCTGGTAGGTGGCGATCGTCACCGGCCGCACGTTCTTCTGGCCGCCGTGGTACTGGCCGATCTGGCCCGGCTCGAGCGAGGTGTACTCCTCGATCGTCTCGGCCCACTGCCGGGCCAGATCGCGACTGGGGACGAGCACGAGGGTCTCGCCGCCGACGTGGGCTATCGCACCCATCGCCGCGACGGTCTTGCCGCTGCCCGGCGGGCCGACGAACACGCCCTCGCCGGCCTCGGCGAAGCGATCGACCCACTCGCGCTGGTACCCGCGCAGCGAGACCTCGAGGTCGATCTCGAGGACCTCCCCGGACTCGAGTTCGCGGTGGTCCTGGACCGGGTAGCCCGCCTCGTAGAGGATCCGTTTGATCGCGGCCTCGGCTCCCTCGCGGACCCAGTCCTCGGTCTCAGAGATGGGGGCGTGGACGTGTTCCTCGTCCAACTTCTGACGGGCGACATTGCCCATGATCTCCGGCGTCTGGGCCTCGAGCACGGTGTAGCCGTCCTCGTGGGTCGCCAGCCGAAACTGGTGGGCCCGATCCCACTGACTCTCGACCCAGTCCTCGAGGTCCTCGTTGCGCTGGCCGAGCGCCTGACGCATCGTCCTCGCGAGCTCCTCGAAGGAGTCGTGGGGTGTCCCCCAGACGTCCTCGGGTCGCACGACGTAGCGGTACCCCTCCTCGCCGTTGCCGTCCGCGAGGTGGGCGAACTGCGAGAGCTGCGCCCGCGTGAACTGGTCGGGGCGATCGACGACGATCTCGCGGCGCTTCGGGAAGACGACGACCCGTTCGCGGTCGGTGAGGTCCTCGAGCTCGCTGGGGTACCAGACGACGGGGTCCGTCGAGACCGAGAGGCGCTCGAGGTCGCCCCGGTCGGCGAGGGTCTCGAGACGCTCGCTCGCGTCCTCGTGGGGGATTTCGAGGGCGCGGGCGACGGCGGCCGCGGTGAGCACGGGCGAGCCCTCGCGCTGGGAGGCGTCGTGGAATTCGGCGATCGTCGGCTCCTCGCCGGCCGCCGGTGACTCGAGGTCAGTCGGTTCCCCGTCGACCGCCCGCTCGAGGGCGTCCCCGCCCCCGTCAGTCGGCTCGTCCGTCACCTCGCGGGTGGTACCGTCGTCGGCGTCGCTCGAGGAGTGGTCTGTCACTGACGGCCCGTAGCGGGAGTACGGGTAAACCGGTTACGTTCGGTCCCCCGAGGATCGAGCGTGAGCCCCACACTATATGCGGATCGACACCGTAACACATGCCGTATGTTCCGCGCGATTCTCCCCGAGGGACAGATCGTCTGCGAACGGTACGACCGAACGGACGACGGTCTCGAGCTGTACAACGGCGACGACGAGTTCGTCGCGTTCGTCCCCTACGCCAACCTGCACGCGCTGCTCGACGACGACGTCTACAGCGAGAACGAGCGGTCGATCATGTAGCGGGCTGCTGGTCGATCGCCTCGAGCTGCTCGCGGTACCTGTTTCTGACCGTGACGACGGTCGTCTGTGCGGTGTCGGCGACGGCTCGCTGGGGGATCGTCTCCTCGCAGAGCAGCCCCGCGGCGTAGATCGCCGCGGCCGCAAATCCCGTCGGCGACTTTCCTGAATGCAGTCCCTGCGTGGTCGTCTCGTCGATGATCTCGATCGCCTTCGACTCGACGTGGGTGTCGACGTCGAGCTCCGAGCAGAACCGGGGGACGAACTGTCGAGGGTTCGTCGGCTCGAGATTGATGTCGAGCTCGTCGGCGATGTACCGGTAGGTGCGGCCGATCTCGCGCTGGTCGACCCGGGAGACGGCCGTTACCTCCTCCAAGCTGCGCGGGATGTCCTCCTTGCGACACGCCGTGTACAGCGCGCTAGTCGCGACGCCTTCGATCGAGCGTCCCCGGATGAGGTCCTGCTCGAGGGCCTGTCGGTAGATGACGCTCGCCGTTTCCTTGACGGGCTTTGGCACTCCGAGGGCGCTGACCATTCGATCGATCTCCGAGAGCGCGTACTTGAGGTTTCGCTCGCCGGCGTTTTTCGTCCGGATGCGTTCCTGCCAGACCCGAAGCCGGTGGAGCTGGCCGTGTTTGTCGGCCGACATCGAGTGGCCGTTAGCGTCGCGGTTGCGCCAGTCGATCGTCGTCGTCAGCCCGCGGTCGTGCATCGACTGGGTCAGGGGCGCACCGACCCTGGAGAGCTCGTCGTGCTCCTGGGCGTTGAACGCCCGCCACTCCGGCCCGTAGTCGATCGGATCCTCGGTCAGGACGAGCCCGCACTCCCCGCAGACCCGCTCGCCGCGGTCCGGGTCGTGAACGATCGTCTCGGTTTCGCAGTCGGGACACAGGGCCGACTCCCGACTCCGTGACTCCGATTCGGCTCTGGCGTGATCGACGATGGACCGCGTCATCAGTACCGAAAAGCCATCCCGACACTGTAAGGGGGTTACATGGTTTCGAGAGAAACCGTGACTTACTGATTCGTGTCCGATAACGCCGTCGAGTGAACGAGCGATGACCGACGACGTCGTCCCGTTCGCACCCGATGCAAAAACGGAACTCGAGCCGAGAGCGGCATCCGACGCCATCCGTTCGGTGGCGGTCCCCTCGGCGGATCCGTCTCCGAGATGCGAGCGCGAACGCCGAAGATGCGTCGATTCTATCGTTTCAGCGAGGACATAAGGTAAATCTCCCGTTCATCGTGTAACCCCCGTTTGTGGGTTCGAACCGTCGACTGAGTTTATAGCCTTGCGGTCGAAGATCCCGATCCAGTGTCGCGTTACCGACCCGTCCGTCCTCGTCGCCGGCTCGCCCGCCGCAGCCGTACGTGGTCACTACGCGTCACCAATCGGTCGATACCGCGATCGATCGATCGGCCGACGCGACCCTCGAGCGGTCGGTTTCGTCCCGCCTCGTTCTCCCGAACCGGAAGTCGATCCGTAGCGCCTTTGCAGGCGGTGCGAAACGTGGTTGTGCTTAAGAGAATCAGTGTTGGCGTACAACCTGGTGTGTCAATCGTGATCGCAACGTCGCTTTCGAAGCTGCAGCGGTCGCTGTCGGTCCGACAGCCCGATCGCTACGAACCCCGGCCCCGAACGAAACCAGCGGGAGCCGGCCGTACAGGTGGGGGAGGCGTTCAGTAATGTCGTCGATCGATAGCTCGCTTCCCGACGAAATCGCGTCGGTTACCGATACCGACGACGACGGCCGGCTCTCGAAAGACGTCATCTTCGAGCTCCTGAAAAACCGGCGCCGAAGGGAGGTCCTGACGTACCTTCTCGAGGCCGACGAGACCGTTACCCTCGGCGAACTCGCCGAGCAGATCGCGGCCTGGGAGAACGACACGAGCGTCAACGCGTTGAGTTCCGACCAGCGAAAGCGGGTGTACGTCGCGCTGTACCAGACGCACCTGCCGAAGATGGACGACGCCGGAATCGTCGAGTACGACCAGGACCGCGGGCTCATCACGCTGGCGGACAACGCCGATCTGCTCATGATGTACCTCGACACCGACACCCACCAACAGGATCGGTGGGACCGGTGGTACGCCGTACTGAGCCTCCTCGGAATTGCGGTCGTCGCCGCGGCGACGCTCGGACTTCCGCCGCTCGCCGCCGTTCCGACGATGGCCCTGGCCGGCGCGGTCGTCGGCGCGTTCTCCGTGCTGACGATCGTTCACGCCGTTACGAATCGTCAGGAAGAGCAGACGGTCAACGGGAAACTCTCCCGGATCGAGTGAACGAGCGAGTTCCGGTCCGTGGCCGCCCGGAGCCGACGGCTGTTCTTGGTGGCGCCGCGGCGGTCGCCGTTCCCGCTGGGGACGCGGTGGTCTCGACTGCCGGCGAACGCTCGAGAAGGACTTTTATTCATCTAGCTCGTAGTGACGCTTGGCTCCCAGGACCGCCATCCAGTACCGGAACAGTTCGCGTGCCAGCTGCTGTTCCTGGCGTGGGAGCCGTCTTCTACCCGAGCGACGATTCGGCGAGTGGCGACGCTGCGCAAGCGTCGCGAAACGCCGGGGTCAGTTCCCGCTGAGACGGGTCCGCAACCAGCCGCTACTGATCCCGAGCGTTGTGCTGCACGTCGACGGCCGCGTCGCCGGCGAGCTGGAACGCCGTGATCTCGCCCTCGAACCAGTAGGCGTCGCGCCAGTCGGAGACGGTCCCCCGAACGGTCGCCCCTTCGATGACGTCTTCGTCGTCGATCGAGGCGTCCCGGTACTCCGATTTGACGACCGTGCCGTCGACCGTAAAGGAGTACACGCTCGGCGCGTCGGCCTCGGTGCCGTCGATCACCAGCGCGTGGGGGAGCAACTCGCTGTCGCCGTACTCGGCAGGGTCGATCTCCTCGCCGTCGACGAAGACTCGAGCTTCGCCTTCCGAGAACGTGACGTCGGCGAGCGTTCCCGAGAATCGGAACGTTCGGCTCCCATCAGTCACGGAGTCCTGAACCGTCGAGCCGGAGCTCCGAAGCTCCTCGTCGTCGGCCTCGATGGTTCCGTCGACCGTGATCTCGTAGCTCGCAGGCTCGCCGGTTCCCTCGAGCTCGAGGACGTGGGGGAGTTCGGGGCCGTACTCGTCGGGGTCGATCTCCTCGTCGTTGAGGACTACCGTCGCGGGTCCGTCGACGGTGACGCTCTCGAGGTCGCCGTCGAACCGGAAGGCGTCGACCCAGTCGGCGACGCTGCCGTGGACGGTCCCGTTTTCGATCTCGAGGTCGTCGTCGATCGTCGCGCCCTCGTCGGTCGCAGGGACGACCTCGCCGTCGACGACGAACTCGTAGCGGGTCGCGCCGGAGGCGTCGCCGTCGAATCGGATTCGGTTCGGGAGATCGGACTCGTCTTCGTCGGGCTCGTCAGTTGAGGGTCTTGATCTTGATCCCTGGCTGGCGCCGGCCGCGGCCTCCTCCGCGCTCGTCGGAACGCCGTCGGGAACCGAGAGGTCCGGATCGTTGGTGACGTCGCCCGTCTGGACCTGTCCCTGCGTGTCGCCGCTGTAGGAGCCCGATCGGAAGTCGATCGTTCCGCCCTCGTGGGTGAGCAGCGCCGCGGCGTACGGGCCCGCGGCGAACTCGGAGTCTTCGATCGTGACCGGTCCGGGCGACCAGGCCCAGACGGGACGGCCGTGCTGTTCGGTGTAGCCGCCCCAGCTCCCGTTCTCGGTGGAGTAGTCGGTGTCGTCGTTGTACGCGACGGAGTCGACGATGACGTCGTCCGTACTCGCACACCGGAACGTCGCCACGCCGTTGTTCTTGCCGTAACAGGACTCGAAGCGGACGCTGCCGCCGTTGGCCGTGTTCGAACAGTAGAAGCCGTTGTTCGGCCAGCCCTGAACGTTACAGTGTCGGAACGTGACGTCGGCGTTGCTGTCGCGGTGCAGGAAGATCGCGCCGGGGCCGTGGACGAAGCTCTCGCCGCTCTTGTTCGCGCCGTCGCCGAGGTAGAGGTTCTCGACGAGGACGTCGCCGGCGGGAACGTTGATCGTCATCGCGAAGTCGCCGCCCTGATAGAGTCCCGAGAAGCCGACGTTTCGGATCGTCGCGTCGGCGCCGGTGACGTTCAGCAGGATCCCGTTCCCGTTCGAGACGTCGATCAGCGTGTTCTCGAAGGTCTCTCCCTCGCCGATCTGGATCGTCTGCCCGCTGGCCTCGATGACGTCGTAGTCGTCGTCGGCGCTCGCGACGCCCGCGAAGGCCGCCGCGGCGGTCGTCGTCCCGGCCAGCTTCAGGTAGGACCGTCGATCCAGTAATCCTCGATTACCGTTCGTTTCCGACGGCTCGTCGCCGTCACCGCCGAACCGCTCCGCATCCAGTACCGAAGGTTCGCGTGCCATTGCAATCGAGTAATTCCGTACTACCCGTATAAAGTTTCTCCTCTAGTTCGCATAAAATTAACAGACACTAAATCGGCGGTGCCGGTTAGTTACGTAGATTTTCTATTTTATGCCACGGAATATTATATACACAAACGTTCGACGGCTCTCGAGTAATCACCGATTACCGGGCTCTGCTGTTCGATCGCGGCGGCGATCGTCTGAAATAAGTAACAATTATTCCGGTCACGCCGCGGTCTCGCACTCGAGCAGCGGACGAAAAAACGGATCGGCAGGAAAACGAGCGACGGTGGAGGGTCCAGCGGAGGGCCGCGTCAGCGGCGGACCACAGTGGAGGACTGCGTCAGCGGAGTCGTTCGCGCCGGCGCGGTGGAGGGCGACGCCAGCGGGGACCGGTCGTTACTCGCTCGCGGCTTCCTCGGCGCTGGTCGGAACGCCGTCGGGCACGAACGCCTCGGGGTCGGTGCCGACGTCGCCGTCGAGCTGGACGCTCGAGCCGTCGTGTTCCGCGACGCCGGCCGCGTCGTCGTAGTCGGTGTCGCTGACGACGACGGTGGTGCCGTTTCCGTTCGCGCCCGCGTCGATCGCCGTGTTCGCGCCGTTCATCTCGATCTGGCAGCCCTCGACCTCGACGGTTCCGGGCGCCCAGGCCCAGATTCCCCGTCCCTCGAACCCCTCCCCGTCGACGAGGATGCTCGAGTTCGTGACGCGGCTTCCCTCGGTCGCGAGGCGGTAGTGCGAGACGTAACAGTTCGCCGCGAAACACTCGTCGATGTGGACGGTGCCGCCGCCGGCGTTCCCGGGCGCGGAGGCGTAGATCGCGTTGTCCGCGAACCCCTGGATGTTGAGATTCCGGAAGTCGATGTGGCCGGAGTGGTCGGGGTTGACCCAGAAGCCGGTCTGTCCGTGGCCGGTTCCGGACGCGTTCTGCGAGTCGGAGCCGTCGCCGAGGTAGACGTTCTCGACGGTGCTCGTCGCTCCGCCGGTGTCGGCGACGCCGAACGTCGCGGAGCCGGCGCCGGAGGTGTTCTCGCCGTGGAAGCCGACGTTTCGGATCGTCCAGTCGGTTCCCTCGGCGGTGACGATGATGTCACCCCCGGTGGTCATGTCGATCAGCTTGTTCTCCCAGGTCTCGCCGTCGCTGATCGTGACGGTCTGGCCTTCGGCTTCGATAACCTCGTACTGCTCGTCGGCGGCGGCGGCGCCCGTTGCACCAACTGAGACCGCTGCCGTTGCAACCGCTGCGAGTGACTGCACGTAGCTTCGACGGGTTAAGGACGTGTTACCGTCTGTATTCGTCGCGTTACTCGCATCGGTTGTACGGGGTTGCTGCGCCATACAGTTTCGTAACCTGGCCTTACGGGACATAAACCTTTTCTTGTCATCTTGGGTTAAATTTACAGATTATATTGTACACGTTATCTATTCGGACAGAATGTAGAACGGTTCGGTTACGAACTTACGAAAGTCGTTCAGTCGCGTCGGTCTCGCGGTGACGAAGGTAAGGGACTGTTTTCGGGGACGGCGGCGACCCCTTCCGCTCGAGTAACCTCGATATTCACCGCGAAAAACGGATCTTTCTGATGATCGATCGTGAACAAGACGCGATTACCGGCTCGAGAGCTGCGATCCGGAACCGCGACGGTCGCGACCCGCCCGCGGCCGGGTTACTCGGCGGCCGAGTTACTCGTCGTCCCCGCCCGCGACCGCGTACATCCGGAAGTCGTCGTTCGAGATCACGCGGTCCGCGTACGGATCGTACTCGAGCCCGCGGTAGGCCGTCTCCTCGTAGCGCAGCCCCTGGTAGACGTCGAACTCGCGGGTCTCGTCGAACGAAGAGATGACGAGGTAGTGGTCGGCATCGTTGTACGCACCGCTATAGTTCCCCTCGTTGAACGTCTCGGGGTCGAGTTCGCCGCTGGCCGCGGTGCCCGCGGTCAGCGACTCCTCGCCCTCGAGCCCGTTGATGCCGTGATCGAGCCGGTACGGATCGTACCCGATCCCCGCGTACGGCGTGTCGTCTGCGCCGCGGTCCATCCCGGTCTCGTACCCGTTGAACGTCGCCTCGGGGACGTGCTGGCCGGGGCTGTAGATGATCGGCGAGGCGTAGACGGTCATCAGTCCGAGCACGAGACAGCTACCGAGCACTACCGCCGCAACGGCGCTTGCGCCCGGCCTCGAGACGAACCGGGAGAGCCCGCCCACCCCGTGTGCGATGGCGACCCCGGCGAGAATAGTCAGCAGGACGTAAATAAAGCCCATCTGTCGAAACGCCATGTTGGGCGTCCCGAGGAAGTAGAGGAGGAACATCCCCCCGAGCGGGACGAGCGCGGCGGTGAAGTACGTGACGAGCGACCGTCCCTCCGCGTCCAGTCTCGTCCGCCCGATCACGGCAAGCAGCAGGAACAGTCCAACGGCGAGCCCGATCAGGGCGGCGTCGAGAAACATCGTGACGAACAGCTCCGCGAGGCTGCCGCCGATCTCGGTGAGCGACGTCCCCTGCTGATCGATCTCGGCGCTTCCGCCGACGTCGGCCGCGAAGATGCCCGTGACGAACCCCTCGACGGCGTCGCGGAACCGCTGGTTGGTCACCGCCCAGGCGCCGAAGATCGTCCCGAGGACGAGCGTCTGAGTGTGGAGCGTCGGCTGCTCGAGCATCGGGTTGTCGGCGTACCGTCTGTGGACGAGGTACTGGACGCCGCTTACGGCCGCCACGAAGACGACGGCGTTGACCATCTGCTGGGGGTGGACCAGCAGGAGGGTGATCGCCGAGACGTACACCAGGACACTGAACGGAGAGAGTCCGAGCGGGAATCGTTCGATCGTCGCGCGCCGACGGAGGTAGGCGACGACGGCGAAGACGACGACCGGGACGACAAACAGCGCGTTCGAGTTGGTGTGGACGCCCATGTGGGTCGCGACGTTGTTGATCGGCAACACCATCCAGGAGACGATCGCCGCGACGCCGACCGCGAGCGCGTTTCCGCTCAGGTCGCGCACGGTGAGGGGAACGAAGATCAGGAACGGAACGAACGTGACCACGAGCGCGAACAGCAGCCCTCGCTCGATCGGGATTCCGCCGAGAAAGTAAAAGATCGAACCCAGCGAGTGGACGGCCGGGTAGAACAGTTCGTGGGCCCCCATCTCGCCCTCGACGATATCCCTGGTCCAGCCCAGGTGGGAGAGGGCGTCGCCCATCCCGTAGAAGTAGTAGCCCCTGATCACCGGGAGGCTCACGATCGCGGTTACCGTCGTGGCGCCGAGTCCGATCCCGATGGCCTGCTGGCGGCCGTAACAGACCAGGCTCGCGCTGACGGCGATCGCGAGCGCCAGCGCGAAGGCGATCCAGACCGCCGTCGGCGTCCCGGTGTAGACCGACGACTCGTAGGTAGTCGCGGGATCGTTCCGGGCAAGCGCGATCCCCGCTGCGAGCGCGAGAAAGCCGGCGGCGAAAAGCCAGTCGAGCGCCGATCGGTTCATAGGCTGGCTGTCCGCCGTCTCCTCGATGGTGTCGCGATACACATATCCTGGCACGAGCGACGCCGACGCCGGGGTTTGTTATAGGGAACCTACAAAAATTTCGACGTTGACGCCCGCTCGAGGCGATCGGTGGCCCGACGACGAGGAGCGACGCCGATGGTCGAGGACGGTTTCGGACGGATCCCGAGACCCGCGAACGGACGCCGGCGACGGGGTCTCCGGGGTGCCAGGTCACCGGGCAAGTATGCAGTCCCTGTTCGATCCGGACTGACGGCTACGGACCGATTTCTCGAGTTGCGGACGATCAACGACGCTGATGCTTTTTGTACGCCCTCGGCGTGCTCTGGAGCGACGAACCCGTATATGAGTGCTATCATCATCGATCGGCCGACCGTCGACGGGCGAACCCTCGAGTGCGAGGCCCGCGCCACGCCCGACCTCGAGCGGTTCCTGACGGGCGAGCCGTTCCGAACCGAGTACGACGTGCCGATCGCCGAGGTCCCCGAAGAGATCCTCGCGATCCCCGTCCTCGCGCAGGTCTGTCCCGTCGCGTGGGCCAACGGCGCCGACGTCTACGTCGAGGCGGTCGACGCGACCTTCGCCCGCGCGCTCGAGGACGTGAAGGAGACGCTCTGTGGCATGTACGACTTCCTCGAGGGCGGGACCCTCTACGCCCGGCGCACGATCGATCCCGACCCGCCGGCTGACGGCGAGGGCGACGGCGAGAGCGGACTGCTGTTCACGGGAGGCGTCGACTCGACGTGTTCGTACGTCCGCCACCGCGAGGAGTCCCCGACGTTAATCAGCATTCGCGGCTGGACGATCACGCCCGATCCCGCCGACGACGAGAGCTGGCGCCACCTCACCGACCGCGTCGAGTCGTTCGCTACAGAACGCGGGCTCGAGACGGCCTTCCTCGAGTCGAACATGCTTTCGTTCCTCGATCATCCGATGCTACTGGCTCACTACAAGCGCCACGTCGACGGCGCCTGGTACAGCTCCGTCGGCCACGGGCTCGGCCTGCTCGGGCTCTGCGCCCCGCTGGCTCACGCGCGCGGGATGACGAACCTCTACGTCGCCGCCACCCACTGGGAGGGGATCGACCTCGAGTGGGGCTCCCGGCCCGACATCGACGACAACGTCCGCTGGGCCGGCACCCGGTGTCACCACGACTGCTACGAACTCACCCGCCAGGAACGGCTCGACGCCATCGCCGACTACGTCGCGAGCGACGCCCCCGGCCTCGAGCTCCAGACCTGCAACGTCCGAATGGACGGGAACTGCGGGCGCTGCGAGAAGTGCTACCGGACCGCCGTCGGACTCCGGCTCGCGGGACTCGAGCCGACCGAGCACGGCTACCCGTTCGCCGACCACGAGTACGAGCGGCTCCGAGTCGCCCTCGAGAGCGGCGAGTGGGTGCTCGGCCAGGACGAGCGCTACATGTGGGAAGATATTCGCGGGCGCGCACGCGAGACCGAGTCCGAGTCGGCGACCGAGCGGGCCTTTTTCGAGTGGCTCGAGACGGCCGATCTCGCGGAGCTCGTCTCGGAGTCGGGGCCGCCGCTCTCTCACCGCCTCCTCCACGCGGGTGCCCGAAACGCGCCCAGCAGCGTCTACAACAGGCTGTATCCGGCCTGGGCGACCGCCAAGACGGGCCTTCGGCTGGTTCGATCCGATCGGTAGGAACGCCGAATGACTCGAGCGACCCCGTTCGTCGACGGACGGATCGAAACCCCCGCAGCGCCTGCACGATCGCCACCGGCTGCAAACGCATCAGGAGGTAGCTATTCCTGCGTCGTTACCGAGTGGTATCACTGCCCAGCGGCCTCTCCGAGCGGTCGACGGTCGGTCCTCGGAGGGCCGGGCGAGGGAGAACGATGGCCAACGTATCACCGACGGATAGCGGAGAGCTCGAGACGGTCACCTCGAGCGACGGAACCGAGATCGCCTATGAACGCACCGGGAGCGGGCCACCGATCGTGCTCGTCCACGGCGCCGTCAGCGACCGCACCATCTGGGAGTTCGGCGACGTCCGCTCGAGCGTCGCCGACCGTCGGACGGTGTACGCGATGGACCGCCGCGGTCACGGTGGAAGCGAGGCGACCGAGCCGTACGCCCTCGAGCAGGGGGTCGACGACGTGATCGCGGTCGTCGAGGCGGTCGACGATCCGGTGGCGCTGCTCGGACACTCCTCCGGGGGGCTCTACGCGCTCGAGGCCGCCGCGCGGACCGACGACGTCGAGCGACTGCTGCTGTACGAGCCCGCCGTCGCGGTCACCGACGACGCCCTCGACGTCGAGAGCGAGTTCGAAGCGATGATGAGCCTGTTAGAGGACGGCCGGGACGAGGAGGCCCTCGTGCTGTTCCTGGAGGACATCGCCAGGATCTCGTCGGACGAGATCGACGCGCTTCGGTCGGAGCCAACCTGGGAGGAACAGGTCGAACTGGTCCACACCGTTCCCCTGGGACTGGGCGCGGTCTCGGCCTACGAGTTCGATCCCGACCGGTACGCGGACCTCGAGACGCCGACGCTGTTGCTGACCGGGGACGAGAGCGCCGAGTGGTTCGGCGACGGGATCGACGCGCTCGAGGCGGCGCTCCCGAACGCTCGAGTCGCGACGATGGCGGGCCACGGACACGTCGCTCAGGCGACCGGACCCGAGCGGTTCGTCGACGAGGTACTCGGGTTCCTCGAGGACGCGGGCTGAGTTCCCGACACTCGCGTCGCCGGCCCAACGTTGATTCCCGTCGGGATGGAACGCGAGGCCGTGTACGATCGCGTACTGCTGGCTACCGACGGGAGCGACAACGCCGAACTGGCTGCTCAACGGGCGATCGGGATGGCAGACTGCCACGACGCCGCGTTGCACGTCCTCTACGTCGCGGAGAAGACGACGGAGGACCCAGCGCAAAAGGGCGTCGAGGAGAAGATCGCCGAGGAACTGAACAGAGGAACTGACGTCGTCGAGGACGTCGAGGCGCGAGCTACAGAGAACGGAATCGAGGTCGAGACGATCGTCGAACCCGGCGTGCCGCGGACGATGATCGAGAACTACGCCGCCGACCGCGAGATCGGACTGGTCGTTCTCGGCTCGACGGGTGCCTCCGGCGTGACGGAGAAGCTGGTCGGCACGGTGGCGAAGTACGTCGTCAACGAGGCCCCCGCCGACGTCTTCGTCGTGCGTCCGGACTCGCGACTCGAGTAGGTAGCTCGGCTTCCGATCGGAGTTCGGAGGGCGTGGCGGCGACCGCTACCGATCGAGCGGGTCGTCGTCGTCCTCGGGTTCGTCGATATCGACGTTGATCGGATCTGTGTCCTCGCGTCCGCGCTCGCGGCGGCCGGCGCTGTCCCCGCCGACGGAGATCTTCGTCCGGAGGTCCGACGCGAACGACTGGACCTGATCGACCAGCGTACTCACTTCCTCCTCGAACTCCTCGACGGATCGCTCGACGTAGTGGACCCGCTGTGCGGGGATCCGCCGAACGATGTCACGACCGTCCTCGTCCTCGTCCGTCTTGATGATCCAGTGGTCCTGGAAGTAGGCGACGTGTTCGTTCGGGACCGTCTTTCTGACGGTTCCCTCGTCGGGTTCGTCGTAGACGATCGTTGCCTCACCGACGTCGCGCTCGAGTTCGAGATCCTCGTCAACCATGCGTGACCTTGCGGGCCGATAGGGGGTAGTCGCTATGCTTGCAGGCCGCTGGTCGCGGAGCCGATACGGACACTCGCTCGAGCGCGGGCCCGCCGACCCCACACGGCCGGTCACTCCATGTAGCCCAGCCCCTTCAGTCGGTCCTCGACGTCTGAGAAGTCCTCCTCGACCTCGCCGCCTTCGGTTCCCGAGACGGCGACTCGCTCGACCTTCGTCCGCGAGGGGGTCGCGCGCTCGTCGAAGGCGTCGAACAGCACGCGACCGTCGGTGTTCTCCGGAATCGGTTCGCCGATCCCGTGGAGCAGGGTCGGCGCGACGTCGACGACGCGGGCGCCCCGGAGCGTCGCGCCGGCGTCGATCGAGGGGCCGCGACAGAGCATGATCCCCGTGCTCCGGTGGCTGGCGGCGTACGTGCCGGTCTCGCCGAACAGCTCGTTAGTGATCGTGTTCCGCGAGTCGTAGCCGTCCCGGCCGTTGACGACCAGATCCGGCGATCGGTCGTCGGTCGGGAACAGCTCGTCGCCGTCGAAGACCTCGAGCACTCGAGTCCCGTCGGCCTCGGTGACGGACTCGAAGACCTCGACGAGTTTTTCTTTGACCTTCGGGATCTCGCGCGGCTCGACGACGCCGTGCTCGAACCGTTCGGTGTCGTTGACGTAGCAGGTGCCTGCGCCGTGAACGAACGCGACGGTTCGATCGTAGTCGACGTCGTAGAGGGCGTGGTCGCCGGGGATCTGTTCTGCGACCGAGTCGACCAGTCGGCGCGGGAGCGCCGAGACGAGCAGCTCCTCGGAGATGCCGACCCGATCGAGCGTGTTCGTGATCGTGTCCCGGGAGATCCCTAGGCTCGCGAGCGCGCCGCGGGTCCCCTCGTCCTCCCGTTTGAACAGGTATCCCTCGCGCTCGAGGACGTGATTGACGTAGACGAGTCGGTGGATCGGCCCGAAGCCGTGGTCGGAGACGACGTAGAGGTCGGCGTCGTGGTCGTCGGCGTACTCGATTACCTCGCCGAGGATCTCGTCGAGTCGCTTGTAGTGTTCGAGCAACGGC
This sequence comes from Natronococcus roseus, assembly GCF_043677095.1. NCBI lineage: Archaea > Methanobacteriati > Methanobacteriota > Halobacteria > Halobacteriales > Natrialbaceae > Natronococcus > Natronococcus roseus. The sequence goes on from NZ_JBHLJR010000002.1 coordinate 16,220, forward strand.
TCCATCTCCCAGACGAGGTGCTGGAACCGGTCTGGTGCGGTGTAGACGAAGAAAAACAGCTGCCAGTCGTCGCCGGCCTCGTCCATCTGCAGACGCATCAGCTCTCGTCGTTTCGAGAGCATCTCGTCGACCGCGTCGGGAAACTCGTCGAGGCGGTCGGCGTACTCGGGGTAGTCGAGGCTGATCTGATACTCCGGCACGCGTCGCTCGAGTCTCGACTGGAACTCGGGCGGGTGGGTGAACTCGCGTTCGGTCGACGGCGTCATCATCCCCGCGACCATCGTGCCGTCGATCTCGCTGGCGGGGTAGGTCATCGGGACGTTGCCGACGTGGGCCGGCGAGAGCTGCTCCCAGAGTGCCGGCTGACGGCGATCGTGACTCGTGTACATCCGCTGGGAGTACTCCGAAGAAAGCTTCTGGAAGCCGTAGATGCCGTGTTTGTCCGGCCAGACGCCGGTCGCGATCGAGGGCCACGCCAGCGGCGTCGTCGGTGGCCGGGTGCTCTCGAGGACCCCGGAGGCGCCCTCCGTTCGCATCCGGGCGAAGTTCGGGAGCTCCCCGGCGTCGGTCCATCGTTCGATCAGCCTCCACGGTACGCCGTCGAGTCCGAGGACGAACGCTCGCTCGGACGGGGTTGAAGATCCGCTCATGATTGGTATCGAGACGTCGGGAACGTCTACTGTCCTGGAGGTGACCCGACGACCGCTTTGTTATAGATCGGCTTCAAGCGGGGACGAGATCGACCGACGGACGATTGTCACATCCTACCGGCGGGCGGTTCGCCGGCGAGGCGCCCTCCGTTCGGTATCGGACGCCGGTACCGACCGGTTACCGTCCGCAGCGGGCGGCCGGGCGGTCGGAACGGCGCCCATAACAAAACGACGCAGGCGCTATCGGCATCCCCATGAACGATCCCCAACGGTGGTGGACGCTGTGGGCAGCGTCGTAATCTCGCTCGACGCCGAGCTCGGGTGGGGGTTTCACGATCTCGACTCCCCGCCGAGCGCTCGAGTCGAGGCCGGCCGACGCGGCTGGGTGGCTCTGCTCGAGCTGTGTGCCGAGTACGACGTTCCCGCGACGTGGGCCGTCGTCGGCCACCTCATGCTCGAGGGCTGCGACGGGCGACACGCCGACCATCCCGCGCCGGAGGGATGGTTCGCCCGCGAGCGCGGGGAGTGGGCCGACCGCGAGGACCTGCGGTTCTGTCCGGATCTGGTTCGCGCGATCCTCGACTCCGACGTCGACCACGAGTTCGCCAGTCACTCGTACTCCCACGTGCTGTTCGGCCGGCCCGAAACCGACCGCGAACTCGCCGCGGCCGAGCTCGAGCGCAGCCTCGAGCTGGCCGAGGAGTGGAACCAAACCGTCGACTCGTTTATCTACCCGCGAAACGACGTCGGCCACCGCGACGTGCTCGCCGAGTACGGCGTCGGCGCCTACCGCGGTCGGTCGCCGACCCACGACGGGGTCCGCGGCCTCTTCGACTCGACGCTGCGGGATCGGTCGATGATCGTCGAGCCGCTCGTCGACGAGTACGGCCTGGTGAACGTCCCGGCGTCGCTGTTCCTGTTCGGGTTCGAGGGACCCGCGCGGACGGTCGCCGAATCGGTCTGGAGCGATCCGATGGTCGTGCTGGCTCGCCGCGGCATCGACGAGGCCGTCGCCGCCGACGGCGTCTTTCACATGTGGCTCCACCCGAACAACCTCACTCGCGGGCGCGACGACGAACGGATGCGAGCGATCCTCTCCTATCTCGACGAGCGACGTTCCGAGACCGAACTCACCGTCGAGACGATGGCGGACGTCGCCCGCCGAACGAACACGGTCGACGGGATCGACGGGACCGCAAGCGGCATCGATAGCCGGGCGACGGCGAGACAGCCCTGAGTTCGGCCTCGCCGACCGATCCACCACCGTCTAGGCCGCGTATTCGTTCGGAAGGGGCGATCTACTCGGCGTTCGACGGCGGTACGACGGCGATAACAAAGCCCGCAGCCACCACGTTCTCGAGCGAATGCTCTCACAGTTTCGCGGCCGGTCGACCGACTCGAAGCCGCTCTCGATCGGCGTTCTCGGAGTCGGGAACATCGGCATGGTGCATCTGAAATCGGCGCTGGCGATGCCCGGCGTCGAGGTCCTCGCGGCCGCCGACGCGGTTCCGGAGAACCGCGATCGGGCCGAACAGGCCGGCGTCGAGCGAACGTACGACGACTACGCGGCGCTGCTCGCGACGGAGGAGATCGACGCCGCGATCGTCGCGCTCCCGCCGTTTCTCCACGCCGAGGCCGTCGAACGGGCCGCCGAGTACGGGATCGACGTCTTCGTCGAGAAGCCGCTGGCTCGCTCGACGGAGGAAGCCGACAGGATGCTCGAGACCGCCCAGCGGGCGGGGATCGCCGTCGGCGTCGACCACACGCTCCGGTACCAGCCCGACATGGTCGGCGTCAAGTCGGCCTACGAGGAGGGCGGCGTCGGCCACGTTCCCTACGCCTCGATCATCCGGCTCAACGACGGCCCGCTCGGGCGTCCGCCCGCCGACGCCGCACCGCCGTCCTGGCCGCTGGACCCGAACGCGGTCGGCGGCGGCTCCCTGCTCGAGCTCGGGGTGCACTGCTTCGACGTGCTCGAGTGGCTGTTCGGCGAGCTCGAGGTCCGTGACGCGACGATGGGCCGAACCCTCGAGATCCCCGTCGAGGACGCCGCGACGGTTCTCCTGCGGGCGCCCGAGACGGAAACCACGATCACGTTACACTGTGGCTCCTACCAGTGGGAGGAGCTGCCCGAGGTGAACACGCGGCTCCGGCTCGAGGGAATTACGGGAACGATCACCAACCGGGACCACCTCCCGGAACACTTCTACGCGGATGCCGCCCGGGCGGCCCTCGAGAACGTCGCAAGCCGCGTCGGCGGCGAGCGGACCGTCTTCGGCCCGACGTTCTACCTGCGGGCCCACTACGACGCGCTGGCCGACTTTTGCGAAGCGATCCGAGCGAACGAGGAGCCCCCGGTCAACGGGCTCGACGGCCGGCGATCGCTCGCGCTGGCCGAGGCCGCCTACGACCTGGCCGCCGAGACCGCCGCGACGGAGATCGAGGCCCCGGAGGTGCGGCCGTGAGCGCCGTTCGTCTGGCCGCGGTCGACGAGGACGGTCGGGGCGGCTGGCGACCGAACGTCGACGCGCGAACGGCCCGCCTCGAGCCGACCGTGGAGTCGGTCCTCGAGCCCCACCGGGAGCGACTCGCGGGCGCCAATCGGGTGGCGCTCGCGCCCGACGCTCACTACCCGTTCCACCCCTCGACGGGCGTCGTGACCGATCTCGCGGTCGTCAGCGCGGTCGCCGCCTGGCTCGAGCGGGAACTCGAGACCGATCTCGTCGTCGTCGGGCGCAGCGACGACCGGATCGCGTTCGATCGAACGGCGTCGTACCTCGGCTACGACCGACTGGCCGAGCGCTTCGACGCCGCACTCGTCGACCTCGCTGACGTGCCGACGCGAAACGAGTACCGGGCCGTCGACGGACGGTCGGTCGCGCTCTCGGTGCCGAAGCCGCTGCTCGAGTCGCCCGTGATCGTCGTTCCGTCGCTGCGGCCGACCGAAGAGGGAACGGCTGCGGGCGCGGTTCGAACGCTCGGCCGGCTCGTCACCTCCGGAGCCGACTCGAGCCGGGCTGCGGTCGCCGCGACCCGAACGATCGATCCCGACCTCGCCGTGCTCGACGGAACGGTCGCCTACGGCGACGACCCCGTCGCGACGAACGTGTTGCTCTCGGGATCGGCGCCCGCCGTCGACGCCGCGGCGACGTCCCTGTTCGGTAGACGGGTCGACGCGGACGCCGCGCTCTCCCCGCTGCTCTCGGACGCGGAGCGACCCGTCGCCGTCGAGAACCCGGACGACGTCGATCTCTCGACGATCAGGGAGCGCCTGGCGGGCGGTCGGCTGCCACCCTCGGACGGCACCCATCCTGCCGTATCGAGCGCCTACCGGCTCTACGCGGCCGCGAGCGGGGACGCCGTCCCGCCGCAGCTCGAGGGGCGATGAGCGCGAAGACGGCTGCGGTCACGGGCGCGACGGGGTTCCTGGGAACCCACCTCTGTGACCACCTTCGTTCGGAGGGGTGGGACGTGCGGGGACTCAGTCGACCCGGATCGGATCGAGGCGTCGCGGGCGTCGACTGGTACGTCGGCGACCTCTTCGAGCAGGGAACCCTCGAGGCGCTGGTCGACGGGAGCGACGCTGTCTTCCACCTCGCAGGCGCCAGCCTCTGGAGCGCTGACTCCGAGACTGTCCACCGGGTCAACCGGGAGGGGACCGCGAACCTCCTTGATGCCTGCGCGGCGACCGGCGCCGGGCGCGTGGTGTTTACGAGCACGTCGGGTACCCGTCGACCGAACGGAACCGACCCCGTCGCCGACGAGGACGACGTCGCCGAGCCGATCGGCGCCTACCAGGCCTCGAAGGCCCGGGCCGAGCGCCTCGTCGACCGCTACGCCGAGAACTCCGGCGACGCGGTGACGGCCCATCCGACTTCGATCTTCGGTCCCGGCGACCGGAACTTCACCGCCCAGCTGCTCGCGATGGGGCTCGAGCGAACGATGCCGGCTTACCTTCCGGGTGGGCTCAGCATCGTCGGCGTCGACGACGTCGTCGCGGGGCTGGTCGCCGCGGCCGAGCGCGGCGAGTCCGGCGAACACTACATCCTCGGCGGCGAGAACCTCACCTACGACCGCGCGGTCTCACGGATCGCCGCCCACCTCGAGGGATCGCCGGCCCGCATCCCCGTTCCGGCGACCGCGATCCGCGCCGCGGGTCCGGTCGCCGAACTCGTCGACGCCGCCACCGGTCGCCGCGTGTTTCCCTTCGATCGGCGGATGGCGCGCCTCGCGACCCAGCGGCTGTTCTACACCTCCCGGAAGGCCCACGAGGAGCTGGGGTACACGTATCGCCCGCTCGAGGCCCACCTGCCGGAGACGATGACCTGGTACCGCGAGGAGATCCAGTAGCCGGATTCGGTCCCGGGCCATCCCGCGAGGTCGAGCCGAACGACCGGAGCTAGCTGTTGTTCTGTTACTAACAACATATCATAAAGACATATACTGTTCGATCACTGAATTGATACTGCCAGGAGCCCCCTGCTGCGCTCCGGCCCTCCCCCTCGTTTTTCGGATGGGACGTGATCCGGCCTCGCTCCCGCCAACAGTCACCCGCTGCGGCGAGTCTGGTCGGGTCGCTACCGCTTTACGGGAACTTTCGGGACTCGAGTCGGTACCCGTTTCTCGGTCGCGCGCTCGTAGACCGCGAGCATTCGCTCCGCAGTTCGCTCGATGCTCACCTCGCGGGCTGCCTCCCGTCCGTTCGAACGCTCGCCACGTTCGAGGACGCCGACCAGTCCCTCCACCAGTTCACGGTCGGATCGCGCGACGACCGAGGGCTCGACCCCGGCCAGTCGCTCGGGAACGTCCCCGACCGGGAGCGAGACCACGGGGACGTTACAGGCCAGCGCCTCCTTCACGGAGTTGGGCGACCCCTCGCTGTCGGACGTCAGTAGCAGGGCGTCGGCGGCGTTGAAGTACGTCGCGACGGCGTCGTGGTCGACGCCCGAGATCGTCTGCAGGCGCACGGGTCGGTCGACCTGCCCCGAGACGTCGTCGACGACCCGCTTCGCCCGCGGGTAGTTTTTCACCGTGCGTGCGGGCGGATAGGGAAAGAGGACGTGGTACTCGTCGTCCGCCCAGCCGACGGTATCTCGCGCGCGCGAGCGGGGTTCGGGCCGGAACCGCTCGAGGTCGACGCCGTCGGGGATCACCGTACAGTCCCGGCCGAGCGCGGCACCCATCTCGGCGGACATGACGACGACCTCCGTACACAGCGGCGCACAGAGCTTGCTCACGGGTGCGGTCGGGCCGTGGACGTCCGAACCCCACAGCGAGAGCACGACCGGGAGCCGCAGCTGGGCCAGCGCAGCGGGCGCGGTCAGCCCGTAGTGGGCGTGAACCAGGTCGTACTCCGGGCCCGCCTCCCGGAGCACCCGCGGGACCGTCCGAACGTAGTCGAGCGGGCTCCGGGCGGTGTCGGCGCTCACCTCGCCGGCGACCGACATCGTCGTCACGGAGACGCCCCGCGCCTCGAGGGCGTCCACCTGCTGGGTCAGAAACGGCGCGTCGGCGTTGGCCGTCACGGCGAGGACGTTCATCGGCCGAGGCGACCGCCCCGCGACGGTTTGTTATGGACGGAGAAACTCGGTCGCCGACGGCCGTTACGGGAAGCATACGACCGACGGAACGGGCTCGACGCTCGAGCGCGCTATCGAAGGCCGTCCGTCGCTCGGGCCTCGAGCTGGACCCGCCTCGAGTCGGCGGACGGCCATCCGAGCGCGGGTAGCCCGGCGATTACAAAGGGCCGACGACGGGTACGGGGAGGCGATGCGGATTCTGGTCTTCGCGAACACGCCCGCCCACGTCCACCTGTACCGCCACGCCGTCGACAGGCTCGAGCGAGCCGGCCACGACGTCCTCGTGTTGACCCGCGAGTACGCCTGTACGACCGATCTGCTCGACTTTTTCGGAATGCCGTACCGCGTGTACGGTGGCCACGGCACCGACGCCTACTCCCGGCTGCGGTTCGCCCGCGAGCTGGGCGGCCAGCTCGGAACGATCGTCCGCGAGTCGGTGCGGTTTCGCCCCGACGTCGTCTTCGGTCGCGGACCCTACGCGGCCCTTGCGGGGACGGTCACGCGGACGCCGACGGTGCTCGTTCTCGACGACGAGCCGGGCGACTTCAACCACACCGTCTCCAGACCGTTCGCCGACTGCATCCTCTCACCGGCGGTCACGCGCCGGGATCTGGGCGACGACCACTACACGTTCGAGGGGTTCAAGGAGTGCGCCTATCTCCACCCCGACGTGTTCGAACCCGACGGACGGATCCGCGAGTACCTCGGCGTCGCCGACGACGAGCCGTACGTCCTCCTGCGGTTCAACGCCCTCGACGCCCTCCACGACGCCGACCTCGAGGGCTTTACGCCGGAGCAGCGACGGGACCTGATCGACCGTCTGAGCGAGCACGCGACGGTCTTCGTCTCCGACGAGGGCGGGCGGATGGAGCTTCGGGACACCCCCGCCCGGCCGTACGACCTCCACCCCGCCTTGATCCACGACGCGATGGCCGAGGCCTCGCTGCTGGTCGCCGATACCGGGACGATGGCCACCGAGGCCGCCCTGCTCGGCACTCCCGCGTTCCGCTACCAGGGGAACGACGAGCACGAGTACGGCGAGTTCCAGGAACTCGAGCGCGCCGGCCTCGCCGAGCAGTTCGAGTCCTACGGCCCGCTGCGCGAGCGCTCGCTCGAGATCCTCGCCGACGAGGACGCCCCCGCCCGGTGGCGGCGACGCCGGCAGGCCTACGTGGGGGAGCTGGTGAACCTGACCGATCTGCTGGTCGACGTCGCGACCGCCCGGGGCTCGCTCGAGGGACTCAGTCCGCCGGCCAAGCGGGCGATTCGGCCTCGATCGCAGTCGCTGTAGCCATCCGGTGGTGCTCATCGACTTCGGAACGGCGACCCGCGAGCGGAACCGAATCGACGGCCATGCGCGGCGTCGCCCGATCGCGGCTGGCGCCGAACCAGCCGTCCGCGGACCTGCGAGGTGAACAGTACAACTCCCGTTACCTTCGCTTCGCGGATTCCCGCGGTAACGAGACGCGATGCGTCTCGTTCGCACACCAGAACGCGGAGCGTTCTGGGGACGTCTTTAGGCGCGGGAGGATGTCAATGTGCTTCGACGTACTCCCACGCGTCGCCGAGATTTTCCGCGTCGAAAAACTCGATATCCGTCTCCGTCGCTCGGTCGCTGAGCTCCGTTCCCCACTCGAGGACGCCGTCGTCGCCGACGACCGCGTAACACTCCACCTCATCCCCGCGTCGAAGGTAGAAGCCGAGATCCTCCTCGTACGCGTCGAACTCGGCGTACGGGTCGGAAACACTCGAGAGATCTATCAGTAGCTTCGCCGAACCGTGCTCGTCGATCGCCGCTTCGACGTCGGCCAGGATCTCCTCGTACTCCTCCTCGCTCAGTGTGTCAGTGACTTCGTAGCCGATACTGTTGCCCTCGCTCCGTGGAAGCTTCTCGATCACGGTTTTCCCGTGTCTCTTTCCGTAAAGAGCGGTGCTGCCTGCAGTTCCAGTGCGATCGCCGAGCGGATCGGGCGGACGCCTCGAACGGAGTGAGTCGGTTTCTCGGTAGCCGGACTTCTCGGTGATGGCGTTCCAGACGGAGCGCGCAGGTAGGGCACGAATCCCTTCGCCCGTCGCGTGAGCACTGCGTAACGGACGAATCGCTACCTCGAGTTCGAGCGGGGGCAAACGAACGAACTGGCGGTAGACCGCGGGAACCGATGTCGAAAACGGCTGCCGAGGGGATGCTCTCGAACCCACTATATAAAGGACCCCTCAAATAACGGAAGCGCACTCACGCCCGTTCGGCTCCTTCCTTCAAATACAAGAGGTCAACCGATCATGTCTACTACTACTCGAAACAGACTCGAAAGCCGGTATGCGGGAATCACGCTCGAAGGACGCCCCCACGCGCTCAGCGCGTGGTTCATCGTCGCCCTGCGGTTCGTGATGGGCGGGATGATCCTGTTCGCCGGCCTCGGCAAGTTCGCGTTCGTCAGTGGCGAGGCGTTCGACGCCAGCGGCTTCCTGGTCCACGGCGTCGACCCCGCCAGCCCCGTCAGCGGCCTCTACGCCGCGATGGCGGGCAACGCGATGTTGCTCGAGGTCATCAACGTCGTCGTCCCGATTACGCAGGTACTGATCGGCGTGGCACTCATCGCGGGCGCGTTCGTCCGGCTGGCCGCCCTGGGGGGTGCCATCCAGATGAGCATGTTCTACCTCGGCGGCTGGGAGGGCGCCTGGCTCGCGCTGTTCGACTCGACGCTGATCTACGCCGTCGTCTTCCTGGCGCTGGCGACCTTCGGCGCCGGACGGATCCTCGGACTGGACCGCTACATCGAACGGATCGAAGTCGGCGGGCAGACGCTCGTCGAGCGCTTCCCGAAGCTTCGATACGTGCTGAGCTAACTCCGGCGCTTTTTACCCGAAACCAGAAGAACACCCGCGAATTCAGCTGAAGCAACTCGATTACTGCCGATTATCCCTGTTGAAACTCTTCGCCGATGACAGATTATCGGAGTCGCGCCGAATACACAGCGCGAAGGTCGCATGAAGTCCGGCCGGATTTGCGAAGGTGTAATCGGTCAGTATTGGCAATCTACATAGCATCGGGCTCAGAGGTAACAAGACGAACAGAGGGCCAAATAGATAACCATCCTACATTTAATGTAGCAGCATCAAAAAAAACGATGGTATGGGTTGGCACAAGTTCACGGCACTGACGACCGAAAATGCACCTCTGTCGTTTGATAAGATCGATCAAAGGCAGTTCTTTGGGGTCGTTGCTATTGTCCTCGGTGCCTGTCAAGTTGCGCTGACTTTCACTCTAGACGGGTCTCAGTTGCTAATCGTGGGGAGTGGAGGGTGGTTGCTTATTGGAATCGGCTCGAGTCAAATCCGCGGAAGAAGAGCGTCCGAAAGCGAGTGGAACAAAGATGGAAAGCTAGGGCGTGTGGCGATAGTGGCGTTAACAGGACTGGCGATATGGGTTGCTGCTAGGACAGCCCATTTGCGCGTTTTGGGATAGGGATCCAAAATATTCTACTGGTCGTTCCATTCGCACTCTATGCGTAACAATTCGCCCGACCTGGAGTCGAGAACGGCGTCGTACTCGTCCGTCGACTCCCGCTAGTCGACCGATCGAGGCGGCGTCTCCTCGACCCGATCCGACGGTTCACCGTCCGAGACGTCCTCGGCTGGTCGGTCGTACGGGCTCACCTCGAGCGGGGCGTTCTCCTCGCGGTCGAGCCAGATGGCGATCCCGAGCGCCACCGTGCCGACCAGTCCGGCGACGAAGGAGGCGACCGCGCCCGTGAAGCTCTCGGCGCCGCGGACCGCTCGAGCGAACGAAGCGACCAGTCCGGCGAGCCCGCCGGCCAGCCCGGTCGCGCCGGTCCCGTAGAAGACGACCGCAGGGTGGAAGCTCCGGACGACGTAGCGCGTCTTGAGCCGCCAGAGGAAACTCCGGAGCAACAACAAGGAGACGAACCGGACGAACGACGAGTAGCCGATGCTCGACTCCTCGTCGCCGTAGACGGCCGTCATGGGGACGTCCGCGACTCGAAACTCCGCGACGTTGAGATGGGTCAGGAGGTGGTTGAGGAAGCCGTACTCGTCGGTGATCGACTCGAGGTCGAGCGTCTCGATCGCCTCCCGGGAGATGGCGGTGTACCCGTTCTGGGGGTCCGACAGCGTCCAGTAGCCGGTTGCGAACTTCGAGAGCCCGGTGAGGGCGGCGTTGCCGACGAATCGGAACGTCGACATCGAGGCGCGGTCGCCGGGCGTCAACAGTCGGTTGCCCTTCGCGTAGTCGGCCTCGCCGTCGACGACGGGGTCGAGGATCCGATCGAGGATCGCGGGGTCCATCTGGGCGTCGCCGTTCATCACGGCGACGACGTCGATCCCGTCAGCAGCGGCCCGCTCGTAGCCGGTCTTGACCGCGCCGCCGTACCCCCTGTTTTCCTCGTGGCGGATCGGGACTACCCGCCGGCCGTCGCCCCCGTCCGCGATCGCCCGCGCCGGCTCGGTCGACTCGTTGATCCGCTCTGCGGTCCGCCGGATGACGGCCCAGGAGTCGTCCGGCGAGGCGTCGTCGACGGCGTAGATCCGATCGACGTACTCGGGTACCGTCTCGATGACCCGTCCGACGAACGCCGCCTCGTCGTAGGCGGTGACGACCACGCCGATCGAGCGTCCCTTATACATCGGCCCCACCGTCCGTCCGTCGCGGCTCGAGCGGCGCCGATCGGCCGTCGCTCGAGTCGTCGCCGTCTCCGATCGGGGCCGACCCGTCGTGGGAACCCGCGAACGTGTAGTGGCTGTGAGCCGTTGCCGAAAGGTCGAGGACGTCTCGGCCGTCGACGACGACCATCGGCTCGAGGTCAGGCCAGGGAATCGCCTCGAACTCCTCGTGGGCCGTGACGAGGATCGCGCCGTCGAAGGATTCGTCGGGCAGGTCCTCGAGGGTGACCGGCCGGGCGCCGTACTCGGCGGGGTCGACCAGCGGATCGATACCGGCGACGTCGGCCCCCGCGTCGCGGAGCGCGTCGACGACGCCCAGCGCGGGCGAGGCGCGGGTCTCCTCGACGCCGGCCCGGTAGGTGATCCCGAGGACGAGCACCGAGGCGCCGGCGAGGTCGGTGCCGGCGTCGGTCGCCGCGAGTCGATCGGCGAGGCGATCGACCATCACCGACGGCATCGCGTCGTTGAGCTCGCGGGCGGTTCGCATCACCGGCATCGGCTCCTCGAACCGCGAGAGCAGGAAGTGGGGGTAGTAGGGGATGCAGTGGCCCCCGACGCCGGGACCGGGCTCGTGGAGCTGACAGACCGACAGCCCGTTGGCGGTGTCGATCGCCTCCCGCACCGAGATCCCGAGCTCGTCCGCGAGCCGGCCCAGCTCGTTGGCGAGCGCGATGTTGACGTCCCGGTAGACGCCCTCGAACACCTTCACGGCCTCCGCGGTCGTCGCGTCCGACACCGCGTGGACCTCGTTGCTCGTGAGCTCGCCGTAGATCAGCTCGGCCGCGCGGGTGCTCGCGTCGTCGACGCCGCCGACGACCTTCGGGTACTCGCCGCGGATGTCCCGCAGCGCCGATCCCGAGGCCGTCCGCTCGGGACAGAACGCGAGCCCGAACTCGCCGCGCTCGAGCCCGCTCTCCTGGATCAGGTGCGGGAGCAGGACGTCCCGACAGGATCCCGGCGGCAGCGTCGACTCGGCGACGACCAGGTCGCCGGGCTCGAGCCCCGCGGCGACGTCTTCGAGCACCGATTCGACGGTCGTCAGATCGGGCGAGTCGTCCTCGGCGAGCAGCGTCGGAACGATGATCACGTGGATCCTGGCGTCCGCGGCTGCCGCGGCGCCGTCGGTCGTCGCCACGAGCCGACCGCGTTCGACCTGGTCGGCGACGAGGTCGTCGAGCCCCGGTTCGCCGACGACGTGGCTCTCGCCGTCGTCGAGGGCCTCGACGACGGTCGGATCGACGTCGACGCCGGTGACGTTGCCCGTCGTCTCGGCGTAGACGCCCGCGAGGGGCAGTCCCATCTTGCCGAGCCCGTAGACGGTGACGGGGATCTCGCCGGTGGTCAGCCGCTCCCGAAGCTCGCGCTCCGGGAGCTCCGAGCCGTAGATCGCCGGAACAGGGGTACTCATCGGGCGTTCACCTCCCGTTCGCGCCGTCGTGCTCCGAGCCGCGAATCGATCTCCTGGACCGTCTCGAGGGCCGCGATCCCGTCCTCGGCGGTCACTTTGGGCTCGGATCCGGTACGGACGGCCTCGACGAACGACTCGAGCTCGCACCGCAGCGGTTCGCTCGTCGCGATTCGCGGGCGTTCGACCACGCTCTCGTGGCGGTAGCGGTTCTGGCCGTCGTCGGTGAGGTACTCGGGGTAGGAGTCCCGATGGATCAGCACGGACTGCTCGAGGTAGTCGACCTCGACGAGACACTCGCGGGCGGTAACGGTGAGTTTCCGAACCTTCTTTTGGGTCACCCGGCTCGCGGTCAGCGTCGCGACGATATCGCCGTACTCCATCGTCGCCGTCGCGTACCGGCCGTCGGCCGCCCCGATCGCCGAAATCGACGTCGGCTCCCGGTCGAGGAGGGCGCCGACGACGTCGACGTCGTGGATCATCAGGTCGAAGACGACGTCGCCGGGCGCGTCGCGGTTGATCGGCGGACCGAGCCGTTCGGCCTCGATCCCGATGATGTCGAGGTCGTCAAGGATATCCTCGAGCATCCCCACCGCGGGGTTGAACCGTTCGATGTGGCCGACCTGCAGGACCCGTCCGGAGTTCCGTGCCTGCTCGGCGAGGGCCCGCCCCTTCGCGACCGAGCCCGCGATCGGTTTCTCGACCAGCACGTCGACGCCGGCTTCGAAACACCGCGAGACGACCTCGGCGTGTGCGTGGGTCGGCACGGCGACGGTGACGGCGTCGACCCGTTCGAGCAGCTCCTCGAGTGAGGTGGCGTCGGTTCCGTGCTCGGTGGCGACCCGCCGGGCGACCTCGCGGTCCCGGTCGGCGACGCCGACGAGGTCGACGGTTCGGAGCTCGCTGTACACCCGCGCGTGGTTCTCGCCCATCGAGCCGGCGCCGACGACGCCGGCTCTGAGGATAGATTGGTCGGTCATTGCGTATCGTAGTGGTCCCACACCGCCTCGACGACGGTTCGACGGTCGTCGGCCGAGAGCGACGGGTGAACGGGGACGGAGAGCACCTCGTCGGCGGCCCGTTCGGCCTCGGGGAACGTCGCCGCGGCCGTGCTGACCGACTCGTAGGCCGGCTGGCGGTGGATCGGCCGGTCGTAGTAGATTCCGGTGTCGATGCTTCGGTCCGCGAGCGACTCGGCAAGCGCGTCTCGGTCGGTCGTCCGAACCGTGTACTGGTGGTAAACGTGCTGATACCGCGGCGGCTCGGTCGGGGTCTCGAGGGGGAGTTCGGCGAACGCCTCATCGTAGGCGGCGGCGTGCTCCCGGCGAGCCCGATTGAACGACGGCAGCCGCTCGAGCTGGACGCGACCGATCGCGGCCGCGACGCCCGTCAGCCGGAAGTTGTGGCCGAGCTCGAGGTGATCGTAGCCACCGGTACCGGTCTCGCCCCGGCCGTGGTTGACGTACCGCGCCGCTCGCTCGGCGACGTCCTCGCGGTCGGTCGTGATCATCCCGCCCTCGGCCGTGGTCATGTTTTTCGTCGGGTAGAACGAGAAGCAGGCGGCGTCGCCCAGCGTGCCGACCCGGTCCCCCCCATATTTCGCGCCGTGAGCCTGGCAGGCGTCCTCGAGGACGAACAGGTCGTGATCATCGGCGAGGTCTACAAGGGCGGGCATCGGCGCCGGCAGTCCGTAGAGATGAACCGGTAGCAGGCCGACGACGTCCTCCCTGTCTCGCAGGACTCGTTCGACGGCCTCCGGATCCAGCGCGTACGTCTCGGGGTCGATGTCGGCGAACACCGGCGTCCCGCCCGCGAGCCGGATCGCGTTCGCGCTCGCGACGAAAGAAAACGGCGAGGTGACGACGGCGTCGCCGTCCTCGAGCCCCAGCGCCTCGAGGGCGGTTACCAGCGCCGTCGTCCCGTTCGAGGTCGCGACGGCCCGGTCGGCCCCGCAGAAGGTGGCGAACTCGCGCTCGAAGGCCCGAACCTCGGGACCGTCTGCGAGCGCGCCGCTCTCGAGAACCTCCCGGACGCGGTCGATCGCGTCCGGACCGAGTTCGGGATCGGCGATGGGAATCCCGTCGTCGCTCGGCTCGTCGGTTACGTGCTCGATACTCGTCTCGGCGTCGATCTCGGGATTGGTTTCTGTGTCGGTCATTCGAGCTGGTTCGGTCCCTCGAGGGCGGCGGGAAGCGGTTTCGTTCGCGCCGGTGCGCCCACGGCGAGGCTGTCGGCGGGGACGTCCTCGACCACGACGGCGCCGGCCGCGACGAACGCGTTCTCGCCGACGGTTACGCCCGGCAGGATCGTCGCGTTCGCGCCGACGGAGGCGCCGTCCTCGAGGGTCGGCCCCTCGAGGTCGACCTCGGTCCGGACGGGGTACTCGTCGTTGGTCATGACGGCGCCGGGGCCGACGAAGACGTTGTCGCCGATCGTCGTCTCGGTCGGCACGTAGACGTTCGTCTGGAGGCTGACGTGCGAGCCGATCGTCGTCTCGCCGTCGACGACGGTCTTCGTGCCGACGAGCACGTCGTCGCCGATCGTGGTCTCCTCGCGGATCAGGACGTCGTGGCCGGTCGTGAACCCGTCACCGATGGTAACGTTTCCGTAGACGATCGAACCGGCCCTGATCGTCGCGTCGGCGCCGATCCTGGTCGGCTCGTCGAACTCGCCGTGGTCGATCGTCGCGTCGTCGGCGATCGTACAGCCGTCGCCGGAGACGAACCGCGTCACGGTGACCAGCCTCCACGCGGGAACGCGGTTCGGAGCCGTCCCTGCACTCGTCGGTCGTATCTGGATGCACTCATAGATGCTCGATACCCGGATGGGTGATCGTCCGGACACAGCCGGTAGCGAGGCTTTGTTATCCCCGGCTTGACGGTCGCGTAGTCCCGTACTACGTCGCCCCTCGAGGGACGAAACGGGCCGATACCCTCGAGGACTCGACCGATCGCTGCTGCCGACCGCGAGGTCGATCGGCCGGAATCGTCGCTACCGACGTCAGTCACGGCTTCTGATCGGTATATAGCGGTTTCGACCGGGTAGCCGCGAGATAGTAAAGGGTCGCTCCGTCTCACTCGGTGGTGTGAGCTATCCGATCAGACCCGATCTCCGGGCACGGGAGACGGGACCGCGAGGGAACCTATGACCGACCGAGAGTTCAGCCAGGCCGAACTGTTCGACGTGTTCAGCAACGCGCGCAGGCGCCAGGCGGTCAGGTATCTGAAACGGCAGGGCGGAACCTGCGATCTCGCGCCGCTGGTCGAACAGGTCGCCGCCTGGGAGAACGAGATCGGCACCGACGACGTGACGCGAACGCAGCGCCGTCGCGTCTACATCTCGCTGTACCAGACCCACCTGCCGATGCTCGAGGATCACGGGATCGTCGACTGGGATCCGGATACGCACACGATCGATCTCCTCCCCAGCAGCGAGGTGTTCGAACCCTACCTCGATCGACGGCTCGGCTACCAGCGACCCTGGCACCGGATCTACGCGGGGGTAACGGCACTCGGCGTCGTCGCGCTGGTGCTCACCTGGCTGTCCGCCGGGCCCGCGACGGCGACGCTGGCTCCGGCGGTCGCGATCGCGCTCTGTCTCGTCGTGCTGTCCGTGTCGATCGTTCACCGCGCCTCGAGGCAGCCGGAATCGAGGCTGTCGTTCGGTGTTGCGGGCCGGTAACCCTTCTAGAACCCTTCCGAGACCTCGAGACGCCCCACGGGCTGGTCGCCCGACCCCTCGTCGCGGCGGACGGCTCGAGACGCGACGGATCGAACCGTCTCCGTGGATAGCGCGTCTGCGCTCGCCGGGACGTCAGTCGTTGTGTTCGCGCGATCGCGGCCGCTGTGATCGTCGAGCCGCGTTCGTGCTCCCGGCGGTTCCGGGCCGATTCGGGACGGCTCCGACGGCGAGTGCGGGTTCGGTCCTCGTGTCAAAATAACGGTGTGGCGGCCGGTACGAACGCGGTCGTCGGTTCCGTCAGTCCGCCGGTTCCGGCTCCTCCGGCTCCGGCTCCTCCGCGACGGTTACCCAGAAGTAGGTCTCCTCGAGCGCGTCCTCGTTGGTCGCTCCGATCGGCGGGTCGCCCTCGAACAGCAGGACGCTGATCCGAACCGTCTCACCGGGTTCGGCCGTCGGCGTGACCGGATACGTCCCGTCGTCGGTCTCGCCACCCCGGACTGCGGTCTCGATCTGCTCGTGGTCCGTGCTGTCGACGACCTCGCCGCCCTCGATCATCTGCTCCTGGACGACGACCGTGTACTCCCGGGGTTCGTCGCCGCCGTTCTCGACCTCGATGGTCACCGGCACCGACTCGCCCGGCGCGACCTCGTCGGGGAACTCCCCGGCGACGAGGTCGCCGTCCTCGGTCTCCGAGTACAGCGCCAGCTGGTCGTAGCCGCCGGCCGAAGCCGGAAAGAGGAAGGCGGCGACGAGCAGCCCGACGGCGAGAACGACCGCGATCCCGAGCACGACCGACGACGCCGTCACGCCGCGGCCGTCGGCGCCGACCAGTCGCTCGCGGATCGTTCGGATCGAGACGGTAAACCGGACGGCAGCGGGCGTCCGAAGCCGACGGACGACGCCGAGCTGCGCCAACCCGATCGTGACGACCGCGAGCCCGCCGGCGACCGACGCCGCCTCGAGCTCCCAGCCGGCGAACGGGAGCGCGATCACGGTCATCGGCCCGAGGGCCAGCGAGAGCGCGACGGCGAGCCCGAGGCGCTCGACGGTGTCGATCCCGCGCGGCCGACGGTCGGTCGGGGTCGTCGCCGTCTGCCGGGCGGCCCGTTCTCCCGCCGGAAACAGCACCGAGACGAGCGCGTATCCGGGCAGGAACAGCGCGAGCGGAAACGTCACCAGCAGCCGCGGTGCGGTCTCCGGATCGAAGCTCGTGACGGCGAGATACGAGAGCGCCGCCGCCAGCGAGACCAGCGCGAGATCGAGGGGGTACCACCGGAGGAGTCCGAACCGGGTTTCCGTGCTCGTCGGATGACTCACGCGTCGGTCACCACGGCTGATCGGTCGGTCGGCGACTCGAGGGCGGAGGCTCGTACCATAGATCGTTGAGCCAGTCCTCGCTCGCGGGCTTTGTTATGTCCGTACTACCGAATATCGCGGCCGATCGCGGTCACACGGTCCGGAACGCGGCTCTCGGCTTCGGCCGTCAGCGTTCGTAGAATCGAACTACAGGTCGACGTACTGTCGTTCCCACTCGCGGCGTTCGCTGATCTGCTCGTGGCCCTCGTCGGTGATCGCGTAGTAGTTGGTGCGCCTGTCGAGCTCACCCTTCTCGACGAGTTCCTTGGTGACGAGCGTATCGAGGTTCGGGTACAGTCGGCCGTGATTGATCTCGGAGCTGTAGTACTGTTCGACCTCGTCTTTGACCGTCTGCCCGGACGGACGATCGGCACCTGCGATCACGTACAGCAGGTCGCGCTGAAACCCGGTTAGATCGTGCATTGCTCAATCACAGTGACCGTTCCACTGAGTAGATATTTGTTATCCGTATCATACAGCCGTGCTAGCAGTTCGTTCCCGTCCGACGACCTCAATTAAAATTAGTCTGTAGACGACGATCGTTCGTTCTGGGACGTTACTTGCGCTCTCGAACAGTCCCGCTCGGAGTCCGGTGCCGGTATCACTCGGATTTCGACAGGGAGACATCGATCCCGCTCGAGTCGATTCGGACCGACAGGCCCTCTATCGTCGCCTCGTACGCCGTCGTGTGCGAGCCGTTCTCCTCGAATCGCACACACTCCTCCAGCAGGTCGCTCTCGAGGAGGTTGTTGATGCGCCGGTAGACGGTCGCCGAGGAGCTGTCGGTCCGCCCGGTGAGCTCCTTTGCCGTCTTCGGACTGTCGCTGGTCGCGACGAGAATCGTCCGTGCACAGTCGTCGCCGAGCACGTTGAGCTGCACCGACGGGTTCGAGTTCGATTCCGCTCGTGTATTGGTCGCTTGCGTTGACATAGTCGTGATCACCCATCTTCGTTGGGGCCGGTATTCGTCGCCGAACCGTCCGTCCCCGGCCGGTAGAGCCGCGGCGCGTCGCGATCCGCGGTCGCGTCGCCGCGTTCCAACACGTAAATCGGTAAGCGACAGTGGTATTTGAGAACGGTGGACCTTACACTCAGTTTCAAAATCGCCTGCGGGAGAAACTGTTGATTTCGGTTGGGAAACGAATACTTTCGGCCGGTCTCAACATGAGAGATCAGGATAGCCTCCGACGAACGAACGAGAACGCGACTGAATTCATCTTGAGATCGGAACGAAGCGATATCAGAAATCGGCCTTCAGACGGGCTTTATCGTCCGAAATGAGCCATAAACGACGGGTTTCCGGAGGTGTCGGACCGGCTCGGGGGTGAACGGTCTGTGTCCTTTATTCACGTTTGCTCCCCTGAATCCGATGAGACCGGATGGCTCGACGGCCGAACTCGTCCGTCCCCCATCCGCGTACACCCACAACCTATGAAACGAACACAACACGGCTGGAAACCGATGGAATCGTCGTCGGCAGGCGCCCGCTGTCGAAACTGTGGGACACACGTCACCCAGCAGTTCGCTCGAGTCTTCGGAGATAACGGTGACGTCGTCCACGGCTGTCCGGCCTGCACGACGTATCGGGAGATGCAATCGGGCGGACACCTACCCAGATAACAGCCCGACCCGTTCTCGCCGTGTTAGTTTCCTGTTCGGATCGATGGAAGACAATCCTTCCGAACGGCCCGGTTGGGAATTAATACCGCAGGTTGAAGTCGGTGGTCGGTGAAACCCACGCGTATGTCAGTGGGTGGTGGACCGGTCGGTAACCGTACGTCTTCGAACGCTCTTTGATCAATGTCCGTCCAGACGAACCGAACCGACTCACTCGAGGAAAGCGAGGTTTTTCACATCCTGGGCAACGACCGGCGGCGAGCGATCGTCCAGCTACTCGCCGAGGAAGCCGGACAGGTCGACGTCTCCGAGGTCGCGACCGAGATCGCGTCGACCGAATCGGAGTCGCCGTCGGTTCCGAACAACCTCTACAAGAGCGTCTACGTCTCCCTCCAGCAGACGCACCTCCCCCAGCTCCAGGAGGATTTGGTCATCGAGTACGATTCCGACGCGAAGACGATCCGCTCCGGACCGAACTTCGACGATGTCCTTACGTACGTCGACGACGAACCGACCGATCGCTCGTCGACCCTCCGTCTCCACCTGGCGCTCTGTCTGGTCGGCCTGCTCCTGATCGCGGTGGCCGGCCTCGACGGAACCATCGGCTCGAGTCTGGATCCCGTGCTCTCGAGCGTGCTCGTTCTGCTGATCGTCGCCGCGAGCAGCCTTTACCAGCTGCTCGGCTAGCGGTTCGGTTGCGACCTATCGGAGAATCGGGTTATTCGTTTCTGGCTCGTTCCGGCGACTTCGAGGCCGTCGGCTCGTGGCCCGGGAGACAGACCAGGTTCTCCCGGCCGAGTCGGAGCTTCGTTACCTCCTCTTCGTCCTCGAGTTCGGCCAGCAGTCGGCTCACTTTCGCTTTCGACCAGTCGACCGACTCGACGATCCTCGACTGTTTCATCCGGCCGCCGTTCTCCCTGATGAGTTCGCAGACCCGCTCCCGGTCCGTGACGAACTCGTCGTTTCGCTGCGGATCCGACTCCGTACCGAGTCCCGACGTCGCCGCGAGCTGATTTCGGACGACGAGCGCGCCGCCGAGCATCATCAGTGCGACGAGCCCGGCGACGGCCGCGAGATGCGGATCCCAGACGAGTCCCGGAGCCGACACAACGCCGAGGGTGGCCCCCTCGCTGGTCGACGGAACGAGCGCGGTAATGACGGGTTCGGAGAGCGCGTGGATCATGGTGGCTGGAGAGATCGGTCCGTGTTACTGCGATCCGCGGAACGACCGTCTTACGCTGAACCGTCGACAGCACCCCACAAAGTATTTTTTATAAATCATGTATTGTTACTCCCAGCGAGGTATTTCACGTTTTCGCTATTCTCAGACGACCTAATCCCAGTGTAGGGTCGAACCCTTCTATAAAAGAAGGTGACATTTCCGACCCAGCTACGTTCCGGGGACGCCGGCAGCCTCGAACCCGGTTACGCCGATAACGGCGAGGACGTAGAGAACGACGAGCACCGACAGCCAGGCGATAACCGTGATGACGATCGCCTCGATCCATCCCCCGGGGTAGCGAGCGTTGATCACCGCAAGGTAGGCGACGAACACGAGGAGGGGGCCCAGAAGCGGGATCCAGCCGAAGAAGAAGCCGACGACCGCCCACACGATCGCGCCGATAAGCGCGGTGATCAGGGCGTAGGTGTAGTCCTCGGTGTCGACGACGAGCTTCGCGCCGACGAAGATGCCGAACGCGCCGATCAGGAGGCTGACAACGAAAACGACGAGGGTGTCGATCATGTTCCGACCTACCCTCGCCGAGCCGTTAGTTATCTCTCACCTACGCGAACCTGATCCGACGTTGAACCGATCTCCTCGCCCGGTTTCGGACCGTTCGGCGCGCAGGCGGACCAATCCGTTGATACCGGGGGCAAACCCACGATTATCGACACGAACGCTCTCGGCTACCGTCCCGAGCGCTCTCGAGTGCCGTTCCGGATCGCCGTATGTCGACGGCGTCACGGGCGGTCGGTTCGCTACCGGTTCCTCGAGCGTGATTCGGCCGGCCTGTCGCCGATCGCGCCCGGGCAACAGAAGCTATATCCGGATCTCGCGGATAGGTGAGGCCAATGACCGTGGATCTCGTCGTGCGAAACTGCACCGTCGTCACACCGTCCGGACGGACCCCCGACGCCGGCGTCGCGGTCGAGGACGGGACGATCGTCGCCGTCGGACGCGCCGATCGCCTCCCCGAGGCCGAGCGGATCCTCGATGCCGACGGAAACGTCCTCGCCCCCGGCGTCGTCGACTGTCACATCCACAACCGCGAGCCCGGCCTCGAGTACAAGGAGGACTGGGAGTCCGCAACGCGGGCGGCCGCGGCGGGCGGCGTGACGACCGTCGTCGGGATGCCGAACACCGATCCCGTCATCGACAGTCCCGAGCACCTCCAGTTGAAGTACGAGCGCGGCGAGGCCGGCGCCCACGTCGACTTCCAGAGCTACGCCGTCGTCACGAGCGAGAACCTCGAGTTGATCCCCGACCTCGACGATACCGGCGTATTGGGGTACAAAATCTTCCTCGGTTCGACCGTCGGGGACGTTCCCCCGCCGACCGACGGCGAGATCCTCGAGGCGATGGAGCGGATCGGCGAGACGGGCAAGCGCCTGGGTTTTCACGAGGAGAACGGCGAGATCATCGACCACTACACGGCGCGGTTCAAACGCGAGGGGCGAAACGAGCCGATCGACCACTCCCACTCGAGGCCCGTGATCGCCGAACGGGAGGCCGTCGAGCGGATGATCACCTTCGCCGAGGAGACCGACGCGTCGATTCACATGTTCCACGTCTCCTCGGGCTCCGCGGCGGACGCCGTCGCCCGCGGGAAGGACCGAGGCGTCGACGTCACCGCGGAGACGACGCCGCACTACCTCTGGTTCACCGAGGACGTCATGCGCGAGAAGGGAAACGTCGCCCGGATCCAGCCCCCGATCCGCGACGCCGACGAGCGAGAACGCCTCTGGGAGGTCGGGATCGACGGCGGCGCGATCGACTGCATCGCGACCGACCACGCGCCCCACACCCCCGAGGAGAAGAAGGTCGACGACCCGTTCGGGAACACCTGGGATGCGAGCTCGGGGTTCGTCGGCCTCGAGACCGAGGTGCCCGTCGCGCTCAGCTTCGTCGAGCAGGGTCGGCTCACCCTCGAGGAGTGGGTGCGTCGCCACTCGACCCGGCCCGCCCAGGTGTGGGGCATGTATCCCCAGAAGGGCTCGCTGCAGGTCGGCACCGACGCCGATTTCACGATCGTCGATCCCGAGACGGAGTGGACCCTCGAGAGCGCCGACGAGCTACACTCGAAGAACTGCGTGACGCCCTTTATCGGGGAGTCGTTCATCGGCAAACCGACTGCGACGGTCGTCCGCGGCGAGGTCGTCTACGAGGACGGCGACGTGGTGGGCGAGTCGGGGTACGGAACGAGAGTCGACGTCGACTGAGACGAACTGCTGTAACGATTTGCCGGTGCGACCGCAGAAACGGGTCGCAGTCGCGCCGGAAACGACTTACAGCAGTCCGCATGCGGCTGTCCTACTCGAGATCCGCGCCGACCGCGTCCTCGACCGACGAAAAGCCGTCGCGCTCGAGCAGTTCGACCAGTCCGCGGTTGATCCGTTTTGCCGTCCTGGGGCCGCCGTAAACGAACCCGGTGTAGAGCTGGACGAGCGAGGCGCCCGCGCGGATCTTCTCGTAGGCGCTTCTCGCCGAGTCGACGCCGCCGACGCCGACGATCGGCAAGTCGTCGTCGGCGTGTCTCGCCAGCATTCGGATCACCGCAGTCGAGCGTTCCCGAAGGGGGTCGCCGCTGAGACCGCCCCACTCCTCCCCTCGCGGCGAGTCGAGGCCCTCCCGGCTGGTGGTCGTGTTCGTCGCGACGATCCCGTCGAGGTCACACTCTTCGACGATGTCGACGAGGTCGAGCATCGACTCCTCGGGCGAGTCGGGGCCGATCTTGACCAGGATCGGGACGTCGTCGTCGTTCTCGGCCTCGAGGGTCTCGAAGACGGTCCGCAGGTGGTCCGGCGAGGCCTCGTCGAACTCGTCGGGCGTGTTCGGACAGGAGACGTTGACAACGACGTAGTCGGCAAACGGCGAGAGCCGGACAAACACCCGCCGGTAGTCCTCGACCGCCTCCCGTTCGCTCGAGGAGTTCATCTTGCCGACGTTGACTCCGAGCGGGATCTGGGGCGGGCCGTCGCGCTCGAGGCGATCCCGGACCTGCTCCATCCCGTCGCCGTTGAACCCCATCCGGTTGATCATCGCCTCGTCCTCCTGCAGTCGGAACAGCCGCGGCCGGTCGTTCCCGGACTGAGGGTAGGGTGTGACGGTTCCGATCTCGACGAACCCGAACCCCAGCGCCTCGAGTGCGTGGGTCACCTCGGCGTTCTTGTCGAATCCGGCCGCCACACCGACCGGGTTGGAGAACCGACAGCCGAACAGCTCCGTCTCGAGCGCCGGGTGGGCGTACCGGTAGTTCGAGGCGAGCGCCGCTCGCGTCGGCCACGTCGACTGCACTGCTTGCAGTGCCCGTTTGCCGAGGACGTGAGCCGTCTCGGCGGGGAGTTTGAACGCGAGTGGACGGACTCGCGAGTACAGCGTCATTGGTTACTACTGGGAACAGCGGGAAGGTAAACCCCTCGAAACCCGTGTTCGGCGGTCGGAGTCTCAGGGACTCTCGAGCAGGGCCATGATCGCCCCGCCGCCGCCGACGCTCATCCCGACGAGCCCGCGCTCTACGTCCTCGTCCCGGAGCTGGTACGCCAGCCCGGTCGCCAGCATCCCGCCGGAGGCGCCGATCGGGTGGCCGAACGCGACCGCGCCGCCGCGGGGGTTCATCCGTTCGCGTGGAACGCCGATTCGGTCCATGACGTACACCGACTGGGCCGCGAACGCCTCGTTGATCCAGAACGCGTCGACGTCGTCCGCCTCGAGGCCGTTTCGCTCGAGCAGGCTCGCGACGACGTCGCCGACGGCCTCGTTGAACTCGTCGGGGTCCCGGTAGACCAGTTCGTAGTCGGCGACGGTCGCCATCGGCTCGAGCCCGCGGTCCGCCGCGACGTCCGCGTCAGCCAGCAGCACCGCGCCCGCACCGTCGCTGAGCTTCGAGGCGTTACCCGGCGTGATCGTTCCGTCCTCGCGAAAGGAAGTCGGAAGCTCGGCGAGATCGGCCAGCGTCGAGTCGGGCCGGGGTCCCTCGTCGGTCTCGACGGTCCCGCCTTCCGTTTCCACGGGAACGATCTCGTCGTCGAACGCGCCCGACTCGATCGCCTCCGCGGCCAGGCGATGGCTCTCGAGGGCGTACTCGTCCTGTGCCTCGCGGGGAACGCCCTCGCGGTCGACGAGCCGTTCGGTGATCTCGCCCATGTGGACGTCGAGGTTGACGTCCCACAGCGAGTCCATGATCATCGAGTCCTTCAGCGTCGCGTCGCCGTGGCGTCGTCCCGTGCGGTAGTCCGGTAGGATCCACGGCGCGTTCGTCATCGACTCGAACCCGCCGGCGACGGCGAACTCGGCCCGGCCGGCCGCGATCCGATCGGCCGCCAGCGCGATCGCTCGCAGCCCCGAGCCTGAGGCCTCGTTGACCGTCGTCGTCGCCGTCTCGTTGGGCAGAACGGACTCGACGACGGCCTGGCGACCCGGCACCTGTCCGATCCCAGCCTGGATCGCGTTCCCCAGGGCTACCCAGTCGATCTCCGCGCCGGAAACGGCGGTTCGCTCGAGCAAACCGTCCAGTGCCGTCCGTCCCAGCTCGACGGCTTCGACGTCGGCGAGCGATCCGAGCAGCGTTCCGTGTGGTGTCCGTGCGCCGTCGACGACGACGATCTCACCCGTCATACGAGCGGTAACGACGCCCAGCAGGATCAATCGTCGGGGTGAGTCGCATCGAGCGAATCGCTCCCGCCCGCGTCGACCGCCCGCTCGTCGATCGAGTCGGCGTTCGGGCCGAACTCGCGCTCGAGCAGTTCGGGCACGTCCTCGGGAGTGACGTCGGCGTACCACTCGTCGCGGGGCTGGATCGCGATCGCCGCCCCGTCCTCGCTACAGAGGCCGAGACAGCCGGTCGTCGTGACGCCGATCGGCGACCAGAACGCGCCACGCTCGCGGAGCCAGGATGTGACCGCCGCGAGAGTCTCCTCGGCACCGACGTCGCCACAGCAGGCGTAGTCGGAGTCGCGGTCGTTCGTACAGACCAGCACGCACGCGCCGAGACGCTCCCGCTGTCGGGTCGTTTGTCGTCGCATAGTCAGGGACTCGTCGAGCGACGATCGTTCGGGCCGACGATACCAGCTCTCGAGGGCGTCTCACGGCGCTCGAGCCAGTTCACCGACGCGGCGAGGATCGCCCAGATCGCGGCCTGGCTCAGCGCGGCCATCGCCTGGTACGCTGAGACGAGTTCGCCGGCCAGCTCGGGGTGGGTTACGATCGTCGGTGCGACCGTCGAGAGGACGACCGCGGTCGCGACGATCGGCACCGTAGCGGCGACGATTCCGAGCGCACGGTGTCGGGAGGCGAGTCGCCCGTACGACCCGATCGCGGCGATCGAGACGAGCGCGCCGAGCACGACGAGCCCGACGTAGATCGCCAGTCGCAACTCGACGGTGTACAGCTGCTCCGCGCCGGGGGCCGCGGGCGGGAGGACGAGCCACGGCGTCGCCGACACCGTCAGGAATCCGGCGCCGGCGAGGACGAACGCGCTGCCCGCACCGCGGCCGGGAAGCGCCGGCTCGAGGAAGTACAGCGCGATCGCGAAGACGCCGCCGAGGAAGATCGCCCAGAGGACGCCGCTCCCGACACTGACGATCGCCGTCGTCGTCTCGGCGACGGCGTGGGCGTGGTCGTGACCGTGGCCGTGATCGTGGCCGTGGTCGTGTTGTGCGTGGTGAAGGTACTCGCTGAGCGGATTCGCGACGAACGCCATGAACAGCCCGTACGCGAGGCCGGCGATCACGCCCGCCTGCACGCCCCGGCGGAGGTAGTCGTAGAGCATCGGTTTAGTGGCAGGTGATCCCCGCTGCGTGCCGGAAGTTGTGCATCGCGTCGTGTGCGAGCGGGTCCTGCAGGAACACGAGCACGAACGCGATCCCCGCGGCGAACGTCAGGCCGGTTGCGGCCTGGATCGGCGTTAGCACCGCCCGTGCGGCGTCGATTCGGTCAGCAACGGTTTCTTCGGCCATGCAAATCAACTTTATCTACTGAAAGTATGATTGTAAAGGTTGTGGTTCGATACTGAACCGGTCGACGACGCCGACCTCCGCGGTTATCGCGTCTATACGACCGTACCGGACGATCGGTCGATTCGTCGTGGATGCTTGCTCCCTGCTCTACTCGAGTTGGCGGGCACGCAGTGAGGACGTCGCGGCGTCCGCACCCGAATCGGGGGTGTGCGTCCGGTCCACGCGACCTGATCGCGAAGAATCTAACATATGGAGGGCGATTTCCAATATTAGACATCGGGCAAGAACAACGAAGCGCAGCTTCCGACTATTTATCGATTCCCCTCGCGTCGGCGGATAACGAAATAGTTTTCCTACGTCTGGCGCTTGGTCCGACTAACGAGAAGAGAGCTATGAGTAGCAAACGACGGTCACCAGGAGGAATCTGCGGTGGCAGCTGAGCGACTGCACGTACCGCTGTCGGACACGGTGGCCGTTCGACAGGCGGTCTCCCGTGGGACCAACGGCCGAACGCCCGCGTCGATCGTCTCCCCGTGTCGCCCGGTCGATGCGGGTCGGAAGTACCGAGGGAGGTGGGCGACGTGAGCGACACGAACGGCGTGCTCGTTCCGGTGAGCCCATCGCCGACGCTCGAGGAGACGGTCGAGTACGCCGTCGACACGGTCGAGAACGGGGACGGAAGTGGCGCCGTCCACCTCGTCCTCACGGCCCCGGGCCACCACGTCGGCAATGAGGGTCTCGACCGCGACGAGACGCTTCTTTCGACGGCCGAGAAGTACGCGACCGAGGCAGCCGGGAACGGCGTCTCGATCCGGACGAGCCTGCTCGGCACCGACGAGTACTTCGCCGACCCGGTGAACCACTTCGAGCTGCTGGTCGACTACGTCGCAGAACACGATCTCGACCGGGTGATTATCGATCCCGACTACTCCGTCGACGCAACCGCACACGTGCTGCAGAGCATGGAAACGGTGCTGGCCGAGTCGAACATTCGGTACGAGGTCGCGCCGGTCTCGAGAAGCTGGCGACCGACCGGTCCGGAGCTGATTCGCGGCGGCGTCATCGCGGCCATGGCGTTCGGATTCTACGTCGCCCTGGGTGGGCCGACCTATCCGTTTGCGCTCTGGACCGGAGCCGTGACCGCACTGATAACCGCCGTGCTCCTGCGGAACGTCGCGTTCGAGCGGACTCCCCACGTCGGCTCCGCGCTGGCGACGCTCGGTCGCGGCGTGGTGTTCGTCCCCTACCTGCTGTGGGAGATCGTCAAGGCGAACGTCCAGTTCGCCTACGTCGTTTTGCACCCGTCGCTGCCGATCGACCCCTGTCTCGACCGGGTCGACGCCGCGGTCGGCGACGGTCTCTCCGTAACCGCCTTCGCCAACAGCATCACGCTGACGCCGGGGACGCTGACGGTCGACACCGTCGGGAGCGAACTGCTCGTCCACTCCCTGGCCCCCTCGGCCCGCAAAGACCTCGCCGAGGGGCTTCACGAGCGGGCAGTCCGGATCCTCTTTTACGGCCGCGAGGGGGGCGATCTTCCCGGACCGCTCGCTCGAGGCGACATGGAACCGGTCGTGCAGTCGGCCGACGCCGTCGCCGGAGCCGGAAGGGACGCGGAAGCGGAGTCCGGTGGTGAGACCGATGACTGAGATCGCCAACACGGCCATGATACTCGGCGCGGCGATCGTCGTGGTCCTTGCGATCGCGGTGTTGTACCGTGTCGTAGCCGGCCCGACGACGCACGACCGGGTGGTTGCGATCAACGTGATCGGAACCAGCACCGTCATCATCCTGGCGCTGATCGCGGCCGGACTCGATCGGCCGGAGTATCTGGACATCGCCATCGTCTACGCCATCCTCAACTTCGTCCTGAGTCTGGCGGTCGGTCGGTTCTCCTACCGGGCCGAGGAGGTGAAGTGGCGATGACGCTGCTAACGGCTGTAATCGTCCTCTTCGTGGCGCTTGGCGTGTTCTTCACGCTGGTCGCCGCCATCGGCGTGCTCCGACTTCCGGACGTCTACACGCGCTCGCACGCAGCGACCAAGGCCGACACGCTCGGTGCCGGGTTCACGATCGTTGCCGTCGGGATCTACTTCGGTACCACGGGCGAGATTCTCCGAACGATCCTGCTGCTCGTGTTCATCTACATCACGAATCCGACGGCAGCCCACTCGATCACCCGCGCCGCGTACAGTCAAGACATCGAGGTCTGGACGACCGACGAGAACGACACTACCGCGGAACGCGGAGGTGACTCGCCATGATGTGGCTCGGACTCGAGCTCGCACTCATCCTGTTCGTCGTCGCGGCCGCAGTGCTGGTCGCGTTCGCGCGCGACATCGTCGGCGCGATCGTTACGTTCGCCGCGTTCACCCTCGGAATCGCGGTGATCTGGGTCCTACTGGCCGCGCCGGACGTCGCGCTGATCGAAGCGGCGGTCGGCGCCGGCGTCACGTCGGTGCTGTTCCTGATCACCGTGATGAAAACGACGGGCATGTCCGGCGAGAGCGAAGAGACCGCCGCTCGAACCGCCGAAACCGACGGCGGGAGCGCCGCCGACGGAGCGTTCCGGCCGATCAACGTGCCGGCGCTGATGATGGTCGGCGCCCTCGCGGTCCCGATGGGCTACGTCATCCTCTCGCTTGACCCCGTCGGCGCCGAGAACGCGCCCGCGGTCGCCGAGACCTACGCCGACGGCGAACTCACGCCGTACGGCCACTACATCGAGAACACGCTCGAGGAGGCCGGATTCCCCAACGCGGTCGTCTCGGTGCTCGTCGTCTACCGCGGACTGGACACGCTCGGCGAACTCATCGTCGCGTTCGCCGCAGCAGTGAGCATTCTCGTCGTACTCGAACGGGAGGACATCCTATGACCGGTGACGACGCACCTCGCGATGTCGACGAGAGCGACGACGGGATGGGCTCCACCTCGGAGTCGCGCCCCGACAGCGGCACCGATACCGACGCCACCGACGAGGACGTCCACGGCTACGTTCCAGAGGACGACCCCGATCCGAAAGAAGCGGTTACCGAAGAGCAGCCGCGGACGGATACGCAGGATACCGCCGAAGACGCCCGCTCCGGAGGGGTCGTCGACGAGCGCGTCGAAGAGACCACGTCGCCGGTCATCCAGACTCCCGTCGTCAAGACGGTAGCGCGGATCCTGACGCCGTTCGTCGTGGCGTTCGGTGTCTACCTGACCCTGTTCGGAACCAGTCTCCCGGGCGGCGCGTTCCAGGGCGGCGTCGTGATGGCGTCGGCGATCGTTCTGATCGGGCTGGCGTTCGGCTTCGACCCGACCCGCCAGTGGATCGATCCGCGGGGGCTGGCCGGACTGTTCGTGCTCGGCGCGTTCCTGTTCGGCGGGATCGCCGTCGCCGCGGTCCCGCTCGGGGGTGCAATCCTCGAGCTGTTCGTCTTCCCGCTGTCGGTCGAAGACATGGTCAAGCTCGCCGAGGTCGCGATCGCCGCCCTCGTCAGTGGCGTGATCACCGGACTCGTGATCTGGCTCGCGGCCGGCTACGAGAAGGCCGAGAAAGGCGGGGACGCCGCGGGCGAGAGCGACAACGGAAACGGAGGAGACAACGCATGATCGAGGGAACCTATCACTACTATCTGGCGGCGTTCACGCTGTTTCTGATCGGGACGTACATGATGATCGACAACCCGAACCTCATCAAGAAGGTAATCGGGCTCAACTTCGCCCAGATTTCGGTCTATCTGATGCTCGTGACGATCGGTTACGTCGAGGACGCGAACCCGCCGATCATCGGACTCGGCGAGCCGTACTCCAACCCGATGGTTCACGTGCTCGTCCTGACGGCGATTGTCGTCGGCGTTTCGCTGACGGCGCTCGCGCTCGCGCTCGTGATCCGGCTCTACTCGGAGTTCGGAACCTTAGACACTCGCGAGATCGAAGCGATGATCGCCGCCAGCGAGGGCAGCGACACAGAGACGGGAGGTGAAGGCGATGACTGAGGCGATCGTCGCGAGCGCCGGGACCGAAACCGTCGACTCGCTGCGACCGCTCGCCGTACTGCTCGTCCCGTTGCTCACCATCGGGCTGATCTTCCTCTCGAAGAACCGACCCAACGTTCGCGAGGCGTGGTCGATCCTCGCCGCCGTGGCGATGTTCGGGATCGTGGCCAGCATGGTCCCGGACGTCCTCGAGGGGCGGGTCCACGAAACCGATCTCGGATTCTTCGTCGAGGGTATCGAGCTCATGCTCCGGGCCGACGAGCTCGGCATGCTCTTTGCCCTCGTCGCCAGCGGCCTCTACGTGGTGACCGCAATCTACAGCATCGGCTACATGCGCGGCCACCACGAGCCGTTCCAGACGCGCTTCTTCGCGATGCTGTGTGCCAGCGTCGGCGCGGCGCTGGGCGTCGCGTTCGCGTCGAACCTGTTCATGCTGCTGGTCTTCTACGAGGTGCTGACGCTCGCAACCTACCCGCTGGTCGCCCACGACGAATCCGAGGAGGCCCGGGTTTCGGGGTACAAGTACCTCGCGTACGCGCTCTCGGGCGGACTGGCGATCTTCGGCGGGATGCTCGCGATCTACTGGCTGACCGGCAGCATCACGTTCACTCGAGGCGGTATCGAGGGAATCGCGGACGTCGCGGCAGCCGATCCGTGGGCCGCACGCGGGGCCTTCGCGCTGCTCGCCGGTGGTTTCGCGGTGAAGGCCGGCGTGATGCCGTTTCACTCCTGGCTGCCCAGCGCGATGGTCGCGCCGACGCCGGTTTCGGGTCTGCTACACGCGGTCGCGGTCGTCAAGGCCGGTGCGTTCGGCGTCGCCCGGACCGTAATCGACGTCTTCGGACCCGGAGCGGTCGCCGACATCGGCATGGGGTTGCCGCTGACGATCGCCGCCGGTGCGACGATCCTCATCGCGAGCCTGTTCGCGCTCCGGCAGGACAACCTCAAGGCACGACTGGCGTACTCGACGATCGCGCAACTGTCGTACATCGTGCTCGGGCTCTCCCTGCTATCTCAAATGGGGCTGATGGGCGGGTTGCTCCACATCCCGGCGCACGCGTTCTCGAAGCTGACGCTGTTCCTGTGTGCCGGGGCGCTGTACGTCCAGCTCGACGTCAAGTACATCAGCGAGATGGCCGGGGTCGGCAAGCGGATGCCGATCACGATGAGCGCGTTCGGGCTCGCCAGCTTCAGTATGGCCGGCATCCCGCTGATGGCCGGCTTCGTCAGCAAGTGGCATCTCATCTGGGGCGGGGCCGAAGCGGGCTACCTGCTGGTCGTCCCGCTGCTCGTCATTTCGGGGGCGCTGAACGTCGGGTACTTCTGGCCGATCGTCTACACGGCGTTTTTCGAATCCGAAGACGCCGCCGGCCAGAAGCCGGTGCTCGAGAACCCCTTCGGCGGCTCGCCCGGCGAGCGGGCGTACCGTCCGGACGGGGGCACGTCCCCGGACGACGACGACCAGCACGAGGACCACGACCACCACGGTCGTCCCGAGCTCCCTCCGGCGGACGGATGGGACCGCTCCGACTGGCGCGGCGGGGAGACGACGCCGTTGTTGCTCGTCCCGCTGATGACTACCGCGACGCTGATGCTCCTGTTCGGCGTGGCTCCGGACTACGTCGTCTTCTTCGATCTCATCGAGGGAATCGTCGACGGAGCGATGGAGG
Source organism: Natronococcus roseus (assembly GCF_043677095.1). NCBI lineage: Archaea > Methanobacteriati > Methanobacteriota > Halobacteria > Halobacteriales > Natrialbaceae > Natronococcus > Natronococcus roseus. The sequence goes on from NZ_JBHLJR010000002.1 coordinate 48,014, forward strand.
TGTCTGAATAATGAACGAACTACTCTCGATTCCGCCGGCGCTGATCGTCGCCGTTGCGGCCCTGATCGTACCGTTCGCCTCTCGGCGAATCGCCCACGGCGTCAGCGTCGTCTCGCTGCTGGCCGTCGTCGCCTGGGCGCTGCTCGTCCCCGACGGCGTGGGTCCGACGTACACCTTCATGGGTCTCGAGATCATCGTCGTCGCAGTCGACGACTTCTCGAGGCTGATGGCGATCATCTTCGGTGGGTTCGGCGCTGCCGCGGTCGCGTGGGCGTACTTCGCCGGCACCGACAATCGCCACCTCCTGTGGGGGCTGGCCTACGTCGCACCGTCGATCTGGACGGTCACGGTCGGCGACTGGCTCGGGCTGGTCGTCGGATGGGAAGTGATGGCCATCACGAGCACCGTCTTCGTCTGGCTCTCCGGCGGGACCGCGGTGCGGGCGGGCTATCGCTACGCGCTTGCACACGGTATCGGCGGGAGCCTCCTGCTGGCCGGGGTCGTGCTCTACCTGTTCGCAGTCGATCCGAGCCCGACCGCCCTCCACTTCGACGGAACGGGGATCGGCGGCGTTCCGATCGAGGTCGCCGGGAGCACGGTGTCGCTGGCCGCCGTCCTCGCCGGCGTCGGCATCGGCGTCAACACGGCGATGATCGGACTCCACAGCTGGCTGCCCGACACCTACCCACAGCCCCACGTCGCCACGTCGGTCTTCCTCGCCTGCTACACCACGAAGACCGCCGTTTACGCCGCCTACCGTGCGTTCCCCGACGGGAGCGTCGTGCTCGCGTTCGTCGGCGCCGGGATGGCGATCTACGGGGCGAGCTTCGCGCTGGCACAGAAGGACATGCGACGGCTGCTGTCCTACCACATCCAGTCCCAGGTCGGGATCATGCTCGCCGGCATCGGCGTCGGCTCCGCGCTCGGGATCGCCGGCGCGTTCGCCCACCTGTTCAACCACATCCTCTACAAGGGGCTGCTGTTCATGGCCGCCGGCATCCTGATCCTCCAGCTGAAGGAAAACCGGCTCGACAACTTCGGGGCCGTCGGTACCTCCGCCCCGATCGCGCTGATCGTCTTCCTCATCGGCGCCATGTCGATTAGCGGCGTCCCCGGCTTCAACGGCTTCATCAGCAAGGGAATGGTGATGGACGCCGCCGACTACGACTTCGCGTCCGACCTCGTCATCTTCGGTGACTTCTCGATCGACGTCCTGTTCTGGATGATCGTAATCGGGAGCATGGGGACGTTCGCGTCGTTCATCAAGTTCGGCTACTACGCCTTCCTATACGGCGACCCGATCGAGACGACCGACGCGAACCTCGGGCACGCGGTCGTCTCCGGCGCCGTCGCCGCCGCCTGTATCGTCTTCGGCGTCTACTACCAGGCGCTGGTTCCGTACCTGCCGATGGCCGGCGAGCTCGATCTCCACCCCTACTCGTCAGCCCATCTGTTCAAGGCCAGCTATCTCGCCGCCGGGGGGATCGCGATCTTCGTCCTCGGCAAGCCGATCATGGACCGGCTTCACGGAGGGTTCGACGTCGACCAGCTCTACTATCCGGCGACGTTCTACGGCACGCGCGCGCTGTCGGGCGGCATCGGTGCGGTCTACAACCGGGTCAACGACCTGGTCGTCGGCACCGGCTGGCGGCTCGTCGGCGCCGTCCACGATCCGAACACGGCCATTCGAGGAACGATTCCCGACCGCTGGCGAGACGCCTACGACCGCCGGTACGAGGAGACGCCCGGGAAGACCGGCGGCAAACTCGGGGTCGGCCTGACGGTTTACGTGGCCGCAGGCGTGCTCACACTCGCACTCGCTGTCGCACTCTTCATCTAACAATGACCGGGAACCTAACGAAGACGACGGAGACGACTGGACCGGATAGCGGACGCGAACACGGCTGTGAACACGACGGCGACTCGATGGAGGTGAGCTAGTATGGAGGAGTACAGCTGGCTGCTGGCCATCATCGTCCTCCTGCCGCTGATCACGGCCTCATTACCGATCGCCGCGACCGTCAGATGGAAGAACGTCGGCTGGGCGTTCGCCAGCGCGATCGTCACCGCGACGCTCGCGATGGCGGCCGCGCTCGCGTGGATGATCACGCAAACCGACGATCGACAGCTGAGCCACGAGCTCGGCGGCGTCGAGGTCCCGGTCGGGATCGAGCTGTTTGCCGACGAGTTCTCGGTCATCGTCATGCTGCTCGTGTTGCTGGTCTGTCTCGGCGTGTTGGTCTACACGCGCGTGGACGGCCCGCGGGGGAACGCCTTCTACGCCGGTTTCCTCCTGCTGGTCGGCGGGATGCTCGGTATCCTGCTCACCGGCGACCTGTTCAACATGTACGTCTTCCTCGAGATCATGGCGATCTCCTCGTACGCCCTGGTTTCGTCCTCGAAGTACCGATGGTCGACCTACGCGGCGTTCAAGTACCTGCTGGTCGGCACCGTCGGCGCCGGCTTCTACCTGCTCGGCGTCGCGCTGATACTCGCCTCGACCGGGACGCTGACGATGCGACTGCTGCCGGAGCTGCTGGCCGACGTCGGCTACACCGACCCCGTGGTGACCGCCGCGTTCATCCTGATCGCGGTCGGACTCGCGATCAAGATCGCGCTGTTTCCGGTCCACACCTGGCTGGCGGACGCCCACGCCTCCGCGCCGGACGGGATCAGCGCCGTCATCTCGGCGCTCGTGCCCGCCGTCGCGATGTACGCCTTCGTCCGCGTGCTCTTTACCGTCTACACGCTCGACTTCCTGACGGCCAACCCGGCGATCGGCAACATGCTGCTGGTCGCCGCGCTCTTTAGCCTCTTCGCCGGGAGCTTCTTCGCGCTCCTGCAGGACCACATCAAGCTCGTACTGGCCTACTCGACGGTCTCGCAGTTCGGGCTCATCTTCGTCGGCATCGCGGTCGCAAACGAGACCGCGGTCTTCGGTTCCATCCTGCAGATCTTCGGCCACGGCATCGTCAAGGCCTCGCTGTTCGTACTGGCCGGGATGTTCGCACTTCGCTTCGGCGGCATCCGCACGCTCGAGGAGTACGCCGGCGTCGCGAAGCGCGCGCCGGTCATGGCCGGTGCCTTCGCCGTGCTCGGGGTCGCGATGATCGGCCTGCCACCGACGGTCGGGTTCGTCGGCAAGTGGTACATCGCGCTGGGGGCCTTCGAGGAGGGGATGTGGATCGTCTCCCTGCTCGTCCTCGGCAGCACGCTGCTCTCGGCGGGGTACATCCTGCCCTTCATCAACCGGATCTACTTCCATCCCTTCGACGGGAAGGACGTGGATCCGGCCGCGATCACGAAGGGGATGCTGATCGCCATCATCATCGGAGCCACGCTCGGTCTGACCCTCGGGTTCGCCTCCGCGGAGATCCAGGACGCGATCAGCACGTCCGTCGAGCGACTGGTCGCCTAGCGACGCCGGACTGCCGATTTCGTTCTCGAGCGGCTTTCATCCCGTGAGCTCTCCGTCTGCCCCGTCGTCTTCGGCGACTTCTCGGCACTGTGTCGATCATGTTCATGCGTATTCGAGGTGGAAGCCGCGGCTTCGGTCGTGACTGGTGACCGCGGCGCTAACTGGTGCTCGAGTAACAGGAGTGTGGCAGCGACGGACGGCGGCCCGAGAACGGCGACGCGTTAGGGCTCCGGATCGGTTTCGGAGTCGGGTCCGGGTTCGCCGTCCGCGTTACGTTCCTCGCTGCGGACGACTCGAGCCGGGAGATCGATAATCGATCCGGGCCCCTCCCGGGACGTCGACACCACGATCGAACGCTCCATGACCGAAGCCCGCAGGGCCGGACTCGAGGATGTCGCCTCGCGGCGGTATCGGCCGTCGCCTCGGCTGTCGTCCCTGGCACCCCGCGGCGTCAGGGAGTCGCCGTCGACCTCGAGGCCCGCTTCCCGACACAGTCGTTTGAGCACCGATCGGGCCCCCTCGGTGGTGATCGCCGGCGGAGCGATCGACCGCTCGCGGGCCAGTTCCGTCGCCGTCGAGCCCGCGAGCAGGGCGTCGATCGCTTCCTCGTCGTGGCCCCGTTCCCCGAGCACCTCCCGGACCCGACGGGCGATCGAGGGGGCGTGGCGGGTCGGGAACAGCGGCCAGTCGTTCGACGGCGGATCGAGTGCGACCCGGTACCGCCGCAGCGGGGTTCGAACCGCGGCCGGCAGCACCACCTCCTCGAGGCGCTGGGAGCGACCGAGGACGCGAATCGTCCCGGTGTAGAAGTCGACGTCGTCCCAGATCGCACCCGTTCGTCGGTCGTCCCGGGGGACCCGGAACAGCTCGCTACCCCGTACGTCCGAGTAGAGAAAGAGCGCGATCAGGGCGTACTCCCGCAGGCGGTCGCGACGAGTTTCGCGGTCGCGGTCCTCGCTCGTCGCGGCGATCGCGCGCTCGCGAACGTGGCGCTCGAGGACGTGGCGTCGGTCGGCGGTCCAGCCCGGTTTGGAGCCGGCGTCGCCGTCGACGGTCGGCGGCAGCGCGGCCGTAACGTCCTCGGCCGCGGCGGGGTTCGAGTCGCGGAGCCCGCTCCGAACGCACCACGAGAGGAAGGCCCGGACGACCGCGTAGTAGGTTCGGGCCGTCGAGGCCGCGTAGGTTCCCTCGTCGGTTCGGGCCCGGAGCGCCTCGGCGTAGGCCCGCATCTGGTCGGGTCCGAGCGCCGAGACCGACCGGAGGTCGTGTTCGGCGACGAGCCAGTCGACCCACCGCCGGAGGACGGACTCGGCGTTCGCGGCGTAGGTTCCCGCCCCGGAGCCGTCGGGATCCCCGAGCGCCTTCCGCTCGAGGTAGACGTCGACGGCGTCGGCGATCGAGATGTCGGTCACGCGATCCCCACCTCCGCGGTGTGCTCCGGTGAGCGAGGGTGCGACCGTCGGATTCGAGGGCACCGTCGCTCGATTCGATTCGTGTCCTCGCCGGCATCCATCTCGTCTGGAACAGTACCGCCGGACCACCCTAAATCTGGCTCCCTACCGCTCGCGCTCGAGGGAGAGTTCCCTGGTTTCGACACCCGCGCGCTCGGCCCGATCGTTCGAGTCGAGCAGATGCTCGAGTTTCGCCTCGAACTCCGCCTCCGAGAGCTCGCCGGCGGCGTAGCGGTTCTGCAGCTCGGTGACGGGATCGACCGGTTCGCGGACGGGTTCGGATTCGGTATCGTCGCTTCCGACCCGTTCGGTGAGATACCAGACGAGAAAGACGCTGATGACCAGCAGAACGGTGATCGCGACGGCGTAGATCGGTCCGGCGAACAGCAGGGCGGCGATGATAACGATATCGGCCAGCACGAACTTGATCGCGAAGATCTCGGTGAGACTGTAGCCGCCGTCGCTACCCATACCCGAACTAGGTCGGTGACGGAAATAACTGTAGGGGGAGACGGCGGCGGATCGGCCGAGCACGAGGCGGTCGAGGTGGTCGCCTCGAAGAGAAGCGGTAATGGAGCCGGCGACCGTGGAGCGACCATGCGCACCAGTCTCGCCGTTCCCGACGAGATCCTCGAGGAGTTCGACGCGACCTGGCAGGCCGAGGGGCTCGACTCGCGCTCGCGGGCCGTTCGCGAGGCGATGGCCGAGTACGTCGAGCGCCACCGAACCCTCGAGACGACGACCGGGACCGTCACGGGCGTCGTCGTCTTCGACTACGAGCACGAGCGCGTGATCGAACGCCTTCACAGCGCCCAGCACGACTACCAGGACGCGATCATCTCGACCAGCCACGCCCACCAGGGCGACTGGTGTCTCGAGACGGTGTTCGTCAAGGGCGAGGCCGAGCGGATCAGGGGGCTCATCTACCGGCTGAAGGATTTCGACGGCGTGCGGCGGGTGCGGTTCATGTTCCTCTAGCGCTTCGCCCCGATCGCACGGAGCGAGGAGAAGTTCGTCGTGGAGTCGTCGAACGACCGTAGTCGCCCGGCTCGAGCGCGTTCCGTACACCGGTATATCGTATACGTTCGACGACGGTCAGTCGATCTGTCACCGGTCGAGAGGGAGCGGCTCAATGACGAACCGGACCGACGAGGGCCTCGAAGGAACGCGCTACTGGATCGTCTTCGGCACGAGAAACGCGCTATCGGACCGTCTCCCGTGCGAGGCCGACGTCGCGTCGCTCGAGCGGGCCCTCGTTGCCGAGTCCGCGCCGTGATTCCGCCTCGCTTTCGTCGAACCGATCGATCGTCTCGCCGTCGGGACCGACCGCCCGAAACCGTCGGGAGCCGTCAGCGGAGAGTTCGACGTCGATCACGTGCAGGGCGCCCTCGCTCACCGCGAGGTACGGGCGCTCCTGTGGGGAGTACGGCTCTCGAGCCTCCCGCCCCCACGCGCCGTCGCCGAGGTACAACACGCCGTCCTCGTCGGGCTCACCGTCAAGCAGGCGGTGGGTACGCTTGTAGGTGTGGTCGTCGTGTTCGAAGGCGACGTCGACGTCGTACGCCTCGAGCAGCGGTACCCAGTGGTCGCGGATGCTGCCGCGCTCCTCGTCGTCGAGGTCTTTGGCCGACGGGAAGGCGGGGACGTGGTAGGCCGCCAGGAGGTGCTCGCGATCGCTTCGCTCGGCCAGGGCGCTCTCGAACCACTCCGTCTGGGTTCCCTCGACCTCGGCGGTGTGGTTCGAATCGAGAATCAGGATCGACAGTTCGTCGCCGATATCGAGCGCCCAGTACGCCCGGTCCTCCTGGACGTTGTCGAACAGCGAGTAGAAGTACGGCGCGTCCTCGGGCGTCCCGTAGTACTCCCGGTTGCGAAGTTCGTGGTCGCCGATGGCGGCGACCAGCGGGACGAGACGGTCGCCCGATCGCATGTACTCGTGCCAGTGCTCGAGGAAGGTGACCCACTTCTCGACGTCGTAGCCGTCGGCGTACGCGAGGTCACCCCCGACGAGGCCGAACAGCGGATCCCGCGAGGCCGCCCGTTCGTGGAGTCGGGGGACGACGTCGGCGGTTCCGACGTCTCCGCCCTCCGAAAACGAGAGCGAGCCGTCGATCCCGGTGGGGGCAGTGTGGACTGAAAGGTCGGTTTCGTCGCCGTCGACCGCGATCCGGTAGGACATGTCGGGCTCGAGATCGGTCACCGCCGCCCGGTGGCGGAGCAGTTCGGAGTCGCCGAACGGGTCGACGTCGCTTCGGGCACTCGATTGGGGACCGTCGTCGGCTGCCAGCTCGACGGAGACGCCGTCGGGGTTGTCCGCGTCCTCGAGCCACTGCAGCGTGATCGCGCTTGTCGGATCGCGTCCGCGCCACGTTGCGATCAGCGTCGACAGGTCGCTCGTCGGCGTCTCGTCGTCGCCGAACTCGAAGCTCGCACAGCCGGCGGCGCTGACGACACCGAGCCCAGCGACCCGGAGCACTCGACGGCGCGTGTGGTTCGCTTCCATGTGGAGACGAGGACGCTACGGCCGCCGCGCGTAACTTCTTTACTCGGCATCGCCCAGAACCGGTATGCGACTGCTCGTCGGTACCGACTCCGTGCACACGACCGCAGCGATCTGTGACTACCTCGAGCCCAGACTAGCGGAGACCGACGAGGTTCGAGTCGTCGCGACGGCCGAACCAGGCGACGGGACGGCCGAACGTGACGGGAGGGAAGCGCTGAACGTTGCTCCCGTTCGACTGGCCGCGGCCGGAAGCGTCGAGACCGAGTTCCGGGATGGGGGGACCGTCCAGGAGCTGCTCGAGGCCGCCGCGGCCGTCGAGGCGGACGAGATCGTGATCGGCGCAAGCAGCGCCGATTCGGAGGCGGCCGTCGGATCGACGACGCGAACGCTGCTCGAGCGAACCTCCCGTCCGGTCGTCGTCGTTCCGGTGGCCTCCCTCGAGTAACTCATACGGTTTACTGTACGTCAGTACCGGCGCAACCGCCGCACGGGTCGCGGTTGCGCCGGTACATCGTTACAGCAATCCGTATCAGTCGTCGCTGGGCGCCGCGCCCGGACGATACCCCCGACTGATCGCCTTCCAGCGCCCGGTCGAGAACCGGTAGTAGTTGATCGCGGCGGGCGCGGCGGTTTCGGCGATGAACGCGAGGTACAGTCCCGTCAGCCCGAGCGCGGGGATCGAGATTCCGGGCGTCGCTACACCCAGGACCGGGATCGTCACGGCGGGGATCGTCAGCCCTGCGGCGCCCAGATACGCAAGCGGAATCGCGAGCCCGAACATCCCGACGAGCTGGCTGTAGAACGGCCACCTGGTGTCGCCGCTGGCCTTGAGCGCGCCCTCGGCGCCCGTCGAGATCCCCTTGAGGACGATCGCCAGGCAGGCCGCGTAGATCAGCGCGACGGCGGTCGGGACCGAGAGCTCGGCCGGATCGTCGGTGAACAGGAGGACGATCGGTTCGGCGAACGCGAAGACGATCGCCGCCGCGACGACGTAGACGGCGACGGCGAAGAGGACGATCTCACGGCCGTAGCGCTCGGCGGTCCCCTCGCGGCCGTTGCCAAGCTCCTGGCCGACGAGACTCGAGGCGGCGAGGCCGAAGCCCCAGCCGGGCGTGTTCATCAGTCCCCAGATTCGCCGGGCGATGACGTAGGCGGCGACGACCTGCGGGCCGAACAGCGCGACGATCGCGAGCATGGGGAACTCGGCGACCGTCCAGACGGATTTGGTTCCCATGACGGGGAGGCCGATCGAGGTCAGATCTCGGATGGTCTCGCCGTCGAAGTAGCCGCCGAACGGATCGACGCTGAACGGGAAGGTCCCGATTCCGGGGAGCCACCCTGTAGTGAGCCCGACCGCGAACGTCGCGGTGACGACGACGTTCGCCAAGACGGTCCCGAGGGCGGCGCCCGCGACGCCGAGTCCGAGTCCGAAGATGAGGACGGCGTTGAGCACGATGTTCGCGGCGGCGCCGCCGGCCCGCACGACCATCGGCGTCCAGGCGTCGTCCATTCCGACGAACGTTCGACTCCCGATGAGGTTCAGCCCCGCGAAGGGCACGCCGAGGCCGACGATCTGGAGGTAGGTCGCGCCCTTGGAGATCGTCTCGGGATCGTTGCCGATGATCGAGATCAGCTCGGTCGGGTACGTCCAGAACAGCGCCGTCACCGGGAGCGTCAGCAACACGACCAGCACGGCGCTCGAGCGAACGGCCTGTCCGAGCGAGTCGAAGGCCTCGGCGCCGTAGCGCTGAGAAACGAGCGCGATCGTCCCGCCGGCGATCCCGCCACCGATGGCGAAGGCCAGCCCCCAGAACGGAGCGGCGAAGCCGACGCCGGCGATCGCCGTCGAGCCGACGGCGACGCCGACCATCGCGACGTCGACGGCGTTTTTCGACATCCGCGCCAGCCCGGTGAGGACGCGGGGCCAGGCGAGGTTCGTCGTTCGGCGCGCTCGCTCGGAGCTGATGAGCCCGAACCGGGCGAGCGCCAGCCCGATCCAGAGGATTACCAGTCGGATCGGATTCGGAGACCGGACCACGAGAATCTATTATCCGTAGCCGACTGCGGTAAAAGTGCTTTCTCGACGCGGCAGGGGGAACCGCTTTCGAATGCGAGGGACTAACGCTCACTCGACGACGAGCACCGGTCTCGTCGAATCGGTCGCGACCCGATCGGAGACGCTCTTTCGGAGGAAGCGATCCAGTCCGCGGTTGCGACCCATGACGATGAGATCGACGTCGTGGTCGTCGGCGTACTGGAGGATCGCCCTGTGTCGAAGGCCGTGTGTCACCGTCGTTCGGACGTCCTCGAGACCCGCGTCGGCGGCCCGCTCGGCGACGTAGTCGACGGCCTCCTCGCCGGCGACCTCCAGATCCTCGAAGTTCATTCCCGGCGCGATCGCGGTCGAGTTGACGACGTACAGCGCGTGAACGGTCGAGCCGTGGACCCGGGCGAGCTCGATCGCCTCGTCGATCGCCCGATCGGTGTTCTCCCGGCCGTCCGTCGGAACCAGTATCGAATCGTACATGGGCGACGGTTCGGTCAGGACGACCAAAAACGGTCGGTCGGCTCGGGCGTCGAGCCCGAGCGGGAGCCGACGGTCGTCGACCGAAACGACCCCGTTCGATCGGGTAGTGAACGGCTACTTACCTTTCGGGTTCCCGAACCGGTTCGCGATGAGCGACGACATCCCGCTGTTCGAGATCGCCTGGGACGAACACGACGTGCAGAACGCCGTCGACTCCATTACGCGGGGCTCATACTGGGCCAACGGCCCCTACGTCGAGGCGTTCGAGGACGGCCTCGAGCGCTACCTCGGCGTCGAGCACGTCGTGACGGTCAACTCGGGGACGACAGCGCTGGTCGCGGCCCTTGAGGCCCACGGGGTCGGCGAGGGCGACGAGGTCGTCGTCCCGGCGTTTACCTTCATCGCGACGGCCAACGCCGTTCGTCTCGTCGGCGCCGAACCGACGTTCGCCGACATCGAACCCGACACCTACGGGCTCGATCCGGGGGCGGTCGCCGACGCGATCACCGAGCGGACGGCCGCGATCGTTCCCGTCCACCCCTACGGCGCGCCCTGTCGGATCGCCGAGATCGCCGCGGTCGCGGCCGAGGCGGACGTTCCGGTGATCGAGGACGCCGCCGAGGCGTTCGGGAGCGCCTACCGGGGGAAGGCGGTCGGGACGATCGGCGAGACCGCGGCGCTGAGTTTCTGTCAGAACAAGATCCTGCCAACCGGCGAGGGCGGCGCCGTCGTCACCGGCGACGACGACCTCGCCCGCCGCCTCGAGCGGTTTCGCTCCCACGGGCGAGCCTCGGCGGAGTACTTCGACTCGGCCGCGAGCGGCGACTACGTCGGGCTCGGCACGAACATCCGAATGTCGGATCTCGTCGCCGCGGTCGGCTGTGCACAGCTCGAGAAGGTCGACGAACTGATCGCCGAGCGCCGACGCGTCGCCGAGCGGTACGCCGCTGGTCTGTCCGGAATCGACGGCGTCGAACCCCACCCTGAGCCGGCCGAGGGGCGCCACGTCCGCCAGCTCTACACCGTGACGCTGGCTCCGGGCGTCGACCGCGAGGCCGTTATCGAGACACTGGCCGAACGCGGGATCGCCTCGAAGATCTACTGGGACCCGCCGGTTCACCTGACCGACGCGTACCGGGACCGACACGAGCCCGGTTCGTTGCCCGTAACCGAGGCCGTTAGCGGGTGCGTTCTCTCCCTACCGATGTCTCCCGTTCTCGACAACGACGCCGTCGGCCGGGTCGTCGACGGCCTCAAGTCGGCTCTCGAGTCGCCACGAGTCGCGGGCGTCGCCGATCGACGCGGGTCCCGAACCACCGACGACGGTCTCGAATCCGGACGGTAACGGAGTGCCGACTGTCGTTCCAGCCGACGCATAACAAAGGCCGTTATTCCGATTTGACGATAGTAGGCGCCGACCCGTCTCTCGGACGAGGACCGATCGTGACGGGGGCGCACCGAACTCGCAACTATGAGATGGGTACCAATCACGAGCGACGGGACGTCGATCCGGGAGGCGATCGCCCGCATCGATCGCATCGACGGACGCGGCGTCGTCGTCCTCGACGACCGGGATCGACTCGTCGGCTCCGCGACGCACGAACGACTCAGGGCGGCGCTGTTCGACGGGACGACGCCGAACGCACCGGTTTCGTCGGTTCTTGACGAGCCGACAGGATCGACCGCCGAAGCGGCGTCGGCTCCCGCACTCGAGGACGGTCGGAGCATCGACGGAGTACTGAAAGAGGTTACGAACGGAAACGAACCAACTATCGGATCGAACGCAGAGGCTGTCGAAACCGTGCTCGTGGTCGGCGGCGCCGGCTACGTCGGCTCGGTGTTGTGCCGACGGCTGCTCGAGGACGGCTTCGCCGTCCGCGTCCTCGACCCGCTCATGTACGGGAACGTTGGTATCGCCGCGCTCGAGGATCGCGACCGGTTCGCGCTGTACCGCGGCGACGCCCGCTCGGTCGGCGACGTCCTCGAGGCGATCGAGGGGGTCGACGCCGTCGTCCACCTCGGTGGGATCGTCGGCGATCCCGCCACCGCGCTCGAGCCCCGAAAGACCCTCGAGTACAACCTCCACTCGACGCAGCTGCTGGCGTCGATCTGCAAGTACCACGGGCTTAACCGGTTCCTGTTCGCCTCGACCTGTAGCGTCTACGGACGGACCGACGGGACCGGGCGGTGTACCGAGGACGACGCCCTCAACCCGGTTTCGCTGTACGCGCGGGCGAAGATCCAGTCCGAGCGGGTCCTCCGGGAGCTCGCCGACGAGCGGTTCGCCCCGACGATCCTCCGGATGGCGACGGTGTACGGCTACTCGCCGCGGATGCGCTTCGACCTCGTCGGGAACGTGTTGCCCGCGAAGGCCCACGAGGAGGGCGTCGTTCCCGTCTTCGGCGGCGACCAGTACCGCCCGAACGTCCACGTTGAGGACGTCGCGCGGGCCTACCGGGCGTGTCTGACCGCCCCCTTCGAGGACGTCGCCGGGGAGACGTTCAACGTCGGCTCGAACGAGCAGAACTACCGAATCGACGAACTCGCGACCGTCGTCGCCGACGCCTTCCCCGACGCCAGCATCGAGTACCACGACGATCGAGCCGACGAGCGCAGCTACCGGGTCGAGTTCGAGAAGCTCCGCTCGAGGCTCGACTTCGAGCCCACGCGAACGATCCGCGATCACTGCCTCGAGCTCAGGGCCGCCTTCGAGGCCGACGCGTTCGGAACGCCGACGGCGACGAGATACAGCAACTGTGCGACCCTCGAGAGCGCGCCGTCGTACGAGGAGACCGACGCGGTGATCGAGGGCGTCGAACCGCCCGTCCTTGAGGAGCGAGACGAGTCGGTCCCGCTCGAGGCGGAGATCGGGGAACGGCGGTCCGGCGGAACTCGCTGAGTCCGCCGAGGAAGACGCGACGGGATCGACTATCGATGCGGTCCACGCAGCGATTGCGGAACCACGTGGTATGGGCGCGCTCGCACCGGAGCGAGACGACAGGACCTCGAGGTGGAACGAGTCCCGCTAGAATCGGCTGCTGAATGACGTAGCAGTATTTCCGCCGCGTGCTACCGATTCGTATGATGTTCGACCTGGTTCAGGTAGATGAAATCCATGGTGCAACTCGCAGAAAACAGCTACTGTGGGTAATAGTGGGCAAACTTATTCCAGAGTGGGCCGTAGTAACTGCTATCATGAAAGTTGACGCCAACGACCTGCGAACGAACGAGACCGACGACCGGGGTCGAATCTATCTCGGAACGGAGTATGCGAACAAGCGCGTGACCGTCGCCATTGTCGAGATAGAACCCGACCGCCCCGACGAGGACGAACTGGCTGCCGCGTACCGTGAGGCTTCCGAGAGTGCGGAAGCGCTGGCGGAGGAGTGGGATGAAGCGTCAGACGAGGCGTGGAACGGACTGGATGGATGAGCGAGGATACGGAGGTTCGGCGCGGTGATGTCGTAATCGTCCGATTCGACCCCGCTGAAGGACACGAAATGAAGAAAACTCGTCCTGCGGTGGTTGTACAGAACGATATCGGGAACGAAAATTCCAGCACGACTATCGTCGCACCCGCGACAGGAACGTACAGAGGGTACCCCTTCGAGATACTGGTTGAAGCAGCAGAATCGCCGTTCGAGAAGGATTCTTCGGTCCGCCTCGACCAAATTCGGGTCGTCTCTATCGAGAAACGGATTCACTCGGTGATCGGGAGTCTCGACACAGAGACGATGGAAGCAGTAGACGAAGCGTTGAAACTGAGTCTCGGACTGGACTAACGTACATCGTGTACTCTCCCGAAGAAATCCCGTCGTTCACGACGGGATTCTCTCGCTGCAAGAAGATAGCGGTCGGAAGATCCCCACTCCCGATCACTCGATACGAGGGGTGAGAACGCCAACTTCGACTAGCGATTTTCCCGCTGCTCTACTTTGTTCAGATAGACAATATCCAATGTGCGAACAGATGAAACACTGGTGACTTACCATCAATTTCCTATTGGTGGTGAGATTCTTTGTCTATGCACCATAGTCATATCTATGTCAGCAGAAACGGACGGACAGGGGAGGCTGTACATCCCCAAAGACGTACGAGAAAAATACGGCGAGAAGTATCACATCGTCACATACGAGGATAGAATCGAACTCGTTCCGGTCGCGGACGACCCGCTCGCTGCAGTCCGCGAGGCGGCAGGTGAATTGCGTGACGCGTCCACCGAAGATATTCGAGCAGACATCGAAGCGGAAGCGAAAGCGGAAGCCCGCGAGAAAGGGGACGATAGATGACGGTCTACGTCTAAACCGACTTTTTACTCGCTCTCGCCAAAGACTCAGACTGGTTGCAGCAATCAGCAGAAGAAGCACTCGACGAGTATGACGTAGAAACGTCGGCCTTCTCCTATCTCGAACTCCTTCTCGCCCGAGAACGGTACGAGTTTGATTACGTTCCACTTGTGGCAAATCTGCTCGAACTCGTCCCTGTCCGGGACGAGGAAGAACGACAAATCGTTCTGAAGACCGTCAACTACTACGACGAGGGAATGACGGCGTTCGATGCGTTCCACGCCGCGACTGCAGAAACACGGACGCTGAACGTACGCTCATCAGAGAAAGACTACGAAGACATCGAGGTGGAACGAGTCCCGCTAGAACCGGCTGATGAATGACAATATCTCTATCTTGTGCTACCGATTCTCGCGCTGCTCGACCTTGTTCAACTTAACAAAATCCACCATACATTCGCACGAACGATAGTTGTCAATCAAGAGGCTGGCTTGACATTCACCGATCAGCACAGGTGAAAGCGTTATCGGAGTAGCCATCCACCTGTCCGATAGTTGTTAAACTCAGATAATAACTGATTATTAGTGGCTGGAAATAGGTTCCAATCAAGCTATTGATTGATGAGTTGCTCCGTTCCTTGCCGAAAGTGTTATAGGATTTTCAATTCACTCATATTCAGTTCATTGGCCAGTTCGGCTCTGGTGAATCCCATGACGGCATAGACTTCAACCGGAGAGCTTGTGAGTCTTAACTAAAGGGGAATGACTTAACATATTGGCTGATAAGTTGTTCTGTCCCCTGATTAAGATGTTCTGAGAGAGACTCTTCACTCATGTCTAATTCATTAGCTAGTTCTTCGATTGTGACTTCCTGCGAAGGGCTGTAATAGCCGTGTTCATATGCAGCCACAGTCGCTTTGAGTGTCGCTAACCGTGTCCGTGCCTCACTCGCGGTCAGTGAGCCAGTATAGATCGGCGAACCCGGTTCTATGTGACGGCCTCCCTCAGTAAGTGGACCTGTATCCACAGGAGTGAATCCAATATCTTCGATAAGACTCGAAACTACACTTTTCGCCTCATTATCATCCCCAGCGATAAATATCGCAAAACGATCATTCGGATCGGCCTCAAGCCGTTGTCCGTCTCGAAGGTTTTCCCAATAAATAGAATTGAATGCCTTGATGACTCTTGAGTCTTCGAGATGATCCGCAATGAGGTCCGTATGTGTCTTCCCTACGTCGGTTAGTCCATCACGCCCCGGATAATAATTTGAGGCACTGATAACGATCTTATCACTGAGAGTGTCCGCAGGGAGGGATTTGTATGCATTGAACGGAATCGCCTCCATGACGACTTCGCCGAAATCGGCTGCCTCAGAGACGGTCCCCGCATGAGCGTTGCTTCCCAGATCGTCAACGAGATCGGTGAGTGTTTCTGGCCCCCGAGAATTGCTAATCATAACCTCGTGGCCTGCTTCAACGAAGTTCTGAGCGGCTGTACTCCCGACATTCCCTGCGCCAATCATTCCGATTTTCATCAATGGTCTCCCGTTCCAGCCTATGAGTGGGGACGTGAAAAGCTACCAAGTTAGGAGTCTGGTTGCTACTACCGAGAGTGGAAGTGAGGGGATCAACGTATCAATCCATACCCGTCTCAATTGAAACCTGAAGTACGTAGCTCGCTCCTCTCGTAGTATCCCAACTGAGGATACTCCTCTTCGGAACCTCTATCACTACGAATTTCGTAGTGGTGCTATGAGTAAGGGCAAAGGAAGTCAAGGGTCAAAACGGGGGGAAGGGGTTGATGAGAGTACGCTCTTCTCACTGCTTGGGAAGGCACATACCTTAGCAATCCTCAATGAAATTGTCACTACAGACAAGCAGTCGATCCGTTTCGGTGAACTCCAAGATTCGCTCGAACTTTCACCGAATACACTCTCTCGACGACTCGATGAACTTGTCGAAGTTGGATTTCTTGAACGTACACAGTACGACGAAATTCCTCCACGAGTAGAGTACGAAGAAACAGAAATGGTAAACGACCTCACGCCAGTTTTTCGAGGACTAGAGATATGGATGGAACGGCACGGATCAGATCAACTTGAGTGTTCCTGAGAATCAATAGTTCATAAAGCCGTTAGCTAAAGCCTGTTCGGGACTCAATGTAATAGAGTGAGACGTATATATGGCCATTCTTCCAGCTAGATTGTCTTGCCCAATACATAACCTACGCTTAGTACGGTCCGGTAGACACTATCGAAAACCGGTAGGAACCTTGGCAGTCAATACGCACGTGTAGTGTCCGCTGGTTCTGGTGATCGGTCTACTGCTCAATCCGTTCAACACGAACCAACTGAACAGCAACCGGAAGATTTCTAATCACTTATTGGCGCTACACGCGCTTAGAAACCCGATTAGTGCTATCTGGTACTCCTTTGCTCAACCTTGTTCAACTCGATCAGCAGCCGGAAGATCGCCTTCACGAGGTTCGCGTCGACGTCGAACTGCTCGGCGTTGTGGCCCGCCCGCTCCATCACCTGCTCCTCCTGTTTCTCGTCGGTCGTCGGCAGCCCCTTCTCGTCTTTGACCGCCGCGATCGTGTCCGCGACGTAGGTTCGCTGGGCGATCAGCTCGACGATCTCGCGGTCGATCGTCTGGATCTCCTCGCGGAGTTCGTCGAGGTCCATCTCTTCGGGCGTTCGATCCGTCGACTCGGTTCCGTTCGCGTCGGTATCGTTGGGTGTCATGTGGTTCGTGTCCCGTCGGTTCGCGTCGCCAGTAATCGTGTCGTTCCGTTCCGTTCGTCCCACCGCTCTCGGATCTCCTCGAGCGTCTCCCGATCGCCGACGGCCACGTAGCTCGGTCCCGTTCCCGACAGCGAGACGCCGGCGGCGTCGGGCATCGCCTCGAGCATCGGTCCCGTCGGGAACTCGAGGGCGCCACAGAACGCGAAGCCGTTGACCGTCATGGCCTCGCCGTAGCGGCCCTCGAGGGCCAGTTCCTCGACGAGTTCGGCCATCGGCGCGATCCGCTGGCAGGCCGAGACGTCGGCGTCGGCGCTGTAGGCCTGCTCCGGCGGGGTGTAGACCAGCGCCTCCCAGTCGACGGGTTCGCGGGCGAGCAGCTCGTCGTTCGTGTTGTCGGTGACCGTCATGCCGCCGAGCATGCTGGCGCTGGCGTCGTCGAACGCGCCCGTTGCCGTGACGCCGGCGTCGCGGGCCGCCCGCACGCCGAGCCGGCAGGCGTCGATCCGGTCGACGGCGTCGGTGATCTCGAGGGCGTCGAGGGTCGCGAGCACCGTCGCGTTGGCCGCGGCGCTGGAGCTCTTGAGCCCGGCGGCCATCGGGATCTCGCTTTCCGTCCGGACCCGAGCGCCGACGTCGCCGGTGAGCCCCGCTGCGTCGGCGTACTCCTCGAGCGCGAGTTCGACGCAGCGCTCGACGAGCCCGGTGTCGGCATCGGGCCGCTCGGCGACGGTGCCGACGACCTCGCCGTCGGTCGTCAGTTCGACCGACGCGGTCGTCTCGAGATCGATCGCGAACGCCGATCCGCGACCGGTCGCGAGCGCGTTCAGCACGGTTCCGGCCGCCGGCGCAACAGCCCGGCCATCCATACCGATCCCTCTCGCCCGGGCCGTATTTAGGCTGGCGATCACGGCGAGTAGTGGCTCCGGTCGAGCGCGGGCACGCCTCGGCGTTCGGCCGGGACCGCGAACGCACCGTTTTTCTCCGGCCCGGTCGAACCGGACGTATGAGCCAGCGCAGCAACGTCGCACCCAGCACGATCGGCGTCGACTTCGTCGAGGGCGGCGTCGTCGTCGAGTACCTCGACGGACGGGACGTCTTCTACCACGGCCCGCCGAAACCCGTCGAGCGGACGGTGAAGACACCTCCCGGAAAGGAGGTCCACGTCCTGGTCACGGATCCCGACGGCGTCGAGGGCGTCATGACCTACGTCAACGACCGCAACACCCAGGCGGAGATCCTCGAGTCGACCGGCGTCGGGCGGGTGATGCTCGAGGGGGACGACGAGGAGGTGCTGTTCCCGGGCGTGACGGTATCGACGACGGCCTACGCGATCCAGGTCGAGGCGGAGCCGTCGGCGGTCGACGGCCGCGTCTTCGTCTTCGCCGAGGACGAGATGAGCGAACACGCCTACGAACTCGTCGAGGCGGTCGACTGATGCCCCTACAGAAGTCCTGGCGGGAGCTGGATCGGGACGCCGTCGCCCGGGCGCCCGACCGCCCCGGCGTCTACGAACTCGGCGACGGCTCCGGGGCCGTTCTCGCGGTCGATCACGGCGTGTTGCGGGACGAACTCAAGACGGCGCTCGCCTACGGGGACGGCGACCGCGTCCGCTGGACGGAGACGCACACCCTGGAACAGGCTCGAGAGCTCGCGGCCGACCACCGCGACCGCCTCGAGTAGCCGACCCTCGCCGTCAGCGGCTCGGGCGGACGCCAGTCCGGTTTACTGGATGTATGACGGGTCGCTGCCGTCGCAGTGTTTCTCGTGTTCCGTCGCGTCGGACTGCTCGTCGAACAGCAGTCCGCAGGTTTCACACTCGAACCAGGTGGCGTCGTCCCGTTCGGTCTGGACCACCATGCCCGAATCTGTGATACGGACCCCCAAAGGCGTTTCTCCGGCATCGGTCGACGGTTCCGTCGGCTCGAGGACAATTCTCAAGAGCACGGACGCGAAATCACCCTTCATGAGCGGGTCCGACGCTGACGCAGTGGGGCTATCGGTTCGGGCGGCCGAGAAACGCGACGCCGGTCGGGGCGTCGCGCGGATCCCCGAACGCGCACGCCGGGAGCTGGGGGTTTTGAGCGGCGACACGGTCGTGATCGAGGGCGAGAAGACCACGGTCGCGAAGATGTGGCCCGCCGATCCGTCGGTCCCCGAGACCGCGATCCAGATCGACGGCGACACGCGCGCGAACGCCGGCGTCCACGTCGGCGACACGGTCGCGGTTCGTCCGAAGGATACCTCGACGATCCAGGAGGCGACGCGGGTCACGTTGTCGCCCCCGCCGTCGATCACCGACGGGGAACGGCAGGTCGCCGAGCGCGACGCTGCCAAAAAGCTCCGGAACCGGCCCGTCCGAGCCGGCGAGCAGATCCGGATCGAGGGCGTCAGCCAGAACCCATTTACCGTCGTCGACACGACGCCCACCGGCGACGTCCGGATCTCGAGTACGACCACGGTTCGGATCGTCGGCCCCGACGCACGGGCGAGCGCGGCCGGCGACAGTTCCCGAAGCGCGAGTTCGAACGCCTCGAGCGAGAGCGCGGAGGGCGACTCGGTCTCGACGGAGGGAACGACGGGACCGACCTACGAGGACATCGGCGGGTTGGACGAGGAGCTCGAGCAGGTCCGGGAGATGATCGAACTCCCGCTGTCCGAACCCGAGCTGTTCCGGCGACTCGGCGTCGAACCGCCCTCCGGGGTGTTGCTGTACGGTCCGCCGGGAACGGGAAAGACGTTAATCGCCCGCGCGGTCGCGAACGAAGTGGACGCGTCGTTCGAGACGATCTCGGGACCCGAGATCATGTCGAAGTACAAGGGCGAGAGCGAGGAACAGCTCCGGGAGGTGTTCGAGCGGGCCCGGGAGAACGCGCCGACGATCATCTTCTTCGACGAGATCGACTCCATCGCGGGCGCCCGCGGCGATGACGAGGGCGCCGAGAACCGCATCGTCGGCCAGCTGCTGACGCTGATGGACGGGCTCGACGCCCGCGGCGAGGTGATCGTCATCGGCGCGACGAACCGCGTCGACGCGATCGACCCCGCCCTGCGACGGGGCGGTCGCTTCGACCGCGAGATCCAGATCGGCGTTCCCGATGAGACGGGCCGCAGGGAGATCCTCGAGGTCCACACCCGCGGGATGCCCCTCGCCGACGACGTTAGCGTCGACACCGTCGCCCGCCGAACGCACGGGTTCGTCGGCGCCGACCTCGATGCGGTCGCCAGCGAGGCCGCGATGGCCGCGATCCGCGAGCGACCCGCCGACGCAGACGACCGCGAGGAGTGGAACCGCGATCCGAAGGTAACGAGGGCCCACTTCGACACCGCCCTCGCCTCCGTCGAGCCCTCCGCGATGCGCGAGTACGTCGCCGAGTCGCCCGATACCGACTTCGAGGACGTCGGCGGGCTCGAGGACGCGAAGGAGACGCTCCGGGAGTCGGTCGAGTGGCCCCTGACCTACGATCGACTGTTCGAGGAGACGAACACCGAACCCCCTTCGGGCGTCCTGCTGTACGGCCCGCCCGGAACGGGGAAGACGCTGCTGGCCCGTGCGCTCGCCGGCGAGACCGACGTCAACTTCGTCCGGGTCGATGGCCCCGAGATCGTCGATCGCTACGTCGGCGAGTCCGAGAAGGCGATCCGGAAGGTGTTCGAGCGGGCTCGCCAGGCCGCGCCGTCGATCGTCTTCTTCGACGAGATCGACGCCATCACCGCAGCCCGGGGTGCGGGCCAGAACGAAGTCACGGAGCGGGTCGTCTCCCAGCTGCTCACGGAACTCGACGGGATGCGCGAGAACCCGAACCTCGTCGTGCTGGCCGCTACGAACCGCAAGGACCAGATCGATCCCGCTCTCCTCCGACCGGGTCGTCTCGACACGCACGTGCTCGTCGGCGAACCCGATCTCGAGGCCCGCGAGAAGATCCTCGCGGTCCACGCCGGCGACAAGCCCCTGGCCGACGACGTCGACCTCGCGGAGCTGGCCGCCGAGCTCGAGGGGTACACCGGCGCCGACCTCGAGGCGCTGGTTCGGACGGCGTCGATGAAGGCGATCCGCGAGGTCGCGACCGCCTACGACCCCGAGGAGGCCAACGAGCGGGCCGACGAGGTGCTGATCGAGCGTCGCCACCTCGAGGCAGCGCGCGAGGAGACGACCGCGTCCGGCTGAGGCCGTGTTCGATCCGCCGACGCCCCGCCGAGACGCTCGTCATCGTTGCGGCATGACCGGAAAACGCTCCCCGTTTTATATCGCCTGGAATAGCCGAAAGGATCGTTTTCCCGCTCCCTATCGAATCGGTACAATCGTGATGATCGATCAAGAGGGCGATCGTGATGACTGACTCGGAGAACGGAGTCGAACGGGCAGCGGCGATCTGCGAGCGCTGCGGGGACGCTATCGCGGTCCGGATCGACGCCGACGGCGAGATACGGCCGATCGGAAACGAGAAGGGGGAGTGCTGTTCCTGCGCGGAACCCGACCTTCGCACCATGAACGACGCGACGGAGGTTCTGGACGATCCGCGGTCGACCGAGCGTTCGGAGTAGCCGTTTTCGCTACGGGGGTGCGGCCGCGGCGTCGCCGTCGTCGGGTTCGTACTCCGAGCTCTCGAGTCCCGTCTCGAGCAGCGCGTCCTCGGCCGGTTCGACGACGACGGTTTCGCCGGCAGTCGTCGAGTCGCCCGGCTCGACAGTGATGTCCTCGCGATCGACGCTCGGGGGGAAAACGAGGTCGACGCGGCTGCCGAAGGCGATGTGGCCCAGACGCTGTCCGCGCTCGAGGTCGTCGTCGGGTTCGACGTAGGGGAAGATCCGGCGGGCGAACGCGCCGGCGACGAACGTAACCGTCGACGCCGCCCCGTTCCGGTCGGCACTCGAGTCGGTGTCGTCGGCGACCTCGAGATCGGGGAGGTGGGGCGAGTCGGCTTCGAACTCGACGTGGACCCGCTCGTTTCGTTCCGACTCCTTCGAGAACGCCGGGCGATGCGCGCCGGAGACGTGTTCGACGTCGGTCACTCGACCCTCGAACGGCGCCCGGACGACGTGGACGTGCCAGACGTTCATGAAGATCCCCAGGCGAACGCGTTCATCCTCCTCGCGCAACACCGAGACGGTCCCGTCTGCGGGGGCGACGACACCCGTCGGCGGCGGGTTTCGGTCGGGGTCGCGGAAGAAGGCGAGCGTCGCGACCCCCGCGAGGAGGGCTGCGACGCTGGCCGCGACGCTGAACAGCAACGCGAACGGTGCGGCGAGAAGGGGCGGAAGCGCGTACTTCCAGGCCCCGGGAGCGACGTTCATACCTCGAGCCATGCGAGCGAGTCGTATGGTCGTTACGGACGGGTCATACGGTTTACTGTACGTCAGTTCCGGCGCAACCGCGACCCGGGCGGCGGTTGCGCCGGGACATCGGTACAGCAATCCGTATCAGGATTCGGTCGCGGGGAGCGTGAAGGCAAACGTCGCGCCCTCCCCGGGCTCGGAGTCGACGCGGATTCGCCCGCCGTGGCGCTCGACGATCCGACGACAGATCGCGAGCCCGATCCCCGTCCCCTCGTACTCCTCGTGGCCGTGTAGTCGCTGGAACACCTCGAAGACGCGCTCCTGCTCGGCGGGGTCGATCCCGATCCCTTCATCGCGAACGGAGAGTCGCCACCGATCCCCGTCGCGGTCGGCGCCGACGTGGACGCGGGGCGGTTCGTCCCCGCTGTACTCGATCGCGTTCGACAGGAGGTTCTGGAGCAGTTGCCGAAGCTGGCTAGCGTCGCCCTGCACGGTCGGCAGCGACTCAGCCGTGATCTCGGCGCCCTGTCGCTCGGTCATCATCTGTAGATCCGTCAGCACGTCCTCGAGGACGGTCTCGAGCTCGACCGGTTCGAACGGATCGCCCTGCGAGTCGATCCGCGAGTACGCGAGCAGCCCGTCGATCATCTCGCGCATCCGATCGGCGCCGTCGACGGCGTACTCGATGAACTCCTCGGCGTCCCCGTCGAGATCGTCCGCGTAGCGGCTCTCGATCAGTCCGAGGTAGCTCGAGATCATCCGTAACGGCTCCTGGAGGTCGTGGGAGGCCGCGTAGGCGAACTGTTCTAAGCGCTCGTTCGAGGCCTCCAGCTCCCGAACCGTCTCGTTGAGCCGACGCTCGTAGCGCCGACGCTCGAGGGCGGTCGCCAGGATCGTCGCGACGCTGTCGAGGAAGTCCACGTCGTGATCGGCGAACTCGCGGGGACGGTCGTCGTAGGCCGCGAGGACGCCCCACGAGTCGGCGATCGGTCCGATCGCCGCGCCGATGCCGCTGTGGAGGTCCGGATCCGAGAGCAGCGGTGTGCCGTCGAAGCGATCGTCCGTCTCGAACGCCTCGACGACGATCGGTCCGTCACCCCCGCGTGCGGCGGCCGCCAGCGAGTCGGCCGGCGACGCCGACGCAGTTTCGCCCTCGGTGAGCGCGTCGCCGCAGCCGGTGGTGGCCCGGACGCGGAAGCTCGCGTCGTGACTCCGCGAGCCGGTCGCGTCGGTCTCGAGGACGGCACAGCACTCGACGTCGAGCGCCGCGGCGACGAGGTCGGTCGCCTTCGCGAGCAGTTCGTCGATCTCCCCGTTTTCGAGGGCGTACCGGCTGAGGTACGCGAGCGTCTCCAGCTGGGCGACTTTCGCCGTCAACGCCTCCTCGGCCTCCTTTCGGGGCGAGACGTCCCGGAAGAGGCCGACGAAGTACCGATCGCCGTCGTGGAAGAAGTCGTTGAGCGAGACCCCGAGGGGGATCTCGTGGCCGTCGCTGTGCTGACCCGGGAGCTCGACGTAGGTCCAGTCGAGGTTTCGCTCCCCGGTCTCGAGGTAGCGCTGGAGGGCGTCGAGATGTCGCTGACGGAGGCGGGAGGGGATGATCTCGACCTTGCTCGCGCCGACGAGCGCTTCGGGGTCGTAGCCGAGGATCCGTTCGACGGCGGGGTTGGCGTACCGGATCTCGCTGTTCGTATCGAGGACGATGATCCCGTCGGGCAGCGCGTCGGCGAGCGCCTCGAACGTCCGTCCGTAGGTCGGCTCGGCAGTCGCCTCTTGTGCCGGGCGCGGATCGATGATCCCGATCGCACTCGGTTCCGAGTCGGGATCCTCCGTCGGCAGTCCCTCGAGGTGAATCTCGGCGTCGACGACGGTATCCGAGCGGGTTTGCACCGAACCCATCGTCGACAGGGACGCTCCACTCGGCCCCGCTAGCACCGTCTCGAGCGACGCGCTCCCCTCGTCGAGAAGCGCCGAAAACTGCCGCCCGACGAGTTCCGATCGATCGTAGCCCGACAGGGAAGCGAACGCCTCGGTGGCGTCCTCGATCGTTCCCGCCGGACTCAGTCGGATGCTCGGAACGTCCGCGGCCTCGAGCAGCGAGAGTCGAGTACCGGCCGACCGCATCGGCTGCGTCGCGTTCTCGACGGGATCGTCGGGAGGCCCCGAGTCCATAGACGTGGAATCAAGCCGGTTCACGGATAAGGCCGTTGCCGGAAACGGACGACCGGTTCGATGCCCGCGAGTCTCGGGCGCTCAGTCCCAGAACGACTGCGTGCGGGCGTACTCGCGTTCCTTCGAGAGGATGTCGCGGTAGAAGTCGGCCTCGTTCTCCCGGAGCTTGCTGATGATCCGGGCCGCGTTGTGCGGACCGACCCCGCGGGCGGCCATCGCGATCACGGCTTGCTTGCCGTGACTCTGGACCAGACTCGCGCTGTGGAACGCCCGTTCGGTCATCTCCTCCTGCTCCTCGTCCTTCTCCTCGGCCCGAACCGCCTGCACGACCTCGTCGGCCCACGGGTTCAGCGACGCGATCCGGGTCGAGCCACAGTCGGGACACTCGGGCTGGTCGGCGACGCGGCCGACCTTCGTCTTCACCTTCCACTCGTGGCAGTGCGTACACAGCAGGATGACCCGGTCGTCCCGAATGCGCTCCTTGACCGTCTCGATCACGCTCGCGTCGGCGTTCTCCGGCGCGAGCAGCTCCTTGCCGGACGAGCGACCGCCCATCCCGATGGCGGTGTGGCCGCGATGGGTGGCCAGCTCGAGTTCGTCCGACTGGATCGCCTCGAGCACGCGTCCCGCGTGCGCGACGTCCAGGTCCTCGTGGAACACCTCGCGGATCGACTCGTCGTACATCGGAGTGTCCTCGAGAGCCTTCAGCAGCCGTTCGTTCGACGTTCGGCCCGATCCCTGCCAGCGCTTGAGCGCGCCGAACTTCGCCGAGACCTGTGCGAGCCGGAACGCCAGCGCGTCCGACCCCTTGAGTCCGAGCTCGACGATCGTTCCGACGTGGTCGGGGTCGGTGTCCTCGAGCACCGCCAGCACGTCGCTCGTCGCGATCGACGTCGGCACCTCGACCTCGATTCGGTACGGATCGGTCTCGAGACCCACGGAGGAGCCGGCCTGCTGGCCCAGCAGCGACGAGAGCACACGGCCGAGCGTCTCGTTTGTCTTGTGGCCGAACGGGGCGTTGAGCACGATCGTTCGGCCCTGACGCTCGAGCACGAGTCGGTCGGCCGTCGGCATCGGCGCTTCGCTCTCGACGTGGTCCGCGAGCTGCGAGCAGGCCTCGGTGAGCGTGTGCTCGTCGGCGGGATACCGACCCGCGAGCTCGCGGCCGACCGCGGCGGCATCGGCGCCCTGCCGAAGCTGCGGTTCGGCCACGGCGCGAATCTCACCGACCTCACCGGCGACCGCAGCGGGAACCGGAATCTCCTGTCCGATCCAGGACGGCACCTCGCCGGCGGGATCCTCGATCGGGCTCACCTTCACCCGGCCCTCGTCGTCGTCGATCTCGGCGATACGCCACATCTCGCCGCGCTGGATGAACACCTCGCCGGGCTGGGCGAAGTTGACGACGAACTGCTCGTCCAGGGTGCCGATCTGGCTCCCCGACGCGATGTCGTGGACCTCGTAGGTCTCCTCGTCGGGGATCATCGAGAGGTTCGCGTAGACGTACTGCCAGGTGCCGCCGGTCGTCTCGATGCGGTCCTCGCTCTCGTCGAACCAGACGATCCGGTTGCGGTGGAGTTCGCCGAGGATCTCGCGGATCGTCGCCTCCGTGACGTCCCGGAACGGGTAGGCGCGGGTGATCGTCTCGACGGCGTCCTCGAGGCGGGTGTCGCCGCGGCTCTGGACGAACGCCGGCAGCTGGTTGGCGACGACGTCGAGGCTACCCTCGTGGATCGCGGCGGGTTCGACCTCACCGTCTCGAGCGCGCCGAGCGATCGACAGCGCCTCGAACGTGTCGTCGGGACGGGTCGTCACGATCGTCCCGCTCGAAACTTCGTCCTGGCGGTGGCCCGCGCGCCCGATCCGCTGGAGCAGGCGGGCGACCTGGCGCGGGCTCTGGTACTGGATTACGTGGTCGACCCGGCCGACGTCGATTCCCAGCTCCATCGAGGAGGTACAGAGCAGCCCGTCGAGCTCGCCGGCTTTGAACCGGTCCTCGACGTCGATTCGGGCCTCCTTCGAGAGCGAGCCGTGGTGGATTCCGATCGGCAAGTCGAGTTCGGTAAACCGCGAGCCAAGCGCCTCGGCAGTCTGGCGCGTGTTGACGAAGATCAGTGTCGACTCGTGTTCGTCTACGAGGTCCCGGATCAGTCGGACGTGACTCGCCGTCGAGGCGTCGGTAACGAGCTTGCCGGACAGCTCCTCGTCCTCCTCGGTGATTTCGGGATTGCGGACCGTGACGTCGACGTTACTCCCGACGTCGATCTCCCGGATCTCGCAGGCGCGCCCGCCCGTCAGGAACCGCCCGACGGAGTCGGGATCGCCGACGGTCGCCGAGAGCCCGATCCGCTGCATGTTGCCGGCGAGATCGTGTAGTCGCTCGAGTCCGATCGCCAACTGTGCGCCCCGCTTGGAGGCCGCGAGCTCGTGGACCTCGTCGATCACGACGTGGGAGACGTCCGCGAGCGCCTCCCGCAGTCGCTCGCCGGTGAGCATCGCCTGGAGGGTCTCGGGCGTCGTCACCAGGATATCGGGCGGATCTTCGGCCTGCTTGCTCCGCTGGTACTGGGTGGTGTCGCCGTGGCGGACC
The DNA here is from genome assembly GCF_043677095.1 of Natronococcus roseus. Classification (NCBI taxonomy): domain Archaea; kingdom Methanobacteriati; phylum Methanobacteriota; class Halobacteria; order Halobacteriales; family Natrialbaceae; genus Natronococcus; species Natronococcus roseus. The sequence continues at coordinate 74,980 of NZ_JBHLJR010000002.1, forward strand.
GCGACCTCGAGGTCGAGGTACTCGCCCCACCACTCGAGGCGCTCGCGCATGTCGCGGTTGAGCGCCCGCAGCGGTGTGACGTAGAGCGCGCCGAACCCCTCGGGACGGTCCGCAACGAGATGGTCGAAGACGGGCAACATCGCCGTCTCGGTCTTGCCGCTCCCGGTCGGCGCGATCACGAGCGTGTTCTCGCCGGCCGACAGCGGCGGGATCGCCAGCCGCTGGGGTGCCGTCGGCGTTGAGAACCCGCGCTCGGAAAGCGCCCCGCGGACCGTCGAGCCGAGGTGCGTGAAGGCGGCGACGTCTCCCTCAGTCATCGGCGCGTCTACGGACGTAGGGCGGATAAGCGCCACGTTCTTCGTCCTCGTTGGCGGTCGGACGGCCGACGACCTCCCTCACTTCTCCCGATCGTCGTTCCGGAGCTCCTCGGCGAGATCCTCGTCGAGGGAGAGCTCCCCGGGCGTCGCCGGCTCCTCCTGGACGTTCTCGGTCGCCCACTCGTCGATCGCCTCGCTCGAGCGTCGCTCGTCGGCGACGCCCGCGTTCAGCCGATCGTCGTCGATTGGTTCGGCTTCGCCGTCGGTCCGCTCCGACGAGGATTCCCCTCGAGGCGTCGACCGCCCCCGACGGTGCCGTACACGGTCGGCGACGGCGGACGGCGCGTTCGACTCGAGACGCCGGGCGATCGCATCGGCGGCCAGGACGGCCCCGACGCCGACGATCGCCAGCCCGACGGCTCGAGCGCCGAGCGATCGGTCGGCCGCGGATGGCTCCGGTCGCTCGTTCGACTCCGCTCTGCGAAGCTGTCGAAGACTCATCGAGTGTTCTATTGGGGGTATCGGCAAGTCGGTTCGGCCCGCGAGAGCAAGCCCGCTAGCAGCCTGTTAACCCGCTGTATCAGGCAGTTAAGGCCAGTTTAGGGACTGAATAGTATACAGGCATCACCGATACCATCTGTTTAGATGAAATTCAGTAAATCAAGAATATCTCGTCTAGGTATGTTTTCCCGTTCGACGATCGACTCCGAAATGGGATCGAGCGGACGGCGAGAAGGGGGTAGCCAATGAGCCGCGACGGCCGAACCGTCGTCGTCCTCGGCGTCCTTGCAGTACTCGCGGGCGTCCTCACCGCGACGCTTTTCGTCGGCGGAACCGCCGCCGTCGGCTCCGACGACGCCTCGAGCGGGGGCGCCCTCGAGACGAACGCAGTGCAGTCTTCGACGACCGCCGTCTCCGAGCCCGCCGCCGACGTGCCGGTTCCGGAACCCGGCGATGAGTACTACGAGGCGGCCGCGCCCGACGGAAGCTGGATCAGCTACATCAATCCCCGAGACGAGTACCGAAGTCCGTATCTCGGCGACGGCTCCGGGAAGATCTGCGTGACACTCGTCAACGAGGCGGGCGAACCGGTCGTCGGCGAGAGCGTCCCGAACACGACCGCGACCGTGCCGACCGGCGACGAACTCGAGTGGCACTCGGGGGCGGACCCGATGGTCGTCGAGTACTCGCTGACCGACAACTACGATCAGCCGCTCGATTCGGATCAGTTCGGAACCGTCTCCGAGCTCCCGCAGGGTGACGGCTACATGGACTCTCACTGCATCGAGATGCACGGTCAGCCCGAGGACGGAACCATCGAGTACGGCGAGGTCGAGATCGACGGCGAACACGCCGACGACGTCGAGGTCGTCGGCTACATCCAGCAGGCACACGAGGCCTGGGACACCGACGTCGATCCGCTCGAGGACGCCGAGTCCTACGAGGAAGCCGGCGGCGGCTGGACGTACAAGACCGACGGCTCGCACGGACAGGCCGTCGTCGTGCTCCAGCTGGCAGGCGAGGTCGACGGCTCGAGCGACGAACCTGAGGAGCGGACCGAGTCGACTACCGAGAACAGCACCGAGTCGAACGAGTCGTCCGAGGACGATGCCGGCGTCGACGACGACGACGGTGTCAACGGAGACAACGAGACGGACGACGACGCGAGCGACGGCGGCACTGGCGACGACGGAAGCGACGACGCCGACGGACTGCCCGGCTTCGGCGTCGGCGCCGCCGTGGTCGCGCTGGCTGCGATCGCCGTCGCGGTCTCTCGACGTCCGTAGTCCCGGTCCGAAACCCACGCCACACGCAGCCGCCCTCGAGCACGCTCGATCGGCGACACGCACTCCGTGTCATTTACCGCCTCCGACGACCGATCTCGAGGTAGCGATGACCGACGACAGCCCCGAATGGATGCACCCGGTCGACGAGGAGCTCCTCCGACTGCTCCGGGACGAGGAACTCTTCATGCCCGACCAGCTCGCCGAGGAAGTCGAGCCCCGCGCCCCCCAGGTCGCCTACCGGTGTCGCGAGCTCGCGAAGTACGGGCTCGTAACGAAACACGCGATGGGCATGTACGACATCAGCGACCTCGGCGAGCGGTATCTCGCGGACAAGGTCGATCCGAACGAACTCGAACCCCAGGACGACTCGTAGCTTCCCGGCCTCACTCCGCGACGGTCTCGGGAACGCGCTCCTCGAGGAAGGAGACGACGGCGTCAGTCTGTACGAATCCCTCGGCGAGCCGCCCGATCTCATCGCCGTCTTCGAACAGGACGAGCGTCGGCACGGATCGAATGTCGAAGCGATCGACGAGCGTGATGTCGTTGCCCGGGTTGAGCAGGGCGATGGAAACGTCGGTGACGCGAGTGACGTTCCCGAGCACCGGGACCATCGCGTTGCACCGCTCGCACCCCTTCGTGTAGAACTCCACGAGGGCGACGTCGTGCTCGTCGACGAACGCCTCGAGGTCCTCGCCGTCCTCGAGGCGCGCGGGTTTCGCTGACTCGTCCATACCCTAGGTACGGTCCCGCGACTGAAACCGGTAGCGCCGACGCGCGACGGGTGTTTTTGGCCGAAACGATCGAACCTCCTCCTGACCGTTCGAGCAGAGAAAGATATTTTATGTGGACACACGTCATCCAAAATTCCGAATGAAGGCGTTATTGTGTGACTAACTCCCTCGGATCAGTGCGAGAAACGATCATTGAGAAAAGGGGCTTTACGCGTCGATCCCCTACTGACTCGCAATGAGTATCAGTCACGACCGCAAGCCGCCCGACGGGGGGAAGACGACGCTGTACTGCTGGGGGTGTGACCACGCGAGCCCCGTCGGTGGTGACTGGGTTCGCGAACCGCGAGGCGAGGAGATCGCGCTCGTCTGTCCGGACTGCGAAACTGTTCTCGACGAGCGACCCCGCGGGAACGACGATCCCAGCCCCGTCGAGGCGTGGAGCCGGGTCGTCAGGACCTCGGTCTCGGTCTGGCGGGCGAGCGTCGGCGTCAGAGCGCGGGCCTCGGCGGGGCCTTCGCAACACCGCAAGGACCGATGATCGTCGGTATCGGTTCGACGTTCGAAGCTTTTCTCTCCGATTCCCCGCCGTCTTTCGACCCGATCCCCGTCTGACGATGGACTGAATTTATGATTGTCCAACTCTGCTTCGGCTCGAGTATATTCGCCCACAACAGTAGAGCTTTAATAGTGGGATCCGTTGGAGAAGTCGAGTAGAAAATGTCAGATGGGAACCTGACCACAGCAGAGCAGGACGTACTGGATCAGATCGAATCGAAGGGCGTCGACTTCCTTCGCCTGCAGTTTACGGACATTCTCGGCACGGTGAAGAACGTCTCCGTTCCGGCCCGCCAGGCCGAGAAGGCGTTCACCGAAGGAATCTACTTCGACGGCTCCTCGATCGAGGGCTTCGTCCGCATTCAGGAGTCGGACATGCGCCTCAAACCCGACCCCGAGACGTTCGCCGTCCTCCCCTGGAGGGACAAAGAGGACAGCGCCGCCGCACGGATGATCTGTGACGTGATCGATACCTCGACGGGCGAGCCGTTCGAGGGCGATCCGCGGTACGTCCTCAAGCAGGCGCTCGACCGCGCCAACGAAATGGGGTACACCGTCAACGCCGCCCCCGAGCCCGAGTTCTTCCTGTTCGAGGAGGACGAGGACGGCCACGCGACGACCGAGACCAACGACCACGGCGGCTACTTCGACCTTGCACCAAAGGACCTCGCCCAGGACGTTCGCCGCGATATCATCTACGGCCTCGAGGACATGGGCTTCGAGGTCGAGGCGAGCCACCACGAGGTCGCGCAGGGTCAACACGAGATTAACTTCGAGTACGACGACGCCCTCACCACCGCTGACAACGTCGGAACGTTCCGGACCGTCGTCCGGGCGATCGCCGCCCAGCACGGCTACCACGCGACGTTCATGCCGAAACCGATCCCGAAGGTCAACGGCTCGGGCATGCACACTCACATCTCGCTGTTCACCGAGGACGGCGAGAACGCCTTCCACGACGAGGACGACGAGTTCAACCTGAGCGACGAGGCCCACGCGTTCACGGCCGGTGTTCTCGAGCACGCGCCGGCGATCACGGCCGTCGCGAACCCCACGGTTAACAGCTACAAGCGTCTCGTTCCCGGCTACGAGGCCCCGGTGTACGTCGCCTGGTCGGACCGCAACCGCTCGGCGCTGATCCGCAAGCCGGCCGCCCGCGTTCCCGCGGCCTCGCGGGTCGAGCTCCGCTCGCCCGACCCCTCGTGTAACCCCTACCTCGCGATCGCGACCATGATCCACGCGGGTCTCGACGGGATCGAGAACGATCTCGAGTGTCCGGACCCCGTCCGCGAGAACATCTACGACTTCGACGAACAGAAGCGCGAGGAGTACGGCATCGAGACGCTGCCGTCGAACCTCGGTGCTGCCGTCGACGCCCTCGAGGAGGACGAGGTCGTCTACGACGCCCTGGGCGAGCACATCGCCGAGAAGTTCGTCGAGGCCAAGCGCCAGGAGTTCGAGGAGTACCTCATCGACGTCTCCGACTGGGAGCTCGAGCGCTACCTCGAGAAGTACTGAGCGACGACGACCCGCCGACGATCGATTCTTCGCGTTTTTTACGTTCGCGACCGAACGGGTCCGACGATGGAGCCGTCCGACAAACCGACGCCGCCGGACGACCTCGAGCCGGAGCTACGCGCGGTCCTCGAAGCGCTCGCCGACTCCGATCCAGAGACGATCCGGTCCGTCGCTGATCACGCCGACGCGCTTGCGAACTGGGCGGAATCTCGCCCGTCTGACAGAGACGACGACACGTACCCGAGCGGCGTCCCCGAGCGCGCGACGGTGTCCACGATGGCGGTCGACGGCGAGGAGTATCGCTACTACCAGTGGCGAGAGGGCGACGAGATCAGATCGAAAACCGAACGCGCGTGAGCGGCCCTACTTGTCGTCGACCCGAACCGTCGTCAGCGTCTCCCGGTCGCCGAGCAGTTCGAACGTGAAGCCGGCGTCGTCTCGCTGGACCTGAACGTCGAGTTCGGTGACGTCGGCCGTCACCTCCTCGCTCCGGGAGACGTCTCCGTTGCGATCCGGCGCCTCGACGTCGAAGTCGTCGTAGGAGACGTGGGTCGACTCCGCGATCAGTTCCTCGCTGTCGTAGACGTCGGCGTCGAGACCTGTATCTGACTCTCGGACCTCGAGTCGGTACGTTTCGAGCGACATACGCCACCCTTTCCGGGGACGAGGGATGGCGATTCGGCCTACATGCGCTGGCCGCCGGAGTGCTCGTCCGCCGACTCCCCCCATCGTTCGTATGAGTCGGGATCCTCGCCGGGAGCGAGCGTCGCCGCCTCGACGCGCGCGACGCCCTTGACCGTCCGGACGCCGTCGACGCCGGGCGCGACGAACCGCGTCGCGTGGTCGCCGACCATCGAGAGCGGGCGGCCGCCCTTCGCGACCGCGAGCAACCCCTCGAGGGCGTCCTCGACGGCAACGCAGGCTCGGAGCCCGTCCCGGGAGTCGACGAGCAGGTGGGTCGTCTCCGGCGAGGGCGCAGCCGACTCGAGCAGGGTCGGAACCGGCACGCCCCGCCAGCGTTCGGTGAACCGGTCGCCCGTGGCACAGACGATCTCGATCTCTCGGCTCCGGTGTTCGAGCGCGGCGAGGTCGGTCCCGTCGAGGGTCGTCGTTCGGGTCCCGACGAGACGGATCGGTCGCTCGAGCGCTCGGGTAGCAGCGTCGCTCATAGCCGTCGTTTGCGGCGGATCGGTACTACCCGTTCCGGGCGTTCCCAGTCGCTGGGATCGGCGTTGCTAGAGGTCGCGGTAGGGGCCGAGTCGGGTGCCGTCCAGCAGGTACGCCTCGCCCGCCGCGAGCCCGTCGGGGAGAAACGGCGAGAGAAACGACTGGCCCGGAACGTTCACCCACGTGCCGCCGACGAGATCGTTGAACGCCGGCAGCACGATCACTCGCGGGGGCGTTCCTCCGTCGAACCAGGAGAGGGCCGCGTACTCCGCTCGGTCCCGAAACGGCTCCGGATCGAGCCGACCGCGGAGCCACACCGGTTCGACTTGGCTGCCGCCGACCTCGTCCTCGAGGCGCACGCAGGGGTGTTCGTGGCCCAGACAGAGCACGTCGGTCTCGAGGGCCGACGGCGCGGGCCAGGTGTGGCCGTGGCAGACGCCGACCGATCCGATCGCCGTCCCGGCACCCGGAACCACCGTCGCGTTCCCGACCCAGTCCTCGATCCCGCCGTCGTGGTTCCCCTTCACCACCGTCGCCTCGACCGTCGACGGGAGCGACTCGAACAGCACCTCGAGTTCGCCGCGCTCGGCGCCGCCGGGATCGCCGATCGAGTGCATCAGGTCGCCGAGAACGACCAACCGGTCGACGCCGGTTCGCTCGAGCAGTGCGAGCAGTCGCTCGCGGCGCTCCGGCGCCCGGCTGGGGATGTCGACGCCGCGCTCGACGCGCAGGCCGGCCTCGTAGCCGGCGTGGTAGTCCGCGAGCAACAGCGCGCGCTCGTCGCCGACCGTCGCGACGGCGGCCGGCTCGCCGGGAACGGGTTCGACGGTCGGCTCCGGGCGGCTCGCGTCGTCCCCCATCGTCCGGTCAGATCGCCTTCAGCGTCCCGTCTGCGGGCTCGTAACACTGCCCGCCCATCAGGGCCTCCTCGATGGCATCCTCGACGGCGCCCTCGTCGACGCCGGTCTCGGACGCGACGGTTTCGACGACCGTGGATCGGTCCGCGCCGTCGCCGTCGTCCAGTTCGGACATCGTCTCGACGACCGCCGCCTCGAGGTCGACCGACGCCGGCTCCTCGTCCTCGTCGTCCGTGTCGGTCTCGTCGTCGGCGTCCGGCTCGTCGGCGCTCGAGACGGCATCCGTCTCCGGTTCGGGCTCGGGATCCGGTTCGGTCTCCGACTCGAGGTCCGAGGCCTCACCGAGTTCCTCGCCAGTCCCGGCGTCGGCGTCAGTGTCCGGCTCGGGGACATCGATGTCGTTCTCGCCGGGGTCGTCGACCTCCGTTCCGGTCGCGAACTCGGCGCCGAACTCCTTCTCGAGCTGTTCGCGTTCGTCGTCGTCCATCTCGTACATCCCGCCGCCGTCGAAGTCGCCGAGCTCCTCGTCGTCGCTCTCGTCGGCCGCGGACGTCGATTCAAGCTCGTCGTCGGCTCCGAACTCGTCGGGCTCGACGTCGTCGAACTCGAACTCATCGGTCTCGGTTGCGGTTTCGGTTTCCGCGGACGGGTCGTCGTTACCGATCTCGGTCTCGCCTTCGACGCTCGTCTCCGCGTCAGCCGGAACCTCCTCAGCGGCGGCGAACTCATCGGCAGTCGCCGTCGTCATCGACTCCGGCTCGTCCTCGCCCGCAGTTACCTCGCTCGGGTCGGGAGCGTCGGTCTCGGTGGACACCACGTCGGACTCGTCGGCGTCGAATGCCGGGTCCTCGCCGGCGGCGTCGGTCGGAACGTCCTCGCTCGCGGTGAACTCGTCGGCCGTGGCCGTCGCCACCGGTTCCGGCTCGTCCTCGCCCGCAGTTACCTCGGCGGGGTCGGGAGCGTCGTCCTCGGCAGCGGTCGCGACGGCGGATTCGTCGGGCTCGATCGAACCCAGGGCCGCCAGCGAGTCGAACGTCGCCCCGTACTCCGGGCTCGAGCCGTCGGGGTCGAGCGCGAGGCCGCTCACCTGGTCGCGCTCGCCCGCGACGACCTCGCAGGCCTCGAGCGCGCAGTCGCGGAGCGCGGCGAGGTAGTCCGGCGTCGTCCCGTAGTGGTCCATCGCGAGCGGGATGCCGTCGGCGAGGCCGGACTCGACGCCGTCCTCGGCAAGCGCGTCGGCGAGGGCGTCGCCGTCCGCATCGAAGGACGTCGCGGCCGCGTAGGCGCCGATCCGCTCGAGGGTCTGCTCGGCGGCGCTGACGACCCAGCGGTCGCGGGTGTCGGCGTCGACCGTCGCGATCGACTCGGGTCGGATCGAGGTGTAAACTCGGTCGGCGTCGTCGGGCTGAAAGGTCCTGGCCTTGCCCGTCACCGCGACGAACGCGGGCGGCTCGATCGACTCGAGGGTCGCCAGCTCGTCGGGCTGGTACTGGCCGGCGTAGACGACGAACGCGCCCGTCGGGTCGACGACGCGGGCTCGGACCATCTCGTCGTTGACCGACGTGACCTCGGTGAGCGTGCCGGCGACGAAGACGCGGTTAAGCCGTGCGCCTGTCGGCGTGATCACGTAGTTGGGTGCTCGCTCCTCGTCGCTTTCGGCATACGAGAGCGAGGCGTCGTCGTACTCGGCGGCGAACAGGCGGTAGGCGATCTCCCGTCCGGGGATCTCCTCGCCGTTCTCGTCACCGTTCGCGCTCACGCGTCCACCTCCTCGAGGAAGGCCGTCGCACGCGCGGCCGGGTCGTCGTCGCTCTCCTCGAAGGTCTCGGCGTCGAGATTGGCGCCGTACTCGTCGACCGAGAGGTGACCCCGCACGCGGTACTCGCGGCCGACGACGTTCTCACGGATCTCGTCGGCGACGACCTCCTGGTCCATCGCCTCGCGGGCGGCCTCGAGGGCGTCCTCGAGGTCCCCGCCGTAGACCTGCTGTGTCAGCTCGTCGTCGAGGATGGCCGTGACGGTGCCCGTGCCGTCGTCGAGGATCGCCTTCACCCGCAGGTCATCGATCCCGTCGACGTCGCCGTGGGTTCGACACTGGCCCTTCTGGATCACACGATAGCACTCCGGACAGCGCTGGATGAGTCCCGAGCCGTCCCGGATCGCGATCGCGTTGCCGACGAGTTCGACGTCGTAGATCCCGCCCGTGCGGACGGCCTCGCCGACGTCCATCGTCGTCGCGTCGCTGCCGACGTCGATCTCTCGATCGAGCGCGGAGACTCGCGAGAACTCCGAGACGTTGACCTCGGGGACGCCGCGGAACTCCTGGACGTAGGCGTTCTCGATGCGGACCGACGCGCCTGCCTCGATTTCGGGAACCGGATCCCAGTTCGTAAAGGGTAGTCGACCGCTCTCGTCGCCGAGGACGCCGCTCAGGATCTCCGTCTCGCCGTCGCGGCCGTCGATCGTCCGGCGCTCGCACTCGAGAACCGCGACCTCGAGGGTGCGCGCGCGGTCGCCCGCCTCGAGGTCGGTGAGTTCGGCCTCGCCGCCGCTTTCGTAGGGAACCTCGAGGGAGTCGCTCTCGAAGGAGAGCGCGGTGCTCTCGCCCACGTTGAGTTCGGGTTCGCCGTCCCACTCGCGGACGCCTGCGTTGCCCGCGGTGATCGTGTCACCTGCCTCGAAGCCGAAGTCCTCCCAGGCGGTGTAGTCGATCCGTCCGGTCTCGTCGGCCAGTTGGCCCTCCACGATAACGTGGTCGCTTCCCTGGTAGCGGATCGAGCGCTTCCCCGCCGTGAGGACGGTTCCCGTGACGGTCACTGAGCCGTCCTCGGGAGTGATGTCGGCGACGTTCTTCGCCGAGGGGGTTCCGCCCCCGCCGCTCGAGCCGTCGCCGTACTTTCGGCGCAGACTCTGTTTTGCCTCGTCGACCGGGACGCTGTACTCCACCAGGTTCTGCAGGTCCGATTTGACCTCCTCTTTGTCGACACCGAGGTCGGAGGCGAGCTCCTCGGCATGATCGTCGAGTTCCATCACCGGCACTTCGGTCGGGGGCTTAAAAAGCGTTCCCGGAACGCGCCGGAAGTGAAATCCGGATGGGGGACCCTCGAGACGGTGAACAAACGGTACGTTCATCCCGTCGGTTCGTGAACGACGGGTATGGAACGCATCGGCTCGGCGCTGGGCGGACTCGCCTTCGTCGCCCTGATCTTCGGCGGCCTCGTCGCCGTCCGAATCCTCACACGGGCGCTGTACGCCGTCATTTGGTTCGCCGAAACCGTCGCCACGTTCGGATTCGCGTTGCTCGTGGGGTACGTCGTGTACCGGATTCTGCTCGGCTCGAGCGACGATCCGCGGCGGGACGTGTGACGGACCGGTAGCGGGGGACGGTCAGTCGCCGAGCTCCTCGAGTTTCTGCTGGACCTGCGCGTACACCTTCGGATGGAGGTTCATCCCCTGATCGACGAGATCGTACAGGACGCCGCTGGCTTCGGTTGCGGATACCGTTCCGTCCTTCGCACACTTGAGCAACAGCGTCGTCACCCACCAACAGTCGACACCGTGCGTTCGGGCGACGTCTATCAGCCCCTTGTCGTTGGCGAGCAGGATCGAGTCGTCGTCGCCCGCGAGCAGGATCACCGATGCATCGGCGACGGCGACCCCTTCGAGGGACGCCACGTCCGCAGCCTCCGGCGGTGTCTCGGAGATGGAACCGTCCTCGAGGAACGCCTCGAGCGCAGCCGTTCCGCGTTTCCCCTCGATGAGCACCTCGGCTCGGACCGCCTCGGTCGTCCGTATCTCGTCGAACGTTGCGGAGATGAGATCGAGACGCCCGACCCACGCGAGCGGGATGAGTGCGGAGGAATCGACGACAACCATTAGATTCGATCGAGGTCCCGCTCGAGATCGTCGGTCGTGTACCCGACGTCGATCCCCTCCTTGCCGGCGATCGACAGCATTTCGACGTAGGTCACGTCCGCGATCTCGGCCGCCCGACGGAGCGTTACCTCGTGGTCGCGAAGCTGCTCGAGCGCCCGCTCTCTCCGCCAGTCCTCGAGTCCCTGTCGGATGAGCCGACGGAGCACCTCCGAGCGATCCGCGGTCAGTTCGGCCTCGAGTTCGGCGAGGAGTTCCTCGTCTTCTTCAGGGATCCGCGTAGTGACCGTCTTCATCGTGACGAGCGTGTACGTTACGATACGGGGTAAGCGTAACGGGGAGTCGTCGAAGTAGTTCTCACCAACGCGGTACGGAATTTTCGCGAGCGGAGCGAACGGAGAGCTCTTAGTCCAGTCGCTCGCGCCTACCAGTTCGCCACACAACCGAGTCACACCCACCTTTTGTACCTATTGTAGCTTCCTTGGGTGAACCAGCTCAGATAGGTGCCTATTGTACCGTATCTTCCGTCACTCCCATCCCGGCTCGAGTGCTCCGCCACGCTCACCCACGCCTTCTTTAGGACCCGTCTCCCAGCAGACGGTATGCACGTCGTCGTCAACGCCGCCATGAGCGCGGACGGGAAGCTCTCCTCGAGACGCCGCGAACAGATAGCCATCAGCGGCAACGAGGACTTCGCGCGGATGGACCGCCTGCGGGCCGACAGCGACGCCGTCGTCGTCGGCGTCGGCACCGTCCTCGCCGACGACCCCCACCTCACCGTCAAGGACGAGGCGCTGATCGCCGACCGACGCGACCGGGGCGACCCGGCCCATCCCGCCCGCGTAGTCGTCGACTCGACGGGACGGACCCCGCTGGACGCGGCCGTCCTCGACGACGCGGCGACGACCTACGTCTGTACGAGCGAGCGGGCGACGATCGACGATCGGATGGACCTCTCGAAGCAGGCGGAGCTGATCACGGCCGGCGACGACCGGGTCGACCTCCTGCGGGCGTTCGCGACGCTGCAGGGCCAGGGCCTCGAGCGAATCATGGTCGAGGGCGGGGGCGAGCTCATCTTCTCGCTGTTCGAGGCCGGGCTCGTCGACGAGCTGCGGGTGTTCGTCGGCCCGAAGGTCATCGGCGGGCGGGACGCCCCGACGCTGGCCGACGGCGATGGGTTCGTCGCGGAGTTTCCCACCCTCGAGCTCGAGGGCCTCGAGCGCGTCGGCGAGGGGGCGCTGTTGACCTGGCGAACGGCCGAGCGCTAACCGGGTCCCGTCAGGTCTTTGCACGCTCGTTCCCTACGGCCGTCTATGGAACGAGCCACGTTCGGCGGCGGCTGTTTCTGGTGTGTCGAAGCGGCCTTCGAGCAGCTCGAGGGCGTCGAATCCGTGACCTCGGGGTACGCCGGCGGTCACACCGAGAACCCGACCTACAGGGCGGTCTGTTCGGGATCGACGGGCCACGCGGAGGTCGTCCAGCTCGAGTACGATTCCGAGACGGTCGCCTACGAGGACCTGCTCGAGGGCTTCTTTACGATCCACGACCCGACCACGAAGGACCGCGAGGGGCCGGACGTCGGCAGCCAGTACCGCTCGGCGATCTACGCCCACGACGACGACCAGCTCGAGACCGCCCGAGCCTTCGCCGAGGAACTCGAAAAGGAGGGGCTCTACGAGGGAATCGTCACCGAGATCGAACCGCTCGACACCTTTTACGAGGCCGAGGAGCACCATCAGAACTACTTCGAGAAGAATCCCAACGACGCCTACTGCTCGATGCACGCGGCGCCGAAGGTCGAGAAGGTCCGTGAAAAGTTCGCCGCGAAGGCGACGCCCGAGAACTGATACGAATTGCTGTAGCGATTTGCCGGCGTAACCGCGACTGGGCGGCGGTTACGCCGGAAATGGCTCCAGTAAACCGTATGAAACTCGAGCGACGCGGTCGCTGGGGAGACGCCGACCATCCGCAGCCCGTCACTCGGAGATCGTCAGGATCCCGTTGTTCGCGGACACCTCGGTCGCGCCGGCGGGCAGATCGAACTGGAACTGTCGATCGTCCATGACGACGATCACCGTCTCGTCGACGACGTCGACGGACATGTCGGCGGCGTCGGAGCCGAAGTCGACGGTGATCACGTTGCCGTTCTCGTCCTCGATTTCGCGGACGACCGCATCCTCGGTGTGACCGTCTCGGAGCTGTTTTGGGACTCGCATGGTCCGGCTAGGCACCCACCAACCGTAAGCACTACCCCCGCAGCATCCGGCCGTCCGATCCGACGTGTTTCGCCGGTCAACCGCCGGAAACAGAGGGCCGCCAGCCGCTCCGTACCGCATCGGTCTTGCGCCCACTCGAATGCCGTGGCGTCACAAGGACTGGCGGCGTGAGTCGACCCGTATGTCAGTCGGCAAACTCGTTCCGGGAAACGTCGTAACCGCACGGCCAGACAACGACCTCGAGAGCGTCGCCGAACGCTTCGCCGAGGAGCACGTCGGCGCCGTCGTCGTCACCGAGGACGGCGAGCCGACCGGGATCGTCACCCTCGACGACCTCGTGGCGACGATCGGCGAACAGCTCGAGAACGTCTCCGAGACGATCGAGGTCCAGTCGCCGGGCTACAGCCTCTGACGCCCTCCGACGACTGACCACGTAGGCTCTCACGCTGCACCCGTGTCACGTCGCCGTCGACTCCGGTTCGTTCTCGACCGCGGTTGCACCAGGTAGGGACTCCCTTCGGCTCGATGCCCGCAGTTTTGGCCACCGAAGGCACCGCGTGGCGGCGTCTCCTCTCCGCTCGGCGACTGTTCTCGAGAGCCGAGGGAACGTCCGCCCCGGGGCGATAAACTCGTCCTTGCGATATAGAAACCGCACCGAAACAATGTGGCGCGGCACCGTCGACCTCTGCGAGACTCCGTGACGATCAGCAACCGAGCGCTTCGAGAGACCGCATCACCGACACCGAACCGCGCCAATGAGAGCGAACCGATGGCGGCCGTTCGGCTCGAGGGCGTGGGCCACGAGTACGGGACCGGGGGCGGGTTCCGCGCCCGGTCGGATCGAACGGTGACGGCACTCGAGGACGTCTCGCTGTCGGTCGAGGCCGGCGAGATCGTCGGCCTCGAGGGGCCGAGCGGGAGCGGAAAGTCGACGATCCTCCACGCCGTCGCCGGACTGCTGGTGCCGACGGCGGGGACGGTCGCGCTACACGGAACCGACGTGGCGTCGCTGTCGGACCGTCGGCGGACCCGCCTCCGGCGCGAACGCGTCGGGATCGTCTTCCAGCGGTTTCACCTCCTCCCCGCGCTGTCCGCGCGGGCGAACGTCGCGCTCCCGCTGGTGCAGGCCGGGGTCCCGAAGGGACGACGACGCGAGCGGGCGAGCCGGCTGCTCGAGCGAGTCGATCTCGAGGACCGGACGACGCACCTGCCGGGCGAACTGAGCGGGGGCGAGCGACAGCGGGTCGCGATCGCGCGGGCGCTGGCGACCGATCCCGACGTGATCGTCGCCGACGAGCCGACCGGCGAGTTAGACACCGCGACCGGGGAGACGGTGCTCGAGGCACTGACCGATCTCGGCCGCGAGCGGGCGATGCTGGTCGCCTCGCACGACACCGAGACCCTCGCTGTGGCCGATCGGGTGGTCACGCTCCGCGACGGGCGAGTGGTCTCGGGCGAGCGATGACGCTCTCCGAAGTCGTTCGAAACGGTACTCGATCGGTTCACGAATCCTGGGTCCAGAGGCCAACCAGCGGGTTGCTCGAGTTCTCGACGTCGACCCGGAGCAATCGGTCGTCGTCGAGCCCGATCGCGACCCGATCGAAGTCCGCGACGTACCGGGATTTCCGGCTTCGGCTCCGGCCGACCCCGACTGTCTCCCTGACCAGTCCCGCCTCGGTCAGTCGATCGAGCTTCCGGTAGGTCGTCGAGAGGGGACGGTCGATCTCCTCGGCCGTCTCCGCGACCGTCCGTGGCTCCTCGAGAGTCGCGATGATCGCCCGACAGTCGTCGTCGGTCAGCACGCCGAAGACGTGCTCGCGCGAAGGGGCGTCGTCCGGCGAGGAGAACTCGAGTGGCATACGGGTACACCCGGCTTGGAAGCGGAGCCTAAAGACACGTTTGGTCGGCTACCTGCGATGTGGTAGCTACATGTAGCCGGCGCTCCAGAGCCAGCGTATGAGCGACGACTCTGAGAACGTTCTCGAGAGCACGCCGGGAGCGGGTCGGACTCCCGAAGCCGAACGCATCGAACCCGCGGCGCCCGAGGAGTTCGGGCTCGTCCAAGTCTGGTGGGGCGACGGCAAGGGGAAGACGACCGCCACGCTCGGGATGGGGATGCGCGCGGCCGGCCACGGCTACCGGGTTCACCTGCTCCAGTTCATGAAGGGCGGCGCCTCGAGCGTCGACGCGGTTCGAGGCGAGTACAACGCGATCGAAGCGCTGTCGGGGATGAGCTACGAGAACCTCGGCCACTACGGCTGGCACGGGATGGCCGACGGCAGCGAGGACGCCGACCACCAGGCGGAGGCCGAAGCGGGTCTCGAGCGCGCCCGCGAACTGCTCGCGGCGGCCGACGACGCCGACCTCTCGGCGCCCCTCGACCTCGGGGCCGACCCCGAGGCGGGCGTCCACATGCTGATCCTCGACGAGGTGCTGTACGCGGCCGATCGCGGACTGATCGGCGAGAACGACGTCCTCGACTTGGTCGACGCCAAACCCGACGGCCTCGAGCTGGTGCTGTCGGGCAGCCACGAGGAACCGACCTACCTCGAGGACCGCGCGGACCTGATCACGAACGTCCGGAAAGTCAAGCACCCGATCGAGGACGGCCAGCGCGCGCGGCAGGGAACCGAGTACTGAGCCCTCGCCGTCTGCCGATCGCGTGGGCGGGTACGCGTCGTCCTCCTCGAGGGGCGCCAGTGTACTTATCTTGTTCATCGTACAGTAGCGGCGTATGGCAGTCACCCTCGAGACCGTCGACCTCCCGAACGGCGAGACGATCGGCTACCGCGAACGCGACGGCGGATCGGTTCCGGTCGTCCTGCTCCACGGGAACATGACCTCGTCGAAACACTGGGACGTCGTCCTCGAGGCGATGGACGACCGATACGAGCTGTACGCGATGGACATGCGCGGGTTCGGCGAGTCGAGCTACGAGGAGCCGATCGACTCGCTGGCAGACTTCGCCGAGGACCTCGCGCTGTTCGTCGACGAACTCGGCCTCGAGCGGTTCCACCTCTGGGGGTGGTCGACCGGCGGTGGGGTCGCGATGGAGTACGCCGCCGCCCATCCCGACCGGGTACGAAAGCTCGTCCTGCTTGCGCCCGCCAGTACGCGGGGTTACCCGATCTATCGAAAGGACGAGAACGGGGATCCGACCGACGAGGTGCTGACGACCCGCGAGGAGATCGCAGCCGATCCCGTCCAGGTCGCGCCCGTCCTCGAGGCCCACGAGCGGGAGGACGCGGCGACGATGAAGGCCATCTGGAACCAGCTCATCTACGTTAACGACGAGCCCGATCCCGAGCGCTACGACGAGTACGTCGCGGACATGTTCACCCAGCGGAACCTCGTCGATGTCGACTACGCGCTCACCCGGTTCAACATGAGCGACGAGCACAACGGCGTTACAGAGGGCTCCGGACGGGTCTCCGACATCGAGGCCGACACGCTCGTTCTGTGGGGCGAAGACGACTTGGTTATCACCGAGGCGATGATCGAGGAGACGCTCGCGGATCTCGGCGAGACGGCGACGTTCGTCGAACTGGAAGGCTGTGGACACTCGCCGCTTATCGACGACCGCGAGCAGCTACTGCGGGAGGTCAAGTCGTTCCTCGGGGACTGAGTTAGGACGGTGGTCATGGATCGGGTTCGACCCGTCGATCCGAAAACCTGTCAGGTGCGCCGAAAGCGCCCTTCGCCTGCAAGGACAGGGAAAACTGACCACGGCTGCGATCGGATACACATGAAAGTCGTCTACAAGCCAGGCAACGCGTACGAAGAGATCAACTGCTACGACTTCCGGGAGTACGAACACGGCGTCGTCCTCCACAACGAGGAGGGGTATAACATCGGCTACGTCCCCCACGAGATCCTGAGCCACATCGAGCCCCACGCCGAGGAGGAGGTCGGTTTCGAGAGCGATGACCAGGAGGAACCCGAGGACGAGGAGTAGCCGGCAAACCGACAGGTCGATAGCCCGCGCCGCTCGAGTTCCACCGGAATGACGCGGACGCTTCTCGTCGCCGGCACCGCGAGCCACGTCGGCAAGTCGACCGTGGTCGCGGGACTCTGCCGACACCTCGCCGACCGGGGCGTCTCGGTCGCGCCGTACAAGGCACAGAACATGAGTAACAACGCCCGGGTCGTGGTCCGCCCGGAGACGAACGACGACTCGGACGGGGACAGTACGAGCGACGGAAACGACCGATGGGGCGAGATCGGCGTCTCCCAGTTCGTTCAGGCTCGAGCAGCCAGAATCGCGCCGACGACCGACTGTAACCCCGTCCTGTTGAAGCCTCGCGGGGACGGCGAGAGCCAGCTCGTCGTCGGGGGCCGGGCTCGCGAGCACGTTCCCGCGGGCAGCTACTACGAGGAGCACTGGCACGAGGCCCGCGAGGCGGCCGAGGAGTCCCACCGCCGGCTCGAGACGGACCACGACGTGATCGTCGCCGAGGGTGCGGGTAGCATCGCCGAGATCAACCTTCACGATCGGGATCTGGCGAACCTCGAGACGGCCCGCTTCGCCGACGCCGACATCCTGTTACTCGTCGACATCGAGCGCGGCGGGGCCTTCGCGAGCCTCTACGGGACGATCGAACTGCTTCCCGACGATATCCGCGAACGGGTCGTCGGCGCCGTCATCACCAAGTTCCGTGGCGACCCTGCGCTGCTCGAGCCCGGCATCGAGGAGATCGAGTCCCGAACCGGGGTTCCGATCCTCGGCGTGCTCCCCTACGACGATCCGGGGCTGCCCGAGGAAGACAGCGTCGGCCTGCCCGGGCCGGGCGAGCGAGGCGTTCTCGGCGACGACGACGGCGTCCCCGCGGAGCGACGACTGACGATCGCGGTGCCTCGGCTTCCACGGCTCTCGAACGCGACCGACCTCGAGGCGCTTTCGGCTGAGCCCGGCGTTTCAGTCGAGTTCGTTCCCCTCGGGGAGAGCCGGAAGGACGAGAATCCGGATCCACTGGCCGACGCCGACGCGGTCGTCCTCCCCGGAACGAAAAACACCGTCGACGATCTGCGGGCGCTTCGGGCGTCGGCCGTCGGTCCGGCCCTCGAGCGATTCTCGGGCCCGGTCGTCGGCCTCTGTGGCGGCTACCAGCTACTGGGCGAGCGGATCACGAACGCCGCACTCGAGGGGGTCGGCGACGAGGACGTCCTCGAGGGTCTGGGCCTGCTCCCGGTCGAAACCCGATTCGAGTCCGAGAAGCGCCTCGAGCGAACCGCCGTGACCGTCGACGGCTCGGCCTCGCCGCTGCTCGCAGCCGCCGACGGCGCCACGGCGCGGGGCTACGAGATCCACGCCGGCCGCACGCGGGCGCTCGAGGGGGTCGATCGACCGCTCGGCGAGACCGGCGCGGCTCGCGGCTCCGTGCTGGGAACCTACCTGCACGGACTGTTCGATTCGGCGCCCGTTCGGGCGGCGTTTCTCGAGGCGGTCGCGGCCTCGGCGGGGATCGACCGTCCCGACGGTTTCGGATCGGCCGAGGGCGGACCGGACGGGCGACGCCCCGCGGATCGGGCCGCGTCGCTGGTCGCCGAGAACGTCGACCTCGAGAAACTGGGCGCGCCGTTCGACGCGGAACCCTAGGTGCGGTAGGTGCCGAGTAGCTCCTCGAGCACGAGACACTCCTGTTCGGTCGGTTCGTAGCGGTCGTCGATGAACTGCTCGGCCGCCTCGTAGTCGCCGCGGAGTCCGTGTTTCCGGACGGTGATGACCGCTTCGAGGAAGCGAGTGCCGCCGTCGGCGGCGGACTCGGTCTCCTCCGGGATGTCGAGTTCGGCCTTGATCTCGTCGAAGTTGAACGTCTCGACGTCGTGGTCCGGATCGACGAGCGTGAGCACGTACTCCGCGGAGAAGCGGTAGAACTCGGACTTGCTCTCGAACATACCGTCGTCGACGAGGGCGTCGATCTGATCGACGACCGCGTCCGGATATCTGACGGTATCTTTCGCCATACCGAAACCCTTCATACCGGCGACTCATTACTGTTTCGGGCGTCGAGAAACGAACGCCCAGTCAGCTGCTTGGAGTTCACAACAGGTTTATTATTTATCATCCGCAATAGGGGGACGCGATGGCAGACGAATCCGAACTCCGTGACCAGATGATCGACGCGTTCGAAGGCGCAGACTACCCCATCTCGAGCCCGATGGACCTCGTTCCGGCCCTACCGAACGGCCCCGGAACGAAGTTCGAATCGGGCGACTTCTCGATGACCGCGATGGAGCTCAACACCAAGACCTCGGGCGGGGATTTCCCGTACGAGGATCCCGAGACGTTCGTCGACGACATCATCGAGGACCTCAAGGAGCAGGGCGAACTCTAGATCGACGAGGCCTCCGCGACTCGGCTCCTTGAGATCCAGCCGTCGATCGTCGTCGGTCGGGACGACTTCTCCCGGCTATGAGTGCTACGAATGGCAAGCACTTACATCGCTGCCCGGTGATCCTTCTCGAGTACGCAATCAGTCCGGAAAACCGAGATGCCATGCAAGACGTAACCAACGACGCCACGGTCGCCCTGATCACCGAATCGCCCGACAGCGAACTGTCGGCGGCGATCGAGACGATCTCCTCGTTCGACGTCCGAACGATTCCCCCCGATCGAGCGCTCGAGTCGCTCCGGGAGACCGCCAACGGAGACGAGGCTCCCTCCGGAATCGTCCTCGAGGTCGACGATCCGGCGACGATCCGATCGGTCCTCGATCAGGTGCAGTCGGCGGTCCAGGTGACGCCGATCGTCGTCGCGCCCACAGAGGGGAGCGAACGTACCGCGGTAGCGGCGCTGCGAGCGGGCGCGACCGAGTACGTTGCGGCCGACGAGCCCGAGGCGAAGGTCGACCGGATTATCGACGCGATCACCGAGCTCCCGGCCGATGAGACCCCGGAGTACCACCGTATCCTGGCGAACGAACTCCCCGACGAGGCGTTCGTCATCGGGGAGGACGGCACCTACCTCGAGTCGAAGGTTCGCCCGGATACGGCGACGCTGTACACGACTGCGGCCGGCGAACTCGTCGGCAAGTCCCTCGAGTCGGTGTTTCCCGCGGACGTCGCCGAACGACTGCAGTCGCGTCTCGAGCGGGCGATCGAGACCGGCGCGATTCAGTCCATCGAGTACGGCGCCGATACGACCGAGGGCTGGCGCCGGTACGAGGCGCGGGTCGTCCCCATCGAACGACGGATCGGCGGCCAGCGCGCGGTCGTCTGGCTGGCCAGGGATATCACCGAGCGGGCCCAACGCGAACGGCGCCTGCAGTCCCGTCAGGACCGGCTCGAGACGGTCAACCGAATCAACCAGGTCGTCCGGCAGGTGATCGAGACCCTCGTCGAGGCGCCGACCCAGGCGGCCATCGAGCGGAAGGTCTGCGAACAGCTCGTCGAGTCGGAGCTGTACTGCGGCGCCTGGATCGCCGAACGGACGGGCGAGGGTGAACTCTCGTATCGGACCGGTGCCGGGACGGCCGAGACCTACCTCGAGGCTGTCGAGAGCTGCGATCCCGAGGATCAGCGGCCGGCCCAGCGCGCCGTCAGAAGCGGCGAGATACAGGTGATAGACGACGTGCTCGACGACGAGTCGATTCCAGAGAAGCTTCGCGAGGCGGCTCGGGCGGACGGAATCGACGCGGCGGTCGTCGTCCCGATCAGCCACGGCGGGACGACCTACGGCGTCCTCGCCGTCGTCGCGAACCGAAACGACACCTTCAGCGAGAGCGAGCGAAGCGGGTTCCAGCTGCTCGGCGAGACGACCGGCTTCACCATCAGTGCCGTCAAGAACCGCCAGCTACTGTTTTCCGACACCGTCCTCGAACTCGAGTTCCGGATCGACGGCGGCGAGACGCTCGCGTTCGACCTGACGACGGAGTACGACTGTACGATCGCGCTCGAGTGGGCGGGCTCGACCGCCGACGGTCGGATCTTCCAGTACGTGACCGTCGACGGGCTCGACGGCGAGACCGTCCTCGAGGAGGCCGAGGATCACGATTCCATCGAGGAGTGTCGGCTCATCTACGACGGCACCGACAGCTGCACGCTCGAGATCCGAATGGGGGAGTCAGGCGTCCGCACGCTCGCCCACCACGGCGCGACGATCCGGGACATCGTCGTCGAGAACGGCTCCGCGTCCCTTCTGATCGAAGTCCCTCGAGACGCCGACGTCCGCGAGGTCGCCGAGGCGCTGAAGTTCGTCTACGAGGATACCAAACTCGAGGCGCGTCGGGAGGTCGACCACCCGGTCAGAACCGCCGCTGAGCGCCGCGACGACGTGTTCGGTAAGCTGACGGACCGACAGCTCACGACGCTTCGGCTGGCCTACTACAGCGGCTTCTTCGACTGGCCACGGGAGAGTACGGGCGAGGAGATCGCGGAGGCGATGGACGTCTCGCCCCCGACGATGCACCAGCACCTCCGGAAGGGGCTGAAGACGGTTCTGGGCGAGCTCTTCGAGGAGAGCGGCGGCACTGTATAGAAACCGGCGGCGAGGGAAACGGTAGGTGGTGGTGTTTCGAACGGTCCCCATCGTGCCGGTGCCTTCGACCGACGAAGGCGGGTTCGAGTAGGTGCTCGAGCGGGATAACAGTGCGCAAATCGACCGACGGGACGAGGGTTGCGCCGTCGGTCTATGACGATTAGTCGTCGTCGATCGACGGCGAGTCGTCGGTGGCGCGCTCGATCGTCTCGTCGAGCAGCCCTCGTTCGAGCAGTGTCGCGACCCGATCGACATCGGTGTGAACCGGCCGATCCGCCTCGAGCGACGGGACGACCTCCCGGATCAGGTCGTAGACGGCGCTCGTTCCGACACCGAGTGACAGCGGCTCGTCGGTCTCGAAGGCATCGTCGACGTAGTCGGCGGCCTGGGCGCCACAGACGAGTTCGGCCGCGACGACTTGCGTAGCGTTCTCGACGGCCCGCCGGGTATTGAGCGCGGACTGGCCGCTCATGCTGACGTGATCCTCCTGGCCGCCGCTGACCGGCGTGTTGTCGGCCGAGGCGGCGCCAATCGAGCGCAGCTCGTTGAGCAGCGCGGCCGCGGTGTACTGGGCGATCATGTACCCCGACTCGACGCCGCTGTCGGCGGCAAGAAACGGCGGGAGGTGTGGTTCCTGTAGGTTGGGGTTCAGCAGGCGGTCGATCCGTCGCTCGCTGATCGCCGCCAGGTCGGTCAGCGCGAGACGAGCGTACTCGAGACGCAGCGCGAGCGGCGCGCCGTGGAAGTTGCCCCCCGAGAGGATCGCCGCGCGGTCGGTGCCTGACGCGCGGTCGTCGACCCTGTCGCCCGCGAACACCAGCGGGTTGTCGGTCGCGCTGTTGAGTTCGGTGGAGACGGCGTCCCGAAGGTGACCCAGGGCGTCCCGGACCGCCCCGTGAACCTGCGGGAGACACCGTAGCGAGTAGGCGTCCTGCACCCGGTCGCAGTTGCGGTGGGCCTCGACGATCTCGCTGCCGGCGGTGAGTCGTCGAACTTCGCGGGCGCTCTCGAGTTGGCCCGCGTGCGGGCGGGCCTCGTGGATCGCTCGAGCAGCCGTCGCCGTCGTTCCGAGGGAGGTTTCGATCGTCAGCGCGCCGGCCGCGTCCGCACCGCGCACGAGCCGTTCGCCGTCGACGACCGCGAGCGCAGCCAGGCCGGCGGTCAGCTGGGTGCCGTTAATGAGCGCGAGTCCCTCCTTGGGCTTCAGCGAGAGGGGCTCAAGGCCGATCTCGGCGAGCGCGTCGTCGCCGGAGCACCGCTCTCCGCCCTCCTCGTTCGATCCCTCGACGATCGCTTCGCCCTCGCCGATCAGCACCAGCGACATGTGGGCCAGCGGCGCGAGGTCACCGCTGGCGCCGAGACTTCCGCGGGATCTGATGACCGGATGGACTCCCTCGTTACAGATCGCGACGAGGTGGTCGACGACGGTCTCGCGGATGCCCGAGTAGCCCGTCACGAGGGCGTTGATTCGGGCGACCATCATCGCACGGACCTCCTCGCGCTCGAGTTCGCGGCCCGCGCCCGCGGCGTGGCTGCGAAGCAGGTTCGTCTGGAGCTGTTCGATCTCCTCGGGTGGGATGCGTTCGTCGACCAGCTCGCCGAATCCGGTGTTGAGCCCGTAGACGGCCTCGCCGCTCTCGATCACGTCCTCGACGCGAGCGCGGGACTCCCTGAGTCTCTCTCGGGCCGCTTCGTCGATCTCGAGCTGGGCGTCGTCGCGCGCGACCGCGGCGACGTCCTCCGGGGACAGCGACTCGCCGTCGAGCACGACGGTCATCGGAACCCACCCCCGATCGCCGCCGTCGCTCGTGGGCGGCCCGCACACGAACGCCCAACGGGGATACGTGGGGGATCCCAAGCCGGGGTTGCATGCCAAACGCAGCAATCGTTATTCTCGCTGGAACGGAATCGGCGTCCGACCTCGGCCGCGTCGTCAACGGGCTTCAGACTGCCAAGGAGTTCGACGATGCCGGCGACGATGTCGAGATCCTCTTCGACGGTGCCGGCACCCAGTGGGTCGGCGAACTCGAGGACGAGGACCACGACTACCACGCGCTGTACGCGCAGGTCGCCGAGCACGCGCAGGTCTGTGACTACTGTGCGGGCGCCTACGACGTCGAGGACGAGGTCGAGGCGAGCGAGGCCGAGCCGGCCGGCGAGTACGAGGGACACCCGAGCATCCGCTCGCTCGTCAGCGACGGCTACGAGATCATCACCTACTGAGGCACTTTCCTGCGGTTTCGGTTCGATCGATCGTCCGACCGGCCCCGACGTGGTTGCGGTCGCGTTCGGTGCCACTGCGGTACTCGCGACCGTCATTCGACGACCACCTCCCCGGCCTTGACCACCGCATCGACGGCCGTCGTGTCGAACCGGTAGGCCAGATGGGCGAACGACGGCGCCTCGAGCACGACGGCGTCGGCCGGCGCGCCCTCCCGGAGCGTCCCCGTCCCGTTCTCGAGTCCGAGCGCGAGCGCCGCGTT
Source organism: Natronococcus roseus (assembly GCF_043677095.1). Classification (NCBI taxonomy): domain Archaea; kingdom Methanobacteriati; phylum Methanobacteriota; class Halobacteria; order Halobacteriales; family Natrialbaceae; genus Natronococcus; species Natronococcus roseus. The sequence continues at coordinate 98,960 of NZ_JBHLJR010000002.1, forward strand.
CCGCGTCGACGCGAGCAGCGCCTCCGCGGGCGTCATCCCCATCTCGACGGCGCCGAGGGTCTGCGTGAACTCCATGCTCCGGGAGTGACAGTTGGGGTTGAAGTCGGTCGCCAGCGCGACCGGTGCGCCGGCCTCGAGGAACGTCCGCGCGTCGGCGTAGTCCTCGCCGAGGCCGAACGCGGTTCCGGGTAACAGGACGGGCACGACTCCGTTCTCGACCAGCGCGTCGACGTCGTCCTCGTTCGCGTGCAGCAGGTGGTCGGCGCTCGCAGCGCCGAGTTCGGCCGCAAGTTCTGCCCCGCCGAGGCGAACGAACTCCTCGGCGTGAACCTTCGGCGTCAGGCCGCGTTCGAGTCCCGCCTCGAGCACCCGCCGGGACTGGTCAACGTCGAAGACGCCCTCCTCACAGAAGACGTCGCAAAAGGTCGCGATTCCCTGCTCGGCGACCGCGGGAAGCTGCTCCTCGACGACATCGTCGACGTACTCGTCGGTACCTCGATCGTCGGGGACCGCGTGGGCGCCCATGAACGTCGCCACGAGGTCGACCGAGTGGGCGGCGTCGGCGCGGTCGATCGCCTCGAGCTGTCGCAGTTCGGTCTCGACGTCGAGCCCGTACCCCGACTTGACCTCGACAGTCGTCGTCCCGTGGGCGAGCATCGTCTCGAGGTGCCCAGTGAGGTTCGCGACTAACTGGTCGTCGCTCGCCTCCCGGACCGCTCGGACGGTCCGGAGAATGCCGCCGCCCTCGGCGAGGATTTCCTGGTACTCCTTCCCTCGTAACTTCGCCTCGAACTCGTCGGACCGATCCCCCGCGAAGACGGCGTGGGTGTGGGGATCGACGAAACCGGGGACGACGGCTCGCCCGTCGGCGTCGATCGCCGTCTCGGCGTTCTCGGGCGGATACTCGCGGGTGACGGCGTCGCTCGAGCCGACGGCAACGACCTCGCCGTCGACCGCGGCGATGGCGGCGTCCTCGCGGATCTCGAGGGGTGTATCGTCGGATTCGTTCCTCGATGGCCCGACGACGAGTTCGCCGATCCCGTAGACGACGCAGGTGTCGCCGTTCGCGCTGCCCCTCACGGCGTCGACGTCCTCGGCTGGCCCGCTCATCGTCGTCCCTCCGTGTACCCCGCGAGGAAGTGTGCGATCGCCCGGGCCGCCGCGTCGGCCGTCAGTCCCTCTCGATCCAGCGGCGGCGCGCACTCGACGACCTCGAAGCCGACGATCCGGTCGTCGCTCGCGAGCAGCCGCAGCAGCCGAAACAGTTCTCGAGTGCGCAGCCCGCCGGGCGTCGGTGCGCTCACACCGGGTGCAGCGCTCGCATCGAGGACGTCGCAGTCGACGCTGACGTAGAGGGCGTCGACGTCGCCAACGGCCTCAAGAGCCCGATCCGCTGCGGCGACGACGTCGTCGCCGACCTCCTCGCTCGTGACGACCTCGCCGCCCCGTTCGCAGCAGTAGTCGTGGTACGCGGTCGAGGTCTCGAAGTGACGAGTGCCGACGCAGGCGTAGCCCTCGAGGCCGTCCTCGAGCAGCTGTCGGTACGGCGTTCCGCTCGTGGGCTCGCCGTCGACCGCGCGAACGTCGAGGTGGGCGTCGAGATTGATCACGCCGACGGTACCCGACTCGAGCAGCGGCGCGACGTTGGGGTAGGTCAGGGAGTTGTCCCCGCCGAGGAAGACCGGAAGCGCGTCGCGCTCGTGGACGAGCCGAGTCGTCTCGTGGAGTTCGGTCTGGACCGCCGAAACTCGCTCGCCCGTGTCGTCCTCGAGCGTCTCGACGAGCGAGCGTACGTCGCCGAGGTCCGCGACCCCATCGAGAGGACCGCCGTCGAAGTGATGGGACTTGGTTCGGGCGAGCGAGCGGCGGATCGCGGGCGGCCCCTCGCGGGCGCCCTGTCGGCCGATGACCGCGCCGTCGTAGGGTTCGCCGACGAGGACGGCCTCGAACGCGCTCTCCGAGAGGTCCTCGAGAGCGACCCGTTCGACGACGTCACCGAACAGTTCGTCGTTCGCGTCGCCGCCCGCGAGGGCGTCCCAGCCGCCGGTCGACGCCCAGTCCGGGTTGGTCGCGAACCGATCGGTGCCGCTCACGAGCGATCGCCCTCCGCCATCGGGACGTGGACGTTCGACTCGCGGGCCTCCGCTATGGCCTCCTCGTAGCCAGCGTCGGCGTGACGGATCACACCCGTTCCGGGATCGGTAGTAAACACCCGTCTCGCCTTCTCGGCCGCAAGTTCCGAACCGTCGAGCACGATGTGGTTGTTCGTGTGCAGCGAGTTGCCGATGCCGACGCCGCCACCGTCGTGGACGCTGACGATGTCGGCGCCGGCCGCGCAGTTGAGCAGCGCGTTGAGGATCGGCCAGTCGGCGACGGCGTCGGTGCCGTCGCGCATCGCCTCGGTCTCGCGGTTCGGGCTCGCGACGGAGCCGGCATCGAGGTGGTCCCGCGTGACGACGATCGGCGCCGAGATCTCACCCTCGGCGACGAGGTTGTTGATCCGCAGGGCGAACCGGGCGCGCTCGGTGAGCCCCTCGTCGCCCGCTCCGTCGGTGCTGTACCCGAGCCAGCAGACCCTCGAGGGCAGGCCCTGAAACTCGACCTGCTCCTGTGCGAGGTCGATCCAGCGGTGCAGGTGATCCTTCTCGGGGAACAGCTCGCGAACGGCGTCGTCGGTCCGGTGGATGTCGGCGGGGTCGCCCGAGAGGGCAACCCAGCGAAACGGTCCCTTGCCGCGACAGAACAGCGGCCGGATGTAGGCGGGGACGAACCCGGGGAAGTCGAACGCTGCGGTGTGGTTCCGGTGGGTCGCGACCTGTCCCCGGATGTTGTTGCCGTACTCGAAGGCGATCGCGCCCTCCTCTTGCATCTCGAGGATGGCGTCGACGTGGCGCTCCATCGTCTCGAGGCTCGCTTCGACGTAGGTTTCGGGATCCTCCGCGCGAAGGTCGTCGGCCTCGGCGACGGTGTAGCTCGAGGGGTAGTACCCCTCGAGTTCGTCGTGGGCACTAGTCTGATCCGTGACGACGTCGGGAACGAAGCCGCGCTCGAGCATCGCCTCGAGCATATCTGCGGCGTTCGTGTGGACGGCGACGCTGTATGGCTCGCCGGCCTCGGCGGCCGCTTGGGCGGTTTCGATCGCCGCCTCGAGGTCGTCGGTCTTCTCCTGGCAGTAGCCCGTCTCGAGGCGCCGATCGATCCGCGTCTCGTCGATCTCGGCGGCGATGCAGACGCCGCCATTCATCGTCACCGCCAGCGGCTGGGCGCCGCCCATCCCGCCGAGGCCGCCCGTGACGACGATCCTGCCCTCGAGCCCCTCGATGTCAGGGTAGTGCTGGCTCGAGAGCTCCGCGAGGGTCTCGTAGGTGCCCTGGATGATCCCCTGCGTGCCGATGTAGGCCCACGAGCCGGCGGTCATCTGGCCGTACATGATCTTGCCCTCGGCCTCGAGTTCGTGGAAGTGCTCCCAGTCGTCCCAGTTGCCGACGAGGTTCGAGTTCGCGATCAGCACTCGGGGGGCCCGCTCGTGGGTCTCGAAGCGGCCGACGGGTTTGCCCGACTGAACCAGTAAAGTCTCCTCGTCGCCCAGCTCCCGGAGTTCGTCACAGATCGCGTCGTAGGCGTCCCACGACCGGGCCGCACGACCGGTGCCGCCGTAGACGACCAGGTCCTCGGGGCGTTCGGCGACCTCGGGGTCGAGGTTGTTGTTCAGCATTCGGAAGGCCGCCTCCTGGCGCCAGCCCGCACACTCGAGGTCCGTCCCCGTCGGCGAGCCACGATACTTTTGCCACTGATCGCTCGGGTCGGCCTCCCCGAGCGTCGATCGTCGGTCGCTGTCCATACCGATAGCACGATGCGAGGAACCAACACCATCGGTGTTCCGTACGGAAGTGGGTTTATAGTAGTTCAGCTGCATACCGGTACGCGTGTACGAGGCGACGTTCGCTATCGCTGACTCGAGCGCCTACACCGCGCCGACCGACGGCACCGACTGTCGGATCGAACTCTGGTGTAACGATCACGCGGACCTCCTCTACGTCGTCGGCTCATCGGTCGAACCGGTGCTCTCCCGGGTCCGGGCAGACATCGGGATCGAGGACTGCGTTCGCGGAGACGGCGAGACGGTCGTCATCACCAGTTCCTGCCTGAAACGACACGAGACGTCGCACATCGAGCGCTACCTCGAGTCCCACGACTGTCTGTTGCTCCCGCCGCTGCGGTACGAGGACGGACGCAAGCACTGCCGGATCCTCGCGCTCGACTCCGAGAACCTCACCGATCTCTACGCCGCTCTCCTCGAGGACAGGTTCGACGTCGAGGTCCTGCGCAAACGCGAGATCGGCGTTCCCGCCCGGTCGTCTCCGCTGGTGTCCCTCGAGGAGACGCTGCCGGAGCTGACGGCCCGCCAGCGTGAGGTTCTCTCGCTGGCGGTCGAAACGGGTTACTACGAGATCCCACGAGAGACGACGAGCGAGCAACTCGCGGCCGAGCTGGGAATCAGCCGACGGGCGGTGGACGACCACCTCCGACGGGTCGAGCGAAAGCTGCTCTCGGCGCTGCGCGCCTCCCTCTACTAATCGATCGGAGTACGGACTCGGGATTCGGAACGACCGCTGAAACCGAATCGAGCGACTCGGTAACATGCCAGGCAAAATCAAACGTTTCCTGTTGCCTCTTCGATAACTCAGTACAGTCAGCACGAGCAGTTGCCCGAAATCCACGACGGATCGGAAGTTAACACATATATCTGACAACCGTGTCTTCGTACGTTATATGCAATTCTGTGACGAGTGTGGTTCGATAATGCACACGGAGGGCGACGCGTGGGTGTGTCGCTCCTGTGAGAACGAGGAGCCGCGGGACTCGCAAGCAGAAGCGGCGATGGCGACCCAGGATGGACAGTGGGACGACGGGGCACCCGCCGTGGCCGACGCGACCCAGGGCTCCACCGAGACGATGCAGGAGCCCTGTCCGGCGGACGACTGCGACAGCGACCGGGCCTACTCCGAGTTGATGCCGAAGCCGGGCGGCTCCTACGAGGTTCGGCTGTTCACCTGCGTCGAGTGCGGCCACAAGTGGCGCGAGTCCTGACGGCGCATCTCGCGTGTACAGACCACACATTACTCGTCGACTCCAACCCAACTCCAACAACGTTCTTGAGGCTATCAACACTCTCTGTCACAAGAGCCTTCGTTGGGATGGTCATTCCCCCGGTTGTCGGTTCGGTAATCGTTGGAACACTCTCTCCAGAAACAGAACCGAAGACGGGGCAGCGTTCGGACTCCGCAGTAACCCAAAACACTCGAGCGACCGTCAGTCGACGCGATCAGTTCCGGACTGGAGACACTCTCCCGCGTATAACTGTCGCAACTGTTAACCCGACCGCCGATAGGGTCGGCCCGACTCGGTTCGAGCGATGAGCGACCGAGGACGAGGGCGGAAAGGGGCCGCTCGAGCGCCGCCAGTGGAGGGAGCGTGATCGAGGATCTGCGGACCGAAACGGTTCTCGAGGGGTCCGACGGGAGCTACTACACCGGCTGGGAGGTTACCCGCCGGCTCCGATCGGGCGCGTGGAACCCCTGCCTCCGACAGGACGACCCCGATCGACGGCTGGTCGAAACGGAGTCGGGCGAGCTACTGCTGCTCGCTCCGATCGATCCCGCGACGCTGCCGGCTCGAGCGGAGGTTCGGCTCGAGGGCGAGGCCGCCCGCGTAGTCCGGACGCGACGGCGGTGTCGTCGGCCCCGAAACCGACGGTACGGGTTCCCTGACGGTCAATAGTCCGAATGTAACCGTTTTAGGGCGAGCCATCGTAGTTCGTAGGGGTCGCCAAACGCACGCCGAGATCGATTTCAGCGAACATGAACGACGAGGGAGCGAGCGACGGGAGTCCGACCCTGACGCGGCGCCAGCTACTGGTCGGGCTGGCCGGGTCGACCGCCTCGGTCGCCACCGTCGGAACGCTCGGCTACGCGAGGCGGGAACCAAGCGACCGCCTCGAGGTCCGACTCTGGTTTTCCGAGCGAGCCGCGGGGTACGACGGGATCGCCGACCGCGTTCGCGACTATCTCGAGGTGTTGCTTTCCGACGAGTACTGGGAGCTCGAGCTGTCGGTCGGCGGAACGGTCGCGGTCTCGACGGAGGACGGCGCCCGCGTGACCAGCGGCGGCGAGTGGCCCACGACGCTGGTCTCGGGGGCGGTCGGAATCGGCGACGTCGACCCGGTTTCGGACGTCAACCTGCTCGTCACGGACGGCCAGATGACGACCGCGCCGACCGGGTTCGCGCTGCCCCGCGTCGCGTCCGTCGGCGGCGCTCGCTACCTCGCGACACTACCGCCGATCGCGGAGCTCGGAACGGTTCGGAACGGCGAGGTGGTCCACCGGACCGTCCCCAACGAGCGCCCGACCCGGACGGTTCAGATCCTGTTGCACGAACTCGGGCACGCGCTCGGACTCGATCACGACCACGGCGTCGCCTTCACCAGCGGGGAGACCGTCGTCGCGACGCCGATGCTTAGCAGTTACGCCTGGGATCCCGACTACGAGCACGATCGATCGCGCTGCGGTACCGTCTATCCGTCGACGGCGGGACGTGACCGGGCGCTGAGCCTGACGTTCTCGGCGTGCTCGAGACGGGAGCTCGAGTCCTACAGCGGCGGCTTGACGCTGTAGCTGGCCGGGAAGCGACGAGGAATCTACTCCTCGTCGGTCTCGTTCTCGCCGCGGGCGAAACTCCCCTGCCCGCCGGCCGACTCGTCGACCTCCGGGGATGGCCCCTCGATGAGCGACTCGAAGTCGTCGGTCTCGTCGTACTGATCGCGGTAGACCAGCGCCGCCTGGCCGAGCGACGTGATCTCGTAGAGGCCGGAGCGCTCGGCCGGACCGATCTTCTCGACGAGCCCGTAATCTTCGAGCACCGGCAGTCGGGTGTTGATGTTCTTGCGGCTCTTGCCGGTGTGGGCCGCCAGGTTGGTCGCGACGTTGCGTCCCTTGTCCTCGAGCTCCTCGAGGATCAGGAAGTCAGTGGGTTGTCGTAATTTCACTCTCGGTCACGCTCGTGCCTGCCACTATATTTCCAGTGGTGACTAATTCTTTCGACTCCGACCGGTCGACCCGATTCGAGTGACATATTCGACGTCCCAGCGTCCCTGGATCTACAAAAGCGGACTCTCGTCTGTCGGCTCACCCACTGTCAGCAGTCCGAGTCGTGGAGGCGACAGGGTTGTCCCGAACGTGTTCGACACCCGTCGTCGCGAACCACTCGAGCAGCGAGGCGACCTGCTCGGGCGAGCGGACGCGCCCCGACGCGGCCGTCGGCGTGTCGTCGCCGACGCGGACGCCGACGCCCCGGGGTTGGACGGTTCGAAACGCGGATTCGTCGGTGACGTCGTCGCCGATGTAGATCGGCACCGTTCCGTCCGAGCGGTCGGCGACGAGCATTCCGACGGCGTTTCCCTTCCCCCAGTCGATCGAGGGGCCGATCTCGAGGATCGCCTTTCCCGTCGAGAGCTCGAGGCCCTCGCCGCCGAACCGGGAGACGGTCTCGCGGGTGAGTCGCTCGACCTGCGGTCTCGCGGGTTCGGGCACCGACCGGTAGTGGACCGTGGCGGTCAGGCGCTTGTTCTCGACGCGGGCGTTCGGAACCGGATCGAGGGCGATCTCGAGGGCCTCGCAGACGGCGTCGACGCGCGCGGCGCGCTTTCGAGCGATCGGGTGGACCGCGACCGAATCGCCACGCTCGAGCTCGAGCCCGTGGTTCCCGGCGTAGATCCGCGGGCCGTCGACGCGCTCGCGGACGTCGGCGAGCCCGCGCCCGCTGACGATCGCAGTCGTCACGGCCGGGTCGTCGGTGAGCCGCTCGAGGGCGTCGCTGACGGCCCGCGTCGGAGCCGCCTCGTCGGGGTCGTCGACGATCGGTGCCAGCGTGCCGTCGAAGTCGAGACACAACAGGAGTTCCGTCGCCTCCTCGAGTCGCGTCCGGATTCGGGGTCGTAGCTCGTCGATCGGGTTCGGCTTCGTTCGCTGCTGTTGCATGTTATATCTGTGGGGTCCGCGCGCCGGGATCGTCGTCGTTCGACTCGCTCGGGTCGTGCAGGCGTCGGATCGAGTCGAACTGGCTGTCCATCCACGCCTCGAGGTCGGCCTCGAACACGTCGGTTCGCATCGACCGCATCCGACGCCGTCGCTCGCTGGCCGGCATCGCCAGCGCGGTCTCGAGTTCGGCGGCGAACGCGTCGGTGTCGGTCGGATCGATCGTCACCGCGTCGGCGCCGAGCCGTTCGTGGGCGCCGGTTCGCTCGCTCAACAACAGGACGCCGTCGCCGTGGGGTGCACCCGGCGACGATTCGCTCGCGGGTCCCTCGCCGACGCAGGAGGCGACGAACTCCTGGGCGACGAGGTTCATCCCGTCCAGCAGCGGGCTGATGATCATGACGTCGGCCCGACGGTAGAGGCCACAGAGGTTCTCCTGGGGGACGTACTCCTCGGTGTAGACGATCGGCTGCCAGTCGTCCGTGCCGAACCGGCTGTTGATCCGGGTGACCTCGCTTCGGACGAGGTCGCCGAGCCGTTCGTAGGCCGGAATGCCGGTTCGAGAGGGCGTCGCCTTCTGGAGGAACGTGAACTCCCCGCGTCGATCGGGGTTGCGCTCGAAAAAGCGCTCGAGGGCGGCGAGACGTTCAGGGATCCCCTTCGAGTAATCGAGGCGGTCGACGCCGAGTCCGAGCGTGACCTCGGGAGAGACGCCGAACTCCTCGAGCAACGCGTCCGGATCTTCGACTGCTCGGGCGTGTTCGTCGTAGGTTTCGGCGTCGATCCCCATCGCCGCGGTCGCCAGCCGGGTCGTCCCCTCGTCGTAGTCGACGAGCCACTCCTCGTGGTCGACGACCGCGCCGTCGAGGTACTGCTCGACGCACTCGAGGAACAGCCGCGCGTACCGATCGACGTGAAAGCCGAGCAGGTCGTTGCCGAGCAGCCCCTCGAGGAGCTCCTCGCGGACGGGACACTCCGCGAACGTCTCCGGCGTCGGCCACGGGATGTGCCAGAAGTGTGCGATCGTCGCGGCCTTCGGGATCCGCTCGCGGATCAGCCGCGGCGCGAGCCCGAAGTGGTAGTCCTGAATCCAGACGACCGACTCGGCGCTGGCGTGTTCGGCGACGGCGTCTGCGAACCGCTCGTTGACGGTTCGGTACCACTCGAAGTCGTTCGCCCAGTCGTCTCGCTCCTCGATCAGGTCGGGGAACTCGTGACAGAGCGGCCAGAGAACCTGGTTGCTGAACCCGTAGTAGTAGGAGTTCACGGCCTCCTCCGAAAGGTCGATTCGGTGGAGGGTGTAGGCGTCTTCCCCGGGCGGGACGGAGACGCAATCGTTCGCGTCGGTGACCGCGAAGTCGGCCTCGCCGTCGCCCCAGGCGATCCAGGTGCCGTTGGCCTCCTGAACGACCGGGTCCAGGCCGGCGGTTAGTCCGCCGGCGGGCTCGTCGACGACGATGGATCCGTCGTCGCCCTCCGGTTCGGACTCGTGCTCGTACTCGTGGCGGTACGGCTGACGGTTCGAGACGACGATCAGCGATCCCGGACAGCCCGGACCGTCGGTATCGTCGTCCGTCTCGTCGGGGCGGCTCCCCCCGTCCGCACGTCGCCCGTCGGTCCGTTCGTCGGGCAGCCGGTGCTCCGTATTTCGCATTCGCTGAAGGGAAACAGGTCCCTAGCGGGTCGGTTCGCGGCCTGCACCCGCATGGAACTCTAATACCCCCCGGTATCGTTTCGGCCGGAAGACCCGTCGCTACGCCGTCCGTTCGACACCGTGACCCGAACGCTCTTTTCGGGACGGCCGAAATCCTTGAGGTATGCACCCCCCGTTCGACGCCCGGATCGAGGCCTGTCGGCGCCGACTCGAGACCGTCGGCGCGGAGCTACTCGTCTGCTTTCCGAGCCCGAATCTGACCTACCTGACGGGGTTCGTCGAGTCGCCCTCCGAGCGCCACTTCCTGCTGTTCGTTCCTCGAGATGGGGCGCCCGCGATCGTCGCGCCCGCGATGTACGAGGCACAACTCGACTCCCTCGGTGTTCCGAACGTCCGACTCTGGGACGACGAGACGGATCCGCTCGCGGTTACCGAGGAGCTGCTCGAGGGGATAGCGCTCGAGAGCGCAAACAGTGCCGACGAGCCGACCGTGTTGCTCGACGACCGCATGTGGACGACGTTCAACCACGACCTGCGCTCGCTGCTCCCCGGCGCGGAGTTCGGCCTCGCGAGCGCCGTCCTCGAGGAGCTTCGCATCCGCAAGGACGGGACCGAGCTCGCGGCGCTTCGCCGGGCGGGCGCGGTCGCCGACCGCGTCTCCCTCGAGGTCCGCTCCCGGGGCGAGGAGCTGGTCGGAACGACCGAGGCCGAACTCGCGAGCGAGATCGACTCGCTGCTGGCGGCGGAAGGCGGCGGGGAGCCCGCCTTCGAGACGATCGTGGCCGCGGGACCGAACGGCGCCCGCCCCCACCACCATCCCGGCGATCGCGAGATCGAACGGGGCGAGCCGATCGTGCTCGACTTCGGCGCGTTCGTCGAGGCTGAGCTCGAGGTGGGAACCGCGCGCTACCCAGGTGACCAGACCCGGACGATCGTCGTCGGCGAACCGCCCGCGGAGTACGAACGGGTTCACCAGGTCGTCCGCGAGGCCCAGGGGGCGGCCGTCGACGCCGTTGAGCCCGGCGTCGAGGCCGGCGAGATCGACCGCCTCGCTCGCTCGGTGATCGAGGAGGCGGGCTACGGCGACGCCTTCGTCCACCGCACCGGTCACGGCGTCGGCCTCGAGGTCCACGAACCGCCCTACATCACCGCGAGCAACGACCGCGAACTCGAGCCCGGAATGGTCTTTTCCGTCGAGCCGGGAATCTACCTCGAGGGCGAGTTCGGCGTGCGGCTCGAAGATCTCGTCGTCGTCACCGAGGAGGGCTGCGAGCGGCTGAACGACTCGCCGCGGGGTTGGGAGAGCGGCAAGGACATCGGTCGCAGTGGATCGTAACACGGTTTTAGACTAGTGGATGAAACTCGCGTTACGTACGGGCCAAGGGTGGAAGGGGGTAGCGCGCCGGCTCACGCCGACTTTCAGAAGAGATCTCTGTCAGCTGTTTGTATTTTCATCAGTGATTCTGAGCGTAAATCCCCACGTGAACTCGATACCAGCATATTCATGAGCGTTTTCGAAGCGATACTCGCCAGTCGGAAAACATCCTTCGGCGGTTGGATCGTCGACGACAATGAGCCGATCTGTCCCCGTTTCGTTAGGGCCGAGTGTGTGATTTAACGGGCCTTCGTCCGTCATTTCGACGTATTCGTCCGTGGCTTCCGGGTCTTCAATACAGTCCGGAGTATAGTCTTCTTCGGGGCTATCAGGAGCTGTAAGCGAGTAGAGAAGTATACCCGCCTCACTCTCAGCCGAGCTCGATCCCTTGTAGTACGGACTCCAAATCTGCTTTTCAGTATCGCCCGTGTTCGTAGCGAACACCTCGATAAATCCAGTTTCGTCGGCCGTCACAGTCTTTTCAACTACTTCCACATCGAACTCGACGGGTGCGTCGCTCGGGACGTCGTCCACGTCCGATATCGAGATCTGTCGTTCGAAACCGTCGGTCGAAACCGCGCTGTCGCCGTTCGTGTCGCCGTCTGATCCGTTCCCGTCGTCGGTGCTACCGCTCTCGCTTACGCAACCGGCGAGCGTGACTGAGAGTGCAACACCAAGACTGCGGAGCCCTTGGCGACGGTTCATATCAAAAAAATTATCTGCAGTGGATAAAACCCTTCTCTAAGCTCAAGCGTCGATTTGACCTTCTCGTTCGGTACGCCTCCCCGTCCGACGGTTCGGCCGATTCGGATTCACGATCCGGACCGAATACGAAACTCACTGGGACTGGAGGAACGACCGCAGCTCCTCGCGGTAGGCCTCGGGTCGATCTTCGGGCACCCAGTGGTTCGCCTCCTCGAGGCCGACGAGGTCGGCGTCGTCGATATCGCTCTCGAGGCGCTCGGCGTACTCGATCGGCTGGAACTCGTCCTCGGCGCCCCACAACAGGAGCGTGCGGGCGGTCACCTCGGCGGGGTCGATCTCGGTCGTGTGGCTCGTGTTCGTCCCGATCGCGTTCCGGGACAGCGAGACCACCCCCTCCTCGGAGTTCCACTGGTCGACCATCCCCTCGACGAAGGCGTCGTCGGCGTCGTCGCCGTACAGCGTCCCGCGAAACACCGACTCGAGCGTGTCGGTCAGCTCGTCGACGCTCATCTCGTCGATCGTGGACGGAAGCCCGAGATCGACGATCGTCTCGATCGGCCAGGAGTCGTAGCAGACGGCGTTCGAGAGCACGAGCTCGTCGACCGACTCTGGTTCGTGGACGGCGTAGCGCAGGCCGACCCCGCCGCCGAGGTCGTGGCCGACGAAGGAAACCGAGTCGAGGCCGAGCTGGTCGAACAGGTCGGCGACCGCTCGCTCCTGGGCCCGAATCGAGCGGTCGAACCGGTCGTCCATCGTCGACTCGCCGTAGCCGACCATGTCGGGGACGATCACACGATAGTCGTCGGTGAACTCGAGCGCAACCTGCCGCCAGAGGTACGACGAGGTCGGGATCCCGTGGAGGAAAACGAGGGGCTGGCCCTCGCCCTCGTCGACGTACGCCATCTCGAGGTCGTGACCGTCGACGGTCACCGTCGTCGACTCGAGTCGGTCGGTCCACCCGTCGTGTTTCATAGGTCTCGTTCCGTCCGACAGCCCGATAGGAGTTGGCCCTGACTCGATCCGGGACCACGAGTCGACCGAGAAACGCTTAGGAACGTCGGGACCAGACACACGGTCGTGAGCGAAAATCGCGTCGTTCAGGGACGAATGGTCACGGCGAAGAAACTCGCGGAGCTGATCGAGGACGACTCCGTCATGGATGCCGAGGCGATCGAGGAGGCCGACAGGGAGTGTCCCGACTGCGGCGGGGACGTCCTCGAGGTCGGCTACATGCCGTCGGTCACGGAGTTCGTCACGGGACAGAAGTGTCAGGACTGCGACTGGAGCGAGACGGATCGGGACTGAATCGACTGCTCCCGACGTCTTCCCACGAATTCGGCCATTCTGCTGGTGTCACTACAGTACGGCGAATAGAGTCAGTTACGAAAGGCGCATTCCGGGCAACCCGGCTCCGTCCCGTGATTAGCGCTAATTCCCACGCCAGTAGACACATGTCTGATACGATCAAGGGGATGCCCCTGATTTCGATCGGAACCGAACAGGAGTCAAATTCCCGATAGTACTATACCACTATAAACTAATGGAGATATCGTATGGTGGACGAGACGACTCGGAAATCAGATGGGAGTAGCGGGGTAGAATCAGAAGGGCCGGATACACTCGAGACGGAGGAGGACGAGCTCGAGTTCGACAATCCGGATGAGGTCACGACGGGAGACGACCTCGAGTTCGGGGATTCTGGCGAGGGGGCGACCGAGTCATCGCCGACGACGTCGGCTTCGATGGGGACGACGACGCAGGACTCGCAATCTCAACAACCGCAGCAACAATCGCAGGACTCGACAGCGGTCGGGACGAACAAGGGGAACATGAAGTTCTGCGAGCACTGTGGCTCGGAGATCTCGATGGAGGCAGAACTCTGTCCGAGCTGTGGCGTTCGCCTCGAGTCGAATGAAAAGAGCCCTGGAGTAGCAGCCCTGCTGTCGGCAGTGATCAACGGTGGGGGTCAGATCTACAACGGGGATGTAGTGAAGGGAATCGCGATCATGGGGGTCCAGGTAATCAACGTGATCCTCATCTTCTTCCTGATCGGGTTCCTCACGTTCCCGCTGGTATGGATCTACTCGGTGTACGACGCGTACAAGACGGCCCAGACGCGGTAGCACAGACCGTTTTCGAGAAGATTGTTTTTGTAGCTCATCATCCCCAGACCGACCTCGGCAGTGACCTCGAGAAGTATATCGGGGGATACAGTGCATCAGTTGGTCTCGAGCATTGCTGCTGTGCTGCTCGAGTAGTTTTCTAGCTACTAGACATATCACAAATGCATAGAATATATGGGAGTATGGCTTTCATTCGTACTCCTTGTTTTTTGGCGCAACATACGCTCTCTCCACACTTTCCACTCCACAACTATTATGGCCAGTGGAGATAGCCTTGGACGTGGACATGAAGTTAAATCGACGTAACTTCGTAGCGGGTGTAGGAGCGACAGTTGGCGCAGCTGGTCTGGCTTCGAAAGCGGGGGCAGACGAGTCGGTTCCGGTCGAGATCGCGACCGTGTATCCGATCGAGGACGTCGTCGTCCTCGAGAACGTCGGGGACGAGGATGTTGATCTCACGGGTTATCAGATGGACTGGGGATTCGACGTCGACGAGGATCAGACGGATACGTTCCCGGAGGGGGTGACGATCGACACAGGCGAGCAGCTGTCGGTCTGGACGGGTTTCCAGTCCGAGCGCGTTGACTCGATCGAGTCCGACGTCACGGTCGGCGATCACGACCACGGTCGCATCAACCATCAAGAGCCCAACACACTGGGACTTCGTACGCCGAGCGGGGAGATCGTCGTCGAGACCGACGACACGGTCGCTGACGACCCAGCCTACAACGCCGACGAGTACGACGACGAACCCGAAGACGATGTCGACGAGGAACCGATTCGCCAGGATGTCGAATTCGAGTACCGCTATACCTACGAACTGGGAGACGACAGCGAGCTCGACGACAGGCTCGAGCTGTCGTCGGCTGAGTACTACTACCAGGAGAGTGACGCCGCCCAGAACTTCTGCTACGTCGAGTTCGATGTCGAGAACCTGACTGATAACGAGGAGATGACGGTGTACCTCGTCGGTGGCGTATCGGACGAGGATGGAGAGTCACAGTCCTCGCACGAAGATACCGTGGTTTCCGAGCCAGGGGAGACCCAATCTGTAAGCCTGACGTTCCCCGAGTGTATCGATGCAGACGGGAAGGAAGGCCACGTCTATGCGTCAGTGACCCGCATCGAAGAGGTCGAGGAGGCGGTCGACGATGAAGGGCCTGAGGAAGACGACGAAGATGTCGATGAGGAGCCAGCGGAAGAGCCGGAAGAAGAGGACCGCGAAGACGACGTCGATGAGGATCCTGAGGACGACCACAACGAGAAGGACGAAAGCGACAGTCGCGAGGACGAAACGGACACCAAGGACGAGGACTGCCCGGACGAAGAAGACGACTACGAGGGAGAGGAGCCCGAAAAGAAGGTAGAGAAGTCAGAGGACGAAGACTGTCCGGAAGAAGAGCCGGAGCCTGAGCCCGAGCCCGACGACGACTGCTAAGGCATAGCCACTCAGCTGTCGTTCTTTTTAGAAGCGGAGTAACACTTTCTCGGTCTCGGTAAGTTCACAGATTTTCAAGACGTATTTCCTTTCAGAGCGAACAACATTCGAGCGACTTACACAGCCGCCAGAGGCCGAAGGCGACTGTCGAATCGAACCGACTGAGAGTTCGCGGACGGGCTTCCGACAGGAGGGTAATTTCAGCGGGCGGCGAACGCTGGACGTAGCAACTCCCGCTCGAGACGGTTTCGCGAGCGGAAACGAGCCGACGGCTACGGTCCGATCGGAAGACGAGGCATAGAAAGTTCGAACGGTGATCGGGCGCCTACGCTCTAGTGCGTCGTCTTTTTCTTCTCGCCCTTCTCGTCTTTCTTCTCCTTGTCCTTGCCGTTCTTCTTTTCGTCCTTCTTCGATTTGTCGTCCTTCTTACCCTTCTTCTCGTCCTTCTCGTCTTTTTCCTCGCCGTCACCCTCGCCGACCGCGCGCGCCTCGGTCAGCTGGACGTTCTGGTTCGCCTGGTAGTTCAGCTGTTCGGCCGTCGCCTCGCCGCAGTGGGTGGCGTAGGCGATCGCGCTGAACTGCTCGTTGACGTTCACTTGCTCGACGAACTGGTACTGATCGATTTCGGCGGCGGCCGCCTCGAGATCGACGTCGCTGTCGCCGTTCTCGTAGGCCAGCGCCCAGGAACCGTCGTCGTTGGCGGCGGCGCCGTTGAGCACCGTACACGCGCTGCAGCGTCCGTCGCTGACGTTCAGCCCTTCCGCGGTGGCCACCTGGGCGTTGAAGTTACCCTGGTAGCTCACCTGTCGTGCGGTCGCGTCGCTGTCTTTCTTGGCGAGGGCGATGGCGGCGTTCTGCAGGTTGATGTTCTCCTGGCCGACGCGCTGGACCTGCGTGATCTCCGCCGACGCCTCTTGGGCGTTCGACTGGTGCTTGCCGTCGTCCGTGCGCTTCACGGCGTCTTTCGGGAGCTCGCCCTCCATCTCGGCGCGGTCGAGGATGTCGTCGGCCGACCGGAAGCCGAAGCTGATCGCCGTCGCGTCGGCGGTCTGCTCGTTGACGTTGAGCTGGGAGCTCAGCTGGTAGGCCTCCGCGGTGCTGCACTTGCCGACGGCGATCGCGATGGCGACGCCCTGTTCGCTGACGTTGAGCTGGGAGACGTCCTGGGCCTGCTCGACCGACGCCTCGGCCTCCTGTCGGTCGCCCTCGCCGATGTTCGCCGCGACGGCCTCGGCGTGCTGGTAGTTCTCGTTCGCCTGCCAGCTGCGCTGGTAGGACCGGGCGCAGCTGCCCTTCTCGGCGAGGGCCATCGACGTGCTCTGGCTGTTGTAGTTGAACTGATCGACGGTCTGCTCCTGGTCGATCGTCGCGGTGGCGGACGATCCGTTTTCGTAGGTGTCCTCCCTGGAAACCCAGCCGGAGAACGTCCGGCAGCCGGTCTCCTCGGCGAAGACGATGTACACTCCGTCGGGGTCGTAGAACGTCTCGTCTCGCGTCTCGTATGAGCTGTCTATCGACTCCGCGCTCGCGTCCTGGACGTTGACGTTGTCCTGCTCGGTCTCCTGGACGGCCGTCGCGTCGGCGCCGTCGATGGCGATGCTGACGGCGTTGCCCTGCTGGAGCACGTTGAGCTGGGAGACCTCCTGGTACTGGATGACGTTCCCGAGGGGGTCCTGCGAGTCGCCGTTGATCTCGTCGCGGTGCTTGTCGACCCAGCCGCCGAGGTCCTTCTCGGAGGAGTCGGCGCCGAAGACCAGGTACAGATCGTCGCCGTTGACATCGTGCGTCTTCGCTTCCTCCTCCTTCTCGTCGTTCTTCTTCTCGTCGTCCTTACCCGTATCCGCATGCGCACGGGTGCTCGCGACGGAAAGCGTCCCGACGCCGAGTCCGCCCGCCGCGAGTCCTTTGAGATATCCTCTTCGCTTCATCGTGCCGCGGTTCGTGTTCTTTTCTGCCATAGCGCAGTTTGACCGATGAGCATATCACACTCTGTAATTGACCGGCTTCCAGGAATAATTGGGCATCTAACGGGTGTTGCAGCACCGAAACCGAACGGGAGGCTGGACAGGGGGCGGATAATTATATGTGAAAGTTGAGAGCCGGCTACGATCCGACCGGCGGACACGTGTCGACGGAGCGACGATACTCGAGACGGCGCATAGCCCCTCGAGCGGCCTCGAGCCCTGCCCGTGGAGGTCCCGCCAGAAACGGGAGGCGGTACGAACGGAATCCCCAGTCGAAAGGAATAATAGCTGGTGCTAGCTGTCAACAGACATGGGATACTCCGCAGTGGTGCTCGCGGCAGGGGAGGGGAGACGACTTCGGCCCTTGACGACACACCGGCCGAAGCCGATGCTTCCGGCGGCGACGAAACCGATTCTCGAGCACGTCTTCGACGCGCTGATCGACGCCGGCGTCACCGACATCACGGTCGTCGTCGGCTACCGCCGAACCCGGGTGCAGTCCGAGTTCGGTCCGAGCTACAGGGACGTCCCCCTGACGTACGTCACGCAGGACAAACAGCTCGGCAGCGGCCACGCGCTGCTTGCCGCCGAGCCGGCGATCGAGGGTGCAGCGCTCGTCGTCAACGGCGATCAGCTGATCGACAGCCGGATCATCGAGGACGTCATCACGGCCCACGACCGCGAGTCGGCGACGGCGACGCTCGGGCTGGTCCGGCGGGCCGACGTCACCCGGTACGGCGGCGTGCTCCTCGAGGACGGTGCGGTCACGGAGATCGTCGAGAACCCGCGGGACGATCGGGGCTACCAGCTCAACGCCGGCGTCTACGCCTTCGAACCGTCGATCTTCGAGGGGATTCGCCGGAGCGAGCCTCGCGACGGCGAGCAGTCGCTGGTCGACGGAATCGCGACGCTGCTCGAGGACGGTGAGGCGGTTCGGGGAGTCGTTTCCGAGGGAACCTGGATCGACGCCACCTACCCGTGGGACCTGCTGCGGATCGCCGACGACCTGCTCGAGGACGGCGAGGAGCGGCAGATCGCCGCGAGCGCGTCGATCCACGAGGACGCGACGGTGCTCGAGCCGGTCGTGATCGACGACGACTGCGTCGTCGGTCCCGGCGCGGTCGTCGGGCCGAACGCCTCCCTGGGCGAGAACGTCACCGTCGGATCGAACGCAACGGTCGAACGGTCGGTGCTCGACGCCGACACTCGCGTCGACAACGGCGCCACGCTGCGGGACTGCGTGACCGGGCGGGGCGTCGGGATCGGCCCGAACTCGACGGTCGTCGGCGGCCCGGGTGACGTCGAGATCGGCGACCGCGTTCACCGGGAGACGATCCTCGGCGCGGTGCTGGCCGATCACGTCCGCGACGTCGGTGGGGTGACCTACGAGCCCGGCACGGTCGTCGGCCACGGCGCGGTCTGTCACGGCGGGTCGACCGTCGGCGGAACGATCGCCGCCGACGCGGAGGTGTGGAGCTGATGTGCGGAATCATCGGCTACGTCGGCGCCGACCGCTCGGACGCGGCCGACGTGCTGCTCCACGGCCTCTCCCAGCTCGAGTACCGAGGGTACGACTCGGCGGGGATCGCACTCGCCGACGGCAGGCTCGACGTCCACAAGCGCCAGGGCGAGCTCTCGGCGCTCGAGAACGCGCTCGCGGGCGCCGAGCTCGGCAACCAGACCACGGGGATCGGCCACACCCGCTGGAGCACCCACGGGCCGCCGTCGGACCGCAACGCCCACCCCCACACGGACGCCGAGAACCGGGTCGCGGTCGTCCACAACGGGATCATCGAGAACTACCAGGGGCTGCGCGACGAGCTCTCGGCCGAGGGCGTCGAGTTCCGCAGCGAGACCGACACGGAGGTCATCCCGCACCTGATCGCCGGCTACCTCGAGGACGGGCTCGACCACGAGGCCGCGTTCCGCGCGGCGATCAGTCGACTCGAGGGAAGCTACGCCGTCGCGGCCGTCTTCGCCGGCTCGGAGACGGTGTACGCCGCGCGCCACGAGTCGCCGCTGGTGCTCGGTCTCGCCGACGACGGCACGTACCTCGCCAGCGACGTCCCCGCGTTCATCGAGTTCACCGACCGAGTGATCTATCTCGAGGACGGGGAGTTCGCCCGGCTCGAGGGGGACGAGATCTCGGTCACCGACAGCGAGGGCCGGGTCGTCGAGACCTCGATCGAGACGATCGAGTGGGACCCTGAGGACGCGGGCAAGAGCGGCTACGACCACTACATGCGAAAGGAGATCAACGAGCAGCCGTCGTCGCTCCGGGAGTGTTTCCGAGGTCGGCTCGACGAGCTCAGCGGCCGGGTTACCTTGGAGGAGTTCGAGGGGTTCGAGCTGAACCCGCCCGTAACGTTCGTCGCCTGTGGCACATCTTACCACGCGGCGCTGTTCGGCGCACAGCTGTTCCGGGAGTGGGGCGTGCCGGCCCACGCCTACCTGGCCAGCGAGTTCGAGGCCGAGGCGATGCCGATCGACACCGAGTCGGTCGTCGTCGGCGTCACCCAGAGCGGCGAGACCGCGGATACCCTGCGCGCGCTCCGGGAGGCGAACGCCGCCGGCGCGACGACGGTCGCCGTGACGAACGTCGTCGGCAGCTCGGCCGCCCGCGAGACCGATCGCGTGCTGTACATCCGCGCCGGACCGGAGATCAGCGTCGCCGCGACGAAGACCTTCGCCTCCCAGCAGGCCGCGCTGACGATGCTCGCGGCCTCGCTGAGCGACCACCGCTCCCGGGAGCTCGTCCGCGAGCTGCGGTCGGTTCCCGACCGGATCCAGTCCGTCCTCGACGAGGACGCCGCCCGCGAGGTCGCCTCGACGTACGCCGACGCGGGCGCCTACTTCTTCATCGGACGGGGGTATCACTACCCCGTCGCCCTCGAGGGCGCGCTGAAGATGAAGGAGATCACGTACAAACATGCGGAGGGCTTCGCGGCCGGCGAGCTCAAACACGGGCCGCTCGCACTCGTCACCGAACAGACGCCGGTGTTTGCGATCGTCACCGGCGACGGTCGACGCGCCGAAAAGACCATCGGGAACGTCAAGGAGGTCGAGGCTCGGGGGACGCCGGTCGTCGCCGTCACCGACGGCCGATCGGAGGTCGGTCGCTACGCCGACCACGTCCTCGAGGTACCGTCGGCCGGCGAGATCACGAGTTCGATGGTCGCGAACGTCCAGCTTCAGCGGGTCGCCTACTGGACGGCCCACGAGCTGGGTCGGTCGATCGACAAGCCCCGAAATCTGGCGAAAAGCGTCACAGTGGAGTAGCGGGACCGATTTCTCGCCCACAAAGTGGGCGTTGCTAACAGAGAGTGAGTACGAGGGGTCGGGATGAACGCTCGGGGTCTGCGACGGCACCCAGGGAGTTCGTGACCGCCGAAACGCTCGAGTTGGGGTGGTTCAGACGTACACCTCAGCGAAGCGAGCCGCGGTAGTACTATCGGCTCGAAAACGATCGACGCCGTCGAGCGGGACTCGACGCGAGCGTCGACACGGTCCGTCGGCGTCGAACATCGATCACACGGATGGCCGGTCCTCGCCGGCCGGTCGCGGGACCGCTCGTGCCCTAACGGTCGGTTTCCGGCAATCGTATTCCCCGCAGTCACGTCGACCACTCACGCGAAAATAGTTCTGTCGACCGGTTGAGTATCTTGAGAACGCGGGAGGAACCGACGGTCGACTCGGTGGGCGGTCAGTTCGAGTCGCGCGCCGAACGATCGGGGAGAACCCGCTCGAGCAGCGTTCGGATCGCCGCGAGTACGGGATAGCCGTCGCGTCGCCAGACGACGAGTGCGACGGCCGCGAGAGCGAACTCCGAGAGGAAGTAGGGGTCGCCCAGCGACTCGAGGAAGAGGGCGGTCACCGACGGCGCGCCCGACTCGTAGCTCTCGACCGGCGTGACCGGCCAGAGGAGGTGATTCGCATCGCCTCCCCCCCACAGCGCCGGCAGGGCGTCGACCAGCGTGTGCGAGATCGCGCCGAGTCCGAACGCGAACCCGTACTCGGGGCGGCCGTACCGCCGCGCGAGGAGGTAGACGCCGACCGAGACCGGAACCAGAAACAGCAGGGAGTGGGCGAGCGTTCGGCCGGTCGGAATCACGCCCAGGTACCACGCCAGGGGTTTGTCGATCAGATCGGGAAACTGGGTGCCGACCAGGAGAACGAGGACGGCGACCTCGCCCGGGGGACGATCGAACCGGGTCCGGGTCGCGAGCGCGTAACAGAGATAGCCGATAGCTGCGTGTCCGAGCGGCCACATACGGTTCGAGCGATGGGAGCGACGCCTATAACGAACCTGATTCGGCTCAGGACTCGAGGGCCGCCACCGTCGCCGATCGACTCGCGTACCAGCCCGTGACGAGCGCGACGAGGACGCCGACGACGACCGCGACGGCGAACCCGAGGACGAACACCTCGAGGGGCGTCCGGAGGAGGCGCTCGAACCCGATGACACCAGTCGAGAGCCGGTTCAACCCTGCAGCGAGTACGGGCGTCGCGGCGACGCCGATCGCTCCACCGAGGAGGCCGATGAGCGCGCCCTGGACACCGATCGTCCCGGCCAGCAGTCGCCGCGAGAGACCGATCGCCCGCAGGGCCGCCAGCGTCTCGCGTTGCTGGTAGGCAACCAGTACGAACAGGTTCGCCGTCAGCGCGACGCCGCCGACGGTCGCCAGCCCGACGAGCGCGACCCCGCTCGCGACGACGAGGTGTCGGTCGCCCACCATCGCGGCGAACTGATCGTCGGCGGTGCGGACGTCGTACGTCGGATACTCGGCCCGAACGTCGTCGGCGAACGCCTCTCGGTCGGCGCCGTCCTCGAGGTTGACCGTGACGAACGAGGCCCGACTCGAGCCGGCGGTGCCGGTCATCGACTGCAGTTCGGGCAACGGGATCGTCGCGGCCTCGGTCCCCAGAAACTGCGAGTAGTACGAGCCGACGCCGACGACCGTGTAGGCGTCGACGGCCTGGCGTCCGGCGCCGACGTAGACGGTGTCGCCGACCCCGACGTCGAACCGATCGGCGGTAGCGGGATCGAGCACGACGACGCTCGAGCGGCCCTCCTCGTCTCCGTCGGCGGTCATCGCGCCGTCGAACCCGTCGCCGTCCTCGAACTCGAAGTGGCCGTGGGTGCCCTCGACGCCGACGGCGGCGATCGGCTTGACGGCGTCGGGGTCGGTACCGAGGTAGACGTCGTGCATCGCGACCGTCGAGACGTCGCCGACGCCCTCGCGCTCGCGGAGGTCGGCCGCGACGGTCGAAGCGTCGACGACCTCGTTCTCGCCGCCGGCCGCGGGACCGCCGGTGATCCAGATATCCCGACCGGCGTCGTCGAACTGCTCCTGGCCGGTTTCGACGACGCCGACCCCGAGGCTGGCGAGGAGCGTCACGGAGAGCACCGCGAGCACGACTCCGCCGACCGCGAGGGCGGTCCGCCCAGGAGAGTGACGAAGCTGGGCGAGTCCGAGGCCGACGATGGCGCGAAGCCGGGCGAGCGAGGCGTGGCTCACCGTCCCACCTCCGCGAGAGCGTCGGTTCGGGCCGCGAGCGCGAGCGGGTACGGCAGGGCGACCAGCGTCGAGACGACGGCGACCGCAAGCGCGTACGGAACCAGCAGCGGATGCAGAGCTGCGACCGCCTCGGGAGCGACCGTCGCGGTCGCGACCGCGTTCGTCACCCGGACGCCGACGACGCCGAGACCCGTTCCCAGAAGGGCACCGGCAGTCGCGGTCGCGATCGTCGTCGTCGCGACGACAGCCAGCCGGCTTTCGGTCGGGAACCCGACGGCCCCCAGCGTCGCGAGCGTCCGGCGATCGGCCTCGACCCGCATCCCCGCGGTGGTCGCCACCAGCAGCGAACAGAGGCCGAGCGCGACGACCAGCGCGAGGGCGCTCGTCGCGAGCGCGAGGCCGTCGCCGAACAGCGCCCGAACGTCGGCTGCCCCATCGCCCTCGAGCGAGGCGTCGGGGTACGCCTCGGTCGCCCCCTCCCGGATCGCGTCGTCCTCGCCCCAGATCAATACCTCGTCGGCCAGTCCGCTCCCCTCGGCACCCGACAGCGACTGGAGAATCTCGAGGTGGACGAGTGCGACGGGCGGTTCGTCGTCCGACCCATCCTCGACGGCGCCGACTGTCGCCGACTCGCGGTGCTCGGCTCCCTCGAGCGCGAGTTCGTCGCCCGGTTCGACACCGAGGTCGGCAGCGGCGGCCCTCGAGAGGACGAGTGCGTCGTCGTCAGCAGGGGGGCGTTCGCCCTCGAGGTCCGCCGTCGGGAGCGTCGCCACCGTCGACGGCTCGTCGCCGGGAACGACGCCGACCAGCAGGAGGTACGCCGAGCCGTCGACTTCCGGGGTATCGACTCGGATCGGCTCCCGGAGCACGGGCGAGGCGTGGTCGACGCCGTCGCGGTCGGCGATCCGTTCGGCCCGGTCCGGACTCTCGCCCAGCCGCGGCGGCTCGACGCCGGTGACCGAGCCGTGGATATCGGCGTCGTCGGCCACGATCCGGGCGTCGGCGTCGTGGTCGGCCTCCCCGTCGTCGGCCAACGCGAGCGCGACGCCGGTGACGAGCACGAGGTTCGCGACCGTCAGCGCGACGACGAGGATCGTCGCGAGCGTGCGACCACGCGCCGTCGTCAGCTGCGTTCGAACGAGCGTTACCGCGACCGCGAGCAGCCCCCACCATCGGCTCGAGCGCCGCGAGCCCTCCCCGGAGTCGAGATCTCGTCCTGACATCGGTGGCGGTCGAGGGAGCCGTCGTCGCGTCGAGCGATCCGAGCGACCATCGGCTCCCGGTCACGCCGAGACAGTCCGACGAGTCATATTGTTTGTCTCTCGTTACTTTCCGGCTGCTCGAACCGACGTTCCGTTCGACTTGCGGAACGGCGGTGGGCTCGCTTCCGGGCACGGTCCCGGTTCCCCAACCTCCGGTTCGTTCGGGCCGACGACCCCGGGTCGCCCGATACACTTATCGTGTCAACCGTTGACAAACATGACGATGGTCGGAAAGCTCATCGCCCTCCTCACGCTCGCCCTCCTGTTGCTCTTTCTGGCCGGCGCGCCCGCGATCGCCGAGTTCACGGCCGCTCAGCTCTGCGGCCCGCTCGAGTCGATCGAGTGCTGAAGATCGGAGCGACGACCGCGACCGCGACGCGAACGCCGCTAGTCGATCGGTGCCGCCCGCGCGAACGGGACGTCGCCAGTGTCTTCGAGTCTGCGTTCGAAGAACGCCCGGTTCTTGCGGATGCGTCGGTCGCTCCACTCCCACCACTCGAGTTCGAGCAGCCGGGATCTGATCTCCGGTGGGAACCGCCAGCCGATCCGATCGGCCGGCACGCCCCCGACGATCGCGTACGGTTCGACGTCCCTCGTGACGACCGCTCCCGCGCCGACGACGGCGCCATCCCCGATCGACACACCCGAGAGGACCGTCGCTCCCGTCCCGATCCAGACGTCACTGCCGACCGAGATGGGACCGTCGGCGGTCGGCGGGAGTTCGCTATCGAGGACCTCCTCGTAGAGGCGGATCTGCATCGACGGCTGGTCGATTCGGTGGTTGGTCTGCTGGAAGGTGCTCTCACGGGCGATCGCACAGAAGTTGCCGATCTCGACCTCCCCGACGAGATCGCAGTCGGGCTCGAGGTTCGTCCGTCGCCCGATGCTGACGTCACCGTCGAGGATACAGCCCCGGCTGAGCCGGGCATACGGCCCGATATCGACCCGGCTGCGGAGCAGGCAGCCGATCGAGATTCGGGCCGAGGGAGCGATCTCGAGTTCGGTGGCGTCGAAGTACCGATTGAGAAGCCCATGGGTTACCGGCGGGTAGCCGAGAGCGGAGGCCGACCGTTCGACGATGGTATCGAGACTCATGCGCGTAGACACCACCCAACGCGGTTCGGGATATAGTTTGTTCGAGTAGGTGGTAGAGTCAGCGATCGAGACCGTTCGCAGCCCTCGGCTACCGAGGGTAGGTGGCACCTGTCGACGTTTCGATCCGGAAACCGAGTCGGCAAAACCGGACAGACGGCGGCTACCGCGAGTCGACGCCGATGCCCTCCTCCAGTAGGGTGTTCCGGACGTCCGCCGTCCCCGGATCGTCCGCCTCGAGCCCGGATCCTCGGCCGAACGGTCGAAGCGAATCAGTCGAACGGTCCGGTTACCGTTACTATCGTCACAGTAACACCAGTCGGATAGCTGGGAGGTCGGTCCATAACAAACCGTGGTTCGGGGCTGATCTCGGGTGGACCAATGGACCGACGAACCTATCTCGTGACCGCGACGGGAGCAGTCGTGGCGCTGGCCGGCTGTTCCGAAATGGGCGGGCCCGGCGAGACCGACGACGAGGACCACGACGACAGCGCGGCCAACGGCGACGACGACCACGACGAGCCGGAGACTGACGACGAGGAAACCGAGGAGGAGGAAGAAGAGACGGACGAGGACGACTACGACGACCTCGTCGGCACCTACGACGACTTCGAGGATCTCGACCCCTGGAGCGCGTTCCAGGACATCGGTGCGGTCGAGGCCGACACGGAACAGTACTACGAGGGCTCGCAGTCGGCGCGGCTCCTGCCCGATTCCGAGGACGGCCAGATCAGGGCGCGCCGCGAGACCGACGAGCCGATCGACATCCGGGGCGTGACCCCGGGGCTCGCCATGACCGCCTCAGACAGCGGAATGGTGTTGATCCAGCTCCAGGACGAGGACGGCGACTACGTCGAGTACAGCCAGCAGGTGATGGGCGACATGCCGCTGGCCCGGCACAACTTCGGCCTCACCCGCGTTCGCGGTGATCCCGACCTAGAGGAGATCATCGTTCTGCAGATCATCCGCTGGTTCGGCGAGCCCGCGGACGACGAGGACGAAGACGAGGACGCCGACGGCGAGGAGATGTGGGTCGACGACTTCCACTTCGTCCCCACCCCCGAGACGCCGACGGTGATGCTCCAGTTCCACGGCGGCTACGAGACCCACTACGAGGAGGCTCTGCCACGGGTCGCCCAGTACGACTTCCCGGCGACGACGTTCGTCCCGCCGGACCGACTCCGAGACGACGCCGCCGTCGAGGGTGACCGACTCACCTACGGACAGGTCGAGGAGCTCGAGTCGAACGGGTGGACGATCGGCTGTCAGACCGCCAACGGATCCCAGGCAGGTGATATCGACGAGATCGGGGCCGAGGACGCCATCATCGAACCCGCGGAGTGGCTCGAGGAGGAGGGGTACGACGACGACGGCCGGTTCTTCGCGTTCCCCGGCTCGCAGTACAACGAGGAGACGTACGAACTCGTCCAGGAGAACTACGATCTGGCCTTTGCGGGCCAGACCCAGTCACAGGGGTACGCCGGCAACCCCCACCTCTGTTCGGTGGTCTCGAACCCGAGCGGCGACGAGGGCGAGAGCCTCGTCGAGTGGACCGCCGAAATGGGCGGCATCACCTCGATCGGCTTCTACCAGCTCGAGGAGAGCGAGGCAATCGAGGGGCTCGAGTCGACGCTGGCCGCGCTCGACGAGTACTCGGGTGAAGTCGACGTGATCACGCCCGGCCAGATGGCCGACGACTACGTCTACTGAGCGCCTCGACCCCCGCCTCGGCCTCGAGGAGATCACCGCCCCGTTCGTTCGTACTTGTCCCGCTCGAGCGCGCGCTCATTCCCGTGTTCGAGGAGAACCGAGTGCTGACGCCGCCGCGACGGCGACCGCGATCGCGTACCCGCCGAACTCGAGGCTCCAGTGGATCCCCTGCGTCGTCGACAGCAGCCGAACGGCGACCGTCGCGAGCGCCGCGAGACCGAACGCCGCGCGGCTGCCCTCGAACCGAGTCGGTCGGCCCTCAAGTGCGTACCACGCGCCGACGGCACCTAACGCCGCGCCGACGGTC
Source organism: Natronococcus roseus (assembly GCF_043677095.1). Taxonomy (NCBI): domain Archaea; kingdom Methanobacteriati; phylum Methanobacteriota; class Halobacteria; order Halobacteriales; family Natrialbaceae; genus Natronococcus; species Natronococcus roseus. Next base: position 126,142 of record NZ_JBHLJR010000002.1, read on the forward strand.
GCCGGCATGAACGCGCGGGCCGGCGTCGCGTACGAGATCGCGGCGAGCGCGCCCGCCAGCGCGAACAGTCGTCCGGGATCGATCGTCGGGAGCCACAGCACGCCGACGGCGATACCGATCCCGATCGCCGTACCGGCGACGACGTCGCCGACGTAGTGGACGCCGAGGACGACTCGAGAGAGCGCGACCAGGACGATCAGGATGCCGGCGACCGCGTAGCGCCGACGCGATCCGGCCCACTCGGCAGCGATCGCGACCGCGCCGTAGACCGCCGCCGCCCCGAGTGCGTGCCCGCTCGGAAACGCGTAGCCGCCGTAGTCGTCCGCGGCGAAGGCGAGCTGTTCGACCGGTCGCTCGAGGACGAACACCCCCTTTAGCCCGTTCGTGACCGCGAACGCGACGAGCGCGACCGCGAGCACGCGGGCGCCGCGCTCGCGGCTCGAGCAGACCCAGGCGAACCCGAGCGCGACGACGAGCACCGTCGCCGGATCGCCGAGGTGAGTCGCGGCCTCGAGGACCGGACGAAGCGGATCGGGGACGGCCGCCCGGGTCGTTTCGTTGACCGAGGGATCGAACAGCGGCGTCTCGAGCACGCACGCCGCTACGGGGACGGTTCGCAAAACCGTTCGCCCGCGGTGATCTCGCTGACGCCCGCCGTTGCTCAGAGACGTTCATTCCGATTTTCCGGATAGAATTCAGTGTATGTTGTTCTCTGTCAAGTTTGGCAATAGTTCAATATTAAGTCATCATTTTCCATCATCCCAACCGACTTGTTGGTAAGGGCTCCCGTACCGACTGTGAATGTACGAAACTGTCAGTGAGTATGAGTTCGATGCCGAGTCGTCGATCTTGACGGACGACGTCGCGTACGGAATTCCGATGTACGTCTATCTACCCCTGTTGGCGATCGTTCTCGCGGCCGTGTTCACCGGAACGCTGCCGGACGATATGGTCGGCGCGAGCGCGTTCCTGCTGGTCGTCGCGGGACTGACGGTCTACATCGGCGACCACCTACCGATCTGGCGAACCTGGTTCGGCGGCGGGCTCGTACTCTGTCTGGTGCTGGGCCTGGCGATCAACTACTACGCGCTCATTCCCGCCGAGTCGTACGCGACCGTCGATCAGTTCCTCACCGACGGCTCGAATATGCTGGACTGGTTCATCGCAGCCCTGATCGCGGGAAGTATCCTGTCGATGCCCCGCTCGTACCTCGTCCGAGCCCTGCCGGTCTACGCACCCTCCGTCCTCGGTGGACTCATCTTCGCCGCGCTGGCCACCTACCTCGCCGGCACCGTGCTCGGCTACGGTGGTCTGGAGGCACTGCTGACGATCCTTATCCCCGTCTTCGGGGGCGGGATGGGCGCCGGGGGGATTCCAATGAGTGAAATCTACGCCGCCGAGACCGGGGCCGGGTTCGACCAGATGTTCTCGATCATCGCGCCGGCGATCATCCTCGGCAACATGGTCGGGATCCTCTTCGCCGCGATCGCTCACCGCATCGGGACGAAGCGGCCCTCGTTGAGCGGCGACGGCGTCGTGATGCCCGACGACAAGTGGAAGCCCGAGGAGGGGATCGACTCCCCGGACGTCCCGCTGACCGAGAACACCGTCGTTATGGGATGGGTCGTGGCGATGTGTCTGCTGTTGCTCGGCTACATCCTCGCGACCTGGATCCCGATCCACCCCTTCGCGATCATGATCCTGCTCTCGATCGGTATCAAGGTCTTCGACGCCTTCCCGGTAAAGCTCGAGGAGGGTGCGGGTCACTTCTACAACTTCATGGTCGCCGGTTTCGTGGGGCCGCTACTGTTGGCGATCGGAATGTCACTGATCGACATCCAGGTGCTCGTGGAGATGCTCAACCCGGTCTACTTCGCCATCGTCATCCTCGCAGTGCTCGGCGGAGCGGTCGGCGCTGCCCTCGTTGGCTACCTGTTCGGAATGTTTCCGATCGAGGCCGCGCTTTGCGGCGGGCTCTGTATGGTGAACATGGGCGGCTCCGGCGACGTCGCGACCCTCGCGGCCGCCGAACGGATGGAGCTGATGGCGTTCGCCCAGATGTCATCGCGGATCGGCGGCGCGCTGATGCTGTTGATCGGGCAGGCCGCGATCTCTCTGTGGGGATCGGTATTGGTATAGGCTGGCTACCCCTGAACGCTCCTTTTGCAGACGCCGTCAGATCGGCTCCGAACCGGTGCGATCAGTCCCTCGAGCCGGTCCGAACGAGAACGTCGACGACCGAGACGCCCTCGCCCTCCGGCCCCACGACGACGGGGTTCAGATCGAGCTCCGCGATCGGTGGCTCCTCGGCACTCACGGCGAGTCGCCCGAGCCGGGCCACGAGCGCCGCGAGCGCGTCGAGATCGCCCGCGGGCCGGTCGCGATACCCCGCGAGCAGGTCGCCGAGTTTCGTCTCCGCGATCGCCGCGCGCGCGGCGTCCTCGTCAACGGGCGGGAGCAGGGTCGTCCCCGCGTCGTCGAACAGTTCGACGAACTCGCCACCAGGCGCGACGGTGAGCACGGGACCGAAGCTCTCGTCTGTCGAGACGCCGACGAGCGCCTCGGTCGCTCCCGCCAGCTCGATTTGCTCCTGGACGAGGACGCCCTCGAGGTCCGCGTCGGGAGCGTGCGCACGGGCGTTCGCGACGACTTCGGCGTAGCGGTCTGCGACTGCCTCGAGGGAGACGTTGGTCGCGACGGCGCCTGCGTCCGTTCGATGGGGAATCTCCGGCGAATCGACCTTCAGCACGACCGGGCCGCCGATCGCCTCGGCGTGTGCCCTCGCCTCCTCCGGAGTAGTCGCGAGACGCGTCTCGACGGGCTCGACGCCCGCCGCCTCGAGGAGGCGCTCGCTCTCGGTCCAGGTGAGCACGCGCTCGGCCGGGAGGTCGGGGGACTCGAGCGAGCCGTGCGATTTCGAACCGACCGTGTCGTCCGTCGTCGAGAGAGCACCGAACCCACCTGCCGGCGCATCGGCGAAGCGGGTCAGCGAGGCGACGGCGTCCAGACAGGTTCCGGGATCGTAGTACAGCGGGGTCTCCCGGCGGACTCGCTCGTAGGGCAGCGGAGACTCGTCGTCGGGCTCCGGTTCCTTCCGACCGGTCCACAGGAACAGAACCGGATCGTCGGCCATCTCCCGAACCCGCAGCAGGCCGTCGGCGATCAGCTCGGCGCGCTCGCCGACCGCCGGGAGTCCGATCGCGAACACGTAGGCGTCGAAGGCGTCGTCGGCAAACAGCGTCTCGGCGATCTCGGGCAGGACGTCCGCGCCGTAGCCCCGGATGTCGATCGGGTTGTGGAGCTCGCCGAACGTGAGCAGGTCCTCCATCTCCAGCAGCGTCTTTTCGGTCTCGCCCTCGAGCGCCGGCAGCTCGAGGCCGCGGTCGGCGCTCATGTCGGCGAGCAGGCTCGCCATCCCGCCGCTGGTCGAGGCGATACAGACGGTCGCCGACTCGGGCGGATCGAACGCCGTGTGGGCGCGCGAGCGGTGCAGAAGATCGGGAATGTCGGGAACTCGCTCGACGCCGCTTCGCTCGAAGGCGGCGTCCCACGCCGCGGCGTCGCCGGTCACCGACCCCGTGTGCGACAGCGTTGCTCGCTCGGCTACCTCGGATCGACCGACCTTCGTCGCGAGCACCGGCGTCCCGTCGCGGATCGCCTCGCCCGCGACCTCGACGAACCGCTGGGGATCCTCGAGCCCTTCGACGTACGCACAGATCGCGTTGACCCGGTCGTCGTCGGCCATGTACTCGACGTAGTCGGTCAGCGTCAGATCGGCTTCGTTGCCCGTCGCGACGACGTACGCGAAGTCAAGATCCTCGTCGGCGGCCCGTTCGTAGAACGTCGTAAACGCCAGCGCTCCCGACTGGCTGACGAGGCCGATCGATCCCGGCTCCGGCTTCCGCGAGCACGTCGAGGTGACGACCGTCTCGTCGTGGGTGTTCGCGACGCCGATCGTGTTCGGCCCGCAGATCGCCATCCCGTACTCGTCTGCCAGCTCGCCGATCCCGTCCTCGAGCTCGGCGCCCGTTTCGTCGGCCTCGGCGAAGCCGGCGGTGATGACGATCGCGCTGGGAACGCCCAGCTCGCCGGCCTCGCGGACGGTCTCGAGGACGTACTGCCGGGGGACGCTCACGACCGCGAGATCGACGACCGCCGGCACGTCCGACAGGGCGTCGTAGCAGGGTTCGTCCCAGACCTCGTCGCGGCTCGGGTTAACGTAGTAGACGTCGCCGTCGTAGCCGTACTCGCCGAGGTTCTCGACGAGGTTCGAGGCGTACCACGAGTCGGGGCTCGCGCCGACGACGGCGATCGAATCGGGCGACAACAAGGTCTCGATGCGGTCCATACCCCGCCTTCCGACCAGGTCTTCATAATGGTGCTGACGGCGACAACAATACGCCGTTACGGATCGATCTCGAACCGGGCGACGGACGCCGGGAGCGAGACGGCTACTCCCGAGGCATCCGCAGCGTCAGCAGCGTTCCGAGCGCGATGATCAGCGCCAGCAGGAGGTAGCCGGCGTCGAAGTAGCCCCGCTCGGCGACGACGCCGAACACGAGCGGTCCCGAGGCGCCGAGCACGGAGGCGCTCGAGCGGATCACGCCCAGTCCCGTCCCCTGGATCTCCGGCGGGATGATCTCGGCGAGGTACGACTGCGTGATCGCGCCGGAGCCGAGCATCGTACTCGAGAGGATGGTGACGAAGACGAGCCCGACGAGTCCGTCGACGAACGGTAACAGCGCGAGACCGACGATCGACCCCAGTAAAACGAGCGGGAGCGAGCCCCGAAGGCCGATCCGATCGTAGGCCATTCCGGCGACCGGTTTGACGACGACGCCGACCGCGAAGAAGAGACCGAACAGCCCTCCGGCCATCGTCGAGGACAGCCCCTTCTGTTCGACGAGGTAGGTCGGATAAAAGGCCGAGAACGTCTGCCAGACGAAGATGAAGAGAAAGAGGATCACGCCCATGATCGCGAGGACGGGGCTGCGGAGTTCGCCGATCACGTACCGCAGACTCTCGCTCGAGTCGTCGTCGCCGTCCTCGGGGACGGGGTCGGGCGCCGGCAGCGTCAGCCAGATGACGACCGCGGTGATACAGAGCAGCGGCAGGACGAAGCCCAGGCCGAGTCGCCAGGCGACCGCGACCGCCAGCACGCTCGCGATCGGCGGGAGCACGGTCTGGCCGATGTCGCCGGCCGCCATCGTGACGCCGAGTGCCCGCCCGATCCGATCGGGGTAGAGATCCGACAGCGCGGTGATCCGGGCAATTGGGTACTGCGAGAGCCCCAGCCCGACCAGGGCCGTCGCGCCGAACAGGGTCGCGGCGGTCGGCGAAAGCAGGACGACGGTTACCCCGACGACGACCATCGAAACGCTCGCGGTCAGCACGGAGCGCTCGCCGTGACGATCGGCGAGCATCCCCCCGGGAACCTGCCCGACCGCGTAGCCGAGCCAGATCAGCGTGACGAGCAGACCGGCAGTCGAGAGCGTGAGATCGAACTCGGCGCTGAAGTAGGGCAACAAGACGGGGTAGATCATCCGAGTGCCGTTCAACAGCCCCCAGCCGAGCGCGATGGCCAGCAGCGTCTTTCCGGTGCCGCCGGCCCACAGCCCGACCAGTTCGCGACGGATCGAATCCAGGCGACTCATTCGGCGTGTGCGTGGCAAGGCCGGTCCCGTTGAAACCGTTTTACTTCGAGGCGGCGGTTGCTGATTCCGGGTTTCGCTTCCCGTGGTCGGAGTGGCGAAGACTGATCGACTGGCCCGCTCGAGCCGGGGCTCCCCGTGTGCGAAGTGAAACGGTACCACGGCTGACTCCGGACACCCCCCGTGTGCGAGATGAATTTTCCGGGTCGAGCGCCGGCTCGATCGGCCGAAACCGACTCGAGTGACGCTCGAATCTCCCGACACCCCGTGTGCGAAATGAATTAGCGGGGACGACGGGTCAGCTCTCGCCGGTATCGGCGTTTCGATCCGCCCTCCCCGTGTGCGAGATGAAATATGCTTCGGTGTTAGAATCCACTCCGGTGTCGGAATCCGCTTCGGTATCGCTGAGCTGGCGGCTCGAGCTCGAGCGAGTCGGGCTCAGGCTTCGTCGAAGAACTCGTCGATCTGTGCGTTGACGACGGACTGGATCAGCTCGTCCTCGCCCTCGATCTCCTCGAGGCGGAAGTCGGCCTGCAGCGTCTCGGCGACGACGGCCGGATCGTCGACGAACGTGTACTCCTTGTGGACGCCGCTGCCGTAGCCGCGACCGCGTTTTTCCGAGGTGATGAAGTTGTACGTCTCGGCCTCGGTCATGTACCGGAGATAGGAGTCGCGGGACTTCTTGTCGGCGTCGAGTCGCTCGGTCAGGTACTGGTAGACCCGGTAGGCGACGGTACTCGGAATCGCGTTCAGGCTTCGCTCGGCGTGGACGGGAACGATCGCCGTGGCGTACAGGGAGAGCTTCTTCTGTGTCGACAGCCCTTGCATCTGGGTCAGAGTGCGGTCGCGCTCGGCCTCCCGCTGGGCGTCGCGCACGTGGTCTTCGCGGACCGTCTCCTCGCCCTGGCGGTTCGCGATCTCGCCGGCCTTCCGAAAGAGGTCGATCGCCTTCCGCGCGTCGCCGTGATCCTGGGCCGCGAAGGCCGCGCTCAGGGGGATGATCCCTGCCTCGAGCACGCCGTCCTGGTAGGCGTCGCGTCGACGGTCGAGGATCGCCTGGAGCTGGTTCGCGTCGTAATCCGAGAAGACCACGTCCTGTGGGTTGAACGAACTCTCGGCCCGCCCGTCGAGGTCCTCCATGAACCGGGGATCGTTGGTGAGCGCGGCGACCGAGACGTGGCCGTCGATCCGACCGAGCTGTGAGGCCCGCGAGAGCTGGTACAGCAGCTTCGAGTAGGCGGGTTCGTCGTTGGGGTCGCGCTGACGGCCGACCAGGAGGTCGACCTCGTCGAGGATGATGATGACGGAGTCGAACTCCTCGCTCAACAGCCCGTACAGCCGGTTCAGCTTTCGGTCCGTCGACACGCCGCTCTCGGGGACGCCGACCTCGACGCCGGCCGTCGTCGCGGTGTTCTCGACGAGGCGGTACACCGCCCGGTCGTGGGACTTGATCGTCTGGCAGTTGATCTGGATGACGCCGAAGCGATCGCCCTGGGCCTCCGCGAGCTCGACGACCTGCTCGCAGACGGCGTTGATGATCAGGGACTTCCCGGTTCCCGAGGGGCCGTACAGCAACATGTTGGGCGGACGGTTTCCCTGGAGTGCGGGTCGGAGGTAGGTGATGATGTCCTCGAGCTGTTGGTCCCGGCCGACGATCCGGTCCTCGTCGATGACGGCGTCGGGGTCGAGCAGTCCCCGCTCCCTGAACACCGACTGCTGGACGCCATCCTGCAGTCGCCCCTTGATGGATTCCGAGAGGGAGTGACGATCGTCGCCGTCGGTCATACCGTGTCACTCGTACCGACTTCATAAATACGTGACGAGTACCGCGTGCGAGAGCAACGGTGCCACAACCGCCGTCGAGGGGGTCCGTACGACACGAACACGCTTCGAGGCCGAAAACCGTGGGCGAGATTAAATACGGGGGTCGAACAGTGAAGCACGCGACTGAAAGCAACACCTGGCGAGGGGTCCCTGTGATCGGGAGGAGCAAGAGGAGGCGGTCGGCGACACTGCACCCGTTGCCGGTGGGACACCCCGTGTGCGAGATGAATTCTTCCCGGAAACGAGCGTGTGGGCTCGAGGAGCCCCCACGTGCCGGATGAATTTTCGATCCGCTCGTATCCTCTCGAGTTCGAGTGCGTACTCCGTGCACAGAGAGTTCGCGAACAACGGTCGTCACCGGACGACAGTGCGGTCACCGGACGGCAGTACGTGACTGCTCGTACGACATACGGCGGAAACAGGTGGATCACCGAGACGAAGTAGACAGGCGCGGACCGTCGGATATCCTGGACGATCAGATGACGGTGACGGCGGGAACGGACGAGCCGAGAGGGAGCGTTCCGTCGACCCCCTCCCCCCGTGTGCGAAATGAAATGGGATCACGAACGGGGCGGGGTGGGGGGCGGTGACCGGGTGGTAGCGGAGAACGAGAAAACGGCGAATCGGGCGGACTTACGGCGACAAGCGTCGAAATTACAGTGATCGCCGTCGGTTTCTCGATTTCGGCGCGATCGCTTCTCGGATGTCATGTGTCGGCCCACGAAGGACTCTAGCACCGGAGGTTTTATGTTCCTTCTGTAGCAACAGAATCCGTACTGGGTCCCGATCGGCTCGAGAAGAAAACGACGCTTCGAGACCGATCGGAAGAGGCCGTGAAATCGTCGAACTCGTCCGTTCTCGCACGGCGATGCTGTCCACGTTGCTCCCAATAGGAGTCGATTACGCCGTCCCCTCTCCCCCGCCTCCGGTTTCGCACCCGATTTCATTTCGCACACGGGGGGAGGGGCTGCCCACTCTTTGCGTACTGTCAGTCCCAACGTACGCTCCCTTCCTGCGCACTAACGGTTCCCAGCTACCGTGTCGAAGAAGTCGCGCGACGAGCGGTCGACTCGATCAATCCGAACTGATGACGATCCTGTCGTCGATGTTCTCGATGCGCTCGAGGGGCAGTCGGAACCGGCCGTCGGCGTCGAGTTCGATCCGTCCGGGGATGTGGTCTTGCGGTTCGACGACCAGTTCCTCGATCGTTCCGGGCTCTGCACCCATCGTGATGTTCTCGAGCGTCCCGAAATCGGTGCCGTCGATGCTGACGATCGTCTTCCCCTGAAGCTGTCGTGCCAAACGGGTTGCCATACTCGTCGTTTCGCGGACTCCTACTAAACACCGTGGGATCGATCACAGTTTCCGAGAGTAGCCACGGCTCGGCGATCGACGGACTGGTCGCTTTCAGGTAATCGAAAGGAAGGAAGGCCCCCAACCGGTGTCGGGGGGCACCACTGAACCACGATTGCGAACCAGCAACGGAATGTCGTCCAACGCGGGAGACACCTGGGATGCGCTGCTGGTCACGATATGTTACACTCGAGTACAAAAGTACCTCTCGATTCGGGTCGGCGGAGACACGTTGTTCCAAACGGCCCACAAACTCCTTCTATCCCGGAACCTGCACTCCTCGCTACTGCGAGGAGCTGACCGAACCGACTCGGAAGTTCTCCATATATAAATGTTGGGGACCGTGCGGCGACTCGCCAGTCCCGCCTTGGTTTACAGGTGGATGGCACCCGTCGACTCGAGTATGGCAGCGAATCACACTCGCCGACAACTGCTCGGTGGACTGTCCGCTGCGGGGGCGGCGGCGCTGGCCGGCTGTACCGGTTCGACGCCGTTCGTCGGTCGACGCCTCGCGGACGAGGAGACGATCGCTCCCGACAGCGCCGAATCGATCGCGGTCACCGGCACGGTCGGCGATCTGACGGTTACCGGTGCCGACCGCGAGACGATTCGGCTGGATCTCGAGAAGCAGGCCAGCTCCGTCCGGACCGACCTCGAGGCGCTTCACCTCGAGTCCGCCCGGGAGGAGGAACTTCTCGAGTTCCGGGCCGAGTACGACGGCGAGACGGGCTGGTTCGAGAGCGAGCCGGCGATGGATATCGACGTCGCCCTCCCCGACGGGCTGTCGGTCGATCGCCTGCTCACGGGAACCGGTCGGGTCACCGTCGCCGACGTCGGTGGGGATCTGGAGGCTCGCTCGAGTACCGGCAGCGTCGAGATCAGAAACGTCGACGGAACGGTCGTCGCCGAAACGAGCACGGGAAGCATCGACATCGCGGACGTCGACGCCGTCGGGAACTTGACCGCGAGCACGGGGAGCATCGAGGCCGCGGTGCCGGCGATCGACGGCGACACCGTGATCACGGCGAGCACCGGCAGCGTCGAGGTCGCGCTCTCGCCGACCGTCGACGCCGACCTCGAGGCCCGAACCAGCACCGGCAGCCTCGAGATCGACGACGAGGGGCTGGAACTCGAGGAGTACCGCCGCGAGAACGACCGCGTCAGCGCCGTTCTCGGCGAGGGTGGTCCGCGGCTCCGGATCGAGACGAGCACGGGAAGCGTCGAGATCTCGACGCTCGAGGAGTAGGGTGGCGTCGCGAAGGGGCCGCCGTCACAGCGATGCGCGATTCCGATACGTAGCGGTGCGGCTCGTCTCGGAGCGGACCGGAACGCACCTGCTCGTTCGGCACGAACGGCAGAGAAAAGCGCAGAACCAACGGACTCCGCGACCGCCGATCAATCGGTAGCTCATTCCTCTCCTCCCGGCGCCCGCGGTGACGACTGCCCAACTCCGGCAACCATAACCGAATGCAACACTCGAGAGATATTGCATGGTTCAGTGCTCTACACCCTGGAAAACGGGAAGAAATGTTTTATAATTATTTATCGTACACCATGCGGTGGCCTACATCGAAACCGCGGATGGTGTCCCACTGTACTACAGGGAACGCGGCGAGGGAGAGACGATCGTTCTCGTACACGGCTGGACGTGTGACTCCGAGTACTGGTGGCGGAAAAACGTCGACGCGCTCGCCGAGAAGTACCACGTCCTGACGTACGACCTCCGAGGACACGGGCTCTCGGGGAAAACCGACGAGCGACACACGCTTTCGGACTACGCTGCAGATCTCGAGTTTCTCATGGAGTCGCTCGACGTCTCGACTGTCGTCCTGGTCGGGTGGTCGATGGGCGCCGCGATCGCGCTGACCTACCTCGAGGAGATCGGCGACGAGCGGGTCCGAGCGATCGCTCTGATCGACCAGACGCCGAAGTTCTACTCCGACGACGACTGGGAGTTCGCCCTCATGGGAGCGTTTTCGGCGGACGGACTCGCCGAAATCGTCGGCGGACTCGAGGCGAGGCGCGCCGAGACGGCAAAACCGATCATCCAGGCGTTTTTCGCCGACCCCCGCTCGGAAGCGTAACTCGACGAGATGTACGCCCGGACGACCCTGACGCCGACCTCGGTCGCGACCGCTATGCTCGAGGATATGGTCCCTCGAGACTTCCGGGACCATCTACCGGCGATCGAAGTTCCGACGCTGCTGCTCTACGGGAAACGGAGCAAAATCTTCCCGGGACCGCTCGGCGAGTGGATGCACGAACGGATTCCGGACTCCGAACTCGTACTGTTCGACGAGAGCGGACACAACCCCTTCTGGGAGGAACCCGAGAAGTTCAACGCGGAACTGCTTGAGTTCGTGAACCGACTCACGGAGCGAGAAGAGGCACCGAGCAGTCGCTAGCGTCGATCCCGCTTTCTGCCTCGAGGAGTTCGTCGGCGTCGAACCCGTGTTCGAACGTTTCACCGATTCGACACTCCCCTCGGCCACGTCTCGCCGCGGTCCTCAAGCAGCGACGCGGCGACGACGGCCGAGACGCGACCGAGGAGGTTCGCGAGGTACAGCGTCCCGAGGCCGACGAGGAGGCCGCCCGTCGCGGCACCCAGCGCTCGCGGAAGCGTCCCGATCGTGATCGGATCGCCGACGCCGACGTACACCACGAGGTCGGTTCCGTAGACGAAGGGCGTGACCACCAGGCTCGTCGCGAGCGAGACGCCGACGACGAGGGCGACGAAGCCGACGATCCCGAGCAGGATCTTCCAGCCGAGGTACGCCGCGCCGAGCCAGGTTTCCCGCCCGAGCACGAGCCGCTTCAGGAACGGAACGAGCCCGTCGTCGGTCGGCGGAAGGGACGGCGTAACGTCGACGGCGAGCAGTCCTCGAGTGAGGGCGCCGTCGAGCCAGGCGAGCGCGACGACCGACAGCAGCGTGGCGACCAGCGCGACCGGTCCGAGCAGCGTGAGGCTCAGCCCGACGGTCATCGAGAAGCCGACGGTGATCGCGACCAGGTAGGCGATCCCGAGCGGGAACGCGAGCAGGACGTAGGCGAGCGATCGGTACGTCCAGGGGTCGATCGGCGCGACGCGAAACGGACGGCTCCCTCCCCCGCTCGACGAGTCGGTCGGTACGATTCCGCTAGACTCAGCGACATCGGATCGATTTGATGGCATACGAGCGGATCGACGGCTCCCGCAGCGGTAAAACGGGGTCGCGGGCTGTCGGCTCGACGATCGTGCGAAACAGTTTTCTACTAGGTTCCCTCGAGCGAGTAGAGGATCGCCACCAGTCCGGCGATGGTCACCCAGAGCACGCCGAGCAGGCTGGCCGCGTCCGACAGCGAGAGCAGCGGGGCGAGCCCGTAGCTGACCGCGACCGGGCCGGCGGCGATCAGCGCGATCCCGACCGAGAGGTAGAACATCGCGAGGCTGTCGTTGCGACGGTACCCACGGTAGGCGTAGCCGGCGACGACGAGCCCGACGACCGCGGTCGCCAGCGCCGTCGCGAACAGCACCGTCGCGGGCTCAACGGCGACCATGGATCACCCCCAGAATCACGACGAGCCCGACCAGCTGACAGGCGGTGACGATCGTCTCCTGCCAGACGACCGCCACGCTCCCGACGTTCGACAGCGCGAGGCGCAACAGCAACGGGACGGTCGTCAGCAACACGAGCCCGACGCCCAGCAGGAGCATCGCCCGCCCGCCGCCGGCGCGGTAGCCGCCGTAGAGTCGCAGCGCCAGGTACACCGACAGCAGCGTCGCGAGCACGAGCGAGAGGAACACCAGCGTGATCACGGTCGGTGAGCCTCCGACCGTCGACAAGGGAGTGCTTTCGATCGTCGATCCGAACCGGAGCCACGCCGGCAGCCACGGCTCCGAGGCCGAGGCGAACTCGAGGACCGGTGGACGCGCTCGCGGACTCATTTGAACCCCTCGTAGAGCCTGGTGAAGCGGTCGGCGGCCGATTCCTCCCGTTCGATCTCGACGTCGTACCCCTCCTCGGCAAGGCGGATCCGAACTTCCCGAAGTCGGGCCGCGTACACCTTGTGGTGGTGGCCGTCCGGATCGAGCTGCTGGTGGGCCTCGAGCAGGTCGGCCTCCGTGAGCCGCTCGACGCGCCGATAGATCGTCGAGGGATCGGCGTCGCAGGCGTCGCTCAGGGCCCGGACCGACTGGGGCTCGGCGCGGGTGCGAACGAGGATCGTCTTGGCGTAGTCGTCGCCGAGGATCTCGACGACGTCCACCTCGCCGTCGTCGGCCATCGGCGAGTGGTACTCGGGCCAGAACAAAAGCTTGTCTCCCGTCCGACACCTCTTTCGGACGTGTTCGAGTACTGTGAACCTGGCCGATTCGAAGCGGGCCCGATCCGAAAGCGGTCGCTAGCCGGGCCGAACGTTTATTTTTCCGGGCCTGGGAATCACTCTCGAGATGGCGTCTCCGACGACCGAGCGACTCGACCTCGGCGCCGACCGACTCCGTGGCGGACTCCGGTGGTTCGCCTCGGTCCCCGTCCGACGGGAGACGTACCGTCGTCTGGGCTACCTGCTGCTCGCCTTTCCGCTCGGGCTTTCGTACTTTATTTTCCTTGTCGTCGGCCTCTCGGTCGGCATCAGCCTCACGATACTGGTCGTCGGGCTTCCGATGCTGGCGGTCGTGCTGGGAGCGACGCTGCTCGCGGCCCAGTTCGAACGCTGGCTCGTTACGCGCTTGCTGCCGGTCGAGATCGACGGCAGCCGTCGACTCGAGGGCGACCGGCGGCGGGATCGAGCGCTCGACCTGCTGACCGACCTCCGGACCTGGACGCCGTTCGTCTACCTTCCGTCGGTGTTCCTCCTGGGTCTGGTCTCGTTCGTCGCCCTCACGACCGGGCTGTCGACGGCGCTGGCGATGCTCCTCGTGCCGCTGTACTACGACCAGCCGGGGCTGTACGTGGGGGTCGTAACCGATCGGGCGCCCGAGTTCCACCAGACCGTTTACCTGGCGTGGAACCAGCTGCTGGTCGGGTTCGAGGCGGTCCTCACGGTCGGTTACTGGGAGATCACGACGCTTCCGCAGGCGATCGTCGTCGCCGGCGGCGGCCTCCTGCTTGGCCTGCTCACCCTCCACGCGCTCAACGGACTGGCCTGGCTGTTCGGTCGGTACGCCAAAATTTTGCTCGAGGGCGGGTACGACGTGACCGCGCTGATCGACTCCTCCTGACCGCGCCGGCACGTTTTCCCGCTCGCCGGGTCTCGCCCGCCGGAGAAACCGTTCTATGGATCCGATTCCCGAGGCGGCTACTGCTCGCGCCGTCGCTCTCTCGTAGTAGCCGGACTTCCTACAATAGCTACCTTAGGTGAGGTAGCTAAGCTACAATAGGTAGCTACTGTGCTGGCCTCTGTTACCCGAGTGCGCCGAGTTCGTGAGATGGAGACGAGATCCCACTCGAGAATCGTACCGTTCACCGACCGACGTTTCGACGAACCGACTCGCTCGCGAACGCGCCGAACCGTGATACTGACACCGTTCGCGACGGCCAAAACGGCGTTGCTGTGCAAGCCTCAGACTCATTGACCGATCCGTTGAGGGTTCGGTATGGCAACACTCGAGTCGACACAGGAGCAGACCCGTTCCGAAATCGCCGCGTACCTCCGACAGTTCGCCGACGAACTCGATCCGGATACGCGATCGGATACCACCGATCGCGGCGGGAACACCGCCGAGACGGTCGGAACCGGGTCGACGGGGACGGCCGGAACCGGAGCCGGCACTGGATCCGATGGAACGGACCGACGAACCGACGGTACCGAGACCGGAGACCGCGCCGGAAGCGTCGGGGACAAGGTTACGGTGATCACCGGAAACGAGAGTGCGACGATCAACCCGCCGCAGACGTGTTCGTTCGACGTCACGGTCGACACCGACTCCGATCTGCTCGACACCGGTGCCGAACGGAGCACGACGTTTACGATCCGCTGGGACGCCGACCACGTCGAGGCCGACGACGAGCTGCGCGTCGAGTAGTCGCCGAAACGCCGGTAGTCGCTTTTCTCGCGGCGATCGACTCCGCTCGAGAGACGGCGGGGTCGACGACCATTCGTCGGTGGACGCCGTAGCGTTCGTAGCTGTAGAACTAGCGAGCGCTGTTAGCAAACGCCGTGGCGCTCGTAGAATCGTCGAACGCGGTCGTCGGTCAGCAACGGCCCGTGGACCTGCATCGCCTTGAGTCCGGAATGGTCGTTCGCCTCGATAATCTTGAACGAGCCCTCGTCGTCGGTGAGCACGAGGTCCCAGCCGACGTAGGGGAGCATCGGGTGGCTCGAGGCCAACTCGAGAACTCGATCTCGGATCGGCTCCCAGGCAGGGACCTCCGTACCTTGGATCCGCGTTCCGGTTTCGGGATGGTGGGTGTGCCACTCGAGGCGGTCGCTCTCGTACGGAAGCTGTGCGGCCGGTCCGAGTTCGCCTGTTTCGACGTCGATCTCGGCACTGAGCCCGCCCTGCGAGAAGTTGTCCATCGAACCGGATAGGTCGGAGCCCATCCGCTGGACCGCGGCCGCGATAAACGCCTCCTCGGCGTCGTCGTCGTACATCGTGAGCACGCGGATGGTGTTCGGCGTCTCGGGGTAGAGAGCGGCCGCGTACGGCCCCTGCTCGACGTGCTCGCAGACGAGATAGTTCTCGAGGTCGTCGATCCTGGCGACGAGGGCGCCACGATCGTAGTGCTCGCCGTTGATCTCATAACCGGTCTCGGTCCGCGAGCAGAGCAGAACGTTCTCGCCGCCGCCGCCACGGATCCACTTGAGAACCAGCTTCCCCTCCTCGTCGAGCCGGTCGGCGACCCACGCGCCGGCATCGTGGCGAACAGCGGTCCTCGAATCGATCGCCGGCTCGAGCGCCGCCGTTCCGTCGCCGGCGACCGCTGCGGGTGCCGGCTCGCGGGAGTCGTCGAACTCGTGGAAGAGGCCGCCACGGATAAGTCCGTAGACGACCGTGCGGTGGTCGCCGTAGGCCCGCATCAGCCAGTCGAAAAACAGCTTGTTCGAGAGCGCGACCGACCACGTCCCGTTGAGATTCTTCGCCCGGACGAACCGCTGGTAGTCGCTGACGAACGATTCCGGATCGTAGCGCTCGAAGTCGTAGATCGGGCCGGCCCTGCTCAGAAAGCCGCGTCGCCAGAGCGCGAGCCGGCGCGGGAGCGACTGCGAGTACGACGGGGAGTCCCGTTCGGTGCCGACGAGGTCCTGGACTCCCTTCGCCGTGAAGTAGTAGTCGCGGACGTTCATACCGTTCCGTGTCGATCGCTCGCTGTGAACGTTGCGTTTCGGGAGTCGTTTCGCACCGTCGAGGACGAGCCGCTGGGGAACAACGCTTTTTCCCGCGGTGTCCGGAGAAGGGGGTATGAACCGCCGTCGACTCCTGTCGACCGCCGGCACCGCGCTCTCGCTGTCGCTCCCGATCGCGGGCTGTTCGGCCACCGACGAGGACGGCGAGCCCGGCCGTGTCGACCCGCGAGGTCACGCGCTCGGGAACGAGTCGCCGATGTACACGTTCGGCCACGCGAGCGACGACGGTCGGTGGGGCGTCCTCGGGAGCTTTCCGACGGCAGAAAGCGACGTCGCGAGCACGCTCGTCGACCTCTCGGAGCTCGACGAGCCGACGGTAGCACACGAGCTCGAGAGCGCGAACCCGGAGACGCGGTCGAACGACGTCAAGTTCGACGCGCTTCGAGAGGGGATCTACTACCGGTCACAGGAAGCCGACGGCGCGAACGGACGGGAGGGACTCGAGGTGATCGACTTCGGCTGGGCCGAGGGAACCCCGACGGAGCCCGAGCGGATCGCCCGCCTCGAGACGCCGAACACGGGCGTCCACAAGCTGACCACCCACCCCGAAGAGCCCGTGCTCTACCTCGTCGACCTCGACCCGAACGTCGACATCGGCGTCATCACAGTCGACGTCGGTGACCCCGCGGCACCGGAGCTCGTCGACGCAGTCGGCCCCGCGGGCGGGTGTCACGACCTCGAGTACGATCCGGTTCGGGAGGTCCTGCACGCGGCGTACATCATGGGTCCCGGCGAGGGGTACGTCGTCTACGACGTCGACGACCCGCTGCGGCCGACGGTGCGGAGCCACTTCGAGTACGCCGATCGGCCCGACTACGAGACGATCGGCGAGCCGGGGTTCGAACTCTGCCACCAGGCCCACCCCGATCCCGAGCGCGATCTCGTGATCGTCGGCGACGAGATCGAAACCGGCGTCCCCGGCGGAAAACACGTCTTCGACATCGGGTGGGACGAAGGCTCGCTCGACGATCCGGAGCCGATCGGGTTCACGCACGCGCCCGACGCACGCGAGATGGATTCCTCGGAGGCGTTCTGGTGGACGACCCACTTTCACGACCTCGTCCACGCCGACGACGAGGCGCTGCTCGTCGACGGCGGCTACCGCCAGGGTGCGTGGGTCGCGAACGTGACGGATCCGACGAACCCGATACCGACCGAGCGATTCGCGACCCTCGGCGGCGTCGACGAGGCCGAGGCGCTCGAGGAGACGGTCGCCCCGTCGACGCCGCCGTTCGTCTGGAGCGCCGTCTACAATGACGAACGCGAGTTCGTCCTCGTCAGCGACAGCGTCAGCGGCGCACATGTCCTCGAGCTGTCGGCCAAGCCGGCCCGAGGCGAGGACAACGCGGGCCCCGAGGACCACTACGACCTCGAGTCGATTCGATCGGATGACGCGGAGGCGATCGACGACGCTCACGACCGATAACACCCTCGCCGAGAGACACGTCCATCTCTACTCGTTCGAATTTCCCACCTCTCGGGAACTGGCTCTACTTTTGAACACGCGTCGGCGGTTACACCGAAACGAGGACAATGACCGATCATACGCGCCGAACGGTACTGAAGGCCGCGGGAGCATCGACGATCGCCATTGCGCTCGCCGGGTGCGCCGGCGACGACGATAACGGCGACGACGAGGAGAACGGCGCCGACGGCGAGTTCGAGATCGAGGCCGGCACCGAGATCGTCCTCGACGGCTACTCCTCGCACTGGGAGGGCCTCGAGCCGAGCGAGATCGAGGGGGAGGAGAACCCGACGCTCGTCCTCGAGGAGGGCGAGGAGTACACGATGGAGTGGATCAACGCCGACGGCGTCGCCCACGACCTCCAGATCTGGGACGAGGACGACGAACTCGTCGACGATCTGGCGACCGACAGCATCGAAGACGAGGGCGAGAGCGACTCGCTCGAGTTTACGGCCGAGCCCGAGATGGTAACCTACGTCTGCGAGTACCACGAGACGAACCAGATCGGCGACCTCGTCGTCGAGTAACGGCGGCAGCCGGACCTCTCAGTGTCAGTCCGCAACCGATCTCCGCTGGGCCCAGCCGAGCGGTGGATCGCGCGAACGGGCGAACCCGATCCCGTCGTCGGCTCCGATCAGGCCGGTCGGCGGAAAGCCCCCCACTTGTGGTTCGACTACCGGCCTCATCAGCCGTGTTCACACGAGGCACTGTGTTCATGGCAGCCACTCTCTCGAGACGGAGCCTCGCCAGCTTTCCCGACCGCTCTCCCGCGGATATCTGGCGTCTTTGGTTTCACTCGCACAACGATTTCATCGCCGTCCCGAATCCGTCGACCCTGCCGTTTTCGGCGCCGTTGACCCGCTACTCGAGTCGCCCGGATCTGCAGGCACAATGCACTTGCGTAGCCCGATAATGTCCTAAGACGCTTCGGAACTAACACGTACTATGATCCACAATCCGTCGTACCGGCGCGTTCAGCACAGTCGTTTCACCCTCCCAGCCAATGTCGATTGAGATCGATATCGAATCCGCCAGCTTCGACGAGAAGCTCGAGAAGTCCCTCGAGGTGCTCGACGAGGCGTGGGACAGGTTCGACGATCCGACCTTCACCTGCAGCTTCGGGAAGGACTCGAACGCCGTTCTCGACCTCCTCGCGAGGTCGGATGCCGACCTCGAGAACGACGTCACCCTCTCCTTTCTCGACCACGGGAACCACTTCGAGTCGACCTGGGAGATGAAAGCCACCCTCGAGGACCGCTACGGGGTCGAGTTCGAGACGTACGAACCCGACTCGAGCTACGAGGAGCTCGTCGCCGAACACGGTCCGCGCGTGAACCAGCGCAAGCCCGAACTCTGCTGTCAGACGCTCAAGTCGGCGCCCATGGAGCGGATGGTCGACGGCCACGACGGCTGGATCACTGGCTACCGGATGGACGAGGGGCTCGACGACGGCGAGGGCGAGGGGAGCTACGAGTGGCGAAAGCACCTCGACTTCTTCGAGGAAAAAGAGGCGGTAACGCGGATCAACCCGATCGTCCATTGGACGACCGAGGACGTCTGGGAGTACCACGAGCGTCGAGAGATCCCCTACAACGACCTCTACGACGAGGGGTTCGAGTGTCTCGGCTGTAAGCAGTGTACCCTCGACGGCGACCCGCTCTTTGCCTACGACAGCATCCGTCGGGTCGGCGACGGGACGGAACCGGAGGAGGCCGGCGACTGACGATGACGGTCGATAAGCAGTCCCCGGACGAGATCGTCGATCACCTGCTCAGGAGGACCGACGACGACGAACTCGTCCTCTACCTGGACGAAGAAACCGAACTACCCGTCTCGATCAGGCGCCCGCTCCACCTCCCTAGCTCCGTCCAGGGAGGTGTCGAGGGCGGCAGCATCCGCTACTCGGTGCTGGCGGACGACGAAGCGGTCGACGAACTCGACCTGCCGGCTCGAGAGGGCGTCATCGCCGCCGAAGAGCTCGAGCCCGACTCCTGGACGCGCTCGCGCCTCGAGTTCCACGACCAGCACGCCGAGGACGAGTTCGGCGACCTCGAGCGCTCCGACGAGGTCGTCGCGG
This sequence comes from Natronococcus roseus, assembly GCF_043677095.1. Lineage (NCBI taxonomy): Archaea > Methanobacteriati > Methanobacteriota > Halobacteria > Halobacteriales > Natrialbaceae > Natronococcus > Natronococcus roseus. The sequence goes on from NZ_JBHLJR010000002.1 coordinate 145,838, forward strand.
TCGCCGACGCGACGTAACCTCACCCTAATTCTTGATCGCGGTCACGACCAGCGAGAGCGCGATGAGCGCGAGCAGGCCGACCGCGATGGAGCTGTTAAAGAGGAACGCGGTGGGGCTCTCTCCGGTCAGCAGCCAGCCGGTGACGAACCCGGACTCGGCGATGTCTCCGAGAATCACCCCCAGCACGAGGCTGACCAGCGGGTAGTCGTAGACGACGAACAACACGCCCAGCAGCCCGAACAGAAGCACGATGTAGAGGTCGACGGGCGCGTTCCGGACCGCGAAGCCGCCGACGACCGCGAGCACCGCGACCGACGGAATGATATAGCGGATAGGAATGTATGCCAGTTTCCCGAAGTACTGCGAGCCGGCGAGTCCGTAGACGAGAATCAGGACGTTGCCGACGAACAGCGACAGGATCATCGCGTAGACGATGTCGCCCGAGGCGTCGAACAGGCCGGGACCGGGGTTGAGTCCGTGGAGCGCGATCGCACCCAGCAGCGCCGCCGTCGCACCGCTGCCGGGGATACCGAGCGTGAGCGTCGGGATCAGCGCGCTGCCCTGGGTGGCGTTGTTGCTCGAGTCCGCCGCGATGACGCCCTCGATGATTCCGGTGCCGAACCGGTCGGCGAGCTCGTCGTTCGCCCAGCGCTTGGCTTCGTTGTACGAGACGAAGTTCGCCACGTCGGCGCCGGCGCCGGGCAGCGAGCCGATGAACGTCCCGATGAGCGCGCCGCGGACGAACCCGACCGGCCGCGAGACGACCGCTCGAGCCGCGTCGTACACCTCGGAAGCTCCACGCTGGATGGTGTTTCCACCTGTGACGACGGTTCCGCGGTAGGCCAGCCAGAACACCTCCGCCAGCACGAACAGCCCGATAAGGACGACGACGAAGTCGACGCCCTCGAGCAGCGCCGTCTGACCGAACGTGGCGCGGGGCTGGGCGAGCTGCGGATCGTTTCCGATCGTTCCGATCAGCAGCCCGAACGCCCCGGCGAGCAGGGCCTTCGAGAGCGACGACCCTTTCGCCGCGGGGATGATCGTCAGGGCGAACACCGCGAGCAGGAACATCTCCGGGTTGCCGAAGTTGAGCGCGAAGTCGGAGATCGGCGGGGCGAACACGAGCAGGAACGTCGCCGCGATCAGTCCCGCGAGTCCCGAGACGATCGCCGAAACGGCGAGCGCGTAGATCGCTCGGCCCTGTTTCGTGAGCTCGTACCCGTCCCAGCAGGTGACGATCGAACCCGGCGCACCGGGGGTGTTGATGAGGATCGCCGGGATCGAGCCGCCGTAGATGGCCCCGCCGTAGGCCGAGACCAGAAAGATCAGCGCGACGGTCGGCTCGAACGGGATCGTCACGGGGGTAAAGAGGATGATCGTCATCGTCGCGGAGAACCCGGGAATCGCCCCGAAGACGATCCCGACCGCCGTTCCGAGCAGGATCGCGAACAGCACGTACGGGCTCGAGAGGATGCCGAACGCGCCGTCGATCGCCGCGGGAAAGAGCGCTCCGAGCATGGTCACAGGGGAATCATTAGCCACTGGACGAACACGAGCCAGACGCCGATCGCGAAGCCAAGCGAGTACCCCGCGAGCGCGAGCGGGTTGCGCTCGCCGAACAGGTACAGTGTGGCCGCGAGAAAGGCGACCGTCGTAGCGAGAAAGCCGATCGGCTCGAGTGCGATGATGTAGCCGGCAGTCAGCGCGATCAGTATCGCCGCGCTTCGCACGGTGAAGACGGCCTCCCCGTCGTCCTCGAGATCGGTGTCGGGGTCGAACGCGGCCGCCGCGCTCTCGACACCGCCGTCGCCGTCGTCGCTGTCATCATCGTCGTTACCGTCGCCGACGGAGACGGCCTGGACCGCCACGGTCACGACCGCAAGCGCGATGGTTATGTACAGCAGTGGCCCCGCGTACAGCATCGAGAGCTCGGGCAGCGCGCGCGTATCCCAGTAGTAGAACAGGCAGAACGCCAGGACGAGCCCCGGAAACAGTAGCTCGCCCGTGTCGACCTCGAGCGTTCGCGAACCGGTACTCATCGTCATCGTCGGCGGCGTGATTCTCGTCATCGTCGTTATCGATCGTAGATGAAGTTCTCGACCACGTCGGCGTACGTTTCCATGAACTGTGAGGTCTCCTCGACTTCGGCCTCGGTCTCGTCGGGGCCGTGGTACTCGAGGATCTCGTCGAGACCGCCCTGGTTTTCGGCCTCGGCGAGGAACGCCTCGTCCTCGAGAGCCGCGGCGTAGGTCTCGGCGAGGCGCTCGAACTGTTCGGGGTGGTTCTCCCGGAGCCCGCCGGGAACCACCATGAGCTTCCACTGGCCGAGTCCTTCCTCGACGAGGGGAACCTCCTCGAGACCGAGGTCGGCGAACGACGGGGTGTCGGGCCACAGCTCCTGTGGCTCGGCTGTGTGAGAGCCCAGCGCGAGCACGTCGCCGACGTGGTCGGGGTTGAACGCCCAGGGCTGGTTGACGCCCGCGTCGACGTCGCCCGCGAGGACGGCCTGGCGGACCTCCGATCCGCCCTCCATGTTGACGACCGTCAGGTCGAGGTCGTAGGTATCCTCGACCAGCAGCGCCGACAGTGCTGTGTTCCCGATGGCGGAGGTGATCCCGACGGTCGCGCCGTCCTCGCGGGCGTACTCGACGAACTCCTCGAGGTCGTCGTACGGGCGGTCCGGCGGGGCGAACCACATCGTCGGGTCCCAGTGGTGCGTGCCGAGATAGTCGAACGACTCCATCTCGTAGGGGGCGTTCTGGAACAGCCACGTCGCCTGCATCTGTGGCATGTTCCACATCGCAACCGTGGTGCCGTCCGGGTCGGCGTTGTACAGCTCCTCGCCGCCGACCTGGGTCGAACCGCCGGGGTAGTTCTCGACGACGAACCCGATGCCGAGCCGATCGGACCACGCCGGCGTCGTGATCCGCATCGCCCGGTCGGTCCCCCCGCCCTGGGCCCAGGGAACGACCGCCGTAACTCTCGCCTCGTCGAACCGTTCGGTGACGCCGAACGCTTCGGCGCCGTACGCTGCCGTTACCGAGAGTCCCGTAACGCCGGCCGCGAGAAACTCCCGTCTACCGAGATCTGTGAGTGCCATTGTCTAGTGATTCGTCCCCTGGAACCGCCGCACCGACCCGATCGGGGACGCGTTCGGGTCGATTCTCGTCCGGTGACTACCGAATCGAACGCCGCCTCCGACGGGGCCGATGACCCGTCGGGACGGGCGCTCGTCGCTCCAAATGTTATTTCGTGTACGTGTACGGATAGTCCGGTTTCGGGGTTGGGGGTTCTGCCTGCGTGTGCAGAGAAAGATAATGAAGGATTCCGCAGTGACGAATCCTCGCGGTGGGTCCGATCGGTGTTCTCGGGGATCGCTTCGGGAACTCGCTGCTCACTCGATCGGTGGATACCGCCGAGTATCGTGATTTGTGATACCTTGCAGCAAGGATTTGTCGATCGACGGCGATACCGTTTCGCATGGGATCGAGTTCACCGGCGACGACGCCGAACGCGCGCTCGCTTCCGCCCGAGACGCTCGAGGCGCGGGTCGACGACCTCTGGGAGCGCTACGCCGACTGCGACCTCTGTGCGTACGACTGCGGGGTCGACCGAACCGCGGGCCGCGTCGGTACCTGCCAGGTCGACGACACCGCGTACGTCTCGACGTACTTCCCGCACTTCGGCGAAGAGGACTGTCTGCGCGGTCACAACGGGAGCGGGACGATCTTCCTCGCGAACTGCAACATGAAGTGCGTCTTCTGCCAGAACTTCGAGACCAGCCACGAGGCCCGCGGCGAGCCGGCGACGCCCGCGGAGATCGCCGAGATGGCCCTCGAACTCGAGGCCAGAGGTTGTCACAACGTCAACTTCGTCTCGCCGACCCACCACTCCCCGCATCTGGTCGAGGCCGTCCGGATCGCCACCGAGGCCGGACTGGACCTGCCGATCGTCTGGAACTGTGGCGGGTACGAACGGCCCGAGATCCTCGAGACGCTCGAGGGGATCGTCGATATCTACATGCCCGACGTAAAGTGGGGCCAGGACGGCGCCGCGGCGACGTACTCGAAGGCGCCGAACTACTGGTCTACCGTCACCGACTCGCTGCGGGAGATGCACCGACAGGTCGGCGACCTCCGGCTCGACGACACCGGGCTCGCGACGGGCGGGCTCCTCGTGCGCCACCTCGTCATGCCCAATCACGTCGAGAGCGCGAAACGGGTGCTCGAGTTTCTCGCCGACGAGATCTCGACGGAGACGTTCGTCGACGTGATGGCGCAGTACCAGCCCTACTACAAGGCGGCCGAAGAGGAGTTCTACGCGGAGATCGACCGTCCGATCACCGTCGACGAGTACGCCGCGGTGGTCGATCACGCCCGCGACGTCGGCCTCGAGCGACTCTACCTCGACCGGTCGATGCTCCGTTAATCGACCAGCTGTTCGGCCCGCTCGACGTCCTCGGGCGCGTTGATATTGATCCGTTCGCCCGGCAGCCGAACGGCGTCGACGCGTCGACCCGCCCGCGCCAGGAGACCGACGGCCTCGCTGAGTTCGTACTCGCCGCGGTCTGACGGCTGGGCGAGCGCGAGCGCGTGGAAGAGTTCGGGTGGCAGGACGTAGCAGCCAGTCGTCACCAGCCGGGACGGCGGATCGTCGGGCTTCTCGACGATCTCCCTGACCTGGCCGTCCTCGACGTCGACCACGCCGGTTTCCCGGGCCGTCTCCGGGTCGACCTCCTCGAGGAGCAGTGCACCCTCCGCGCCCGTGGATTCGACGCGCTCGAGGGCGGGCCCGATTCCGCCTCGGAAGACGTTATCGCCGTTGAGGACGACGAACGGGCCGTCGACGTGCGGTTCCGCCAGCGAGACCGCGTGACCGAGTCCTCGCTGTTCGCGCTGGTGGAGGTAGCTGATCGGCACGCCCGCGTAGGCGTCGCCGTAGCGGTCGACGATCGCCTCCTTGCGGTAGCCGACGACGACGAGGAGTTCGTCGACGCCGGCCTCGAGCAGCGTCTCGAAGACGTGGGTCAGGATCGGTCGCCCGTCGACCTCGACGAGCCCCTTCGGTTTCTCGTCGGTCAGCGGACGCAGCCTCGTTCCTTTCCCGGCCGCGGGGACGACACCATTCATGCGAACCGGTATCGCACTCGCTCAGTTAAAGCCGTAGGCTTTCGTTCGTCAAATTAGTAAGAAAAAGAGAAAGTATTTATTACAATAGCTTTTGTTTTGAATTGCAGCCGGCGGAGTCACCGACACCGCACCCCATGCAGCTCGGTCGGCTGCAACTCCCCCACCGTTTTCACGACTGTGCGGTCGGTCCCGCGAGCGCTCGAGACCCCGAACGAACGGACTGTGACTCGAGCCACGCCTCCGCGTCGAGGGCGGCCATGCTCCCGGTACCCGCCGAGGTCACCGCCTGGCGGTAGTCGGGATCCATGACGTCGCCCGCGCCGAAGACGCCCTCGACCGCGGTCTCGGTCGTCATCCCCTCGAGAGTCTCCAGGTGGCCCGAATCGGCGAGTTCGACGCCGGTGCCCTCGAGGAACTCGGTGTTCGGAACGTGGCCGACGCCGTAGAAGATCCCGCCAACGTCGACGGTCTCCTCGACGATCCCGTTCGCGGCCCGTGGCGCCGCGCTCGCCTCGAGCTTCTCGGTCGGGCGGCCGTCGGGATGTGAGACGAGCGTCGCGCCGGTGACCCCCTCCTGCCGGGAGCCGTGGATCTCGAGCAGCTCCGCGTTCCAGCGGAAGGCGATCTTCTCGTGGTCGCGGGCCCGCTGTGCCATCACCTCGGAGGCGCGCAGTTCGTCGCGCCGGTGGACGACCGTCACCGAGTCGGCGAACTTCGCGAGGAACAGCGCCTCCTCCATCGCCGAGTCGCCCCCGCCGATCACGAGGACGTCGTCGCCGCGGTGGAAGGCGCCGTCGCAGGTCGCACACGTCGAGACGCCGTAGCCCATCAGCTCGTCCTCTCCGTCGGCGCCGACCCAGCGGGCGCTGGCGCCGGTCGCGACGATCAGCGCCCGCGTCCGAACGACGTCGCCGTCCGCGAACTCGAGTTCGAACGGGCGATCCTCGAGCGCCGCGTCCTCGACGGTTCCGTGGCGAACGTCGGCGCCGAAGCGCTCGGCCTGTTCCTTCCCGCGCTGGATCAGCTCCATCCCGCCGACGCCCTCGGGGAACCCGAGGTAGTTCTCGACGTCGGTGGTCAGGGTGAGCTGGCCGCCCGGCTCGGGTCCCTCGAGGACGAGGGGCTCGAGGTCGGCCCGCGCGGCGTAGACGGCGGCCGAGAGGCCGGCGACGCCGGAGCCGACGATCGCGACGTTGCGGACGTCCGCGTTCGTTCCCTCGCTCATTCGGTGTAGCGCTCGATCAGGCTGCGGAGTCGGTCGGCCGGCAGGGCGCCGGTGTGCTGTTCGACCTGCTCGCCGTCGGCGAACACGAGCAGCGTGGGGACGCCGCGGACGCCGTAGGCGGCGGCGAGTTGCTGGTTGCTGTCGACGTCGACTTTCGCGATCGTCGCGTCAGTTTCGGCAGCCAGCCCGTCGAGAACGGGCTCGAGCATCTGGCAGGGGCCACACCAGTCGGCGTAGAAGTCCACGAGCACGACGTCGTGTTCGCTCACGATCGCCTCGAGGTGGTCCTCGCCGTCGACGTAGAGCGGTTCGTTCGTCGGTCCGTCCGCCGAGGGACTGGTTGCATCGGTTGTCATCACCTCTTCGTACGGACCGGAGGCGCTTAAAGGTTTTGTAGGTAGTGTGCAATATAGTACAACACTCGCTCGATGGAATCGCGCTCTCTCGAGAGATGAGTCCCGGTTGAAGGCGATATTCGGCAACAAAGTGTTGGTATGTACCTGAGCTCCCGATCGGTAGCTCCGTCGAAATTGTTCGAACTATACAAAACATTACGGGCGACGAACCCGTATCACGACCCACGAACGAACGATCCGAGACGGTTCGCGTCTGGCTGGTCGAGCGAACCCTACTCCGACGACGAACAGAACCTCATCATCCTGGTGTACGCGACGCCCGACGGCGGGCGGTACTTCCGGACGGAGCGGGCGCTCACGAGTCCGACCGACGACCGCCTGACGACGGCCGCGGTGACCGTCGCCCCGTCGAACCTCGGCTCCGTGGACGATCCGGAGCTCCGGGAGCAGTACGCGACGGAGGCGAGCCGGATCGCCGAGACTCACGAGCCGGACGACGCGATCTAGCGACTCGCCCCGTCACTCCCGTTCAGTCGTGTGGATGGAACCGCTTGACCGCGCGGTCGACCGCCTCCGTCCGCCCGAGGAAGGTGACCCGGTCGCCGTCGCGCAGCACGTGGTCGCCGGTCGGAACCTCGGTCGTCCCGTCGCCGTGGGTGACGAGTCCGACGAGACAGCCGTCGGGGATCTCGGCGTTGAGCTCGGCGATCGTCTTTCCGACGAGATCCGTCGCCGTCACCTCGATCTCCTGGACATCGCCCGTTCGGCCGAGTTCGTTCATCCACGCCGACAGCGACGGGCGCTCGAGGACGTTCTCGAGCGACCACGCGGTCGCCATCGAGAGGTCGATCGCGCGAACGCCCAGCGATTCGAACGCCTCGACGTTGCCGGGCTGGTTGACCCGCGAGGCGACGGTTTCGACGTCGAAGCTGGTCCGCGCGAGCTGGCAGGTCAGCAGGTTCGCGTCGTCGTCGGGCGTCGCCGCGATGACGTTTTTCGCCTCGTCGATCCCCGCCCGCTCGAGGACGTCGGCGTCGGTGCCGTCGCCCTCGAGCGCACGGATTCCGCGTTCGCGGACCCGCTCGACCGCGTCGGGATCCTCGTCGACGACGAGGACGTTCTCTCCGTCCTGTTCGAGCCGTTCCGCGAGGGAGAGGCCGACCCGTCCCCCGCCGATGATTATCGTGCGCATTGGTGAAACACCGAGGTGGGTCGCGATCTGTCGCGCGAGGCCGGCCTGGAGGACGACCGTCGCGAAGATGATCAGGAAGACGGTGCCGGCGAGCAGCTGGGCCTCCTGTGGCTGGCCGAGCGCCTGGAGCTCGACGGCAAACAGCGTCGCGACGCTCGCGGGGATGATCCCGCGAGGACCGACGGCGCTGAGAAAGAGCCGTTCGTCCCGGGTGAACCGCTCGCCGGTCGTCGCCAGGTAGATCACCGCCGGCCGGAGCACGAGCGTGATCGCGACGACGACGGCGATCCCGGCGAGCCCGAGAGTCATGATATCGCCGAAGTCGATCAGCGCCGCCAGCGCGACGAAGATAAACGAGAGGACGACGACCGAGAGATCGTCCAGGAAGTCGACGACGTCCTCGTGGTGCGGGAGGTCGACGTTGCCGAGCGCGAAGCCGGCCATCGCCGCGGCGGCGATCCCGGTCTCGCTCGCGAGCAACTCCGCGCCGCCGTAGGCGACGACGATCCCGGCAAGGACGACCAGTCGGGCGTGCAGCGGCGCGGTCCCGGGCGAGAGGTTGCCCCGGCTAAGAAACAGCCAGACGGCGCCGGCGACGGCAGCCCCGACGGCCAGTCCGATCGCCAGCCGCCTTCCGAACTCGCCAAGGAGCCACAGCGGACCGCCGTTGCCGGCGATCAGCACCTCGAAGACGACGACCACCAGGATCGCGGCGGTGACGTCGTTGAGCACGCCCTCGCCCTCGAGGACGGCCGCGACGTGATCCCGAACGGTGACGACCTGCAGGATCGGGCCGATCACCGTCGGCCCGGTCGCGATCAGCAGGGCGCCGACCAGCAGGCCGACCTCGAGGCTCGTGTCGAGGAAGACGACGACGGCGCCCGCGGTTCCCAGCCAGGTGATCGCCGCGCCGACGGTCGTGAGCCGCAACAGGGCCGTCGGACTCTCCCGGAGCTTCTCGAGGCGGAGGTGGTAGCCGCCCTCGAAGAGGATGATCGCGACGCTGACGCCGACCATCACGGGAAGTCCCTCGCCGAACGTCGCCCGCGAGACGAGGCCGATCCCCTCCGGGCCGATCGCGACGCCCGCGAGGATCAGAAACAGGACGCTCGGGATCCGGAGCCGATCCGCGAGGACGCGGGAGACGACCCCGAGCGCCAGCACGACGGCGACGACGCCGATCAGCGTCACGAGCGGGTACCCGGACGTGAATCGATCGCAGCGGCGCGACGATCGGTCGCTCGCTCGGTGGCCATCGTTACCCCTTACTGTCGGTCGCCGACCGTGTATCGGTTTCGGCTTTTTTCGACGACGCGAGCACCTGATAGAGGATGATCGAGGCGACGGCGAACGACGAGCCGACGAGCAGGACGACGCTGAGGGCGTCGAGCGAACCCACGCCCAGCCAGTTCCCGAGTTCGCTGAGTCCGATCCCGGCGCTGGCGAGCAGCATCATGATCCCGAAGTAGACGATCACGTCGTCCTCCTCGACGATCGCGGTCGCGGCCGAACCGATCCGCGCGCCGAGCGCGCTGCCGACCAGCAGCAGGGAGACGACCGCGAGGTCGACGCCGCCGGACATCCCGTAGGTGAAGGTGCCGAAGGCCCCCGAGAACAGTCCGGCGAACAGGCTCGTTCCGACGGCGGCGGTCAGCGGCGTCCCGATCAGGTAGTAGATCGCGGGCATCCGAATGAACCCGCCGCCGACGCCGATCAGTCCGGAGACGAGGCCGACCCCGCCGCCGGAGCCGAGGATCGTCCACAGCGAGGCTCGTCCGCCGGAGCCCAGCGAGAGCATCGGCGCCACCTCGTAGGACTGGATCTTTCGGGCAATCGGGGGGATCTCCTCGTCACTGATTCCGTCGTCGTCATCGTCAGTGGCCTCCTCGAGCCTGTAGGCCCGCCGCAGAAACAGGAGCCCGATCCCCGCCAGCAGGACGACGTACGCGACGCCCGTGACGAGTTCGGCGACTCCCAGGGCCTCGAGGCCGAAGACGAGCCGGCTCCCGAGTTCGATCCCGATCGAGAGGACGACGAAGAGGACGGCGCCGAGTTTGTAGTCGACCTGTCCGACGTCGTAGTGTTTCAGTACGGCGATAACGGAGGTACCGAAGTAAAACGCAAGCCCGCTGCCGATCGCGACGGGCGCAGGGTAGCCCAGTATCAGCAGCGTCGGCGTGATCAGGAACGACCCGCCCATCCCGAAAAACCCGAACAGCACGCCGACCATGAAGCCGAAGCTCACGAACAGGGCCAGCAGTGCCGGAGAGAGGCCGAGGAGTTCCATCGATTACGCGCTCGCGTTCGCAACTCGATCGATCAACGGCGAGACGATCCGCTCGAGGACGCCGTAGCCGGCGTAGAGGACGACGGCCTGCACGAAGACGACGCTAACGAGGGCCGTCGCCTGTACGACGGGTGGGAGACCGGCGGACTCGATCATTCGTCTCGACCTCCGTTCGATATGGGTTGTGTGCGCGTCATGGATTTCTACTCACTACTCACTACCCGGGACGAGTGTATAACGCTTTTGGGAATTTGGGGCAATATTACTGCAGAGAATCACACGGATATCCAACGAGAATATTTGGATACGTTACGAGGATATAGGACCGCTGGCCCGGCAGCTCGGTGGCGCTCGAGCGTGTCGCTCGCGCGCTCTCGAGCGGGACGGGCTCCAGTCGTACCGACCCATCGCGCTTGCCCATCGGGCACCGGTTCGTCGATCGTTCAGTCGGCTTTCATGTAGTCGGTATTGGTTACGCCAAACAATATTATAGTACCGAGTCCGTACTAGGGGTATGAAAGCGGTACTCGCGACGGATCTCTCGGCGGCCAGCGAGGCGACGATACAGAACGAGACCTGTCTCGACTGTCTGGGTCGGATCGGGATCGGCGAGATCCACCTGGTCACGGTCGTCCCGTCGAACGTTCACTCGGGAATGCCCGGAATCGACTTCGAAAAGCGGCGAGAGCGTGCGATTCGACGGTACCGACGGGTCATCGAAGCCGTCGGGTTCGACGTGGAGGTCCACGTCGTCCGCGGGACCCCCCACCGGCGGATCATCGGCATCGCCAGTACGATCGGCGCGAGTCTCACGGTCGTCGGCTCTCGAGGGAAGAGCCCGCTCGAGAACCGCGTCATCGGGTCGACGGCGCGCAACCTGGCCCGGACGACCGAGACGCCGCTACTGGTCAACCGGATCGAGCGCGGCGTCGACGATCCCGTCGTCCTCAAACAGCACCTCTTCCAGCGGATGCTGTACGCGACCGACTTCTCCGAGAACGCCGAGCGGGCGTTCGAGGCGTTCTCCTACCTGCGACACGCCACGCAGGAGGCGACGCTCGTCCACGTGGCCACGCCGAAGGATCCCGCTCTTCCCGAGGGCGTCGACCCCGAGCAGCGACTGGGAGAGCTGGCGGCACGGCTCGAGGACTGGGGGATCGACACCGAGGTCGTCGTCGGGCAGGGCGACCCCGCCGACGAGATTCTCGCCACGGAAGCTGCGGTGAACCCGACGACAGTACTGGTCGGCTCCCGGGGGCACAGCCGTCTCCGTCGACTGTTGCTGGGCAGCGTCTCCGAGGATCTCGTCGCTCGAGCAACCGGGAACGTGATGCTGATCCCGCCAGCGTAACGGCGTCCGTGTTCACGATCCGGTATCGTGCGGACGAGTTTGCCACACCGAGCTTGCAATGTAAGGGCCCGTGAAGCGCTGTGACGCTCGATCCATGTCGGAAGGTTGAACTCGGCGCTGGCGCAAATCGGAGACAGGATACTCGTTTCGATCCGCCACTGAACGGTCCGTTTCGCCACCATGCTCGAACTCACGCTCCTGGCCCTACTCGTCGTCTCCGTTCTCCTGTTGGTCCACTCGTACTTCCTCTACATTCCGCTGCTGGCGCTGCTGGCGAGGCTGACCCCGACTCCCGACTCGTCGATCCCCGACTCGCTTCCCTCGGTCGCCCTCGTTATCGCAGCGTACAACGAGGAAGATATTATCGCCCAAAAGATCGAGAACAGCCTCGAGCTCGAGTACCCCGACGACCGGCTCTCGATCGTCGTCTTCTCGGACGCCTCTTCGGACCGGACCGACGAGATCGTTCGCTCCTACGCCGACGAGGGGGTCGATCTCGTCCGGATCGAGGGGCGGGTCGGCAAGACCGAGTGTCAGAACCGGGTCGCGGACGCCGTCGACGAGGAGATCGTCGTCTTCTCGGACGCAAACAGCATGTACGAACCCGACGCGATCCGCGAGCTGGTGGCGTCGTTCGGCCCCGACGTGGGCTGTGTCGTCGGCGAGCTCAAGTACCGCGACTCGAGCGACGTCGACGGGGAGTCGATCTACTGGCGCTACGAGTCGCTGATCAAACGCCTCGAGTCGGCGGTCGGCTCGTCGGTGACCGGCAACGGCGCCATCTACGCGGTCCGCAACTCGTCGTACGTCCCCCTGCGGCGGGGCGCGATCAGCGACTTCGCCGAGCCGCTGGCGATCGTCGCGAACGGCGAGCGGGTCGCGTACACCGCCGACGCGGTCGCCTGGGAGAGCACGGAGGAGACGGTCGACGACGAACTCGACCGTCGGAGTCGGATCGTCACCCGATCGTGGCACACCGTCGCGAACAACGCCGAGCTGCTCAACCCCGTTCGATACCCGGTGTTTTCGTTCCAGCTCCTCTCTCACAAGGTGCTCCGGTGGCTCTCACCGATCCTGCTCGCCGTCGCCCTCCTCTCGAACCTCGCGCTCGTCCTCGTTTCGACGAGTCCCATCTATCTGGCGCTGCTCGGGGCGCAGCTGACGTTCTACGCCCTCGCCCTCGCCGGCGCCGTCCTCGACCGAACCTCGCTCTCGCCGCCGACGCTCGTCCACGTTCCCCACTTCTTCCTCGTCGCGAACTACGGCATGCTCGTCGGCCTGTGGAACTTCCTCCGGCGAGAGAACATCGTTACCTGGAACACGACCGCTCGAGACTCGAGCCAGAACGAGGACCCCGAACCATGACCCACGTCGTTCACCTCTCGTCCGTCCACTACCCGTTCGATCCGCGCATCTTCCACAAGCAACTACAGACGCTGTCGGCCGCGGGCTACCGGACGACGCTGCTCGTCCACCACGACGAGTCGATCGTCCGAGACGACGTCGACGTGCGCTCGGTCGGCAACGTCGACACCCGGCTCGAGCGCTGGCGAAACCTGCCGACGCTGTTCCGCGAGGCTCGAGCCGAGGACGCCGACGTCTACCACGTCCACGACCCGGAGCTGTTGCCGATCGGGCTGGCGCTGTCGCTGACCACCGACGCGAGGGTCGTCTACGACGTCCACGAGGACTACGCGGACGCGATCCGCGTCCGCGAGTGGATTCCCGATCCCGCCAAACCCGTTCTGCAGCGGGTGTTTCCGGCGATCCAGGGAGCGCTGACCCGACCGCTGGATCTCGTCGTCACGGCCGACGACGCCACCCGGGAGAGCCTCGCCTCGCGAACGAGTACGCCCGTCGAGACGATCCGGAACCTGCCGAAGGTCGCGGGGATCGAGACCGACCGGGTCGACCTCGAGCGCTCCCACGAGCACGTGCTGGCCTACGTCGGCGGACTCGACCGGGAGCGGGGGCTGTTGAACATGCTGCAGGTTACCGCCCGCCTTCGGGAGCGAGGGCTCGACGTCGGGCTCTGGCTACTCGGGCCGTTCCAGGACGAGGAGATCGAGCGCGAGGCCCGACGATACATGGACGAGGCGGGGATCGCCGACCACGTCCGGCTGTTCGGCTACGTCGACTACGACGAGATCTTCTCCTATCTCTCGGCGGCCGACGTCGGCCTGCTGTTGGTCGACGAGGAGCGCTTCGAGCGCAACGTCCCGACGAAGTTCTTCGAGTATCTCTACTGTGGCCTCCCCGTCGTGCTGACCGAGGTGCCGTCGCTCGAGCCCTACGCGGATTCGGACTACTGCGTCTCCGTTCCCGAACGCGACCTCGAGCGGGCAACGGAGGAGATCGAACGCCTGCTCGAGGATTCGGATACCCGGCAGGCGATGAGCGACGCCGGACGCGAGGCCGTCGTCTCCGAGTACAGCTGGGAGGTCGAGCGGGACCGACTGCTCGCCGCGTACGCTCAGCTGACAGGAGCCACGGACACCGACGGCATCGCAGGACCGACCGACGAAACTGCACGAACCGACGACGAGTACAAATGACCACCGTTTCAGTTATCACGCCGACGTACAACCGGGCGGAGACGCTTCCGCGAGCGATCGAGAGCGTCCTCGCACAGAGCTACGGGGGGTTCGAACACGTGATCGTCGACGACGGCTCGACCGACGACACCGCGGCCGTCGTCGAGGGGTACGACGACGACCGAATCGAGTATCTCCGGCTCGAGGGCAACAATGGGGCGAACGTCGCCCGAAACGAAGGGATCCGTGCGGCCTCCGGGGAGTACGTCGCCTTCCTCGACTCCGACGACGAGTACTACCCGCGCAAGCTCGAGACCTGCGTCGCCGCCCTCGGGTCGTTACCCGAGACCTACGGCGGCGTCTTTCACGGCTACGACATCTACCGGGGCGAGGAGTACCTCGGTCCGGAAGCGACCCACGAGGGCCGCGTGGCCCGCTCGGATCTCGGCGAGGCGAACGTTCCCGGCAGCTTCATTACGACGACGTTTCGCGCGTCCGTCTTCGACGCCGTCGGCGACCTCGACGAGGCGATGGCCTCCTCACAGGACTACGAGTTCTACCTGCGGCTGGCCCGGGAGTACGACCTCTACGGACTGGGCACGATCCTGGCGAAACACTACCGGCGAGCGGACTCGATCTCGCTCGACGTCGCGGCGAGACGCGAGGGGAAGGCCCAGCTCGTCGAGCGCCACGGCGACGTGTTGACCGACCGTCGACACGCCCACCACCACTATCTGCTGGGGTTGACCCACGCGAGACGCGGCGAGATGGCGACGGCGCGGCGGGAGCTCGCCAGGGCGATCCGGCTCCACCCGACGAACCCGTTCCCGTACGTCCACCTCGCAACCTGCGTGACGCCGCGAACGTTCGCGTTCGGAATGGATGCGAAACGACTGGTGAAACGTCTCATCGGCCGATGACGGGCCACCCACCCGTTTCGAATTGGCAAGGCACATCAACGAACCTCAAATACTACCCATAGATGCGTCTCCACGACGAGGATCTCGATGCCGCCGTCGCCGTCTGCTACGTCGCGTTCGTCTTCTCCGGCGTGTACAAAAGCGCCTGGTACCTCGAGTGGTCGCCGATCGATCTGACGGTGTTGCTCGGCGGGATAACCGTCGGGCTCTCCGCGCTGTTGGTCGCCGCCGGGCGACTCGAACTCACGCTCCCGTCGGTCGTCATCCCCACGCTGTTCGGTCTCTTCGCCGGCTACGCCGTTCTCTCCGGACTCTGGACTCCGAGCACCGAGTACTACTTCTTCAAGTCGCTGCGGCTGGTCGGCGTCACCGGGCTGGCGCTCGGTGCCGGCGCGGTCGTCGTCGCGACGTCGTCTCGCCGGCTCCGGTACGCCGGGTTCGCCACGGCGGGAGTCGGGTTCGTCACCGCCCTCGATATGTTGTACCGATACCAGCGGGCCGGCGGCGGCGAGCTCTCTCCGTTCGGCACGAACTACCTCATAACCGGTCGGGCGATCGGGTTGGGACTGTTGCTCGCGGTCGGCTACCTCGTCCTCTCGAGGGAGGATCGAACGCTCACGATCGCGGCGCTTTTCGGCGCCGTCACGATGAGTTACGCCCTGCTCGTGAGCGGGGCTCGCGGGCCGACGGTCGCCGTCGCCGGTGCGATCGGACTGCTCGTTCTCGCGGGAATCGTCCTCGGAACGCTGCCGAACGGCCGGATCGCGCTGGCGGGGTACGGCGCTGTGGGACTCGTCTCACTGATCGGGTTCGCTACCGTCGCCCGGCAACTGCGGGGCATCCAGCGACTGCTCACGCTGGCCGACGGTCCGGGGCGCTCGCTCGGTCTTCGCTTTGGCTACTGGACGAACACGTTCGATGCCCTGAACCCGGCCATGCTCCTCTTCGGCGAAGGGTTGGGTGCCTGGCCGGTGCTGATCGATCCGGGCTACGACACCCGCTACTACCCGCACAACATCGTCCTCGAGGTGCTGTTCGAACTCGGCATCGTCGGGCTCGTGCTCCTCGGTGCGCTGTTCGGCTACGCGCTGTTGAACGCCGCCCGGGACTGGCTCGAGCACGAGGAGGCGACCCACGTCGTTCTCGGAGTTCTCTTCGCTTACATGCTCGTGAACGCCATGGTGACCGGAGACCTGAACGACAACCGGTTCCTGTTCGCGATCGTCGGCGTGATGGCCTACGCCGTCGGGAGCCGACGAATCAGCTCCATTCGATCGGAATCTACTCCCTGAGAGCGCAGCGGCACGCTCGAGGACGGGACGCTTTTCTAACCGGTCCTCGCGAATCGACCCGCCGCTACGGGCGCGGCTCCGCTCGGTGTCCGAAAACGAGGTAGCCGATCGCGGCGGTCGCGAGCACCGCGCCGACGGACCAGTCGAACATGGTGTAGGACTCGAAGAACTGGTGGATCGCCCAGCCGACGGCGAGCGCGAGCATCGCGACGTCGACCTCGCGGTAGGTGACCGTGCGCGCGACGATGCTGCCGGCGACGAGCCCGATGTAAGCGAGTCCGCCGACGAGCCCGGTCTGAATGAGTACCGAGAGATACGAGTTGTGCGGCGTCGGTGCCCCCTCTCTCGGGAGGTAGGGCTCGATGACCGTGTTGGCCGGCCCGCTGCCGTGGCCGAACAGGAGGGGACCGTCGCCGATCGCACTCAGGCTCGCGGCCCAGAGTTCGAACCGACCCGTCGCGGAGATGCCGACGACTTCGAGTGCCATCGCGGCGATGACTCCGAACACGCCGAGGGTAGTCGTCGCGACCGCGACCGGGACGAGCTTTCGGTCGCCGACGGCGTAGGCGGCGTAGATCGCCGTCGCAACCGCCGCGGCGAGCATCGCCGCTCGAGCGTTCGAGAGGAAGAGGCCGATCCCACAGGTGACCGCGAGCACCGCGGCGACGGGCGTGCCGATCGGTCGCCGTTCGTCGAGCGAACGGTGGAGTTCGACGACCGCGGCGACGAAGCCGGCGAACGACAGCAGGCCCAGCCCGTTCGGGTTCGGGAAGACCGACTGCAGCGTCAGGATATCCGGATCGAACCCGGGAACGCTCGGCGAGGACGCGGTGTACCGGCCGACTTCGAAGAGCCACAGCGTGTAGTCGCCGACGACGTACGTCGCCACTCCGAGCGCCACGACGATCGCGGCGAAACCCGAGAGAACGCGAAGGAACACCCGCCCGGGGACGAGTCTGGGGAGGACGAAGAGGCTCACTCCCATCACCGTCGCGGCCCACACCGGCCACCGCGACTGCGTGCTCGAGGGAACGAACGCGAGCGTGTGTGCGAGATACACGCCGACGATCACCGCGAAGCAGCCGACGACGGCCCACTGGCCCGCCGTGTACCGTCTGGCGTCGGTGACGACGAGAACGAACGAGAGGAGAACGGCGAACGCAAGGCCGATCGCGAGCACTCGGCTCGAGCCCACTCCGAACCCCGGCGAACTGGTCTGGTAGAGCAGGCCGGCGAGGACGCCCGTGATTCCGAACACGGAGAGGATCGCCGCCCACCGGTGCGTCCGACGATCGTCGGTGACGACGGCGAGCCGAGTTCCCAGAACCGCGCCGAGGACGATCGCGGCCACCGAGAGCTGCCACGCCGGGATCGCGTCGGTCACTTGTGCGACGAGAACCAGAAACAGGTAGAGCGCGAACAGTCCGTAGATCGTGCCCTCGAGGAGTCGGTCGGCTTCCGGACTCCGGATGAGAGACGTAGCCGAGTCTCGCTCAGCGGTACTCACTGTCCTACAGATTCGAAGTCGGGAACAAATATTTGCTCCTATTCGCACGGACGACCTCGCGACTTCGAGGTCAGATCGGATCTGACCCGACAGTGGAGCGAAACCGCTCTGAGCCCACACAGTGCTCGTCTTGCGGCCGAACTCTACAAAATAAATACCGGTCCGTACCAGAACGTTATTGTAACGAGAGACTCACCAGTTAGTGTCAATGCAAGCCGTCGTACTCGCCGCCGGAGAGGGAACGCGACTCCGGCCGCTGACCGAAGACAAGCCGAAGGGACTCGTCGAGGTCGACGAGAAGCCGATCATCACTCACTGTCTCGACCGCCTCGTCGAGCTGGGCGCGAGCGAGTTCGTCATCGTCGTCGGCTACCTCAAGGAGAAGATCATCGACCACTACGGCGACGAGTATCGCGGCGTGCCGATCACGTACGCCCACCAGCGCGAACAGAACGGCCTCGCCCACGCGCTGCTTTGCGTCGAGGAACACATCGACGACGACTTCATGCTGATCCTGGGCGATAACGTTTTCGAGGCGAACCTCGAGGACGTCGTCCGCCGCCAGCAGGAGGAACGCGCGGACGCGGCGTTCCTCGTCGAGGAAGTCCCCTGGGAGGAAGCCTCCCGCTACGGCGTCTGCGATACGAACGCCTACGGCGAGATCACCGACGTCGTCGAGAAGCCAGACGACCCACCATCCAATCTCGTGATGACCGGCTTCTACACGTTCACGCCCGCGATCTTCCACGCCTGCCACCTCGTCCAGCCCTCCGACCGCGGGGAGTACGAGATCAGCGACGCCGTCGACCTGCTGATCCAGTCGGGACGCACTATCGACGCCATCGGTCTGGACGGCTGGCGTATCGACGTCGGCTACCCCGAGGACCGCGACGAGGCCGAACGGCGCCTCGAGGAGAAAGTACCGGCCGAAGCCAGCTCCGACTGACCGCCCGGGACTGGCCGCGGCAGGTTCCGACGAGATTATACGATTCCGACGGCGATGCGTTACTACCTCCGAGATGTCTACTGACGATGCCGAACATATCTCTCGGCGCGACAAAATCGACGCACTGTTGGACGTCGCCCGATTCAGCCCGAAGTTCACGACGCTGATCGTCGGCCTCGGGCTGCTCGCCGCGGTTCTCGAAGGGATCGGACTGAGTTTCATCCTGCCGATCATCGAGATCGTCCAGGCCGACGATCCCGTCGCCGAGGCCGACGGGCTGATGGAAGCGTTCGTCGTCGCCTACGACGCCCTCGGCGTCCCGTTTACCCTCGGGTTCGTGGTGGCCGGTGTCGCCGTCGTAATGACGGTGCGGTACACGGCGAGTTTCCTCGTCGGCTGGTTCCGCGAGGCGCTGCGGACCTACTACATTCGTGATCTGCAGGTGCGGGCGTTCGACAACGCCCTCGACGCCGAAGTGAAGTACTTCGACGAAGAGGGCTCCGACGACATCCTCAACGCGATCGTCACCCAGACCTACTACGCGGGGCGGGTGATCCGGCGCGTAATCAAGGTCCTCGAGCAACTCTTTCTCTCGCTCGCGTATCTGACGATCGCGCTGGTGATGGCGCCGACGCTGACGCTGATCGCGATCGCCATCCTCGGCGGACTGACGGTCCTGCTTCGGGGCGTCCTCGAGGGCGGATACGACCTCGGTGACGAGGTCGCCGACGCCAACGAACGCCGACAGGAGGCCGCCCAGGCCGGCACGCAGGGGATCCGCGACGTGCGGATCTTCGGGCTCGCCGGGGAGCTGCGCGGGAACTTCCTCGACGCCGTCGACCAGTACACGACCGCGCGAATCAAACTCCGGCGCAACGAGGCCGCGATCGACAACTTCTACAACCTCGGCGTCGCGGTCTCCGTGTTCTTGCTCATCTACCTCGCGCTCACGTTCGCCGATCTGTCGATCGGCGCGCTCGGCGTCTTCCTCTTTGCGATGATGCAACTCGGTCCCAAGGTCAGCGCACTCAACGAGTACTACTACAAGGTCGAGAACGACCTTCCCCACCTCGTCCGCACCCAGAAGTTTATCCAAGACCTCGAGGACCGCGAGGAGGTCAACGAGCCGACCCGCGAGGTGCCCGACACGGTCAACCACGTCGAGTTCGACGACGTCGAGTTCTCCTACGACGGCGACGAACGGGTGCTCAAGGGGATCGACTTCGAGGTCGAGAAAGGCGAGTTCGTCGCGTTCGTCGGCCAGTCGGGCGCCGGGAAGTCGACGATCGTCTCGCTGCTGGCTCGGCTGTACGAGGTCGACCGCGGCGAGATCCGCGCCAACGGCGTTCCCATCGGTGAGATGGACGTCGACGAGTGGCGCGATCGGATCTCGATCGTCCGCCAGGATCCGTTCATCTTCAACGACACGCTGCGGTACAACCTCACGATCGGCAACCGGGACGTGACCCAGGCCGAGATCGAGCGGGCGTGTTCGATCGCGAAGATCGACGAGTTCCTCGACGATCTCCCGAACGGGTACGACACCGTCCTCGGCGACGACGGCACGCGGCTGTCGGGCGGCCAGAAACAGCGCGTCTCGCTGGCCCGAGCGCTGCTCGAGGACACCGAGCTGTTGATCTTGGACGAGGCGACGAGTGATCTTGACTCGAGTCTCGAACAAGAGGTTCAGGCAGCGATCGAGGGGATGGACCGGGACTACGCGATGCTCGCGATCGCCCACCGACTCTCGACCGTCGAGAACGCGGATCGCATCTACACGGTTTCGGACGGCAAGGTCGTCGAGGCCGGCCAGCACGGGGACCTGATCGACCGGGGCGGACAGTACGCCGACCTGTACGCGATCCAGTCGCGCAAGTGACTCGAATGCGTGCGACCGATCGTTCACACGTCGAGTTCATCGGCCCGCCGGGAGCGGGTAAGTCGGCGGTACACGGACGGCTCACATCGGATTCGCGGTACTACGGCGGGATCTACGAGGACGGGCTCGAGCGGCTGGTTCTGGATCGCTACGACGGCCCGACTCGGCTGGCGTACCGACTGTTGCCGTCGCGTCCCCGCTCGTACGCGGAGACGCTCGTTCTGCAGCACCCGATTCGGAAACGGCTGTTCTCGTCGTTCTTGCTCGAGCAGCCGTCGTTTCCGGACGCGATGGTCGGCGCCCGACGAGCGGTCTCTCGGGAACCCGACCAGGCTGCGTCGCTGCTCAGGGACGCCGCGGAGCGCTACCAGCTCGGCGTCGAGACGGTCCGGTCCGACGAGCGGTTCTGTATGGACGAGGGGTTCGCGATGGGGGCCGTCTCGGTCCGCTGGCGGGGCGGAGACCGGTTCTCCCTCGAGGCGTACTTCGATCGCGTGCCGACGCCGGAGATGCTCGTCTACGTCACCGCGCCGACGGCGGTCTGCCTCCGGCGCCAGCGCAGCCGGGAGAAGTCTCTCTCGGAGCGACACGGCGTCGCGAGGCTGGACGACGCACAGGAGCGACACGAGCGAGCCTGTTCGGAAGTCGTCGAGGCAGCCGAGGCCGACGACTCCATCACCGTCATCAGAGTCTCGAACGAAGGGAGCCTCGAGGATGCCGTCGCAACCATCGATCGGGCACTGCGAAGCGACGGGAGCGGTTGATCGCTCGCTCGCAACCGATACCGACACCGATCGAGTGAGGACCGGCGCTCGAGGGTGAGGGACGTCGGATCCGACGCCGATCGTTCCCAGATCCCCGCGTCCGACGACTCGATAGCCTTTTGACGCAGAGCTAGCAGGTATGCTATAACGTGCGTGCCGAGAACCGATGATGGGCTGTGTATCGACGCGGGGCGGTCTCCGCGTCCCGGTCTCGAGGGGTGAGCGGACGACCGATCGCGGCGTCCGCGGGTCGCCGTGAGCCGTAGCCTCGGCGTGATGGAGGCACTCCGAGCGATCCTTCCGGAGTGGTCTCTCGAGGCGTTCGCCGCGGCGACGCTGTTCGGGGACCTCCTGTTCGTCGCCCCCGCGCTGGTGCTGTTTTACCTCGTCGACGTCGGCTCGTCGATTCGGCGCGGCCGACGGGAGGAGCCGCTGTGTTCCGACCGAACGGCGTCTCTCATCGCGACCGTCTTCGGCGGCCTCGCGCTCGTCGTCCTGCTCGAGTCGGTGTTCGCGCTTCCGCGTCCGCCCGCGGAGTACCACGTGATCGAGCCCAGTGAGTTCGGCTTTCCGAGCGGACACACGATGGCTGCCACGGTCTTCTGGGGCGCGCTGGCGCTGTGGCTCCCGCGCGGCCGGCGGTCGGTTCGAATCGGTATCGCCGGAGCGATCGTTGCCCTCGTCGCCGTCTCCCGGCTCGCACTAGGTGTGCACTACCTCGTCGACGTCGTCGCGTCCGTGGCGTTCGGCGCCGTCTACCTCGCCACGGTCGGCCGGCTCGCGCTGGACCGACCGCTGCGGGCGTTCCTCACGGCGCTCGGAATCGCGCTCGCGGCTGCGGTCGCCACCGGGGTTAACGATCGGGCGCTCCTCGCGCTCGTCGGGACCGCCGTCGGACTGGTCGGCTGGTGGCTCGTCGAACGCCCGGCGATCCGACGACGGGTGTACGGCATATACGACCGTCTCGTCACGGGTTCGACCTGAGAGCTGCCGGAACCGTTCGGTCACCGATGCGCTCGAGGAGTCGTCCGTGCGCTCGGCTTCGGTCTCTTCAGTCGCCAAAGAGCAGGTAGCCGATCGCCATCGACGCCAGCACGCCGCCGATCGACCACTCGAACAGGGTGTAGGACTCGAAGAACAGGTGGATCGCCCAGCCGACGACGAACGCGAGCATCGCGACGTCGACGTCGCGGTAGGCGGCCAGCCCGCGAGCGACGCTGCCGGCGATCAACCCGCCGTAGGCGAGGGCGCCGACGAAGCCGGTCTGGATCATCACTTCGAGGTAGGAGTTGTGCGGCAACGGCGCCGTCTCCCCCTCGAGATAGGGTTCGATGACGAGGTTCGCGGGGCCGCTGCCGTGGCCGAACAGGAGAGGGCCGTCACGGATCGCCCGCAGACTCGCGGTCCAGAGTTCGAATCGACCCGACGTGGAGATGTCGACCACGTCCGCGTACATCGCAGCGAGCAGTCCGAAGACGCCGACGGTGCTCGCCACGGCGGCGACGGGGACGGCGACGCGGCCGCCGGCGACGTAGGCGGCGTAGATCACGAGGACCACCGCCGAGGCGAGCATCGCCGCCCGGGCGTTCGAGAGGAAGACGCCGGCCGCACAGAGGCCGGTGAGCGCCACCGCCAGTGCGGCTCCCAGCGGTCGACGGGCGACGACCGAGCGGTGGAGTTCGACGACCGCGGCGACGAGACCGGCGAACGAGACCAGTCCGAAGGAGTTGGGGTTCGGGAAGAACGACTGGATCGTCGAGCGCTCGGTCTCGATCAGCGGCACCGACGGGGTTCCCGACCACTGGCGGACCTCGAACGCCCACAGGCTGTACTCGCCGACGGCGTACGTTCCCAGGCCGAGTACCACCGCGACCGCCGCCAGCCGGGGGAGAAACCAGAGGAACACCCGTTTCGGAACGAGCCGCGGGACGACGAAAAGGCTCGTTCCCATTACGACCGCCGCCCACAGCGGCCACCGCGACTGCGTGCTCGAGGGATCGTACGCGAGGGTGTGGGCGAGGTAGATCCCGGTCAGTACCGTAAAGCAGCCGACGGCGGCCCACTGGCCCGCCGTGTACCGTCTGGCGTCGGTGACGACGAGGAAAAAGGAGACGGAGAGGACGAACACGATCGCGATCGCGAGCGGGCGACTCGGCCCGAGACCGAACCCCGGCGAGGAGCTCTGGTAGATTACGCCGAGGACGACGAAGGAGACGCCGAGTACCGAGAGCAGTCCCGCCTGGAGCTGGTCGAACTCCTGGTACGCGTTCGTGACGAGCCGACAGCCACAGACCGCGCCGAGCAGGACGGCGAAGGCCGCCAGCTGCCACGCCGCGACGGCGTCCGTCGAGTACGCGAGAATCACCAGAATCAGATGCAGGCCGAACAAACCGTAAATGAACAGGTTCACGAGGTGCTGGGGGTCCCATCCCTGGGCGAACAACGTCCCCGGCTCCCGTTCGACAGCACTCACGTCTCGAGTAATTATCGGCGACAAATAAATAACTGAGCCAGTAACTATATCCCGGCGGTTCGTTCCCCGCGCGGGGCTGCCAAACATTGGACCGCGAACCGTGCCGTTCGCTCGTCGCTTCCGCTCGAGGACCGACGAATCGGCGTACCCGGCTAACCGGTCGGCGGATCCGCACCCACACATAAAAAGTCCGATGTGTTTTTGGGAGTCGGCGGTCTGTTGGCGAACGATGCGCGTTCTCGTTACCGGCGGCGCCGGATTCATCGGAGGGCACCTCGCCGAGTCGTTCGCGAAAGCGGGACACGACGTGACGGTGCTCGACAACCTGGATCCCTACTACGACACCGGGATCAAGGAACGAACCATCGAGCTCGGCCGAGCGGCTGCAGCGGAGGGTGAAGGCGTCTACGCGCTCGTGGAGGGCGACGTTCGGGACGCGACCCTCGTCGACGAACTGGTCGGCGACGCGGACGTCGTCTACCACCAGGCGGCCCAGGCGGGCGTTCGAACGAGCGTCGACAACCCGCGCAAGCCCAACTCGATCAACGTCGACGGTACGTTGAACGTCCTCGATGCGGCCCGCGAGACCGACCTCGAGCGGGTCGTCCTCGCGAGTTCGTCGTCGGTGTACGGCAAACCGGAGTCCCTCCCCTACGACGAGGACCAGTCGACGAGGCCGGTCAGCCCGTACGGCGTCTCGAAGCTGGCCGCCGAACAGTACGCCCGGGTCTACGGCGAGGTGTACGGCCTCCCTACAGTTTCGCTGCGGTACTTCACCGTCTACGGCCCGCGGATGCGCCCCAACATGGCGATCTCGAACTTCGTCTCGCGCTGTCTGAACGGTGAGCCACCCGTCATCTACGGCGACGGCGCCCAGACGCGGGATTTCACGTACATCGACGACGTCGTCGGCGTCAACCGGCAGCTGCTGGACGACGATTCGGCCGACGGCGAGGTCGTAAACGTCGGCAGCACCGACACCGTCGACGTCCGGACGCTCGCGGAACTGGTTCGCGACGAGATCGATCCCTCGCTCGGTCTCGAGTACGGCGAGCGACGGACGGGCGACGCCGAGCACACCCACGCCGACGTCTCGAAGGCCCGCGAGCTGCTGGGGTACGAGCCGTCGACGTCGATCCGGGAGGGCGTCTCGCAGTTCATCGACTGGTACCGCCGGAACCGGGACTGGTACGAGCCGCTGGTGTTGGACTCCTGATCGGGCAGCGAAGCGGGTCGCGCCGCGTGGCCGGGATCGCTCCACGAGACGAAGGCGCACACGTTTTCGAGGAAAAGGTAAAGGGACGGACCGTCCCTTCCTGAGCCATGGCGAAGACGGCCGCAGCGTCCGTCGGCGCTGCACTCATCGTCGCGGGACTCGCCCCGACCACGTGGCTCGTCGATCCCGCCGTGGGTTACGTCATCTCCGGAGCCATCCTGCTGTCGATTTTCGCGCTCGGCGTCCTGTACGGACTCGAGGACGGCCGGCTGACCGGCGCCTCGCTCGAGCGGCCGATCGTCGCGCTCTTCGGCCTCTACTGGGTCGGACTGATCGTTCAGCTCGTTCTCACGGGTTCGACGTCGTTCGTCCCCTACATCCTTCTCATGCCCGTGGTCTGCGTTACGCTATGGTACGTTTGCCCTCCGTTGCTTCTCGCACACCCGAGGCAGTTCGTGGGCGGGCTCGTCGGCGCCGTCACCGCGCTCACCCTGCTCGGAATCGGCCTTCTCGGCCTCGAGACGGTCACCGCGGCGAACTTTCCGTGGACGGGCAACAGCGTCCTCGGTCGGCCAGGCTTTCGCGTCGCGTCGGTGTACGGTAACTCCAACGCCTTCGGGTTCGCGGCCGCGGTCGCGAGCCTCGGCGCGCTGTGGGCGTTCCTCGAGTCGCGGCGCCAACCCTGGGGCGCGGCGTTGCTCGTGACGCTGACGGGGCTCGTCCTGAGCGACGCGACGATGGCGCTGCTGTCGTTCGGGACGGGAACGGCCGTCCTGCTGTTCCTTCGCGCTCCGATAGCCGGACTCGCGTTCGCCGCCGTCGGGGCGGTCGCCGCGTCGGCGTTTCTCCTGACCGATCTCGGTGCGTCCTACCTCGCGCTCGTAATCGAACGCGGCGGCAGCGAACGCCTCGTGTTCTGGGGAGTCGCCCTTTCGCAGGCCGCCGAGAGTCCCCTCATCGGCGCCGGATTCGACGCCGGAGTTCCGACTCACAACTCGTTCGTCGCGATCGTGTTGAACGCGGGATACCCCGTGGGCGGCGTGTACGTCCTCGCGCTCGCCGGCGCGGTCGCATCGGCCCTGGGGAAGGTGCGGGCGCGGAACGATCCGTCGTGGAACGGGTTCGTTCTCGCCGCGTTGACGCTGCTCGCGTTGCAGATGCTGACCGAGTCGTTCACGCTCGGCGGGCTGTCCACGCCGTCGCTGATGCTCGCGACGTTCGTCGGGTTCGCGCTGATCGATCCGTCCGGGGAGACGACGATACCGCTCTCCCGGACGTTCGGCGGGACGCCCGACTCCGGCGGCGTCGATCAGTAGCCTTATTCCGCCCTGCTCGGAACGAACGCCGAGATGGCGCTCGCAGGGAAGATCGCGTCCGGACTCAAGGCCGACTTCGCCTCGCAGATCGTTCGGAACCTCTCGAGCGGCCTCCTGGTCGTCGTCCTCGCCCGTCTGCTGGAGCCCAACGAGTACGGGCTGTTGTACCTCGCGATCTCCGTCTTCGCGATCGCCACGGTGATCGGCCGGCTCGGACTCGGCAAGTCCGCCGCCCGCTACCTCACCGAGTACGAGGAGCGCGACGCCGGCCAGATCCCTCACATCGTCGAGACCGTCGCGCTCGCGCTCGCAGTTACCCTCGGGACCGTGACCGTCGCCCTGATCGCCGCTCGCGAACCGCTCGCGGCGCTTTTAGGCGAGCCCGGACTCGAGGAGCTGTTGCTGGTCGGCGCGCTGTACGTCGCGGGCCACGGGCTCGTCAACTCCGGGCGAAACCTCTGTCAGGGGTTCAAGGAGATCGAGTGGGCCGCGTACATCACGCTCGTCGAGGCGGTCGTCCGTCCTATCGTCGCGATCGGGCTCGTACTCGCCGGCCTCGGGGCGGTCGGCGCGCTCGTCGGCTACGTCGTCAGCTCGCTGCTCGCTGCCGCGCTGTTCGCGGCGGTCGTCTACAGGCTCTACGAGCGCGCGGAGCGGGGCGAGCTCGAGGCGGGGCTTCGCCGCCGAATCGCCGAGTACGCGCTCCCGATCACGCTGACCGAGAACGGAAGCACGATCATCAAGCGCGTCGACGTCGTCCTCATCGGGGCGTTCCTGACGCCGCTTGCGGTCAGCTACTACGTCGTCGCCAAACAGCTCCTGACGTTCGTCAAATCGCCCGCGAACTCGCTCGGCTTCGCGATCTCGCCGCGCTACAGCGAACAGCTCCAGCGGGGGAACCTCGAGACCGCCTCGCGGCTCTACGGCGAGGCGCTGACGGCCACGCTCGTGTTCTACGTCCCCGCGGCCGCCGGGCTGGCGATCGTCGCCGAGCCGACGCTCGCGCTCGTCTTCGGCCCCGAGTACGCCGGGGGTGCGATCGTCCTGCAGCTCCTGACGATCTACCTCGTCGCGCAGGCGGTCTCCTACGTCACCAGCGGCGGGCTCGACTACCTCGGCCGGGCGAAACACCGCGCGTACGCGAAGGGCGCGGCGGCGGTCGCGAACCTCCTGTTGAACCTCGCGCTCATCCCGACGATCGGGATCGCCGGCGCGGCGATCTCGACGGCGGGGACGTACGCGGCCTACGTCGCGGTGAACGTCTACCTCATCCACCTCGAGCTGGACCTCGACTGGCGGGCGATCGGCCGTCGCTGCGCCAAGGTCGGAGCCGTCACGGCCGTCATGTCGGCGGTCGTCCTGCCGTTCGCCACCGTGATCGACGGCGTCGTCTCGCTCGCGGCGGTCGTCGCGCTCGGGACGGCCGTCTGGCTCGGAGCGACGGTCTCGATCGGCCTGGTCGAACGACAGCAGCTCCGTTCGGCGGCGCCGTTCTGACCGCCTCGAGGGCGTCAGGTTCGCGCCAGGACGTCCCGCCACCGGATCGGGATTCGACCGACGTAGGTTAGCTCGGGGTGTTCGTCGAACGGGTTCGCCGCGTCACGGTGGGTCCGCCACCAGCGGTCGTGGACGGCGTTGATCCGGACCGGAATCGCCTCGAGTCCGACCAGTTGCGACGCCACGAGCCGGTGGAACCCACAGGAGTTGAAGATCAGCGCCCCGTCGCGGCCGACGTTGACGGCCACCTGGTCGTACCGGTCGGCGGTTCGTTCCGCCTGAGGGGCGTCACGCTCGAGTTCGATCCCCCGCTCCCGGATCGAGGCGAACAGCTCGTCGAGGTAGGCGCCGTACCCGGACGCCGCGTAGGAGCGGGCCTCGCGCTCGGGGTAGCCGGCCTCGCGCAGCGTCTCGACCGTGAGGTCCGCTCCGGCCAGGCGTCCGTCGTAGTACCCTCGCAGCAGCCGGTACTTCGGGCTCTCGGCCAGCGGCTTCGCCCGCAGGTCCCACTCCCCGGGCTCGATCCGGCCGGCCGAGCGGTACTTTCGCAACACGGTGTACTCGAGGTACGTCCGGATCTCGCGGGGATCGGCCCGACAGATCACGAACGGCGGGACGGTCGGTCCCGTAACCCGTCGCGGGAGGGCGTCTCGCAGCTTCAGCCGTAGCAGGGTCCTGTCGATCATGGGGCGAGCCACGTCGCACGCGGCGGTCACGGCTCGAGTAGCGATCCCAGCCGTATAGCTCTCGGTGGTCGAAACCGGCTCGAGCCCGCATCGAACGCCTCGCGGAAGCGACACGCTGAAGACGCCGAGGGAAATTTCACCGGTATGGCATCCGTCAGTGTAGTGATCCCGACCTACGAACGCCCCGCCTTCCTCGAGGGCGCCGTCGAAACTGCACTGGCCCAGACGTACGACGATCTCGAGGTGATCGTCGTCGACGACGGCTCCGAGACCGCCTACGCCGGGGCTATCGTCGACGACAACCCCGATCGAGTGATCGGAATCGAACACGAGGAAAACCGAGGACTCTCCGCGGCGCGGAACACGGGGATCGAGCAATCCTCAGGGGAGTACGTCGCCTTTCTGGACGACGACGACCGGTGGGACGAGACGAAGATCGAACGGCAGGTCCGACGCCTCGAGGCCGACGACCGGGTCGGCCTCGTCACCTGCCTCTCCGTGTCGGTAACCCCCGACGGGGAGGTTATCCACGTCGAACGCGACGCACCCACCGGCGACCTCTCGGAATCCATGTTGCGGAAGAACCTGCTCGGCTCGCCCTCCCGCGTACTCGTCCGTCGAACTGCACTCGAAGAGATCGACGGATTCGACGAGGACCTGCCGACGAAACAGGACTGGGACCTCTACATCCGGCTCTGTCAGCGCTGGCTCGTCGATGCCGTCGACGACCACCTCTGCTTTCGGACGTCCCACGAGAGCATGTCCAGTTCGCCCGAAGCCGTGACCCGCGATTATCGGGCCGTGCTCGAGAAACACGAGTCGCTGATCCGCGAGCGCGGCTACTGGGAGCCGGCGACGGCGGCGATCGCCGAGCGAGCGGGGCGGGCGTACCTGGATCACGACGAGCTCCGAAGCGCCCGTAGCGCTCTCAAGGCGGCACTCTCCGCGGAGCCGACGAAACGAAGGACGGCCCTATTAGCGCTTTCCTACACCCATCCCACGGTCGTTCGGTCGGCGATCGCCGCGACGCGATACCTGCGCTCGAGGCGCGACCCCAGCGGGTTCGAGTACGGGGAAGCCGTCGGGTCCGGGCCCGCGTAGCGCCGTTCGCACCGAAGCCTTTACCCGTCCGATCGGAAATCCCTCGAGCAATGGTTCGCGTCCTCGCCGTCCTCACGCACGTCAGACCGACGACCTTCTCCTACGAGCTCTCCGAGGCGCTGGCGGCGATCGACGGGATCGAGGTGACGATCGTCGCCTACTACGACGCCGCCGTCGAGGAGACGGCGATGGCGCCGGATTCGGCCGTCGGGTTCGTGCCGCTGAACGCGAGTTCGCGCCTCGATCCGGCCGCAATAGCCCACCTTCGATGGGTCCTGCGGACGAGGTCCTACGATGTCCTCCACACCCACCACAACTTCGTCGGCTCGCTGGCCCGACTGCTCGCCCCTCGCGGAACGAAGATCGTCGATACCGAACACGCCGACCACGAGCGTCACTACTCGCTCCCGCAGGTGCTGGTCAACGCCGCGACGCTCCCGCGCGCCGACCGGGTCGTTGCAAACTCGAGACGGACGCTCGAGTCGCTGTACTGGTTCGAACGACTCGGGCTCGACGGCGAGCAGTGCTCGGTGATCTACAACGGGATCGACGTCGATCGAATCGACCGCGTGCTCGCGGAGCCCCGCAGCTCTCGAGGGACCGAGGGGACGCGGATCACGACGGTCGGCCGGCTGAGCGAGACGAAGAACCAGTCGACGCTGCTCCGGGCGTTCGCGTCGCTCGCCGACGAGCACCCCGACAGCCGGCTGACGATCGTCGGCGACGGCCCCCTTCGCGAGGACCTCGAATCGCTCGCCGAGTCGCTGGGGGTCCGAGCGCGCGTCGAGTTCACGGGGTTCGTCGACCGCGAGGAGGTATACCGGATTCTCGCCGCGAGCGACCTCTACGTCCAGCCCTCGCTGTCGGAGGGCTTCTGCGTCGCCCTCGTCGAGGCGATGGCCTGTCGGCTTCCGGTCGTCGTCAGCGACGTTCCCGTCCTGCACGAGGTCGTCGGCGAGGCGGGCGCCTACGCGACCCCGACCGAACCCGCCGCATTCGCCGACCGCCTGCGACGGCTGCTCGCGGACGACGAGCTGCGGACGGAGTTCGCCGAGCGGGCGTCCGACCGCGCGCGAACCGAGTTCCCGCTCGAGCGAACCGCCGACGCCTACGCCGAGCTGTACCGGGAGCTGCTCGAGTCGTCGTAGGGATCGAACCGGAACCGCTTTTGGTCGAACGCGGGACGATCAGACCGTGACGGGGACGGCAGACGGCACGGCGACGGTGGAGTTCTTCGGCGTCCCGGGAGCGGGAAAGTCGACGATCGCCCGCCGACTGGCCGAGCGGCTGACGGCGACGGGGCGACCGGTCTCGGAGCCGACGTACGAGCTCGCCCACGAGGTCTCGAGCGCGCGACGGTACCTCGCCAAGAGCGGATACGCCGCGACCGGAACGCTCCGCCGACCCCGACGGGCGCTCGCGGCCGCTCGAGCGATCGCCGAAAGCGGCCAGCCCTCCCCTCGAGCGCTGGTGAAGACGGCGTTCAACTGGCTGTACGTGACCGGCGTGCTCGAGTCGCGGACGCCCGGAGAGCTGCAGGTGCTCGATCAGGGACTGGCACAGGCCGCGTGGTCGGTCGGCCTCGGCGCCGAACGGGATCGAACGGCCCCGCTGTGCGAGTTGGCCGTCGACGCGCTCTCGCGGTCGGGACCGGCGCTGGTCGTTATCGTCGACGTCGCGCCCGAGACGATCCGCGAACGGCTCGCGAGTCGCGCGGACGGCGACACGCGGGTCAGTCCGACGGGCGACGGTCACGGCGTCAGCGAGGCGTTCGAGCGAACGGAGCGAATCGAACGCTCGCTCGCGGACGCGGTCGCCGGCAGGCCGTCGGTCGACCTCCTCCGCGTCGACAACGAGTCGCGGGCCGACCTCGAGGACGCCGTCGCGACGGTTCTCGAGCGCCTCGAGAGCGAACGGCACGGAGCCGGAAGTCGTTAGTGAATCGATTTTTTAGCACACTGCGTGAAACTCGCGCTACGTCCCGCTCGAGCGACTTCTCCCGCGACTGAAATCGTGGGATTTCTCCTGTTATCCGCGTAATCCGGTCGGCTGTGGCTGCTCGAAAATAGGCTGTCCAGTATCTGTCGCTCCGAACGGCGGTTACGGGCCGGCAGTCGGCAGGAGTATCGCCAGCAGAAGGCTAGCACCGGCAATAACCCCGAGTCCGAGGAAGGCGCCGTCGAAGTACCCCCACTCCGCGACCGTCCCGACGATCAGCGGTCCCGTTGCCCCGAGTGCGATGTACCCCGTTCGGAGAAGACCGAGGCCGGTCCCCTTGACGCTCGCGGGCAGTTCGTTGACGAGGTACGTCTGGGTGAGCGGTGTCGCCCCGAGGAGCACGCTGGCGACCGTAGTGACCAGGAGGAGTGAGCCGAGGGTCTCGGCGAACGGAAGCGCGAGCAACACGACCGTCGAAACGGCAGCGACGATCAGTAGCATGGGCCGGTAGCCGAACCGATCACCGCCGGCCCCGGCGGCCGGTTGGACCGCGATGCCGACGACGAAGAACCAGCCGAAAAGCGCCGCGGCGGCGGTCGGCGATAGCCCCTTCATTTCGACGAGGTAGATCGGATAGAACCCGGTGAACCCCTGGTAGACGAAAAAAAGCACGAGGTGGACGCTCGTGATCAGCAGGATCAGTCGATCCGCGATCCCGTCGATCACGTCCCGGAACGTCGCCACCGACAGCGAATAGCCGTCCGTTGCCGCCGAGACTCGGCCGGGGACCGCCCAGAAGATCAGCACCGCAACGAGGAAAAACAGCGGAACTGTGATACCGAAGCCTACCCGCCAGGACAGCACCCCCGCGAGGACGCCGGCGACGACGGGGAGGGTAGCGTTGCCGGCCTCGCCGGCTGAAAGCGTCAGGCCGATGGCAGTGCCGTCCCGCCGCTCGTAGATCGCGGAGAGAATCGTGAACCGCGCGGGACCGAACAGCGCGGTCGAAAATCCAAAGATCCCGGTGGCCACGAACAGCATCGTCGGCGTCGTCGCGCCGGCAACGGCGGCGATCGCGATCCCCGAGCAGACGGTACTGATGACCAGCGCGTTCCCCTCGCCTAACAGGTCACCGACGATCCCACCGGGGAACTGTCCGAGCGCGTAGGCCGTCCAGAGCACCGTGACGAGCAACCCGAGAAGTGCCAGGTTGACCTCGAACGTCTCTCGAATAGACGGGAGGAGTGCGGGAAAGATCAATCGGACGCCCAGGGACAGAAACCATCCGCTGGCGACGCCGATCAGAATCCAGCCGCGGCCGCCGCTCCAGAGTTCGTCCGCGACGTCCCGAACGCTTCCGAGCCGGGTTCCGTGCACGCCTTACTACTCGACAATCGTCCGCTCTCTTAGTTGTTTGCTCGTGGACGGGATCGGGCGCTCTCACCCTCGAGGAGCGAACCGCGCCAGCGGTGAGCGAGTGAGGGTGGGAAGGACGTCACTGGTGGCTGATCTCCCGGAGCACGCTCGTCGTCCGTTCGACGGTCGACCGCCAGTCGTACGCCGATCCGAGCCCGCCGTCGCTTCGCGCGCTCGAGCGCGAGAGCTGCGTCTCGATCTCGTCGGCGAACGCCTCGACGTCGCCGACGGGGGCGACCGACCCGCCCTTGCCGATAACCGCCGCGACCTGCTCGAGGTCCGAGCAGACGACGCGAACGTCCGAGGCCATCGCCTCGAGGACGGTTCTGGGGACGCCCTCCGTCCGACTCGGGAGGACGAGCACGTCCGCCGACCGGTAGACGCGGGGCATCTCCTCGTAGGGGAGATGGCCCAGAAACTCGACGCCGTTGCCCAGCCAGTCGCCGGCTCGCTCCTCGAGCCGGTCGCGGAGCGGTCCCTCGCCGCAGAAGTACAGCGTCACGTCAGGGTAGGCCTCGCGCACGCGCTCGACGGCCGCCAGGGCGTCCTGGGGTCGCTTCCCCTCGACCAGCCGGCCGACGAACAGTACGACGGGACCCGACGACTCGAGCAGGTCGCTTTCGGGACCCTCAGGCCGGAACCGTTCGGTGTCGATCCCGTTCGGGACGACCTCGATCGGCGTTCGGACGCCGAACTCGCGGAGCTGGCGCTCGCCGACGTCGGTGTAACAGAACGCGACGTCGGCCTGCTCGAACGTCCACCGGCCGACGGTCTTCAGGTACCACTCGAACACCCGTTCGGGTGCCGTCTGGGAGTACAGCCCGTGGTTCGTGATCGCCAGCGGCGTCTCCCCGAGCCGACGCTTCAGCGCCGCCAGGTTCGTCGAGAAGTACAGGTGCGAGTGGGCGTGGACGACGTCGAACCCGCGGGCGTCGCGCAGGTACCGTGCGACGCCGACCGAGAGGTCGTTGCCCAGCGGGCTGACCGTCGGATCGTAGCGAACGACGGTGTACCCGTCTCGCTCCTCTAAGTGGGGGCGTTCGGGGTCGCGTCGCACCGTCAGGACCGTAACGTCGTGGCCCATCGCGGCCTGATCCCGGCTCATCGCGTGGACGTGGTAGGCGCCGCCGCCGTTGACGTCGGGATAGCTCTTCTGTGCCACTCGAAGGATCCGCATCGGCCGATCCGCGTCGGGTAGTTCGAGCGACATTCCTGAATCCACTCAGTCGTTCTCCGCGAGCCGCGAGAGCCCCTCCTCGAGGCCTACCGTGGGTTCGTAGCCGAGTTCGGTTCGGATCTTCGAAATCGCTGCCTGACTGTGTTCGATGTCGCCGGGTCGAGGATCCCCGTGAACGATCTCCGAGTTCGAGCCGACGACCTCGCGGATCGTCTCGGCGAGTTCCCGAATCGTCACCGACGAGCCGGTGCCGACGTTGAACGACTCGCCGACGGCGTCGGTCGTCGCCGCGAGCAGGTTTGCCTGCACGACGTCCGAGATGTGGACGAAGTCCCGCGTCTGGGCGCCGTCGCCGTCGATCGTGATGGGTTCGTCGGCCCGGGCCTGCTCGAGAAAGATGCTGATGACGGCGCTGTAGTCGCCGCCGACCTGTCTCGGGCCGTAGACGTTGAAGTATCGCAGGCTGACGGTCTCGAGGCCGTATAGCTCGTGGTAGAGCCGCGCGTACTCGTCGGCGGTCGCCTTCTCCAGCCCGTACGGCGAACTCGGTTCCGTCGGGTGGTCCTCGTCGATCGGCGTGTACTCGGGGTGGCCGTAGATCGCCGCACTCGAGGCCAGGACGAGCCGGGCGTCCTCGGCGCGAGCCCGCTCGAGCAGCGTCAGCGTCCCGTCGACGTTGACCGCGTGGCTCTCCACGGGGTCGTCGACCGACCGCTCGACGCTGACGAGGGCCGCCTCGTGGAAGACGAGATCGATCCCGTCGGTCGCCCGCGCCACGGCGTCGTCGTCTCGGAGGTCGCCCTCGACGAGGGTCACGCCCTCCGGAACGCGGTCACGGCGGCCACTCGAGAGGCTATCGAGCACGCGAACGTCGTTCTCGTCGGCGAGCGCGTCGACGAGATGGCTGCCGATAAACCCCGCCCCGCCCGTTACCAGAATCGTCTCTCCCGTCGGCGGCTCCGGTCGTTGACCTGACATCAGCTGCTACTCGACTCTTCGTCACCGCCCTTAGTTAAGCGTTCAGACAACAGCTCGACGACGTCCACCGCGACCGACCAGATCTGGTAGGCGACGAGTTTGATATCCAGCCACAGCGACTGCTGGCGCACGTACTCGAGGTCGTACTCGAGTTTCTTCGCGGGTTCGAACCCCGTCACGTCGTTGATCTGTGCAATACCGGTGAGTCCCGGTTTGACGAACCAGCGCTTCGACCAGTCGATGCCGTCGGCTTCGATCTCCCGGTCGATCTCGGGGCGCTCGGGTCGCGGACCGACGACGCTCATCTCGCCGCTGAGAATCGAAAACAGCTGTGGGATCTCGTCGAGGTGAGTCTTCCGGAGGACTCGACCGACCCCGGTGACGCGGGGATCGACGCCGCCGGCGTCCTCGTCGCTCAACTTGGCACCGTCGCTTTCGGCGTCGGTGACCATACTCCGGAACTTCGAGAGGGTGAACGTCCGCCCCAGCGTCGACGTTCTGACCTGGTTGTAGAGGACGGGACCGGGAGAGTCGAGCTTGACCGCCACCGCGACGAGCAGAATTATCGGCGCCAGTACGAGCAGTCCCACCGTTGCGAAGGTCAGATCGAACGCTCGCTTCGTTAGCCGTCCGTACCACGGCCACGGCTGGGTGTCGACGCGCACCAACGCGTCGCCGACGGATTCGTCCTCGAGGACACGGTCGGCGAGCGAGTCGTGGACGAGCGCGTCGACACCCTGTTCCCGGCACGTCCGCAGGACGCCGAAACACTCCTCGCGGTCGCCGTGAGCGAACGCGAGCACGACGGTGTCGACGTCGCGCTCCCGGACGACTCGCTCGAGTCGCGAAAGCCCGCCGAGGCGCTTGGTTCCGGCGATCAGCTCGAGTCGGTTGAGCTGGGCATCCGTCCGGAGGCCGCCGTCGGTTCTAAGAACCTGTTCGTCGTCGGGACGTCGATCCGGTACCGAGTCGCCGGGATACGACATCTCGATCGACTGCTCGGTCAGTACCGGTGAGAGGAAGCCGAGGGGCGAAACGGGAAGCGAGAGGACCGAGGATTTGATCAGCGTGGGCTCGTCGCCGACGATCAGGACGCGCTCGGGGCGGTCACGACGACGACAGTGTGCGTACCAGGCAGGAAGCGCGAGTGCGAGGATGGTACCGGAGACGAGCGTCGTCGAAACCGCGGGAGCGAGAGGAACGCCAGTGACCGCGAGGGCGATGAGAACGAGGCAGGCGATACCGATCTGTCGCCAGCTCTCAGAAAGCACCGTCGTTACCGAGCGTGGTCGGGAGACGTACAGCGGGGTCAACGCGACGCTGACGACCCCACCGACGAGTGCCGCGGCGAGAAGGCTCTCCCCGAGCGTCGTCGGCACACCGGTGAGGATACCCGCGACGAACCCCGCCGCGAGTGCGAGCAGCAGCGTCCCTGTGGCTGCGGCGCCGCGATATCCCCAGCGTAGTAACATTCAACATATTCTCTCCCTCAGACGCCGTATTAAAGCTTGTGAGACGGTGTAAGGTTAGTATACGACTATTTCAGGATAATCGACTAATAGTAATCCGTTGCTACCTATCAGACGGTTATGACAGATCTAACGGTCGATCGTCGCCGGCTGACGGGACGGCAAGCGATCCAGAATTTTCGGGATCCGGTCGCGGACAGCGGAACGGATAACTAACCGACGGCTATCGCCCTCCCATCAAAGTTCGCCACAACGAACGCGACCTGAGCCGGCGGGTCACGGACAGTTTCGGCGTCCACAACGTCCCGTTTCTCGGTTATGTGACTATTACTAACCAGCTCCTCGAACGAAGGGGACACCATGAATCGACGGAAAATTCTTCTCGGAGCCGGCGCCGCACTCACGACGACGATAGCCGGGTGCGGAAGCGCGGACGGAGAGGAGCCGGACGAACCGGACGACGCCGACGAGATGGACGACACACTCGAGGACGAGAACGACGACGCCGACGACACACCGGCCGACGAGCTTCCCGGGGAGGACGGCGAAGACGATGAGGATGAGGACGAGAACGACGACCCAGTCGAGGACCGGATTCCCGGATTCGAAGGCGACTCGTTTACCGTCGACAGTGACGAGGTCTCGCTCGAGGAGGTGACCCGCGACGGCGAGACGGTTACCGTTCGGATGGAGGCACACACCCTCGACCAGGAGGCGCTCGAGGACGACCTCGAGGACGCCGGTCGGGCGTTCGTCGGGGCCATCGACGACGTCGACGAGTTTACCGGCACCGTCTCGACCGTCGAGTGGGACGTCGAGCACGGCGGGACGGGCCTCGCCGACTTCTACATCGAATCCGAGTGGCTCGAAGCCTACGAAGCGGACGAACTCTCGGAGGACGAACTCCTCGATCGTATCATCGAGACTGGATCGATGGACTAAGCTTCCGAGGAAGCAGAAGCTGAGACTGCGTCGTCCAATGCATACGATATGCATCTCTCTCGCCGCTTCGTTTCAGAGGCCCTCACTGGAATAGCCGGCACGGAGAAGTGCTCACTCCACACTGTGGCACGAGTCGCCGAGACGATACGCTCGGCACACAGCAATTGACCTCCTCCCGAGCCTGAAGACGTCCCCAGAACGCTTCGCGTTCTGGTGTGCGAACGAGACGCGTCGCGTCTCGTTACCGCGGGAATCCCGCCACGGGATTTCAGGCCGGTCGTGACCCTGTAGTTTCAAGACGCATACGTTCCAAGCGGCTTTTGCTGGGGAGCATCGTCCCCAGGAATCGAAAATTTCTGGTGTGCGAAGGACTCGCTGCACGATTCGTTGACGGCTTGGGGTGGTAATTGACGTTGACGGCTTGGAGTGGTAATTGAGGTTGTAGGTCGCGTGCGTGTGGTCTTCATCCGTGTTGTACACTATGGTTCGTCGGCGTCATAGTACTCCGATGAAGCATGGGAAATCCAGTAATGGTGGGACTCGTAGATTGGCTTACTATGCCTACCGCTTGACCTCCGCCTAAAAACGAGGTATGCACTATGGTTTGTAACAGGGGAAGATTTCCTAACTCCGATCGACGAAGTTTGACAGTAGATGAGCTCCGTTATCACTCCCAAAAATGCGCCGGCGAGCGCCGACGGAGCTGTCCCCGAACGAAGGGTTTGAGTGGCGGAACACCGATTCCTACCTCTTCAATTTCGACGGCATCAAACGCGTCGTGACCAGCAAACGCCGCGACCGTGTCTCTCGTCAGTTGACACCCACCGATCGCTCGCTTCCAGGCGGGATTGATTGCGCTCTGAACCTTCCCCTGGAGACCATCGTCGTGGACGTGTTCGAGAAACCGAAACTCACCGCCCGGTCGAAGGACTCGAGCAACTTCGTCGAGGGCAGCACCGACGTCCTGAATCGTACAGAACACGATCCCTGCGATGACAGTGTCGAACGAGTCATCCTCGTAGGGAAGCGACTCAGCTCTGGCTTTTTCGAGCTTGATGTCTAGATCGAGAGGTTCAGCCTTCTTTTTGGCCTGTTTCAGCATGTGCGGATCCGGCTCGATCGCACAAAAGGTCGCATTGGAACGATCTGTTGCGTCCTCGAAATAGGAAAACATGGTTCCAGTGCCCGCTCCAAGATCGAGGACGTCGCCACTAAGATTGCGAACGAGATATCGGCGATGTGGCTCGAGCATCGTCTCCTCGGGCATCGCCGTATCATACACTGCAGCGAAAAGTGGGTGCGTTATCTCATTATCTGACATATGAAGAACATTCACCCGTTGGTGGATATCCGTGGCCGTTGAATGAGCAAGTTCGATACTCGATTCGTGAGATGTGTCATGGGGCGTACAGCGGCTCATTGATCGAGTATCGGAGACGGATGCGTTCGACCGGGCTGGACTCGTTGCGATCGATACGACAGAGGCAGAGCCGTTCACAGGCGATCGGACTGGTCACGAGGAGGAAATTCTCGGCACGAAAGACGGCGAGTACGAACAGACACCACTCTTGAGCTACCCACGACTAAAGTCGTGGGATTCAGCGTGGACTCCCGTTCTGGCCGATTTGGTTCGAGAGACCGAAGGCCTCTCGTCATCACGAGGCGGCTTCGCCGTCTCGAACGACCTCGGCAGGAGAATAGCCTCCATTCACGTTCATCATCCCGCTGTTCAAGCGCACGCCCAAGGGTGCGCCTCCGCCAGACCCAGTTTGGTTCCGACGGAGATGCCGTAAGCCGATGTTTTTCGCGGCGTTGTAATCCGCGTGATTCTCGTACCCGCACTTCAGACATTCGAACTTCTCGCCGTTGCGGTTGTCAGGGTGCGTGAAACCACAGTGAGAGCAACGGCGCGACGTGTTCTCGGGGTCAACCTGCTCCACGTCGATGTCGTATTCTTCGGCTTTGTACTCGACGTACTCGTACAAGCGGTCGAAGGCCCACTTGTGACCCCACGACGCGCCAGTCCGTTTACGAATGTCGGTCAAATCCTCGAACGCGATGACTGTACACTCGTTCTTACGAGCTTCCGAAACGAGGTCATTGGCTATTCGGTGCATCATCAATTTGAACCGACCTTCTTCCTTCCGACCGACGGACTGTATGTTCTCGTGCGCCCAGCGCGTCCCGCATTGTTGGAGCGAGCCACGACGCTTCTCGTACTCGCGCCGCCAGTGGTCGAACTCATCACCCGTCCAGAACGTGCCCGTCGAGGCGACGGCAAGGTTGTTCACGCCGAGGTCAACCCCGAGAACCGTTCTGTTCTCGGTAGCTGCCTGTTCCGACGTGTCAGACTCCACTTCCTTCTTGCAGTGGACGTGAAGAATCCAGTTGCCGTCACTGTAGTGTAGTTCCGCACCCGTCGTTTCATACTCGTCTGAAAACAGGTACTCCGAATGCGGTGTGTCACTATCCTCGTCGGGTAGGAGGTAGTCGGTTTCGATTCGACCGTCTGTGGTAGCGAGGCTTACGTAGTCGTCGTGGAATGTGGCGGTGCGATGATCGTAGACGACGTGTGGGCTGGTGAACTCGGGTTTGGACGCTTTCTTGCCCTGTTTCCATCGTGCGACGACACTTTTGCAGGCTTCCGCTGCTTTGTTCCGAGCGGCTTGCACCAGCCCACCGTTGAAATCGTCGGTTTTCTCTCGCACATTGTCATAGGTTTCGTCGTCCAGCGTGGTTTTGCTGGTGGTAACGTACTCACCTTTGAAAGCGTAGTCTACGACGTACTGGGCGCACCACAGGAAGGTGTCTACGGTATCTTCGAGGAGTACGGCGTCGGCGCTGTCCACGTCGAGTACAACGGGGACGGTACGCCGCACCTCCATATGTTATATGTAGGGAGTGAGATACTTATTGGTTGGGAGTCGGGCTGCTGCTGGAGCGTGGTTTGATTCAGCAGTGACGGATTCATCCCACGGCTAAAGCCGTGGGTTTTCTCCTGTATATCGTATAACGGCGGAGAATACGCTCACGCTGTTGAAGAAGGAGACTGGAATCGGGTGAAGAGCCGCTCTACCCGCGCGGAGGAGTCGTTTACTAAGTGACGACACTGAAGAAAGTATCGGAGATCGCCGAACCTGTTTCTGGTTAATATGATTAGCGGCTGCGGAGGAATCTAACGTATCGTCGCTATACTGGTGTGTCCGAACTCGCGCTACAGGCCTGCCAAACGGCTCGTAGTCTCATCTTTCGGAGGAATCGAGCAGTAAATGGTATACCGCAATACAAAACCGCGGCGAACGCCGATCCCCGTGGATCGATCCCGATGTGCCCCGGCTCGAGGTGGTCTTCGGCTTCGCGGTGCTGATTACGCTGGCGTTCGCGACGATCAGCCTCGTCGCCGCTATCGACGGATGTGTCGTGGGTCTCGCGGTACGACTCGTCGTCGACCACGTTCGCCGGAGACGCGCCGGGCGCACCGAGTCCGAAGGCAAGTAGACGCGACGAATGTCGGCCGATAGAGTCCCGCGAGCGGAACGAGTCGACCGATTCGTCCAGGCGGCGGTCGGCCGCGACGCCCGTTTCGCGTCGGGGCCGTCTCGACGAGCGGACCGCGGTTGCCGTCGAGTGTCACTCGCCGACAGCTACCGATGCCTCACTCCTCCCACGCGCTGGGAGCGATACCGAGGACCTGAACGACGGGCCGGTACAGAAAGACGAGGACGAAGATGATCGCGAGATCGACCCAGAAGCCGACGTCACCGACGAGAGTTCGCACGACCCCGAGCACGAGAAACACCAGCAGGAGCATCGCGAGGTAGTGCGGGACGAGCTCGAGCAACCGGTCCGTGTCCATAGCAGGCGTTCGACGACGGCGACTATAGGCGTACTGGGTGGCCGGCTCCGTCTCGAGACCGCTGGCGGGTCCAGGGCGCTCGGTGCGCGAACGCGGTTGGCTCGAAGTCGATCATTCCGCGTGGCCGATCACAAGTTTATAAAACTTAACTACTATTGTTGTATCTTTCCTTTGAGATAGGCTATTCAGCCTAATAGCGCTATCTTATTTAATAAATATCTAAAGGTTTATTATTTGGTTCAGTACTGTTCTCGAGAACGGAGGAGGCGGCCGCAGTCGGTACCGAAACCCTGCCGATCCTGCTCGATGACTCCCATCGGTTCACAAACTATCAGATACCGGAAACGACGAGCGTTCCGAACCACATCCTCTCTCGGTGATTTCAGGAGAGCCAACGTTCATTATCGGCGAACCGGAACTACGTCAGTAGATGTCACACTACAGGCAGGCCCCTCGAAGCGAGGAGCGACTGCAGCGCCAGCAACGAGTAAATGCCGGCGGCGGAGGGAACCGGCAGCGATGACCCGCGAGAGCACCGAAATCGCCCTTATCGGGACGGACGAGTCGGGAGTACTCGCGGAGCTGACCACCGCGCTCTACGATCGCGACGTCGAACTGCTCGAGCTGGATCAGGCCGTCCGCGACGGCACCTTCCGGGTGAACGCCCGGGTCGATACCGACGGAATGACCGTTTCGCAGTCGGTCCTGCGATCGGAGCTGCAGGCACTCGGCGACGAGTTCGACGCCGACGTTCGGGTACGCTTTCCCTCGAGTTGCGACGACCAGTCGATCGCCGTTCTGGTCACGAAGGAGAGCCACTGCCTGGAGGCGTTACTCGAGGCCTGGGACGACGGCGAACTCGATGCGGATATCGGCGTCGTCATCGGGAACCACGACGATCTGCGTCCCCTCGCCGCGGAGTACGACGTCCCGTTCCACGACGTCGGCGACGAGAACGGCTCGCCCGACGAGGACGAGCTCCTGGAGCTGCTCGCGGAGTACGACACCGACCTCGTCGCGCTGGCCAGGTACATCCAGATCCTCTCCCCGGAGGTCGTCTTCCGGTACGAGGATCGGATCATCAACGTCCACCCGAGTCTCCTGCCGGCGTTTCCAGGCGCTGCGGCCTACCGCCAGGCCCTCGAGAAGGGGGTCCGGATCGCCGGCGTCACCGCCCACTACGTGACCACGGATCTCGATCAGGGACCGATCATCACCCAGCGCGCGTTCAACGTTCCCGCCGACGCGGCCGAGGCCGACCTCAAGGCGCTCGGCCAGCCCCTCGAGGCCGAGGCCCTGCTCGAGGCGATCGAGCTCCACCTTGAGGACGAACTCGTCATCGGTGACGGTCGGGCCATGGTCGAGAAACCGGACCGGGATGCGACTCAGCTCGGCGCACCCGCAGCGCTGGATCGGGCCAACCCCGAGGCCCCGGTCGACGAGCGCGAGTCGCTCGTCGCCGACGACCGCGAGGGGACGGCCGTTGCCGACGACTGACGTCGATTACGTTCTTTCGTTCCGCGATCTGCGTTCGTCGACCTCACTCGAGAGTCGTCCACTTTCGTCCTCGTTCGTACCACGCACGATCATCTATCTTACGTATTGTGTTTGAACACTCACGCTCGCAAGATACTTACTCCGGGTTCTCGCTACTCGTAGTATGGCGTTCGACCAGCCACTCGACAGCATCTCGCCGAGCGTAGCGACGGCCATCGATCGCGAACGCGACCGACAGGAGTCGACGCTCGGCATGATCGCCTCGGAAAATCACGTCTCGGAGGCCGTCCTCGAGGCCCAGGGCAGCGCGCTGACGAACAAGTACGCCGAGGGCTACCCCGGCGGCCGGTACTACGGCGGCTGCCAGCACGTCGACACGGTCGAGGAGGACGCGATCGAGTCGGCGAAAGCACTCTTCGGCGCGGACCACGTCAA
This sequence comes from Natronococcus roseus, assembly GCF_043677095.1. Taxonomy (NCBI): domain Archaea; kingdom Methanobacteriati; phylum Methanobacteriota; class Halobacteria; order Halobacteriales; family Natrialbaceae; genus Natronococcus; species Natronococcus roseus. The sequence goes on from NZ_JBHLJR010000002.1 coordinate 189,217, forward strand.
CGTCCAGCCCCACAGCGGGACCCAGGCGAACATGAGCGTCTACTTCGCCGTCCTCGAGCCCGGCGACAGCATCCTCTCGCTGTCGCTGTCCCACGGCGGCCACCTGAGCCACGGCCACAGCGTCAACTTCTCCGGGCAGCTCTACGACGTCGACCAGTACGAGGTCGATCCCGACACCGGCTACATCGACTACGACGACCTCGAGCGACGGGCCCGGGAGACCGATCCGGAGCTGATCGTCAGCGGCTCGTCGGCCTACCCCCGCGAGTTCGACTACGAGCGAATCGCGGAGATCGCCGACGCCGTCGACGCCCTCCACTTAGCGGACATCGCTCACGTAACCGGACTCGTCGCGGCCGGCGTCCACGCCTCGCCCGTCGAGCACGCGGAGTTCGTCACCGGGAGCACGCACAAGACGATCCGCGCGGGTCGGGGCGGGATCGTCATGTGCGACGAGGAGTTCGCCGAGGACATCGATTCGGCGGTGTTCCCCGGTGCGCAGGGCGGCCCGTTGATGCACAACGTGGCCGGGAAGGCCGTCGGCTTCGCCGAAGCTCGAACCGACGCGTTCGACGAGTACGCCGAACAGGTCGTCGCGAACGCGATGCGATTCGCCGACGTCTTCGTCGAGCGAGGGCTCTCGCTGGTCAGCGACGGCACCGACAAACACCTCCTGTTGGTCGACCTCCGCGAGTCCCATCCCGATCTCACGGGGAAGCAAGCCGAGTCGCTGCTGAGCGACGCCGGCATCATCGTCAACAAGAACACCGTTCCCGGCGAGACCAGATCGCCGATGGTCACCAGCGGGATCCGCGTCGGCACGCCGGCGCTCACCACGCGCGGACTCGAGGAAGCGGAGATGGAGACCGTGGCCGACTGCATCGTCGACGTGCTCGACGTGCCCGACGACGAGGCCGTTACCGACCGCGTCGCCTCGCAGGTCGACGAACTCTGTGCGGCGTATCCGATCTACGAGTAGCACAACGGCCCGCTTTCTCTCCCGAGGATACGGTTCGAGTTCGGACTGTCACGGCGAGGACCGACTCGAGCAGCGTCGGTAGCGTGACCGACGACAGGTCGGTGCGGTCGGTCTGGAGATACCCCTCAAGAACACTCACCGCACGTCGTTCGATTTCTTCCAATCGAAAAGAGGCCGAGCAACCGGAAGAGCGCAGCGAGTCCCCTCAGTCGTCGGATGGATCGGCTGTCTCGGGCTCCGAGCGACCTCCCTCGAGGTCGGTCGAGCCGAGCGAGACGTCGTCCTCCTCGCGGAGGAACAGCGGTCTGCGGGCCCCGAACGCGGACATCATCGAGATCACGGCGAGCAGAGCGATGATCGAGAACGGCCCGCCGGTGATGATCGCGGCCTGCTGGAGCGCGTCGACGCCGCCAGTGACCATCAGCAGGGAGGCCAGCGCCCCGATGAGGAAGCCCCAGATGACGCGGTTGATCGTCGAGGGCTCCTCGACGCCGCCGGTGGTCAGCATGCCGAGTGCGAGCGTCGAGGAGTCGGCCGACGTGATCAGGAACGTCGTCACGAGCACCAGAAAGAGGACGGTCAACACGCCACCCAGCGGGAGCGCCTCGAACAGCGGGTAGCCCGACCCCGCCTCGCCGAGTTCGCTGACGACAGCGAGGATGTCGGCCCGGTCGTTCCCCTGGAGGAAGATCGCCGTTCCGCCCATCGTTGCGAACCAGGGAACCGTGATGCCGGTCGAGGCGATCACGCCCGTCACGGCGACCTGCCGAACCGTTCGGCCTCGTGAGATCCGCGCGATGAAGAGGCCGACGAACGGCGTCCAGGAGAACCACCAGGCCCAGTAGAAGATCGTCCAGTCGCCGACCCACTCGGCGACGCCCGCACCTCCCGTGGCGCCGGATCCGGTGTAGAAGCTCATCGTGATGAACTGGTTGATGTAGGCGCCGAGCGCCTGGGTCCCCATCGACATGATCTGGGTCGTGGGTCCGAGCAGGAACGTCGCGACGGTCACGAGCGCGAACAGCCCCATGTTGAAGTAGGAGAGCCGTCGGATCCCCTTTCGGACCCCGAGCGCGACGGAGATCGTGAACGCGACCGTGAGACTGGTTATCACCACCACGGTACCCGCGTCGCCGACGCTGGCGCCGGTGGTCCACTCGATGCCGACGAGGAACTGGCTTCCGACCAGCCCGAGCGTCGTCGCGACGCCGCCGATCGTGGCGAACACCGCGAGGATGTCGATCGACTTCGCGAACGGGCTGTCGAGGTTCTCGAGGCCGACCCACGGTGCGATCACCGTCGAGATCCGAAGCGGCGCGTCGTACCGATACGCGAAGTACGCGATCGGCAGCGCCATGACGACGTAGGCGGTCCACGCGGAGACGCCCCAGTGGAAGAAGGTGTACTGGATCGCGCTGACCGCGGCGCCGGAGGACTGGGACTCGGCGTCGACGAACGGCGACACTGCGTCGTAGTGGAAGATCGCCTCGGCGGGCCCCCAGAATACGATTCCGGCAGCGATTCCGGCGGAGTACAGCATCGCGAAGTACGCCGGGAAGGCAAACTCCGGCCGTTCGTCGTCGTCGCCGAGTTTGATGTTCCCCCACGGCCCGAAGATGAGGAAGCCGACGAACGCGACGAGGATAAACATCGCGACCAGGTACCACCAGCCGGCGGCGGTCCACAGAACGTCGTTCGCGTCGGCCATCAGGCTCGACGCGGCCTCGGGCCGAATCACGAACGCCAACACCGATACGGCCGCGATGACGAAGCCGACGGTGAAGACGGCGACGTCGAGCTCCTCGGCGAATCGCGCCAGCGGCCCGGTCGACTCAGAGCCGGCCACGCGCTCTCACCCTTCTGTCCCCGGGTCGATCCGGGTTTCGGCCCGCTCGCTCGGTTCGTCGTTCGATGCGTCGTCTCGTTCGCTCGGTACGTTGGCGTATCATGCTTGTTATTACCTCACTCTCACTTGGTTCGACGGGCGCCCGCTACCGTCGCCCGTAGCGTTCGCAAATCGCGGTCGGTGTGAGGGCGTCTCCGCTTACTCGCGGTTGACGTCCTCAACGTCGTACCCCTCCGCTTCGATGCTGTCGATGATCGCGGCGGCGTGTTCGATCCCGCTCGTCTCGATCTGGAAGACGAGGTAGGCCTCGCCCACGTTCAGCGATTCGACCGCGCGGTCGTGGCGGACCGTCTGGATGTTCGCCCCATGGTGGGCGATGATCCCCGAGAGCTCGGTCATCTTCCCCGGCATGTCGTCGATCTTCACGCGCAGGCGCAGGATCTGGCCCCGGCCGGTGAGCGCGTGGATCAACACCGTCTGCAGCATCGTCATGTCGAGATTGCCGCCACACAGCAGCGGCATGACGGTCTCGCCCGCAACGTCAAGGTCGTCGCCCAGCAGCGCCGCGACCGACGCCGCGGCCGCGCCCTCGACGACCTGCTTCGCTCGCTCGAGCAGGAGGAGGATCGCCCGCGCGATCTGGGAGTCGGTGACGGTGACGACCTCGTCGACGTGTTCCTCGATGAGCCCCAGCGTCAGCTCCGATATTCCGCCGGTGGCGATCCCGTCGGCGATCGTGTCGACGTCGTCGAGCGTTACCGGGACGCCCTTGTCGAGGCTCTCGTGGACGGTCTCGGCACCCGTCGCCTGGACGCCGACGACCCGTGTCTCGGGGGAGAGGTGGTCGAACGCCGTGGAGATGCCGCTTATCAACCCGCCGCCGCCGATCGGGACGACGACGGTGTCGACCTCGGGAAGGTCCTCGTGCATCTCGATTCCCAGCGTTCCCTGTCCCGCGACGATCGCGGGATCGTCGTAGGCGTGGACGAACTCGACCTCGTCGTCCTCGCTGGCGTACTCCTTCGCGTGGGCCATCGCCTCCTGGAAGTCCTGGCCGACGAGTTCGACCGTCGCGCCGTAGCTCCGAGTCGCGTCGATCTTCGCCTGGGGCGCGTGTCTCGGCATGACGATCGTCGAGTCCGCGTCACACCTGGTCGCGGCCAGCGCGACGCCCTGTGCGTGGTTGCCGGCGCTCGCGGCGACGAACTCGTCGGCGCCGTCGGCGACGGCCTGGCTGATCCGGTTGTACGCCCCGCGAGTCTTGAACGAGCCGGTCCACTGGAGGTGTTCCATCTTCAGGTAGACCTCCGCGTCGACCAGCTCCTCGAGGGACGTGGAGCGCTCGATCGGCGTGCGCTTGACGACCGTTTCGTCGGTCAGTCGCTCGCGTGCTCGCTCGATGTCCTCGTACTGGATTTCGGGTTCGCGTTTTCGTGATTCGTTCATGGTCTGCTCTCGACGGCCTATCGGATTATTTTATCGCGGCCGGGGTCGAACAGCGGCTCGTCCCGAACCGTCGCGTCGTAGCTCCGTCCCTCGCACTCGATTCGGACCGACGTGCCCGTCTCGGCGTACTCGCTCGGCAGGTAGGTGTACGCGATCGACTCGCCGATGCTGTAGCCGTAGTCGCCGGCCTGGACGTAGCCGACGGCGGTACCGTCTTTGTAGACCGGACGGCCGCTCAACATCACGTCGCTCGAGTCGTCGAGAGTGAGGGGGGCGACCCGGTTGTCGATCCCCTCGTCTTTCGCCTCGACGAGCGCCTCCTTGCCGACGAACTCGGTGTCGAGGTCGACCGCGAACGGGAGCCCGGCCTCGTAGGGGTTGACGTCGGTATCGACGTCGGTCCCCCACAGCCGGAACCCCTTCTCGAGGCGCATCGACTCGACCGCCCCGGCGCCCATCGGTCGGACGCCCAGATCCTGGCCGGCTTCCCAGAGGGTGTCCCACAGCTTCCCCGCGTACTCCGTCGGCGCCCACAGCTCCCAGCCGAGTTCGCCGACGTAGGAGAGCCGCAGGGCGATGACGGGGACGTCGCCGACGTAGATTCGCTTCCCGCTGAAGTAGGAAAAGTCGTCGTTCGAGAGGTCCGCGTCGGTCGCCCGCTGGAGGAGGAGTCGCGCGTTCGGCCCCCAGAGACCGATCGTGCTCCTCGCGGACTCCTCGACCGTGACCGAGACCGACTCGGGGGCGTGGCTCTCGAGCCAGGAGCCGTGGATCCCCGGCGAGTTCCCCCCGCCGGTGGTCACCACGTACTCCTCGTCGTCGAGGCGAGCGACGGTGAGGTCCGCGAGGACGGTCCCGCCCTCGTTCAGCATCGTGGTGTAACGGACCTGGCCGATCGAGAGGTCCATATCGTTGCTACAGACCCGCTGGAGGAACGCGCCGGCGCCGCTGCCCTCGACCACGATCGAGCTGAACGTCGTCATATCGAACATCGACACCTTCTCGCGGGTGTGGAGGTGCTCGGCGCCCTCGATCGGGGAGCGGTTGACCCCCTGCCAGCCGTCCTGGTCGGGGATGCGGTCCTCGTACTTCGAGACGAGGTCGGTGTTGGATTCGTACCACTGGGGAACTTCCCAGCCGCCGCTCTGGTAGAACTCCGCGTCCAGCTCCTGCTGGCGGTGATAGAACGGACTCGTCCGGAGCCCGCGGCGGTCGGCCGGTTGCCAGCGGGGTTCGACGATGCTGTAGACCTGCTGGTAGCGCATCCCGCCCCGGTCCATGAAGTACTGCTTGTTACCCGCGTGGGGCTCGAACCGGTTGACGTGGATCCCGCTCGTGTCGACGGGGCCGGAGGGGAGTCGTGGAACGCCGTTCTCCATCCATTCGGCAAGGATCTTGCCGTAGCCGCCCGAGTGGGTCCACCAGATCGCGAGCCCGGTCCAGAGGTCGTCGACCTGGGCGGTCTCCCCCAGGACGGGCATCCCGTCCGGCGTGTAGACGAAGATTCCGTTCTCGGTGGCGTCGAACTCTCTACCTTTGGTCGCGGGCAGCAGCTCGTCGAACGCCTGCTTCGGCGACTTCTCGCGGTCGGGGTGGGTCGCCTTCGTCCAGTGTTTCTCCGTGAAGCTGTGGACCGACGCCTGGCTCTCCTCGGAGTTCGACCCCATCTCGTCGGGGTCGACCACGAGCTGCTCGTGGTTGTACGAGCCGAGCCCGTACCCCTCGCCGTGGGTCCGGAAGTACAGCGAGTTGTCCTGGTCCCGGCCGACCGGGCGGTCCGGCGGCTGGGCCATCGACTCGGTGATCTCTCGATCGCCCGGGATCTCGAGCCCGGTGACGGCGTCGTCGGCCCGTTCGTTGCCTCGCAGCTCCTCGAGGGGTTCGGTGACGACGTACTGGTGTTCGACCGGGGCGATCGGTAGGTCGACGCCGGCGAGTTGTCCGGTCTGGTAGGCCCAGTTGTTCGTCGCCAGCACGCAACGGTCACACTCGATGCGCCCGCGGTCGGTGACGACCGCCTGTACCTCCCCGCTGTCGACCTCGATGTCGGTCACCTCGGTGTGGCCGAAAAACGACGCCGGCGTCGTCTCGAGGTACCACTGGAGCGCGTCGGTGCCGGCGACCTGGCCGTCGGTCGGCGAGTAGTAGCCGCCGAGGATCTCCTCCTCGTCGACCAGCGGCAGGTAGTCGGTTACCTCCGCGGGCTCGAGCAGCTCCGGCTCGGGGAGCCCGTACGATTTCGCCCACTCGACGCGGCGCTGCAGGAAGTCCATGCGCTCCTCGGAGCGGGCGAGCTCGATTCCACCGGTCTCGTTGTAGACGCCGGCTTCCTTCAGCAGTCGAGTCGTGTAGTGGGCCGTCTTCGTCTGGAGTTTCGACGGGGAGGTCTGGAACATGATCCCCGGCGCGTGGGTCGAGGAGCCGCCGGTCACCGGCAGCGGTCCCTTGTCGAGGACGACGACGTCGTCGGCGCCGAGTTCGGTCAGGTGGTACGCCACGCTGCACCCGACCGCCCCGGCACCGATGATCACCGTCCCGGCGCTCGAGGGCGGGCTGTCTGTGCTCATATACCACACCGTGGTACAGTGGGTATCATAAGTGCATCGGTGAGAGGGCGGACGCGGTCTGCAATCCGGGTACTGCGGGCCCACTCCGTCGACGAAGGGACAGTGTTGATCGACAGTCCACAAACAGTCATCATCCAGACACGTATTGCGTCCCGAGGTTAGTCGCTCGAGGACGCCGTTCGACGACCGTGACTACGGTAGCGAAACCGGAACGTCCGTCTGGATACTCGCGGCCTTCACTGGGTTATAGGGCAACAGTGCGATCGTCACTGGGCCGACGCCGTCGAGAACGGGGGTATGGCGTCTGCTCTCGCCTTCGCGCTCGAACTCGACGTCCCGACGAGTTCGTACCCTTCTTCGTATCTGCATCGACGCGGTTGACGCCGACCTCGATCACGACCGTGCCGTCGCCAATTGTCGAGCCGTCGATCAGCTTGGAGTAGCCGGCGGCTGCGATCACGATCCCGAGGGCGATGTTCGAGGTTTCATGGTCGAGACGGGTTCTGGACCGCAATTCCCGAACTTTCGCTCGCGGTATAAACACCACCAGTATTCCACCTGCACCTACTTTGAGATCGGAGGTCACCGTCGAGGTGACACCTGTTGAGGGGTGTCGCTGCCATACGAAGGGAGGCGTGTCGTTCTTCCACGCCTCCACTCCCATAGCATCGGTCCGAACGAGTGCGGTTCCGGGCCGTTTCGGACCTCGTACCGTATCGAACGGTCCGCTCGAGAGCCGGGAGACGTCACTACGCGTCGATAGCGAGTCGAAAAACCGCTCGAGGCCGAACTACAGCAGCGGTCCGTCCTGAACCGTCGCCGCGTAGCGCTCGCCCTCGTGGAGAATCTCGACCTCGGTCCCGGGCTCGGCGTACTCCGGCGGGAGGTAGGCGTAGGCGACGCAGGCGCCGACGGTGTAGCCGTACTCGGCGCTGTGAACGTACCCTAACGATTCGTCGCCGTCGAGGACGGGCCGATTCTTGAAGACGACCGCGTCCTCGTCTTCGAGGGTCAGGCAGGCCACCTTGTGATCGATCCGTTCGCCCTCGGCGGCCTCGACGACGGCCTCCTTCCCGATGAAGTCCGTCTCGAGGTCGACGGCGAAACTCAGTCCGGCCTCGTAGGGGTTGTGCTCGGTGTGGAGGTCCTCCCCCCACAGCCGGAACCCCTTCTCGATGCGCAGGGAGTCGAGCGCGCCGTTGCCGTACGGCCGGAGGTCGTGGTCCTGGCCGGCCTCCCAGAGGTGTTCCCAGAGCCGTCCGCCGTACTCGCTTGGCGTGTACAGCTCCCAGCCGAGTTCCCCGGCGTAGGAGACTCGAAGCGCCCTCACCGGGACGTTCTTGACGAACAGTTCCTGGGAGGTGAAGTACGGGAAGGCGTCGTCCGAGAGATCGGCTCGGGTTACCTCGCTCAGCACGTCGCGGGCGTTCGGCCCCGTGAGGACGAACGAGGTGAGTTCGGAGGTGACCTCCCGGACCGTGACGCCCTCGGGAGCGTGTTTCTTGACCCAGGCGACGTGGTTCTGCCCGACCTCCCGGCCCGTGGTGAGTACGAGGTAACGGTCCTCGTCGGTCCGGGTGACGGTGATGTCGGCGCGGACGCCGCCCTCCTCGTTGCACATGAGGGTGTAGCGCACCTGTCCGACGTCGATGTCCATATCGTTGGTACAGAGGTACTGGACGAACTCGTCGGCACCCTGGCCGCTGACCTCCATCTTGTTGAACGAGGTCATATCGTGGATGCCGACCTCGTTGCGGACGTGTCGGGACTCGGCGCCCTCGATCGGCGACCAGTACTTCGCCTCCCAGCCGTCCCGCTCGGGGACGTCCTCGCCGTAGCGCGCGAGCAGGTCGGCGTTCGAATCGAACCACTGGGCCTCCTCCCAGCCGGCCTCGGCCCACAGCTCGGCGTCGAGCTCCTGCAGTTTGTGGTAGACCGAGCTGCGGCGGATGTCGCGCTGGTAGTCCGTCCAGGTCCACTTGGGGTGGACGATGTTGTAGACGATCCGGTACTCCTCGCCGCCGATGTCGCGGGCGAAGTCCCAGCTGCCCTCGTGGGGCTGGAACCGGTTGACGTTGCAGTGCGAGAGGTCGATCCGGCCGTCGGAGAGTTTGGGCGCGCCGGTTTCCATCCACTCGGCCAGCGCACGCCCCGCGCCGCCGGCGTGGGTGACCCAGATGGCCGCCGCCGTCCAGAGCCCGTCGTACTTCTGGACGGGCCCCATCACGGGGAGGCCGTTGGGCGACTCCGCGAACATTCCGTTGTACTTGTGCTCGAGTTCCTTCCCCGCGGTCGCGGGCAACAGCTCGTCGCTGGCCTGGCGGGGCGCCTTGTCCGGGCGATCGGGGTGGGTCGCGTTGTTCAGGTGGTAGTCGGAGAACTCGTGGATCGAGCCCTGCTCGCCGCCCTCCTCGTTGCCGCCCAGCTCCTGGGGGTCGGGGACCAGGGGTTCGTGGTTGTACGAGCCGATCCCGTAGGCGTCGCCGTGGGTCCGGAAGTACAGGGCGTTGTCCTGGTCCCGGAGGATCGGCCGATCGGGGTTCGCGAGCAGGCGGTCGGCCTTCTCGCCGGAGACCTCGCGGTAGTTCTCGTAGACCGGGTCCTGGGTAACGTCCTGGTCACCCGAGAGCTCCTCGAGGGACTCGGTGATCGTGTACTGGTGTTCGACCGGCGTCACGGGCAGGTGGACGCCGAGCTGCTCGCCCAGCTGGCGCGCCCAGATGTTCGTCGCGATCACGACCTCGTTGCACTCGATCTCGCCGTGTTCGGTGACGACGGCCTGTACCTCGCCGTCCTCGACCGCGACGTCCTCGGTCCGCGTGTGAGGGACGAACTTCGCGCCCCGATCCATCGACGCCCGCGCCAGCGCGGCGCAGGCCTTGACGCCCGACACCTGGCCGTCGGTCGGCGAGTAGTAGCCGCCCTGGATGACGTCGCTGTCGACCAGCGGCAGCTTCTCCTCGACCTCCTCCGGAGAGAGCAGCTGCGGATCGGGGACCCCCCAGGCCGTCCCGTACTCGACCCGGCGCTGAAGGAAGTCCATCCGCTCGTCGCTCCGGGCGACTTCGATCCCACCCGTCTCGCTGTAGAGCTGGTTCCCGTCCTCGTCCTCGAGCTGAGAGTACAGCTTGCGGCTGTAGTTCGCGAACTTGGTCAACACCTTGTCCTCGGCGGTCTGGAACATGATCCCCGGCGCGTGGCTCGAGGAGCCGCCCGTGGTCGGGAGCGGGCCCTGGTCGACGACGACGACGTCCTCGCGCCCGAACTCGGTCAGGTGGTAGGCCGTGCTGCAGCCGACGATTCCGGCCCCGACGACGACGGTGTCGGCCTCGGCCGGCAGACTGTCGTGTGTATTCATTACTCACCTCGATATGCTGGTGGGGGTCAAATATAGCTGTCGCCGTCCCGGATCGTCCAACGAACGATACGAAAACTGAGAGATAGTGTTTCGGCCGACCGGGCAGTCCCGACGACCGCGCGATGCCGTCGTTCCGTCAAAGACGACCGAGGGCCCGACCGACCGGCCCGTCGGATCCGATTCGCTCGCTCGCGGATTCTCGACTCTCACGTCCGCTTCCCGGGACTCAGCCTCGAGCTATATGAAGGGACGGAGTATTCCCCACTCAGTATTACCCCGACCCGAGTCCAATCGTAGACAAATCATGAGAATCGGGGACTCGGTTGACACTCTCTCGCAAATAGTAGACCGGTACGAGGCGGACGGCGGCGTGATCCGGCAGGTCGACGCGACGATCTCCGGACGGGCGGACGCGACCGGGCCGAGCGTCTCGGTCGACGTCGTCGCTCCGCTGTGTAACGGGACGGCGGCCGAATCGAACTCCGACACGACTCCCGAAACGGCACGCCTGGACGACGACGGGGGGCTCTCCCTCGAGTTCTCCCGCTCGGCGCTGCCCGCGATAGCGGAGTACGCGCCCGACGGCGTCGTCGTGACGAGGGACGACGCCCGCGTGACCGCCGACGGCGACGTCGTCGTGACGTTCGCGATCGGCTTCGAGGATGAGGCGGAGTCGGCTTCAGCCGAGCCGCCAGCGGGTTCGGCGGCCGAATCGGACGCCGGGACGGTACCGACCGAAACCGACGGCTCGCTCGAGACGGGCGACACCCTCGACGAGGAGGGAGTCGACCCGGTATCGACGGACGCTCGACTCGGGGGTGAATCCGAAGCGGAGCCCGCGATCGATCCCGAACTCTCGCGGGCTCTCGAGGACGCGCGCAACGAGGAGCTACCGCCGTACGACGACGCCGAGTACCTGCAGTGTCTGTACGAGTCGTTCGAGACGTTCGCGGCGATGGCCGACGTCCTCGAGATGGACGTCGCCGCCGAGACCGTTCGTCGGTACATGATCGACGCCAGCGTCCACGACCCCGTCTCCTACGACGTGGCCGACGCCGAGGAGACCGGGGAGCGAACGGAACCGGTCGACGAGCCGGACGAGCAGTCCGTTGCGGAGGGATCGGACGCTACCGCGAGCGACGCGGAGCCGGCCCCCGCTCGTCCCGACGGGACCGCGGATCCGGTCGACGAGGTTCCGGAGCGGCCCCTCGTTGCGGACGGAATCGGGCTCCCCGACGACGTCGAAGTCGAGGGGCTGATCGACGCGGTCGAGTCGTCGATGACGCTGTACGACGTCTCTCGAGCGCTCGGCCTCGAGCGCGATCGGACCCGGGAGCTGCTCGAGGGACTCGACCTGATCGATCTCGTGGTTAGACGCGTCTACGCCTCGAGAACGCCGGAGGAGGGACCGTCGCGGGAGGAGATCGCCGAGCGGATCCGCGGCAGCGACCAGCACCGATCCGAGCGGCGCGCCGGGGACACCCGCTCCGGCGATCGCCAGTCGGCCGTCCCGTAGCGTCGCTCGCCGATCGACAGCGATCCGCGACCGTCGACCGAGTTCCTCTCTCGTTCTCACGTACTCCGTTCTCTCCCGGCTCGTGCGCTACGAGCCGGTTTCGACTCCCCCGAGAACCGGGTCGGTTCGAGGCGTCACCCCCACGGGGGTATATATTGGTGTTCAATAGCACGGGTGAACGACTTTCAGTATATCCTGTGTTGGTGGTGCCATATGACACAGTGGGACGACTCACGAGCCGCCGCGGTGAGTGAGAACGTTACGGACGAGTCGAGCGCGCCGTCGGCGAATCAGCTCGCCGGCCCCGATGCATTCGAGGCGGAGAAGACGACGATTTTCGGCGAGTACTGGGTGTACGCCGGCCACGCGAACAGCATCGCCGAGCCGGGGCAGTTCTTCACCCGAACCGTCGGCGACCGACAGCTGATCGTCGTCCGCGGCCACGACGGCGAGATCCAGGCGTTCGACAACGTTTGTGCCCACCGCGGCTCCAAGATGGTCGAGGACACGCCGATGATCGACCCCGGCAGCGGCAACCGGATCCAGTGTCCCTACCACCTCTGGACGTACGATCTCGACGGCGACCTCCGCAGTACGCCCAAAAGTTTCGAGGACGCGAGCCTGAACCCCGACCTCGAGAACGAGGACGTCCAGAAGTTCGACTGCGAGACCAACGGCCTGAACGACGTCCACGTCGACGGCGTCGGCCCGCTGCTGTTCGTGAACCTGCGCGACGAGCCGCCGGCGCTGTCCGAGCAGGTCGGTCCGATGGCGGATCGGCTCGAGTCGCTGTCCCTCGAGGCGGCCGACCACGAGCGTCGAGTCGTCGAGGAGGTCGAGTGCAACTGGAAGACGGTCGCCGGCAGCCTCCTGGACGCGGTTGGCCGCCGGGATCGGCTTCCGGGCGTCGAGTCCGCGGAGACCGACCTCGAGACCGACGACCACTGCTGGTCGCTCAGTTCGACCGACGACGATGAGAGAGCGCAGGTTCACTACTGCTGGCCGAACGTCACGATCGAGGTGGACGGCGACGGCGGGTACGCGACGTGTATCATCGACCCGGTCGACGCCGGCCGGTGTCAGCTGATCGTGGACTACTACGTCCGGGACGGCGACGGCACCGAAGCGGAACGGGAGTTCGTCCGCACGAGCCGCGAGCGCCGGGCCGAAGCGATCGAACTGGCCGAACGCCGCCGCGACGCGGACGGAGCCGGCACCCTCGAGCGGACGCTCGGACCGAACGAACACACCGTCGACGACCTCCACGGGCTCGCACAGGAGTCCAACTCGTGATCGATCCATGAGCACACAGCAACACTCAACGTACGCCGCGAGCTGTCCCGACTGCGACGTCGATCTGCACAGCGAGGACCCGAACGAGATCGTCGAGTTCTACCGCCGCCACTCGAGTGTTACGGGCCACGACGTGGAGTTTACCCGAATCGGACCCGACCTCGCGGACGCGGTGACCGAGGACGACCTCAAGGAGGTCTACACGCTCAAAGACGTCGTGACCCAGCTCGAGGCGGAGTACGAGAACGGGGTTCCGATCGGCGCCGTCGCAGCGGCGATGAGCGAGCAGGGACTGTCGATCGGCGAGACGCTCGAGAAGATCCACGAGATCCGAATGGGTGGCGGACTGTACGAACCGCAAGACGACCACCTCCGTGCGTTCTGATCGGGGAACCCCCGCGGTCGGCGGCATGTCGGCTTCCGGATCGTCCTGCTGTCGACGAACGCCCGTCCTATACTGCGAAGACGACCGTCCGAAGACCTCTTCTTGGCTCCGACTACGATCGTACCCAGTACCGCCGAGAACGGCGGTCGTTCGACCGGTGGGATCCAGAACTCGAGTCGCGACGCCGCCGACGATACGGGCCCGACGAACGAAGGCGACGTCGAAACGACTCGAGGCCGGCAGGGCCCTACCACCGGCGCCTCGAGAACCACCCGTCATATAAATGGGCGCTATATACCTAGTTAACTTCTTTCATGAACTCGATCATCATAGTGAGTATATGACACAGTGGGAGCACGCTCGGACGAAGCCAGTCAGCCCGGATATCACGGAGAAGTCGAACGCGCTGCCGGCGAAGTACTTCACCGAGCCCGAGACCTTCGAGATGGAGAAGGACAAGGTCTTCGGGCGGTACTGGGTGTACGCCGGCCACGCCAGCTGCATCGCCGAGCCGGGACAGTTCTTCACCCGGAACGTCGGCGGTCGCGACCTCGTCGTCGTCCGCGGAACGGACGGCGACGTCGAGGTCTTCGAGAACTTCTCGGCGCGAACCGGCTCGCCGGTGGTCGACGAGACGTCGATGACCGATCCCGGCCGCGTCGACCTCGCCGACTTCGAACACGCCGAGTCGGTCCGCGTCGACAGCATCGGACCGCTTTACTTCGTCAACCTGAGCGACGAGCCGCTGTCGCTGTCCGAGCAGGCCGGCGTGCTGAAGGAGCGACTCGAGTCGCTGCCCCTCGAGGAGTACGAGCACGGCTGTCGGGTCGTCTCGGAGGTCGAGTGCAACTGGAAGGTGTTCGCGGGTAACTACTCCGAGTGCGACCACTGCCAGGCCAACCACCAGGACTGGATCAAGGGGATCGAGCTCACCGACTCCGAGCTCGAGGTCAACGACTACCACTGGGTGCTCCACTACACCCATGACGAGGACGTCGAGGACGAGCTCCGCATCCACGACGAGCGCGAGGCCCAGTTCCACTACTTCTGGCCCAACTTCACGGTCAACATGTACGGCACCGCCGACGGCTACGGCACCTACATCATCGACCCGATCGACACCGGCCGCTTCCGGCTGATCGCGGACTACTACTTCCGTGACGGCGACATCTCGGAGGAGGAACGCGAGTTCGTCCGCACGAGCCGCCAGCTCCAGGAGGAGGACTTCGAGCTCGTCGAACGCCAGTGGGCGGGGCTGAAGACCGGCGCGCTCGCGCAGGCCCAGCTCGGACCGAACGAACACACCGTCCACAAGCTTCACCGCCTGGCCCAGGAAGCGTACGACGCCTGATTCTCGAGCGGACGACCCCACTCACGCCTCGACGGCGTCGACGGCGTCGGCTCGACGGTGGAGCCAGACCGCACAGGCGATCGTCACGAGTCCGGCGACGGCGGCGATCCCGAACGCGACGCGGTACCCCGTCACCGTGTAGACGCGGACGCCGCCGACGAACTCGCCGGTCCAGTAGGCGTCGAGCACCCACCCCATCGCCGTCGGGAAGACGGCGGCGCCGAAGAACGAGGCCCCGTTGATCGCGCCCAGCGAGATCCCGCTCGCCCGGCTCGAGTGACGCTCCTTGATCAGGGGGTAGGTGAGGACGAACGTCCCCAGCAGCGCGCCGGCCACGAAGAAGACGGCTCCGACGACCGCGATCGGCGGGTCGCCGACGATCGCGAGCAGCGCGAGCGCGCCGGTGTAGACGAGCCCGCCGCCGACGATGAACTCGGTTCGGCGCTCGAGGCGGTCGGAGAGCCAGCCGAACGCGGGCGGGCCGACGGCGCTCCCGACGCCGCCGAGCAGCGTACACAGCGACGCCACGGTCACCGAGGTGTCGTACACCTGGACGACGTAGGGGATCCCCCAGAGGCCGAACAGCGTGAGGTTCACCCCGCCCGTACAGAACAGGAGGACGCTGACGACCCACGTCCACCGATCGCGGAGGACGGTGGCGCCGTGGGTCCGGATCTCTCCCAGCGTGAGCCGGGACTGCTCGGGAACTCCCTCGATCGGTTCGAACCCTGCGCGCTCCGGCGAGTCTCGGACGACGAGCGCCGTCACGGCGGCGGCGACCAGTCCGACGGCCGCGAGCGTCGACAGCGAGGTTCGCCAGCCGGTCGCGTCCACCAGCACGGCCAGCGGCGTCGTCGCGAGCACGCCGCCGACGCCGCCGACGGCGAAGCTCAACCCGTTCATCGTGCCGAACTCGTCGACGCGGTACCAGCTGGCACAGAACCGCAGCATGCAGACGAAGATCACGCTGCCGCCGAGTCCGATCACCAGCCGACCGCCCAGCGCAGACGGGTACCCCTCCGCGAGCGCGAACCAGAGCGCGCCGGCGTTCATGGTCACCGCACCGATCGCCGCCGTCCGTCGGATGCCGATCCGATCGACGAGGACGCCCGTCGGCAGCTGCATCAGGGCGTAGACGAGGAAGAAGACGGCGTGGAGCGTGCCGAGCTGCCCGCCGGTCGTCCGAAACGCCGCCATCAGGTCGTCGGCGAGTACGGCCGTCGAGAGCCGGTAGACGTTGACCAGCAGGAAGGAGACGGCCAGAACCCCTCACAGCAGCCAGCGACGATTTCTCGGCGACGACCAGTAGTCCATACGGGAGGTCTCGAGTGCGTCGTCAAAGCGTTTGATATTACGAACGCGAACGGGGGATCCGTCGGGAACCGGTCGGCGAGCGACGACTCGAGTCGTCGTTCCTGCCGCCACCGTCATCGTCCCACCATATGTGGGCAGTCGGACAGGTCGTGTTTCCCGGAGTACCGCTCAGCCGGATGTTTACAGTCATATGGGTGTATATATCTACTCCTCGGCGGGCGGCCGGGTTGTCGTCCGGCGGTCCGAGAATCGCTCGACGGCTCGCTCGAGTGGGGTCGCTCGAGGGAACAGCGAGGGCGCTCGAGCAGGTGCGGCCCTACCCCGACCGAGCCGACTCGACCGCGGCGACGAACTCGGCGGCGGTCTCCCGGACCCGATCCATGTCGCCGTCCGCGATCGCGTCGTCGTCGACGATCGCGCTGCCGACGCCGACGGCGAACGCTCCCGCGTCGAAAAACGACGCGACGTTGTCGACGGAGACGCCGCCGGTCGGCACGACGCGAACGTCTCCAAGCGGACCCTGCAGCGCGCCGACGTGGTCGGGACCGACGGTCGCCGCCGGGAACAGTTTCAAAATGTCGGCGCCGGCCTCGATCGCCGTCACGGCTTCCGTCGGCGTCGTGACGCCGGGGATCGAGACGACGCCGTGACGGTTGCACGTCCGAATCACATCGGGGTTGCAGTCGGGCGCAAGGACGAACGTCGCCCCCGCGTCGACGACCGACGCCGCCGTCGCGGCGTCGCGGACGGTCCCCGCACCGACGACGGCGTCGGTATCGCGCAGTTCGCGGTCGACGGCCGCGACCTTCTCGCGGACGCGAGTTCCGTCCGCGGTCACTTCGATCGCGCCGACCCCGGCGTCGTGGATCGCTCGAGCGACGGGGGCGATCCGATCCTCGTCGATCCCGCGGAGCACCGCGACGACGCCGCTGTCGCCGATTCGTCGTTCGACGGCGTTCGGTTCGGACATACGGACGCTTTCTCGATCGCGGGCTTGAACGTAGCGGTTCGTCACTCGGACGAGGGCTCGACTGCGTTCTACACGACCGGGACGGCCGCCGTGTGCAATCGGCACGTTCCGTCCGCTTGGGGGAGTGATCGAGGAACTGATGTTTCGGGCTCACCGATCGATTCGAAAGCTGTCTGCAACCAGTCACTTCCACCGAGCTATTAGAAAAGGTATAGACTGCTGCTCGGAATAGAAGGGTATGCGTTCGGTTTCTCTCTTGTCCGCTCCGATCCGGAGCGGACCTCGTCAAAACCGCTCCCTGTCGCACACCGCCTGTCCTCGAGAATCCGCTCCGAAGAAGAGGTGTAATAGGTAACTATTGAACTCATCGGTAGCGTTACCCTGAGATCAGCACGAGCAGTTCTACCTATTTTCAAGAATGTACTAGAAACGTACAGCACGATTGGAACGAGCCGTCGACTCGTCTCGGGACCGGGCCAAGTTCGCTTTCGTCGGTCGCGCGAGCCGATGGGTCTGGCCCGCGTGGTTCGTCGATCGGCGAAAACACTCATATCGGATCGCGCGGTATTTTCGGGTATGACACGTCCACTGCGGATCGTCGGCCTCGCCGTTGCCGGCATCGTCGTCCTCTGGCTCGTGCTCGAGCTTATCGCGCTCGTGTTCGGGCTCGTGACGTGGATCGTGAGCACGATCGTCTCGCTGGCGGTGCTCGCGCTCCTCGTCTACGTCGGGTACCTGCTCGTCTCTTCGGTAGCTACCTAATGTCGGACAGCTTCAATAGGTGACTATTTAGCAAAAGCAACCTCTTTTGAACGCTGCAACTACTTTCCCGAGAGAGCGTCCGCAACCGCGACGAGGCGAAGTCGCCGGTAGTCGGCAACCCACGACCCCTCGCGGAACAGCGTCGGGCGGAGTCGGTTTTCGACCTCCCCGACGATCGCGTCACGCTCGGCGTCGGGAACCCCCTCGAAGAACTCGTCGCCGAACATCTCGATCCAGTTCGCGAGACCGTCCGCGCCGTTCTCGAGCTCCGTCGGTCGGTCGAACAGTTCCGCCGAGCGTACCTCGAACCCGTGGGCCTCGAGGCGCGGCGCGTACTCGCCGATCGACGGGAAGTACCAGGGGTGGCCGCCGTCGTACCCCCGGTCGGCGAGTTCGGCCTCGAGCGCGTCGACGATCGCTCGGACGTTGCCCGTTCCGCCCAGCTCCGCGACGAAGCGACCGCCCGGCCGAAGCGCGTCTCGAACGGTCTCGAGGACGGCGTCCTGGTCGTCGATCCAGTGTAAGGCCGCGTTCGAGAGCACGGCGTCGAACGGCTCGTCGGCAGCGAACGTCGTCGCGTCGGCCCGGATAAACGAACAGTCCGGGTGGGCCTCGCGGGCGGTCGCGATCATCTCGGCGGAGCTGTCGAGCCCGACGGCGGCCGCGCCCGCGTCGCTGACCGCCGCCGTCAGCTCCCCCGTCCCGCAGCCGAGGT
Source organism: Natronococcus roseus (assembly GCF_043677095.1). Lineage (NCBI taxonomy): Archaea > Methanobacteriati > Methanobacteriota > Halobacteria > Halobacteriales > Natrialbaceae > Natronococcus > Natronococcus roseus. The sequence goes on from NZ_JBHLJR010000002.1 coordinate 207,719, forward strand.
CGAGCACGCGCTCGCCCGCGGCCGGCTCGAGGAGCTCGAGCAGGTCCCTGCCGTACTCGTAGACGAACGAGTGGTCGTCGTCGTAGGCGGTCGCGTCCCAGTCGTCTCGAGGAGACGTCATCATCGGGGGCTACGGTGTCGGGTTGCCTATCCGTTCGGGTTACGGCCGGAACTCCGTCCACGCTCGCACCCACAGCCGAGGTAGCGGATGGAGGTCAGATCGGGAGCGGAATCGGCGTGAACTCGGCTGCGAGCAGGTACGCCAGCGCGAGGGCGACCTTGCCGGCGACCACCAGCAGCCCGACGAGGGCGTAGGACGCCGTCGCAGCGGTTCTCGAGATCGCGTCGCGGCGCTGGCCGACGACCGTTCCGACCGACAGCAGGATCGGCACGACCAGCCCGGCGATCACGGCGACGCCGACGAACAGCGTCGCGTGAGTGGTCAGCAGGTTCTGTACCGCCGGCTCGGCTGCGGGAGCCTGCTCCGGTAGCAGGAAAACGGTCGCGAGCACCGCCACCAGCGTCGCCGCCAGCAGTCCGGCGGCGCCGAGCGCGTAGTTCTGGATCGTCCTGCCGACGGACCGGTCGGCGACCGCCGTCAGCCCGACGGAGACGGCCAGCCCCGCGCCGAGCCCGCCGAGGATTTGCACCGGAACCAGGAACGTTTTGTCCCACAGCGCGACCCGCTCGGTCGCCCCGGAGCCGTACGCCATCGCCGAGTAGACGAGGACGCCGGCGGCGAAGATCGCGAAGACGCCCCCGAACACGAGGCGGATCGGCTCCGAGGGGCGAGTGTAGTCGGCGAGCGCGTCGAGTCGGTCCAGGAGCCCGATACGGTTGAGGACGCCCCGGATCCCGCCGGTCGTACCGCCCGTCGCAGCCCTGGCGGGTCCGTCCTCGGCTCCGCCGTCGGAGGCGACGTCCCGTCCGCCGTCGGCCGCGAGCGTTCCCTCTTTACCCTCGGCGACGGTCGGGGAGTGCGGTCGGCTCGCCCCGAACGCGACCCAGACGAACATCAGGAACGAGCCCAGACCGAACCCGAGCAACATGTACGACCCGATCGCCATCCACGAGCCGAGGTTCGTCATCGTCAGCGGGATCAACATCGCCCGGAACGGCGTCGCGAGGTGTGACAGCAGGACGGGCGGTCCGATCGCCAGTCCGAGCAGTCCGACGAGGTAGCCGTACTTGGCGATCCGGCCGTGCTCGCTCGCGTTGCTCCTCGCCGAGAGGAGGTCCGCGACGTAGCCGGTCAGGTACGCGCCGCCTGCGATCCCGATCATGGCGATGTAGACGCCGATTCGCCAGTTCCACTCCGTGTACGGAAGTTCGAACGCGATTTCTGTTGCCATCGTGTCTCACCCCCCCATGATTTCGTCCGCGTCGTCTCCGAAGACGATCCGTGCAGCTTCGTCGTTGAATGGCGTCGAGACGTGCTCTTCCTCGAGCTTCTCCGAGAGTTCGTCGGGCGTGCCGAACAGCAACGCGTCGGTCGGACACTCCGAGGAGCAGGCCGGCTCGAGGTCCCGTTCCTGGCGGGGCTCGCAGGTCGTGCACTTGTCCATCAGGCCGTTCCCGCGGGCGCCCAGCGGCGACGCTTCCTCGGCCTCGGGGACCTCGGCGTCGGGGTACTGGGGCGCGCCGAACGGACAGCCGACGCCGCAGTAGTGACAGCCGATGCACATCCCCGCGTCCACCCGGACGGTGCCGTTGTCGCGAAACCGAAGCGCGTCGGTCGGACAGACCTCGACGCAGGGCGCTTCGGCGCAGTTGTAACACTGCATCGGCTTGTTCGTCTCGTCGTCCGTCCCGTGGGCGAGCGCGACCACCTGAATCCGGTCGCTCTCGGGCGGCAGGTCCCACGTTCGCTGACACGCGACCTCGCAGGCGCCGCAGTCGATACAGGACTCCCAGTTCGGGATCACCCGGGCCGTTCCTCCGTCTGATTGGTGTGTGCTCATCGGTTTCACCTATCGCTTGTGGCGGTTCATGCGCTGTTCTTGCCACCGGAGCTGCCGATCCGACAGCTCCGGAATCTCGCCGTCGTCGGCCACCCGGACGCGACACAGCGTCACCTTCGTCTCCTGCATCTGGGTCTCGCGGTCGTAGGCCGGCGCCGTCCCGGCGTTGATCGACTCGCCGATCACGAGCGGCCCCAGCCCCTCGGGGACGTTCTCCAGCATACGCTCCCCCTCGAGGATGCCGCTCCAGTGGTAGGGGGCGAACGCGTGATCGGGGGCGACGCGCTCGGTGACGTTGGCCTGGACGACCATCTCGGCGTGGGGCGTCTCGACGACGATCCACTCGCCGTCCTCGACGCCGAGGTCGCCGCCGACCTCGGGGTGGAGCTCCAGGTACATCATCGGCGACCGCGATGCCGTGCCGAGCGTGCTGCGGGTCTGTGCGGCGGCGCCCTGGTGTTCGACCTGCCGGCCCGACGTGAGGACCAGGTCGTACTCCTCGTGGGCGTCGATGTTGTCCTGCTGGACCCGTTCGTTGTCGAGCTCGACGCGCCAGTGGTCCTCGACGCGCTCGTTACACGGGTAATCCTCGACGAGATCCGCGCGCGGCGTGACCGCGGGCTCGCGGTGGACCGGAATCTGGTCCTCGAGGTTCCAGGCTTTCATCCGGGCTCGGCCGCGACCCCACGGGGCGTCGGGCTGGGGGTTGTCGAACGCCGCGTAGCGCTCGAGGTCGACGTTGTACCCCTCGTCGGCCAGCGCCTCGGCGGTGTCGGCGACCGACTGGGACTCGTCCTCGGCGTACTCCACCGGGAGCGTCGCCGCGGCCGGGGTCTCGGGGTCGGGCAGCACGGTCGAGAACAGCGGGTACTGCGGGACCCCCTCGAGTTCGCCGTCCCACCAGTCGGGCTCGAACGGCTCCCGGAGCTGCTCGTCGGGCTCGACCTCGGGATCGTCCTCGTCGACCGCCGCGTCCCACCAGTTCGCACGGAAGTCCATCCCACCTTCCGCGGGGTGGAGCGACGCGTCGTAGAGGATCGGCGTTCCGGGGTGGTCCTCGTGCCAGGACGGCCACGGCAGGCCGTAGTAGTCGCCGTCGAGTTCGTCGTACAGCTCGTGGTCCTCCTCGAGGTCGGCCCGGAGGTTCTCGACGCTGAAGAGGTCGGCGTGCTCCTGGTGGAGCTTCAGCCGTTCGGGCGTCTGGCCGACGTAACCGATCGAGCGCGTGCCCAGGTTGATCTCCCGGAGGATGTCCTCGGGCTCGTCGTAGTCGAAGTGCTCGCCGAAGCCGAGTCCGTCGGCGAAGTCACACAGCAGCTCCCAGTCCGTCCGGGAGTTGTGTCGCGGGGTGATCGCCTGGTTTCGCCACTGGAGCTGCCGACCGGTGTTGGTGGCGCTGCCGGCCTCCTCCATGTTGGTCGCCGCCGGCAGCATGTAGACGTCGGTGTCGCTGTCGGCGAGCTCGGCGACCTGGTTTGGGTAGACGTCGACGTTGACGATGAACTCCAGCTCGTTGACCGCCTCCCGAACCCGCTTGTACTCGCTGAGCGAGCCGAGGCCGTGTCCCCAGAAGACCGCCGCCCGGAGCGGATCGGGCTGGTAGATCTCCCACTCGTCGTCGAGGACGCCCTCGAACCAGCGGGCCACGGTAAAGCCGTTCTTTTCCATCAGCTCCGTCGAGTGGAACCGATCGACCAGCTCGTCGTAGCTGATCTCCCCGGAGGTGCTCTCGGTTTCGGTCCAGACGTTCGTCCAGTGCTCCCAGGCGTCCGGATCGAGCCCGTAGTAGCCCGGCGTGTTCCCGGAATCGACGCCGAGGTCGGTCGCGCCCTGAACGTTGTCGTGGCCCCGATAGATGGGCGTGCCGCCGCCGGACTGGGCGGCGTGGCCGAGCGTCAGGTTCAGCATGGCGTAGGCCCGAACGTTGCCCGTCGCGTTGTTGTGCTGGGTGCCGCCCATCGCCCACTCGACGCAGCTCACCTCGGCGTCGGCGAGGGTCTCGGCGAGTTCGGCGAGGTCGTCCTCGGACGTCCCGGTAATATCCGAGACGGTCTCGAGGTCGTACTCGGGAAGGACGTCGTCGCGGAACTCCTCCCAGGTTGGCACCATCACGCGGCTCTCGATGAACGCCTCGTCGTGAAGGTCGTTCTCGACGATGTGATAGATCAGGCCGTAGATGAACGCGACGTCGGTCCCCGAGCGGAACTGGTAGTAGTCGTCGGCGGCGGCGGCCGTCTTCGTGTACCGCGGTTCGGCGACGATGTGTCTGCCACCCCGTCGCTGAGCCTCCTGGAAGTGCTGCCAGGCGACGGGGTGGCTCTCGAGCGGGTTGTGCCCGATGATGAGGTTGACGTCGACGTTTCGCATGTCGTTGTTGTTGTTGGTCATCGCGCCGACGCCCCACGTGTTCGCGATTCCGGTCACCGTCGTCGAGTGACAGATCCGCGCCTGGTGGTCGATGTTGTTCGTTCCGTAGAGCGCGGCCAGCTTCCGGATCAGGTACGCACACTCGTTCGTGTGTTTGGCCGAGCCGACCCACATCGTGGCGTGGGGGCCGGTCTCCTCGCGGATGTCGTCGAGTCGCCCGGTGATCTCCTCGAGGATCGCGTCCCACTCCATCCGGGTCCACTCGCCGTCCTCGAGTTTCAGCGGCTCCTTCAGCCGCTTGTCGGAGTTGACCGACTGCGAGAGCGACGCTCCCTTCGAACAGAGCCCGCCTTGGTTGATCGGGTTGTCGTCCCACGTCTCCTGGCCGACGAGCGCGTCGTCCTCGACGGCCATCTGTACGCCGCAGCCGACCGAGCAGTGCGTACAGACCGTCTTGACCAGCTCGTCGGCCGCGTCCGGATCGACGGTGTCGTCGTCCTGTGCCTCCCCCCGCTCGAGGAGCGTTCGCCCCCCGACCGCCGTCGCGAGCGTCCCGGCAGCACCGGCCTTGAGGAACCCCCGACGATCGAGATCGAGCGTCGATCGTGACATACGATGACAAACGGAGAGATCGGTAATAAATATGGCCGGTACCCATACATTCTTTTAATAGTTATTTTTACTGCGTTTATACTCACCGGCAAAACGCAGTTCGCTCGCTACCGCACACTCGTCGGCGAACGGACGCTGTCGCGGCTGACGCTTTCCCTCGCTGTCGGCGTCGAGAGCCTACTTCGGAACGGCGAGATGAAACGCTCGCTGAACGTGGACACAGATATGGTATCGCATAGCATACTTCGAACCATGCGTGTACGATGTACCCTCTGCAGACGGCCCATCCCGGATCGGTCCCTGCAGCGCGTCTGCGAGTGCGGCTGGTGTATGGACCCGAACTGCCGGCGGAACCACGAATCGTTCTGCCCGGTCCACGGCGAGGATCGGTGGCTCGGCGCCGTCGAGATCTAGCGTCAGCGACCCGTACCGTTTTCTTGCGGGCTTGCGTTCGTATGCCATGGCTCGAGGGGCGACACTGACGGGAATCGTCTGCCTACTTCTGGTAAGCGGGCTCGTCGGTCCGCTCGCCGGAACGGCGATGGCTCACTCCGGCGGCGCCGCGGCGGATGGACTCGACGACGCGGCCCACGCCTCACCGTCGGCCGACGACACTGCCGGGTCGGCCGCGGACGATCAGATCGTCGGTACCGAGGTCGATCGACTGATCGAGAGCGTGATGGCCGAACACGACGTCGCGGGTGCGTCTGCTGCGGTCGTCGAGGGCGACGAACTCGTCCACGCCGAGGGGTACGGCGACGCCGACGCCGCGACCGGAACTCCGGTCGACCCGAACGAGACGTCGTTCATGGTCGGCTCGGTCGGCAAGCTGACCGTCTGGACCGCGGTGATGCAAGGCGTCGAGAACGGCGACCTCGAGCTCGACGAACCCGTCGGCACCTACCTCGAGAACTACTCCGTCGAGGGCGAGGACGAGGTCACACTCGAGCACCTCGGAACCCACACGCCGGGGTACGAGGATCGCCTCCAGGGGCTGTTCGTCGAGAGCGACGACGAAGCCGCCGACTGGGAAGCGAAACTCGAGCGGGAGCTGCCAGCCCAGGTCAGACCGCCGGGCGAGACGGTCGCCTACTCGAACCACGGCACCGGGCTCGCGGCGCTGGTCGTCCAGGAGGCCGTCGGCGAGCCGTTCGAGGAGTACGTCGAACGCGAAATCTTCGACCCGCTGGCGATGGAGGGCGCGACGATCGAGCAACCCGTTCCCGACGACCGAGAGCCGGTCTCGCAGGGTCACGCCCCGACCGAGGACGGGTTCGAGACGGACGACCCCGTCGTCGTCGGCGTTCCCCCCGCGGGGTCGATGAGCGCGACGGCGACCGATATGGGGAACTTCGCGATCGCGGCGCTGGAGGACGGCGCGTTCGAGGACGACCGCGTCCTCGAGCCCGAGTCGGCCGAGGCGATGCTCGAGCCGCGAGCGACGAACCACCCCGACGTCGGCGGCGTCGGCTACGGCTACATGCTCGGCGAGCGCGGCGGCGAGGCCCTCGCCTGGCACACCGGCGGCACCGAGTACTTCAACACGCTGTTCGTCCTGTTTCCCGACCACGACGTCGCGCTCTACGTGAGCTTCAATACGGCCGGCAGCGGCGCCGCGCTGGCCGACGTCCTCGACGGGTTCATCGAGCAGCGCTTCGGCGGCGAGGAGGCGGCCCTCGAGCCCGATCCGGCCACCGCCGACCGCGCGGACGCGTACGAGGGCGAGTACCGGAGCACCGGGTTTCAGACGACCCCCGAGAAGATCGTCGGGCTCGCCGACGCCCACCACGTCTCCGTGACCGACGAGGGGTATCTCGAGCTGGGATCGCCTCTGCTCGGCGGCGAGACGCGCTGGGTCGAGCTCGAGCCCGGCGTCTTCGCGCCCGACCCCGACGAGGACGACGCGATGTTGACCTCGAGGCTGGCCATCGAGGACGGGGCCCTCTACACGGACGCGCCCGCGGCTCCGTACGAACAGGTGTCGTGGTACGAAACGGCGACGGTTCAGCTCGGCCTTGCGGTCGTCGCCCTCGGTGCGGTACTCTCGACGCTTCTGGTCTGGCCGATCAGCGCCTATCGGAGCCGGGGGTGGGGACGGATGCGGACTCACCTCACCCGCCCGCGGCTGGCGATCCTTACCGGTACAGGGCTCCTCGTCGCGTTCGTCGTCGGCCTGCTCGCGAACGGGGTGGGCGACCCGAATCAGTTCGTGTACGGCTACACGCCGTGGCTGCGGCTCACCCTCGCGTTCTTGCTCGGGGTTCCGCTCGCGGCCCTGGTCGCGCTGGCGTTGGTCGGCCTCGAGTGGTTCCGGGTGGCCACGGCGCGCGATCTCGAGGCGAGTTCGACGACGCCGCTGGGTCTGGCGTACCTGACCGCACTGACAGTCGCCTTGCTCGTCTTCGCCTGGCAGCTGTGGTACTGGAACCTGCTGACGGCGGTCTGGTTTTGATACTTTCGCCGACACGCCTGCGTGGAGTGCGGCTCGTCATCCGGGATCCGTTGCTGGCGGATCGATGACCGGATGACTACCATACCAAGTTACATATCTATAAGATATATATGGCAAATTTCTGCTGTTGCGGCACACTATCGCAGCAAGGTGGATGTCAGTTCGAGGAAGCAAATAATCGCCTTTCTGACGGCTAGAGATCTGAATTCGTCCGGCTGAAGACGAGCCTCTCGTTCGGTTCCCCAATCGATTACTTCGAGCGGACCGTATCAGTAGAAACTCGACTTTAGCGGCTCTACAACCCGCTCAGACGAGAGAAACTTACTCGCGAGCGACCGTCCTCGTTCCGGAGTTAGTCGGTGTGAGCGAAGTGTAACCTCACATATGGTAAGCTGAAAATGTAGCAAAATATATTAGAGCTATTATCGAAACCGACTCCACGAGAAGTATGTGTTCTGATAGTTCATGTTTCGTCGGCCCTGCGCCGTCGACCGGGACCGTATTCGGTCTAGTCGCGTACTGTATTACAATAGTATGTATGTAATAGAACGGTCGAACGTCTCGGTCCCGGCCGGTCGTTCCCTATTTCGCTTCGCACATCGAAAACAGCGGTCGGATCGGAGTGCGTTTCGGTTTCGTTCGGGCTTTCTTCGGCGCGTTTCGGCGAAGCGGATGCGAGACGGACGCGATACAGTTTTCGCAGCCGTGAAATAGTTAAGTAGCCCGATGCTCTCTACTATTCTATGTTACGAGATACCCCGGAACATGCGCTCGAAACCACCGAGCGTTCGATCGAACTTCTCGAGACGATCGAACGGTTGAAAGGTGCGACGGTATCCGACCTCGCGAGCGAATGCTCGCTCGCTCCGAGTACCGTGTACAAACATCTCGTCACGCTGCAGTCGAACGGGTACCTCAACGAGCGGGAGAACACGTACTACGTCGGCTTCCGGTTTCTCAACCTCGGGGAACACGCTCGAAGTCGAATCGACGGACTCCAGCTTATCGAGGACGCCGTTCAGGAACTGACCGCCGAAACCGACGAGGAGGTCGATTTCACCGTCGAGGATCACGGACGCGTGATGACGGTCCTGGAGTCGTACCACAAGTGGGTCAAGTACGGCGACGATGGCGGCGCCGAACGGTATCGCGCACGGATCGGATCGTACTACCGCATGCACGCGACGGCGACCGGGAAGGCGATCCTTGCTTCCTACCCACGCGAGCGAGTCGATGCGATCGTCGATAGGTGGGGTTTGCCCGCACGAACGGAGCGAACTATCACCGACCGAACCGAGCTGTTCGCCGAACTCGAGCGAATCGCCGAGCGCGGGTACGCGATCGATGACCAGGAGTACGCCGACGGGCTGCGAAGCGTCGGCGTGAGTATCACCGGTCCCGATGACGGCGTCGTTGGCGCGATCAGCGTCTCCGGCCCTAGCTACCGTCTTCAGGGGGACGTCCTTCGAACGACGATTCCCGAGACGATACGAACCGTGCGAGCCGACCTCCAGCGCGAGCTGGCCGAGGCGAACGGGGCATAGGCGCTCTCGAACCGAGTTCGTTTTCGCAGAGCGAAAGCGGTTTGACTCCCGCTTTTGGGGCTCGAGACGGCCTGTTCGACTAGTTTTATGTACTCCTTCGGAATACATACATCCCGTATGGTATTGGCAGCCACGATTGCGGATCGTTCGACAGCACCGGCGTCGAGTCACCGATCGACCGAAAAGCGGCGAGGGGTCCAATGATGCTTCAGGAGTACACGCTCACGTTTCCGATCTGGGTCGAGTTCGGGACCGGATCGACCGAAAATCTCGGCAATCTCGTCGCCTCACAGCACTGGGAGAAACCGCTTATCGTTACCGACCGGGGAATCATCGACGCCGGTCTCCTCGAGGACGTGACGGCGTCGCTGACGGCCGCCGGAATCGACTACGCGACCTACGACGGCGTCGAACCGAACCCGACCACTGGGATGGTCAACGAGGCGACGGCGGCGATCGAGGCCGAGGACTGCGACGCGGTCGTCGCAGTCGGTGGCGGCAGTTCGATCGACGTGGGAAAGGGTGCCTCCTTGCTGGCGACCAACCCCGGTTCGGTCGCCGACTACGAGGTGACCTCCGCGGCGGACGTAAGTGAGGCACCGATCGAGAACCGTCCGCTCCCGCTCGCGACGGTGCCGACGACTGCCGGAACCGGTAGCGAAGTTGATTACTGGGCCGTCATCACCGACGAGGACCGCGAGTTCAAAATGGCTCTCGGTCAGTCGCCCCAGTACCCCGGCGGTCCCTATCTCGGGGCCGAACTCTCGGTCGTCGACCCCGCCCTGACGGAATCCCTACCGCCGAGACAGACGGCGGCGACCGGGTTCGACGCGTTCTCCCACGCTCTCGAGAACCACGTCTCGGCGGCGTGTCCGCCGATCGTCAAGCCGATGACCGAACACGTTCTCGGGCTCGTGCCGGAGGCTCTCCCTCGAGCCTACGAGGACGGCACTCTGGACGCTCGCGAGCGAATGCTGTTCGGTTCACACGTCGCGGGCTTTTGCGAGAACTTCGCCGGATTCGGCGCGATCCACTCGCTGGCCGAGACGACCGGCGGGATGTATCCCTCGATCCCTCACGGGGAGGCGATCGCCGCCTACACGCCCGACGTGATGCGGTACAACATCGAGGCGGTCCCCGAGCGGTACGCCGAGGTCGCCGCGGCGATGGGCGTCGACATTACGGAGTGTTCGACGCAAGAGGCCGCGCTTGCGTCGGTTGATGCCGTCGAACGGCTCATCGATCGCGTCGATTTGCCGTCCAGTCTCCGGGAACTGGGCGTGGCGGAGTCGGACCTTCCGGAGATCGCAACGAAGTCACTCGACACGATCGAGATCCACGACAACCCCCGTCCCGCGGACGCGGACGATCTCCTCGAGATCGCAACCGACGCCTACTGATCGGTCGCGCCCGACGCCCCGTTCTCGGGCCGATAGCGTCGCCTTTAGCGTGTCATTCTCTCCCAAAGAGATAAGAACGACGGCACTAAACCAACTGACGCTAATGGCAGACACGTTCAGCGGACAGCTACGGGAGGCCCACGCGGCCGCCCGAGAAGAGGTACGCGAACTGAGCGACTGGCACGCGTGGATCGACGGTACCGCCGTCGCGGGCGACCGATCGCTCGAGACGATCGATCCCGCGGTGAACGAACCGATCACGACGGTCACACGGTGTGGGGCTGCCGACGTCGAGACCGCCGTCGAAACCGCCCAGCGAACGTTCGACGCTCGGTGGTCCGAGTCGACACCGCGCGAGCGGTCCCGACTGTTGTTCGAGTGGACCGATCGACTCCACGATCACGTCGAGGAGCTCACGCTGATCGAGTGTCTCGACACGGGCAAGCCTCGCTCGCAGGCCCGCGGCGAGGTCGAGGGTGCGATCGATACCCTCGAGTACTACGCCTCGCTGTGTCGGGTCCAGGACGGCCGACAGATCGCGACCGACGACGATCTGCACCTGTACACGCGAACGGAGCCGTACGGCGTCGTCGGCCAGATCGTTCCGTGGAACTTCCCGATCTGGGCGGCCGCCTGGAAGCTCGGCCCCGCGCTCGCGACCGGAAACGCCGTGGTCCTCAAGCCCTCGGCGGACTGTCCGCTCTCGACGGTTCGGATCGCCGAACTTTCCGAGGGTATTTTGCCCGACGGCGTGCTCAACGTCGTCCCCGGCACGGGATCGACGGTCGGCGCTGCAATCACCGACCACAAGGACGTCCGGAAGCTCTCCTTTACCGGAAGCGTCGGTGTCGGGACCGAGGTCATGAAAGCCGCCGCCGACACCCTGACGCCGGTCACTCTGGAACTGGGTGGCAAGTCACCGTTTCTGGTCTTCCCGGACGCCGACCTCGACACGGCGGTCGAGGCGGTCGCGAACGGGATCTTCTACAGCACGGGCGAGATCTGCGACGCGTTCTCCCGCGCGCTGGTCCACGAGGATGTTCACGAGGAGTTCGTCGACCGATTCGTCGAAATGGCCGAGTCGTACGTCCTCGGCGACCCGCTCGAGGAAGCGACGACGATGGGGCCGCTGACCTCGCAGGCACAGTACGAGACGGTCACCGACTACGTCGAGCGCGGCGTCGACGAGGGGGCGACGCTGCTGACCGGTGGTGGGCCGCCGAACAACGAGGCACTCCAGGACGGCTGGTTCTTCGAGCCGACCGTTTTCGGTGACGTCGACAACGACATGACGGTCGCTCAGGAGGAGATCTTCGGCCCGGTCCAGACGATCAACACGTTCGCGACCTACGAGGAAGCGATCGAACTCGCAAACGACACTCAGTTCGGACTGGCGGCCGGGATCGCCACCGAGCGAACCGACCTCGCCCACGGCGCCGCGGCCGATCTCGAGGCCGGCGTCGTCTACGTCAACGAGTACGGCCCGATCCTGCCGGAGGCGCCATACGGCGGATTCAAGGCCTCCGGAATCGGGAAGGATCTCGGGACGGATGTCCTCGAGCACTATCAGCGCACGAAATCGGTCTACGTCAACCTCGACGAACCGAGCTGCTGAGGTCGGTGAGAGCATCCGGTTCGGACGGCTTGGGACCGAACCGAATCTCCGTCGAAAAATATAAGTTATCGGTACCGCTCTATTCGACCCATAGTGTACGATACCATGCAACACATAGGAGCCCGTTCGTCGACAGAGACACCGATGTTCGCTCGCCCGCAGCCATGAACCCCTGGTACCTCTTCGGGCTGGAGGATGCCCGGCTTGGAGAACGCGGGCTTTTCATCATCACCGCGGCGTCGCTTGCGGTACTGGGGGCTGTCGGATTGTGGAACCCACACGGTCTCAACGAAACGATGAACGCGGCTTTCGAGTGGGTGCTGAACTACTTCGGCTGGTGGTTCATGCTGCTCGGAGTCGTCTTGCTGATCTTCTCGACGTTCATGGTGTTCTCGAAGTACGGTCACATTCGGATCGGCGGCCAGGACGCCGAACCCGAGTTCGGACTGTTCTCGTGGCTCGCGATGGTTTTTACCGTCGGATACAGCGGTTCGATCATCATCTGGGGCGTCGGCGAGCCGATCTCGATTGTCGCGGATCCGCCGCCGGACCCGGCGCCGGTCGCGGGAGCGCCGATCGAGTCGCTGGCGCTGGCGTTCATGTATATCCACGAGGTCTTTCCGGGGCTGGCCATGTGGTATCCGCCGTTCGCGCTGGCGTTCGGACTGATCATCTACACGCGGGGCACAGACGAGTACAAGTTCAGCGCGATGCTGAAGGTGGTACTGGGCGACGGCCACCGCGGGCTTTACTGGATCGTCGATCTGGCCGCGCTGATTGCGATCGTCGGCGGCGTCGCCGCGGCGATCGGGTTCTCCGCACAGGTGTTCTCCGCCCTCCTCGGATCGGTGTTCGGACTCCCCGCGACGGCGTTTACGTACGGTCTATTCGGACTTCTCGGACTCGTCTTTCTCGCCGACGTCTGGCTGGGACTCCACAAGGGGATCCAGAACGCGGCGCGGGCGACGATCGTCCTGATGCTCGTCGCGTTTGCGTTTCTCTTCGTCGTCGGTCCGACGCTGTTTATCGTTAACATTGGACTCGATGCGGCCGGCGTCTGGCTCGACAACATGTTTCGGCTCTCGCTGTACACCGCGCCGACCGCCGACGGCAACTGGGCCCAGAGCTGGACCAGCTTCTGGTGGGCGTGGTGGGCCGCTTGGGGCCTGTTCGTCGGGAGCTTCGTGGCTCGCGTCTCGAAGGGCCGCACGATCCGAGAGACGTTCGTCAGTTTGGTGTTCATTCCGGCCGGGCTCCTCTGGGTCCAACACTCGATTATCGGCGGCTGGGTCCTCGCACCCGGCTACATCGAGCCCGTGACGGAGGCACTGAACGACGGCGGTATTCCGACGGCCATCGCGACCGCCGTGACGATCACGCCGTACGGCGCGGTGGTGGGCGTACTGTTCATCCTCGTCATCGCGGGGTACGTGCTCACCTCGCTGGACTCGGCGGTGTACATCCTCTCGTCGATCACGCTCGGCGACGAAACGCCCAACGCCCGCAACCGCGCGTGGTGGGGCGTGTTGCTCTCGTTCCTCGGGGTGATGACGCTCGAGCTACCCGTCTTCGACGCGATGCAAGCGTTCCCGACGGTCCTCGCGCTCCCGTTCACGCTGTTTTTGATCGCGCTCGCGTACGCGAGTTACGTCGCCGCGAAGGAGTACTACTACGGAGAACTGGACCACGAGCGGGGAGAGGCGTTCATCACGAACTACGATCCGGAGGTATCGGACGGTGACGACGACTGAATGGCCGCCAAAACGGACTGATCGACCGCTACAGACCCGAGGTACGGTAGCAAGCGGATGGCCGGCGTGTTTTCGGAACCGAAACGACTAAATTCCGACCAAGATTCGACCGTAGTAAGTGATGAGAACCACTCACCTCAGAGATATAAGACGGCTTTCAGACACAACAAAAATATTATTATTGACAATAATATTGTATATAATTGGAACTATACTACCATTCTAGAGGGTTTGCTAGCATAACATCCCCTCGTGATATAGCCCAACGAAGCCAACGTTAGTAGTTCGACCGAAGCTCATATCTTTCGCTTTCGACTCTTATCGGGATTTCGTTCGAATCCGAGTAGAGATTTCCCATCAAAACTCTTAGTACTTATCTGTGAAATGGCTGTTCTCAGTAGAAACAATATCAATAGCGGAAGAGTGGTTGATGATCTGAATAATTAGGCAACTGATATTCGATGTTAGCAGTCCTTATTCTGTCATTTAAGAATTAGGTCCGAGCTTTCCGTGGATGTACTCGCGGACCGCCGCGCCGCGAGCGTCGACTCAAAGAGGACCGCCGATCGCCGCGGCGACGACCAGCAGCGCGGGAATCGTCGCCGTCGCCAGCGCCACGAGGTGGGGCGCAGGCGTCTCGTCGACGGTGGTCCACGCGTTCGCCGCAGCCGCGACCGTAAACGTCGCGCTGGCGCCGAGGAAGAGGACGATCGACCAGAAGATGCTCTCGTTGTACCGGGCGCGGACCGCCGGCCGATCGAGCGTGTAGTGGAACGCGAACAGGTCGGTCCACTGGGAGTTGTGGAACGCGTAGAGTTCGGTCTCGTACGCCGGCGCGATGTGGTGGATATCGGGGAGCAGTCCCCAGAGCCCGCCGATCGCGACGAGCCACAGCGGCAGCCACGTCGGCAGTCGGTACCGGAGGGCCAGCGGCGTGACGAGCAGGAGGACGAGCGCTGCGCCGACCAGAAAGTGGACGATTGCGGGAGCCATTGGTACGGACCGGCGGGGACCCGGTCGAAAGATCGGATTCGACGGTCTCGCGCTTCAGTAACCGGTGAGTACACGGACTCGGACGGATGGCGGCCCACGAGTACCGAGGGATTTCCGGGGTGTCGGCTCGGGAGCGATCTGCAGAGACGGCTCCTCGAGCGCCGTACCGAGCGAGTTCCCGATCAGTGTGGGACTACCGGGAATCCGGCGTCAGAGCGCCCGGCTTCGGTAACTCGGTGTTGTCCCGAGCCGACCGGAATTCAGCGGGCTTATGCGTGTGCTCCGGCGAAGTGGTGGACGTTTCCATTATGCGCTGGCGGTATCGAACGACGGTCCTCGCGCTCTGTCTGCTCGCCTTCTTCGTGACGTACTTCGCACGGATGGCGATCAGTCCGGTAATCCCGTTTATCGCCGCGGACTTCGACGTCACGAACACCCAGATCGGGTTCGCCCTCTCTGGGATGTGGCTCGCCTACGGGGTCTCGCAGTTCCCCAGCGGCGTCCTCGGCGATCGGTACGGCGAGAAGCCGGTGATCCTCGTCGCCGTCGGGGGCACGGCGCTGGCCAGCCTCCTGCTCGCGTTCGCGCCCGCGTTTCCGGCGTTCGTCCTGTTCGCCGTGATCCTCGGGCTGGTCGCGGGACTGCACTACGCCGTCGCGACGACGCTGTTGTCGCGGACGTACGACGAACTCGGCCGCGCGGTCGGCATCCACTCGATCGGCGGCCCGCTCGCGGGCCTGGTCGCCCCCGTCGCTGCCGCTTGGGTCGGCACCCGCTACGGCTGGCGCCCGGCCGTCGCGCTCGCGTTGCTCGTCGGCCTCCCCGTGTTCGCCCTCTTCGCCCTGCGGGTGCGTTCGACCGAGCCGCGCCGGCCCGACCAGCCGATGCGCGACCGGTTCGAGCTCGCGACGCTCCGCGAGCTGGTGACGCGGCCGGCCATCGCCTTCACGCTCGGCATCGCCATGCTCGGCACCTTCATCGTCCAGGGGTTGCTCACCTTTCTCCCGACCTTCCTGATCGACTACCACGCCTACTCCGCGACGCTGGCCGGCGTCGCCTTCTCGGCGTTTTTCGTCGTTCGAACCGTCGGCCAGTCGATCCTCGGCGAGTTCTCGGATCGGTACGGGCGCGACCTCGCGATCGGGATCGCGATGCTCGCGGGGACCGTCGGCGTCCTCGGCATGGTCGTCGGCCCGGGGCTCGTCACGGTCGGGATCGCCGTGTTGCTGGCCGGGCTGGGCTCGAGTTTCTTCGCCGCGCTCGACCCGCGCTTTCTCGATCAGTTCGGCGACACCGAACGCGGCGCGGGCTTCGGGCTCGTGCGTACGGTCTACACCGTCGTCGGCTCCGCCGGTTCGGTCGGCGTCGGCCTGCTCGCGGACCTGTTCGGCTGGGGCGTTTCCTTCCTGGTTCTCGCCGGCCTGTTCGGGCTAACGTTTACCGCGCTCGCGGCGAACTGGGCGCTCGAGCTGGGCTACTGAGTTCGGGCTGGCCGGGGATCGTTGCCGAAATCGACGGAATCTCGAGCGACTCGGAGGGGCTGTGTCGACTCGAGCGCGACCTCTTCCGGGAGCTACGCGGAGTTAGTCTGAGGTGTGGCTCCGTTGAAATCCTTCAGGGATGACATTGAGAAGAGTTACTCTTTCCACCGGGTTTCGCGGATCCGACTGAAAACTAGCTCCTTAGCGAATCGCAAGACGTGAAGAGGGTTTCAACAGAGCCTCTGAGGTGTATTATCAACCTTCCTCGCGAAGTGCCTTTGGTCGAGCATCTTCGGCCTCTGTGCCGTCGGAGCATTCGCGCTTCGCGGGATGCTCCTCGACGTGTGGATGATGTCCCCGCCGGCACCCTCGGCTTTATCCTCCGGACGGACGGCTATCTCCCCGTGCCGATCGCGCTTCAGTACCGGGACAGCGAGTAGCGTCGACCCCGACCGAACACTTGCGGTGGCGTCTCCGTGCTCGGAGATCGAAGCCGCGTATCGCGGATTGAATACCGTCGTCTTTACGCGGTCCTTCGCTCGATCGCACCCTTACACACTATAATCATCACTATATTGTGGACGCCCTTACTACTATTCCGCTCTATAGGGCTTTTCATAAATGAACGGTGTTTTGTAAGGAAAGTCCACAGCAAGATACGTAATGACTAACTACGATGGCGGAGGGAGAGCCGGGACGGGCCGCCGAACGTTTCTCGCGGGAACGGCCGCGGCCGGCGCCGGCGCGCTCTCGACGGGCGTCGCTGCGGGTGCCGAGGACGGAGAAGAAACCGAGGCCAAGGGCGAAGCCGACCCGGACGAGATCCCCGACCCGGCCACGGCCTCCGAGGGCCACGGGCCACGTACGGGTCGACCGCCCGCGCGTGGCGACCGCGGAATGGTCGCCACGCCGCACTGGCTCGCAACCGCCGCGGGGAACGACGCCCTTCGAAACGGCGGCAGTGCCGTCGACGCGGCGATCGCCGCGAACGCGGTCCTCTCGGTAGCGTATCCGCATATGTCGGGGCTAGGCGGTGACGCCTTCTGGCTGATCCACGACGGCGAGGACGTCCGCGCGCTCAACGCGAGCGGACCCGCCGGGGCGAACGCGACCCGCGAGCGGTTCGCCGAGTACGATGAGCTACCCGATCGCGGACCGGAGTCGGCGCTGACCGTCCCCGGTGCCGTCGACGGCTGGCGCCGCGCTCACGAGTCCTACGGCGACCTCGCCTGGGAGGCGCTGTTCGCGGACGCGATCCACCACGCTCGAGAGGGCGTTCCGGTCGGCCACTCGCTGGCCGACTGGCTCGAGATCGACGAGCCGATCCTGCGGGAGTTCCCCGAGACGGCCGAGATCTTCCTACCCGACGGCGAGCGCCCGGACGAGGGCGACCGACTCGTTCAGTCGGCTCTCGCCGAGTCGCTCGAAACCCTCGCCACCGAAGGTGCCCGAGACGGGTTCTACGAGGGCCCGCTCGCCGAGGAGCTGTCCTCGCCCGAGGGCTCTCCGCTGACGCCCGCGGACTTCGCCGAGTTCGAGGCCGAGTGGGTCGATCCGATCTCGACGACCTACCGCGGCTACACCGCCTACAACTTTCCGCCGAACACGCAGGGCTTTGCCGCCTTGCAGGTGCTCAACCTGCTCGAGGGGTTCGACGTCGAGTCCTGGGGCGACGACACGGCCGACTACTACCATCACATGGCCGAGGCGGTCAAGGTCGCCTTCGCCGACCGCGACGAGTGGCTCACGGACCCCGACTACGTCGACATCCCGCTCGAGACGCTGCTCTCGAGGGAGTATGCCGATGAACGCCGCGAGCTGATCGACGGCGGAAGCGCGATGGAGATGGCCGACGTCGAGCCCGGCATCGAGTTCGGCGACGCCGATCGCGAGGTTCCGGGCGGCGACACGGTCTACCTGACGGCCGTCGACGACGACGGGCTGGCGGTGTCGCTCATTCAGTCGGTCTACTACGACTTCGGGAGCGCCGTGGTCGGCGGCGACAGCGGGATCATCCTCCAGAACCGCGGCTCCTTTTTCTCGCTCGAAGACGATCACCCGAACCGCCTCGAGCCGGGCAAGCGCACGTTCCACACCCTGATCCCGGCGATGCTCTGTGCGGACGGCGAACCGTACCTGTGCTACGGGACGATGGGTGGCGAGGGTCAGCCACAGACCCAGGCCGCGATGGTCACACGATTGGTCGACTTCGACTACGACGTCCAGCAGGCGATCGAGACGCCGCGCTGGTTGATGGGTCCCACCTGGGGAACCGACGCCCGCGATCTCTCGCTCGAGGGCCGCATCGACGACGACGTCGTCGAGGAGCTCGCCGAACGCGGCCAGCCGACGACGGTACTCGACGACTGGGACGACAACATGGGACACGCCCAGGCGATCCGAATCGACCCCGAGACGGGATACCTCGAGGGCGGCGCCGACCCGCGCGGCGACGGCTCCGCACAGGGGTTCTGAGTCCGTCCGACGGCGAGATGGGCGTGCTACCCGTTCGTTTGGGACCCCTGCCCGCCCGGCGGTTCGAGGCGTAGCGATTCGCCGTGCCACTCGATCTCGAGCTTTCCGCGTGAGAGGTACGGCGAGAGGGAGTCTGCCGACAGCAGTCCGCAATAGCTCCCGTCGCTGACGACGGGAAGGTGTCTGACGCCCGCGGCTTGCATCGTCTCCGTCGCCGCTTTCAGCGTCGCCGTCGGTTCGATCGTCGTCACCGGCGTCGACATGATCTCCCCGACGGTCGGCCGCTCGGCCGTTTCCGCGACCATCGCGACGATATCCGATTCGGTGACGATGCCGGTGACGACCTCGTCGAGACTGACTACAAGAGCCGGAACTGCGGGACAGCGAAGGTGTTGTGCCGCCTCCGACACAGCCAGATCGGGCGACACGGTCGGCGGGGCCTGTACCCCGAGGCTGTTGACTGTCATCTCGATCATAACTGGCTAGCGTTAGCATACATCAGTACATAGCATTACTGGACATATGATCCCAATACGCTAGAATTGCTAGTAGTATTAACCCACTATTCGGTCGATTTGTGTGGCTGTGAACAGCCTGGATTCAGTGGTGACCAGCGACACCTCGCTTGCCGATCGTGCGTGGTAGCGACTACCCGGACGACTAGCCGTCTGAGAACCTGTCCCGCACGCTGACGTCACTGCACCCTCGAGACTCGAGATCACGGACTCGAGGCCCAGTCCGATGTGTTTCGAACGCGGACGTCGTCGACGGGTCGAAACGCCCCACGACGCGGATTCGGCAGCTCCTACCGACTCCGATAGGGGTATCCCAGGGAGTCATCCGGCGGCCAGCACTCGAGTTCCTCGGAGAGCCCGAACAGGCGGTCCGTGCGCTCCCCGTCCGCCAGCGAGACCGACTCCTCCCAGTTCGAATCGATGATTCCCTCCTCGGCGAGTTTCGGCAGGTGCGTGCGTCGGAGTCGATACCGGGCGCGTTCGATCTTCCGACCGTCGAGGTCCTCGGGCGGGATCTGGTGTCGTCGGGCGGCCACGCTCCGTGAGAGACTCTCGAGTGTCACCGTTCGGTCCCGTTCGACCAGTTCGTGCAGGACGAGCTGGCGGTCGGCGCTGGCGAGCACCGCGAGTGCCTCCGTTCGGTCCATCTCTGGGGCGAACTCCGCAGTCGGGTCCAAAAATAGCTCGGTCAAATTACGTTGGGAGAGTTCGAGACAGCAGCTCGTGGCTCGCTCGCCGGCTCTCGAGGTCGATTGCAACAATGACATCCTCCCCGGCGTGAACGCCGGGGTTTCCTCGCGCTGGGAGTCTCGGCTACGCCGAGTTGGTTCGAGAGAGCAAGCTCTCTCGTCATCACGAGACGACAAAGTCGTCTCGAACGACCACGGAGGCAACTTGCGGGTTCGTGTGCTCCTCGTTGGGACGGGGAGAGCGTGGTGACTCCAACCAGTCGTGGCTGTCCCACTTGAGGCACACGGGCCGTGCCATCGGCCTTGCTACCGTTTCGTGCCGTCTCAGGAACGTCTCACTTGCCGCGAGGTCCGCGTGGCCCTCGAAGCCGCAGTGACAGGTCAGCGTGTCCTGATGCCGCGTCGTGTCCTCGGTCGAACCGCAGTTCGGACACGTCTGCGAGGTCCACGCTTCCGTTCGCACTTCGACGGTGATGCCGAACTCCTCGGCGGTATCGGCGAGCCGCCCAACGAACCGCCGGAAGGTCCAGAAGTTGTGCAGCTTGGCGTTCGTCCGAACCGACCAGTGCGTTTCGAGGATGTCCGTGAGGTCGCCGACATACACCGTCGAGACACCTTCGTCGTACAGCCGTTCGATCAAGTCGCGTACAAGCGCGTCCATCGCATGGTTGCGCCGTCGCGTCCGGCGTCGGTACAGCGATTCGATTTGCTTCGAGCTGTACCGGCCGTCCTCGAGTTTCGACTGAAGTTCGGCAATCCGTTGCGTGGTTTCGCGGAACCGTTTGAACAGGTTACGTCCCTCGTACAGATACTGCTCGCCGGTTGTGGTCGTACAGGCGACGATGTTGTTTGCGCCAATATCCAGAGCGGCGGTTTCGTCCGCCAGTGGTTGTGCCAGTCGAGAATTGCTGATTGTGACTGGCTGAAAGGCCCTGAATGTCTCGCTCACGTCGTCGTAATATAGTTCCAACCGACCCTGCTTGTCGTACTCGTTCCAGTTGGGTTCACCCCGGACCTCGAGCCGGAGTCGTTCTCGATATCCAAGACCGTACTCCTTTTTCAGGTCTTGGCCGACAAGAATTTCGAGTCGGGAGTATTCGCCCCACTTGACCGAGTACGAGGTGTTCCGGATGTACGTCCGAAGATCGCGGCCCTCGTCTTGGTTGCCCCAGAAGCCGGGCTTGCTGTTGGCTTCGCCCTTCTCTCGGAGTGCAAAGAACGAGCGCCACGCTTCGCGGTTCTTGCGTTCGATCTGTTGAACTGTCGAAGCACCGAGCGTACCGCCGTACCGACCGCGGTACTCGTCGATCTCCCAAACGTCGCCGTCTGGATCTTCGAAGTTGGTTCGGCGCTGGTAATTGATCTCGTTCCAGAGGGCGGCTGAAGCGTCCAAGAGTCGGCGAAGCAACTCCTCGTCTGCGTCGGACTTCGGAACTACTTCGAACTCGTTGGTTCGCTTCATTCGCCGTAACACTCAACACGTCCTTACGTCTATTAAGTCTTATGCGTCCAAACATAGACCTCTCCCACGCAACGCATGGTCGTGTGAAAGACTTTGCCGAAGAACGAGATATTACGCTCACCGAGGCATACGAACAACTCTTGAACGCTGGACTCGACGCCGTGGAGACTCCAGATAGGGAATAACCGGTGGTTTGTGTAGCCGAGTGACGCGATTCACGCCCGTCCCCAGAACGCTCCGCGTTCTGGTGTGCGAACGAGACGCAAAGCGTCTCGTCAACGCCGTAAACGGCGGGACTCTCTCGCTGTTTAAAGGTAGGCTCCGGAAGCGACTGAGCGCCGGGACCGCAGTGGTGATGACGCGAGCGCTCGGAGCCGAGTATCGGCACGAATTTTCTGCTGCCATATAACCATTAGTAAAATCTCTCGAGCTACGAAAGTAGCCAATAGAACAAAACCCTAGAAGTTCCATTATAAAAACATGGTGGGGACATTCACCGTCGACCTGCGGGATGGACGGAGCGTTCCGTTCGACGAAATCGTGGTGCTGGAGCGGAAGAACGGCACGTGGATCCGCTGTATCAGGGACGAGCCCAGCCCCCGCGAGCAGCTTCCGGAGACGACGAAGTACTACCGCCTCGAGACCGACGTCGAGCGCATCGTTATCGAGCCCGACGCCTCGCTCTCGTCGGAGGCAGAGGCGGACGCGCCGGACGGAGCGGTCGCCCTGCTCGAGGAGGCCGACGAGGAACTCGCCGACGACGAGACGGTTCGGCGGCTGCTCGAGTAGGGACGATGAGGCCGACCCCTCGGCGTGCAACCGTCCGCTCGCCCGGCGGCTGACCGTCGCCGGTACGGATAGCCCGTCGACCTACTCTTCTCCGCGGGCGGCGTCGGTCGACTCTCCGACCACCTCGAACTCGTTCGATCCGCAGCGACAGCCGTCCCTCGAGCCGATCGGCTGTACCGCTCCGTCGGCTGCAATCCTGGCAGCGTAGACCGATCCGCACTCCGTACAGACCGCCATTCTTCGTTCCTCCTCACCCATGCGCTATCACACGACACAGGATGCGATTATATTATTGACAGTTCGGACGATTCCTCGTTCGGGTGAGTCCGACGTCCCTCGCGGTCGCATTCGACTCCATCGTCCGTTTTCGAGTTCGCCGATAGACTCTTCGGCAGCGACTCACCACCGGCTCGACAGTTCGTTCTCCCACTCGAGTCACGCGTGTGACGGCCGAGCAGTGCCAGCGGCGGTCGAGCAGAGTCCGACGAGAACCGCGGCGAAGGTGAGGGCGATCGCGATCGTGAAACTCCCGGTGTAGGCGACGCTCGCGGTGCCGAGCGGGGGCATCGCCAGCGCGGTTACGCCGATCGCGATGTTGAACACGCCGACGATGGCGGTGTCCTTCTCGGGGGAGTAGATCGTCATCACCAGCGGGATGTACAGCGTCGCGGAGCCGCCGAGTCCGAGTCCGATCAGGAAGATCGCGATCAGGAGCATCGAGTCGGCCGAGGCGAACAGCAGGCCGATGCCGGCGGCCGCGGCGGTGAGCGAGGCGAGGAAGGCCCGCCGGGAGCCGACGACGTCGGCGAGGTAGCCGCTGCCGATCCGCGAGATGATGCTCACGCCGCCGATCAGTCCGAACGCGGCCGACGCGCCCGCCTCGGTAAGTCCACGGGAGGCGAACAGATCGACGGCGTAGGCGGCGAGCAGCTGGTACCACGCAAAGGACAGCGCGATTCCGACGAACAGCAGCTGGAACGTTCGCGTTCCGCCGAGCCGAGCGAGCCACTCGAGGAGTTCGCCCGCGGTCGCGGTCGACTGCTCGGCCCATCGCGGGCGTCGACAGACCAGTCCGGCCAGCAGGAACGCGACCGCGGTCACCGACATCACGAGGAGAAATCCCGGGCGGACGCCGAGCTCCGCGAGGACGAGCTGCCAGATCGGCGGAAGAACGGTCAGACCGAGCCCGTTGCCGACGAAGATCAGCCCCGTCGCGGCGCCGCGGCGGCGATCGAACCAGCGCGGGACGACCGACGCGAGGAGGACGAACGCCGTCCCCAGCGCGAGTCCGAGGAACGCGAAGACGACCGCCAGCCCGGCGATCGACTCCACGAGGTACAGCGCGGGTGCCAGCAGCCCCGTCACGAGCGAACAGGCGAGCAGCACGAGCCGAGAGTCCAGGCGGGTGCCGAAGACGCCGACGAGCCCGGAGCCGATGAAGAAGGTAAACAGCATGACGGCGAACACGCCCGACAGTGCGAGCGGCGAGACCCCGAAGGCGTCGCTGAACGGCGCGCGGAAGATGCCGTACGACAGCGGCGTGCCGAAGGTAAAGACCATCGCGACGGCGCCGACGATCGCCACCAGCCAGCTGCGGCGGCCGTCGGGACGTTCCTGGTCGTCGGTGCGCACGGCACCGTCTCGAGCGCGCTCGGTCGAAAGGATTCTGATCTCCGGGGGGATTGCCGAGATCGGCTCGAGTCGGCGAGTCGGACTCCCGTTCTGCGTTCGCGGTGGACGAACGAGGGAGGTCGGACCGCGACCCCGCTCGAGTCGCCGCGGAGACGGTACACCGCGAAGCTACTTGTCCCTGTACGGTGCAGTCTCGAGCCGACGGACGGCCCTCCGCTAGCACCCATGTTCGACCACCAGTCGCGATTCGCGGTTCGGACGCCACGACGGGAGTCGACGACCGAACGAGCGAGGAGGGGCGACCGATGACGCCGCTCGAGCCGATGCTGGCGGTCATTTTCGGGTTGTCCGCGACGTACCTACTGGCCTGGTGGCACTGGTGGGACGTCCTCGTCGACGAGGGGATCGAACTCGAGTACGCCGAGTGACGGGTTCTCGAGGTCGGCGTCCGACTCCGCTGCGTGTCTTCGCTGTGCGGTCGACCACTACCGCATGAGGGTCGGTCCCACGGGTTTATCGGCTCCGACGAAGAGTTCGTATCCGGGTTGACAACAATGCACGAACTGACGCTGGATACGGCGAAGGAGATCGTCGACGCGGCCGAACGGCGGGCGGCGGAGATCGACGTCCCGATGTGTGTCGCGGTGGCCGACGAGGGCGGAAACCTCGTCGCGTTCCACCGCATGGACGGCGCGCTGCTCGCAAGCATCGACATCGCGCGGAACAAAGCCTACTCGTCGGTGGCGATGCGGATGGAGACACAGACCATCCAGGAGGTGTCACAGCCGGGCGAGTCGCTGTACGGGCTTGGGACCACGAACGACGGTCGGATCGTCACCTTCGGCGGCGGGCTTCCGCTCGAGGACGACGACGGGACCGTCGTCGGCGGCGTCGGCGTCTCCGGCGGGAGCGCGGACGAGGACGTCGACGTCGCGGAAGCCGGCGTCGACGCGTTCGAACGCAGCTAGCGTGGTCCGATGCTCGTTGCGACGTAACGGAAGCGTCCCCGCGATGCGCCTTACGGGGCAGCGATGAGCGACGGAATCGTCGCCGTCGTGAGCGGTACCACCGCCCCCGAGCGCGTGCTCTTCGAGGCCGCGCGCCGGGCGGACGACTCCGGCGCGACCGTCCACGTCCTCTACGTGCTCGGCCTCGAGTGGTACGCGAGCGCGGAGCTCTGGCTGGCCGAACGACTGCGGATTCCGACCGGTACCGACACGATACGAGCGATCTGTGAACGCAAGGCCGACCGACTCACCGCGCCCGCACTCGAGCGTTACGAGGCTGCCGGACGGATCGGCCACCCGATCGACGAGATCGTCGAGTACGCTACGGAGGTCGAAGCCGACACCGTCGTCGTCGACGGCGACCTGCAGTCGGGGACCGGTGCCTGGCGCCGAGTGTCGGACCCGCTCGAGGCGTTTCGCGAGCGGGAGCTGTCGGTCGTTCCGGTGTACTGAAGGCGTGGTGTAGCGGAACGCTACCGGGGGTTACTCGAGCGCAGTCAGTGACGAGTCCCGGGGCTCCGGTAGCGGACTATAGTAGCCACTGAAAGTCAGTGCGCACCCGATCGCACGGCGGCTGTGTGATCGGTGTGCAAACAGTTTCAGTTGTTACTATAGCTCAGTTGAACCACTCGACGTACTCCTCGCAGGCGCCACACGACGCGTGAGTCACCCACGCGTCGCCGTGATCGTGTTCGGCCGGCGCGACGCGGGAGAGCTGGAGGTTCGTGGATCCGCACTCGGGACACTGCGGGGGGATCGCTTCGTTCATTATAACACATGAATAACTACTCGATATTAAAACTTATCAGTTATTCCCTGTTTTGAATCGCGTTTGACGTACCCATTCCGAGCACACGCTCAGGGAGCAGACTACACTGGTCTCTCAAGCAACGGGACACCCGGTTCATACCGGCTGCCGACCGATTCCCGCAGGGCAGGAACGACTGATAGTACTATCGTCGCTCGAGCGGGACGGTCACGTATGAGGTATCTCATCGCAACCGACGGCTCCGAGGTCAGCGACACCGCGGTCGAGCGCGCGGCCCGCGACGCGAGCGCGCTGGGCGCGACCCTCGAGATCGTTCACGTGCTGACGCCCGAAACGGAGCTCGTGGACGGAGCGCTCGTGTTGCCCGGCGAGGACCGGGCCGTCGAGTACGGCGAGCGGACGCTCCGCCAGGCGACGGAGCTGGCGACCGAAACCGTCGGCGACGGGGCCAACCTCGAGATCGCGACCGAGCTGCTGGCGGGGCGACCCGCGGCGGCGATCGCCGACCACGCCGCCGAGGCCGACGTCGACGGGATCTACGTCGGCCATCGCGGGCTCTCGACGGAACACGAACGGGTCGTCGGCAGCGTCGCCAAGGCGGTCGTCGACAAGTCGACCGTTCCCGTGACGATCGTCAAGTAGCGAGGATCCACCCCTCGCTCTCGTCGCCGACGGAATCGGATCGTCCGTCCTCGAGCAACCCCGCGGCGCGACGAGGCTCTCGATTTCATCCCGGTCGGCCCAACGAGGCGGGGCCGCCGTCGTCGGCTCCTGCTGTTCCCGATTGGCAATTTCTCTCGCCCTTCGCTCGGTGCGAAGTGCTCATATTAAATATGCTGGGGAGAATTGAGAACGGATCTGAACCTTCACTCCAGATCTTGGTGTGTTTGCACCATTAGAAGGATTTATTACTGGACAACCTGTACATCAACCACGGTGGTGATGCCAACGAATACCATCCAATTCGGCAGTCGATGTGCCTGTGGCAACCGAGGTCGTGACTTGATCCTCTGAGATCAGATGCCGGAGACGCCTCGTCCGCTGCCTCCTGTCATGCTTCCACTTTTGCGACCCGGTTTTTCGTTCGTTCGAACCAACCACTTCCGGAGTTCATTAGGTATTCGAGTAGTGTTTTCCGTGTTGCCGACGAGCCACCGGCTTTTCAGGCCGGTTCTCCGAGAGGGCCGTTCGGGCCTTCGAACGCCGGCCAGACCGACCACGCGGCCGACGGGCCGGCAGGACTGAAACTACATTCCTCTCGAAATAGCGTCTATCGTCGATCGTTGATGGCGGTAGCCGACCGCTACAGTCCTGGGTAGCCTCGGATAAACGGCTGCACCGGGTAATTACCCATATCCTCCGCGGGAGACCGTGACACGATGATGGGGCATACGGGGAGTGGGTCATCGCTGATCGAGAACCCCTTCGTAGCGGGGTCCACGGCCGAACGGCTGTACGAACTGCTCGCCCGGACGAACGGGGCACGAACGGCCGCCGAGCTGGCGGCGCGAGCCGACCGCGACCGCGGCGCGGTTCGGGAGACTCTCGAGTCGTTCGTCGCACTCGGCATCGTCACCAAACGGAGGGGGTCGTCCCCGACCTACGAACGAAACGACAGGCGGTTTCCCCGGACCGAGGACGGGGCGGCGGTGCTCGCCCGGGAACGTTCGCTCGAGGAGCTCGAGGCGCGGATGGACGTGCTGGTCGATCGAGTGTGGCGTTACCAGCGCCGCTACGATGCCGAGACGCCCCTCGGTGTCGACGGGCGAACCGTCGACATCACGCCGGCAACGCTGGCGGACTGGGAGACGGCTCGGGCGGAGCTGCAACGGTGTGAGCGCGCGCGGCGGCTCCGACTACGTGAGATGGTGTCCGGGGTGGAGCCCGAAGAACAGCGCTGACGGGTTCTTGGCTCGAGGTGGCCGGGCCTCGAGGGCTCTCGCTCGAAACCCGACGGGCTCGCGGTCACCTCGCGGGCGCTTCCTCGACGGGCCGGAGGAGAACCGAGAACGTCGCGCCCTCCCCGGGCTCGGAGTCGACCTCGAGGGTGCCGTCGTGGCGCTCGGCGATGCGCTGACAGAGCGCCAGGCCGATCCCGGTCCCCTCGTGGTCGGCCTGGGTGTGGAGGCGATCGAACACCTCGAAGATCCGCTCCTGATCTTCGGGATCGATCCCGATTCCCTCGTCGCGAACCGCGACCTCCCACCGATCGCCGACCCGTTCGGCGGAGACGTGGACGCGAGGCGGCTCGTCGCCGCTGTACTCGAGGGCATTCGAGACGAGGTTCTGAAACAGCTGGCGCAGTTGGCTTCGGTCGCCTGCGACGCGGGGCAGTTCCTCGGCGGTGATCTCGGCGTCGGTTTCCTCGATCCGAACGCCCAGATCGGTCAGCGCGTCCTCGAGGACGGCGTCGAGGTCGACGGGCTCGAACGGGTCGCCCCGCGTCTCCACCCGGGAGTACTCCAGGAGGTCGTCGACCATCACCTGCAGTCGGTCGGCGCCGTCGACGGCGAACTCGATGAACTCCTCGGCGTCCTCGTCGAGGTCGTCGCCGTAGCGGTCCTCGAGCAGCCGGAGGTAGCTCGAGATCATCCGAAGAGGCTCCTGGAGGTCGTGGCTCGCGGCGGAGGCGAACTGCTCTAAGCGCTCGTTGGAGGCCTCGAGCTCCCGGACGGTCGCCTCGAGTTCCTGCTGTGTCTCCCGCAGCTCGTCGTTGCGCTCCTCGAGTCGGTCCTGAACCCGCTCGAGGGCGTCGTTTCGTCGCTCGATCTCCCGCTCCCGGGAGATCGCGCGGGACTCGTGAATCCCGATTCCGAGGCCGGCGACCGAGCCGATCGCCAGCGCGACGGCTCGCGTCCCGAACGTGAACTCGGTCGGGACCCCGGGGTGGAGCGCCCGGAGGACGAGGAAGGCGAGCATAACGCCGACGCCGGCGAGACTCCACATCGCGATCCGCCGGTAGAGGTCGGGTTCGATCTTGGACTCCGAGAGCCAGCTTCCGACGTACAGAAACAGCGCGCCCGTCAGTCCGAGCAACACGAAGTCGATGAGGGCCTCGACGCTCGAGCCGCCGCCGGCGACCTTGAGCAGCGACTGGGCGGCCGCGACCGCGATGATGAGCACACCGAGCACGTGAACGTACCGCGACCGACGAACCATCTCCCTCGAGTACCCCATGCGTTGCTATGAGGGTTGCTGCGGGAGACCGTATTAGTAAGCGGTCGTTCAATCCCTAGACGAGTTTGAACGGTACTGAATTCGGACACATTCGCCTTCGAGACGGTCGTTCGGGAGCCCACATCCGGCGGTTCGCGGCGGAGTCGAGTTTCAGCGGCGCGAGCGAACGTAGTCGAGCCCGGGGCAGCCGTCGAGATACCAGAGCGTGAGCCCGGCGGCGAACAGCGGGATCTCGAGCAGGAAGAAGATCCCCGGATGGGTGAAGGGAGTGACGACGAACTCGACGATCGCCGGCGGCTCGAACAGTCGCTCGTGGTAGGTAAACGTCGGGTGGGAGAGAAACGGCCAGAACAGGAACTCGGTGTCGTTGGGGTAGCCGAGGTAGGCTCGCGGCGGGATATCCGCGACGAGGTGAGCGAGGTGTGCGAGGACGAACGCCGTCGCCGTCTCGAGGCGATCGAGGGCGATCGCCGCGGCGTAGACGACGAGGATCACGATACCGGTCGCGAGCAGGGAGTGGGCGAGGAATCGGCCGTGGGGAAACACGCCGAGCCAGCCGAGCGGTTTGTCGATCAGATCGGCGAACTGCGAGCCGAAGATCGCCGCGAGCGCGGGCTCGGGACGGGGAGCTCGCCCGAACCGACCGCGCGAGTACAGCGAGTAGACGATGTACGCGATGCCGAAGTGTCCCCAGGGCCACACGGATTAGCCTCGCCTATCCATGCGTATACCTTTATCTAAATCGACTGAGGGGAATCGGGTAGCCCTCGAGTGCGGTGGCTCCTCGAGGGAGCCGAACCCGTTGGGCGGATCCCGCCGCTCGAGCCCGGTGCGGCCGTCTGGTTAGCGATCGGATGGGTCGTGATGAAAACGCTTTTACAGTTGACCGGCCAGTGCTCAGAGGATGGAACCGCTCGTCTTCCCCATCCTCGCCGTACTCGTCCTCCTGCAGATTCCGATCTCGATTTTCGTCCACTTCGACGCGAAACGTCGCAAGCTGAAACATCCCGACACCTACGAGTTCGGCGTTCTCGTTCCGCTCTGTGGACTGGTGGTTACGGTAGTCTACCTCTACAACCGACGGCGGCGGTCCGGGAAGGCCCTCGGTTGAGGCATCTCGGCGCGGCGGGAGCCGTCAGACGACGGGTTTCGTGGGGCAGCGGATCTCTCTGCGGGCTTTTTCGAATTCCGGTGTTCGATCCAATATAAAACGTTATGCACTCGAGAACCCTCTCTGGAGGAGAGATGTACTGGCACGAGATCGGGGATCGACGGGGGACGGCATGGAGCTGAAGCGCCGCGAGTTCGCCGCCATCACGGGCGTCTCGCTGTCGGGGGTGTTGGCCGGCTGTGCCGACACCGAGGAGGAAGAGGAGGGAGACGACTCCGGGTCGGAGACCGACGAGGCCGATGACTCGGCGGCCGACGGAGCCGAGGACGGGGGGAGCGACGATTCGGAGGCCGACGAGACCGAAAGCGACGACGCCGGGGACGAGAACGGGGATGACGACTCCGAAGACACAGCCGAGGACGACGGGGCCGATCAGGACGCAACCGAGGGCGACGAGGAGCCGGCCGACAGCGAGTCGGGAGAGGCAAACGAATCCGACGAAGACGACGACGGCGACGACGAGGCGGTCTACGAGGACGAGGCGATCGACGGGGAAGTCGTGCTGTCGGAGGCGGCCGAACGCCACCTCGAGGTCGAGCGACACACGTTCACCTGGGGCGACGAGCCCCCCAGCGAGCTGTGTCAGGTGCACACGATGCTCGCGAACGCGAGCGGAGCGGAGCTCGCCGTTAGCATGACCGCTCGCGTGTACGACGCCGACGGGAACGAGCTCTCCTCGACCACCAAGGCCGCTACCGAGGGGCCGGAGCCGGGCGCCGACGACGCAGTCTACTCCTTCGAGCTGAACAACTGCGCGGAGACCGCGGCGTACGAACTCGAGGTCACGGATGTCGAGGCAACCGGGGAAACGGAGGAGGTCGAGGAGGCGCCGGATCGACACCTGCTGCGCGTCCTCGTCCAGGACGGGGTCGGCGAACCCATCGAGGACGCGACGGTCAGCGCCGAGGAGCGCGGTCTGGGTGGCTGGGGCGAGACGCAGACCGTCGACGACCACGGCCAGGCCGAGTTCGAGTTCCAGGCGGGCGAGTACGTCGTGACCGTCGAGGCGGAGGGGTACCCGACGCTCGAGGAGTCGATCGAACTTACCGGGAGCGTGGAGTACACGGCGACGCTTCGGGCGGGCGACTGAGTCCCGTTTCGCTTCGCTCGGGCGCAGCGGCCGCGACTCGGCGTCGGGGACGCGTTCAGTTCCGGCGGACTGTCGTGCGAGTGGAACGCTCGAGCAGGGCTTTTGCCGTCGCGGCGGATACTATGACACATGCCAACAGCCCTCGAGCAACTCCGACGGCGGTACGAGACGACCGACAAGAAGTGCCCGGCGTGTGGCTACGTCGACACGGGGCGGAACTGGGAGAGCCGAACCGACGGGAAGCGAGTCGTGTACCGCCACGTTTGTCCGAGCTGCGATGCGAGCCGCGAGCACACCTTCCGGCTGACCTGATCGGGGCTTCGAGCGGCTCTCGGGCTCGAGTCCGTTCCTGTGTTCGGGTTCTCGAGTCCGAGCCGACGACGTTCCCGTCGCTCGGGTCCGAACGGGGCGACTACCGCGATTCAGGCGCTGAATACGCGCGGTAACGATTTAGACCCCTTTGTGGAACCCCGGGCCATGTCCCGTCCGTCCTCGCCCGACGATTCGTCCGCCCGTCGCTCCGACCCGGTCGACCCGAACGCCGCGGACCCTCTCCAACCGGAGCCGACGCGTCGACGGTACCTCGCGGTGACCGCGGGCGTCGGTCTCTCCGGGACCGTCGCCGGCTGTGCCTCCCTCGGTTCGGAGGACTCGCGGCCGGAGCCCGAGACTCCGCCGTCGGCCGACGAGTCCGAACCGGTCGAGCGGGAGTCGGCGCCGACCGAAACGGAAGGGGAGGAGGAGCCGAAGTCCGACGAGGCCGAGGTCGACGCCGACGCGGTCGACGACCTTCCGCTGTTCGACGCGCACACGCACGTCATCCCGACGGCGGCGCGGGGCCACGAGCCGCTGTCGGCCGACGAACTCGTCGCCTGGATGGACGAGCGGGGCGTGGATCGAGCGGTCGTCCTCCCGTTTGACTCCCCCGAGGGGTATCCGGTGCAGGCGCCGAGCTGGTGGGTGCTCGAGGCGGTCGCGGCCCACCCCGATCGGTTGGTTCCGTTCTGTTCGATCGATCCGCGGACGCTGGTCTACGGCGACGAGATCGTCGCGGAGGTCCTCGAGGGCTACCTCGAGCGCGGCGCCCGCGGCTTCGGCGAGCTGAAGGTCGGGATGGCGATCGACGACGAGCGCCTCGAGGGCATCTACGAGCTGTGTGCCGACTACGAGTTGCCGATCCTCTTTCACACCGATCGTCAGTCGCTGACCGACGACGTCGGGCTGCCGGGACTCGAGGGCGTGCTCGCCTCGTATCCGGAGGTCGACTTCGTCGCACACGCCCACGGCTGGTGGGCGCACATGGCCGCGGACGTGGAGTCGGGGGATCTCGGCGGGATCCCCGAGGGGTCGATCGACACGCGTGGACGCGTCTGGGAGCTGCTCGCGGAGTACGACAACGTCTACGGCGATCTCTCGACACGCGCGGGGTGGAACGCGCTGACGCGAGATCCGGCGGTCGGGCAGACGTTTCTCGAGACTCACCACGATCGGCTCGTGTTCGGGACCGACTACCTCTACCCCGGCCAGGCGGTCCCCCAGTTCGAGCTGTTCGAGCGGTTCGACCTCGAGCTCGAGGCGTGGGCGGATCTCCGGTACCGAACGCTCGAGGGATTGTTGCGGTAAGTCGGACGCGGGGACGGAACGGCCCGGGTACGCCCGGCGGGAGCCAAACCCTTCAAATAGTCATGATACATGTTTCGGATTGAATGAATAGTGTGCCAAGAAACCACTCCGGTTTTGTGATCGACTCTACGTTCGCCGACCTCGACGACGAGTTCTTTCGGGCGTTGGTCGCCAACACGTCGGAGGGGCTGTTGACGATCGATACGGACAGCACGATCGTCTTCGCGAACGCGGCGATCGAGGGAATTCTCGGATACTCACCGGACGAGCTGGTGGGGAGTTCCAAACTCGAGATCATTCCCGAGCGATTGCGCCCGGTACACGAACGGCAGTTCCAGCGGCACATCGAAACCGGCGAGAAAAATATCGACTGGGACGGCGTCGAACTGCCCGCGTTACACAAAGACGGTCACGAGGTTCCCGTAACGATCAGCTTCCAGAAACACGAGTTCGACGGGGAACAGCTGTTACCGGCGTGTTTCGTGACATCTCCGATCTGAAGGAGCAGGAACGGCAGCTCGAACGGCAGAACCAACGGCTGGAGAAGTTCGCCGGCGTGCTCTCACACGACATTCGGAACCCCCTGAACATCGCGCAGGCGTACACCGAGTCCCTCGCGACCGACGTCCAGCGTCAGGAGGTGACGGAGGTGTCGGACGCGCTCGAGCGGATGGAGCATATCGTCGACGACATGCTGACGCTGGTCGAAGCCGACCGATCGCTCGATGCGCTCGAGAGCGCCTCCCTCCACCGGCTCGCGACGGCGTCCTGGCGGTGGGTGGACACGGGGGACGCCGAACTGGTCGTCGAGAACGCGGAGCGAACGATCCGGGCGGATCGCAGCCAGGTCACGTCGCTGTTCGAGAACCTGTTCAACAACGCGGTCGCCCACGGCGGCTCCGACGTTACCGTTCGAGTGGGGTTTCTCGAGGCGACCGACGGGTTCTACGTCGAAGACGACGGGAGCGGGATCCCCGATCAGCATCGGGACGACGTCTTCGAGCACGGGTACACGACGAGCGCCGACGGGACGGGGCTGGGACTCTCCATCGTAGAAGCGATCGCCGAGGCACACGGCTGGACCGTCTCCGCGGGCGGAAGCGACGACGGTGGCGCCCGGTTCGAGTTTCGCTTCTGACCACCCGTCTGCGGCCCTGGAGTCGTCCGACGGCTCCACCCGGAGGGGCCGACGGCGTTCCCCGTCCCGGTTAATAATTTCTTGACCCGGGGTTAGTATTACAGCGAACAGCTAACTGACTTCCTTCCACGACTGAAGTCGTGGGGTTCCCGCCACAGACGGGAGCCCACAACCGTGGAGGTTCGCAGGTCCCCTCCATCCGAGGTCCGGGAGGGACCTGCGTTCAGAGCCGAGCCAGTACGGCTCCCGGTCGAGATAGCGGGCTTCATCTACCACCACTACCGCCGTGGCGTGCATATCCTTACCCCGACCTCGGTATCCTCTCCCGGTCCGGACCGGAATACCAATCACAGGTACGTGTTTGCACGTCAAATCTCTGTCGGATTCATCCCACGACTAAAGTCGTGGGCTTTTTTTTTTTTCGAACCGCTGTAACGACCCGAGGAATCTCGAGTATGAACGCCGTCGGAGTCGTCGATGTCGGCAGCACGAACCTCAGTTACGCCGCGGCGACGCCGGCCGGCGAGTTCCTGACGGCCGTGGAGTCCGAGCCGACGCGGCCCGACGAGTTGTGCACACAGCTCGGACGAGTAGTCGAGACGCTGACAGCGGCAGCTTCTCTCGACGCGGTTTCGATCGTCGTCCCGGGACTGGTCGACGCCGATCGGGGCAGCGTTCGGCGGTTCGACACCGCCGACGGCGACGTGATCGAGCGCCTCGAGATCGCGACGCCGCTACGGGAACGCTGCGGGCTTCCGGTGTTCCTCGAGAACGACTGCACCGCGTCGGTGCTGGGGGAGTGGCGGTTCGGAGCGCGCGACGAGCAGGCGTGCGTGATCCAGCTCACCGTCGGTACGGGGATCGGCGGCGGGGTCGTCGAACGCGGTCGGTTGCTCCGGGGCGAGACGGGCGGCGCGGGCGAGTTCGGGCTCATCCCGGTCGCTCCCGACAGCATTCTCGAGAGCGCCGGCGTCACCGGTGCCTGGGAGGCGTTCTGCTCGGGTCGGGGGATCCCGTCGTACGTCCGCCACCGGTATCGCGTCGACGAGGTGTGGGCGGACGACGCAGTCGGCAAGTTCCGCGAGACGCTCGCGGCCGGCGACGAGTTCGGCGCGCCGGCCGTCTTCGAGGCGGCCGCCGCGGGCGATCCGTTCGTCCAGGCGTGTCTGGATCGGGTCAGTCGGTACAACGCCGTCGGGATCGCCGCCCTCTGTAACGCATACGAGCCCGGCCTCGTAACGGTCGGGGGCAGCGTCGCACTCAACAACGCCGACCGATTCCTCGAGGGCGTCGATCGCTACCTCGAGGAGTACCTGTTCGTCGACCGACCGACGATCCGGAAGAGCCCCCTGGGCGAGGAGCTCGGACTGTACGGCGCGTTGAGCGTCGCGCTCGATCGGGCGGAACAGTAGTCGGCTCACGAGCCCGTTTCAGCGGAACCAGTCGGTGTACTCGTCGCAGCCGTCGCACTCGAGGCGAGTCGCCCATTCCTCGCTTCGACCGTGGTCGTCCGGAGACACCTGCCTGACGCGGACGTTCGGCGATCGACACACCGGCCTCTGCGACGGGATCTGCTGGCTCGTTCCGACTGCTCGTACGACGTCTGCTGTGGTGGGTATTACTACACATGACAGTTCGATGTCTCGTACTTTCCGCTCGAGTCGACGTCGGGCCGACCGGTCCGCTCGCTACCAGCCACGCTGGGGAACAGTCACCGCGGCGGCGAGTGAGGATTATGTCACTGGCTACCGAACATCGAGGTGGTGGTCAACCGTGCCATACGCCCCACTCCACGAGGCGGACGAGGACCTCGAGTGCCCCGACTGTCGCCGGGAGATCCCCGAGCGGTCGACGGTGTGTCCGTACTGCGAGATCTCCTTGCACTGACCGCCGTTTTTCGCGCCGGTCCCGTTCGCAGTTCGGCGGCCGACCGCCGCGGCGGGACCGGGCTTCTCGCGGCGGGGAACCGCCCGATCGGCTCGAGCGGGCTCGGCGTAGGCACCGACTCACCGCAGACGGGGTTCGACTAACGGAGTGTTTATCGGCTTCGTTCGCGGTAGTCAGGAGTTACCTCACCAGCGGCGGCTGGTGTACCGGCGGACAGCCAGCCATTATCCCTCCGAAGAGTGAGTTATATATCTGAACAACTAGTGCAAAATATACCCTATTCGTTCTCATATCTATCTAATTCGTCCCAATACACCGTTACTTCGACAGAAAACACTAAGTTCTCCTGTTCTCTCGTCAGGTGTATGGCACGCGACGCCGCGACCCTGAACGAAGACGCCCCGAACGATGCCCCCGCCCTCCCCAACTACGTAACGATCGTCGGACACGGCGCTCCCGCGAGCTTCGAGATCACCGTCGACGGGACGATCGAGGCCGCGGACGGCGCCGGAACGGCCGTCGTCTCGGAACACGCCGCCGAAGGCGCGATCGAGGCCGGCACCACCCGGTTCCGGTTCTCCGGCGATATGGCCAACGCACGCGTCCTCGATCGCACCGGGTCCCAGTCGCCGACGATCCACGTCGAGTACGGGGCCCACTGAATGGCTGCCAGCGACAGCGATCCCGACGCGGCCGGAGCGCCCAGCATCGAACGCGAGTACGGTCCCGACACCACGCCGACCGTCGCCGTCCTCGAGGCGATCGCCGCCCTCGAGGGGGCCGACGCGACCGCCCTCGGCGACGAGTTCGGGCTCGTCCTCTACGACCACCTCGATCCGCAGGCGCTCGACGCGCTGTTTACGAGCGAGTCCGCAGCCGCGAGCGTGACTGTCGAGTTCGAGGCCGACGCGACCTACACCGCGACGGTCACGTCCGATCGCGTGACGGTCGCGCGCGACGTGTAACGCCCCGGCGGCCGGCGGTCGACTCGCTCACGCCCCGTCGTGCAGTCGACGTCTGTTTTTGTGGGACGATTCGCGTAACTCGAGCGGTCGCTCCTCGTCGACGTTTTCGTAGCGCCCGCGGTGTTTCGACTCGCCCGACAGCGACGGGCACGTCCGTCGAGCGCTCGAGGAACCGACCCGTCCGTCACGCCAGTCAGCGGCGGACGCCGGCAGTTCCGCTCCATACAGAGATATTTTATGTAGACTTGATTGACCAATTTTATATAGTAAGCCCATAGTTGTTATAGAAGCGAAAATGACAGATGAAAACCCATCAGCTCGGTCGGCGTCACCACGAGGCACAGTCACGCGACGGTCCCTGCTGCTTGGGGTAGCGGCGACGACGGTGGGCGGCGGCCTCGTCGGCACGCGGTCGGGACGCGCTGCCGAATCAGCGGCGATCGCCGAGGAGACGCGAACGCTGCGTTCGGGAACGAAGTACGAAACGCCGGCGTACGTCCGCGACGCGCCGGACGACGGTGAGACCGTGGTCGTCCTCGGCGGCGTCCACGGCAGCGAGATCGCCGGGGTCGACGCCGCCCACAGCGTTCGCGAGTGGACGTTCGATCGGGGCACGCTCGTCGTGATCCCGGAAGCCAACGCTCCCGCGGTCAGAGACGAAACCTACAGCGGCCCCGACGGCGACCTCAACCAGCAGTTCCCGTCGGGTCGCTCGCCGACGACGCCGATCGCCGAGGCGATCTGGTCGTTCATCACCGAGATGGACCCGGCGGCCGTGATCGACATGCACAGCTCGATGGGAATCTGGGGCTCCTCGCGCGGCCCCAGCGGGTTCGGCCAGGCGATCTTCCCGACCGAGGCCGGCAACGCCCGGACGGTCGCCACCCGGACGAACGGCTCGCTCAACGAGCGCGAGATTCGGCCCTCGAGCCGGTACGACGGTGCCTACGAGTTCACGCGGGGTAACACGCTCGACGGCTCCCAGCCGCGGCTGATTCACAAGGTCTCGGCCGACCTCGGGACCGCGGGCTACCTGACCGAGGTCACCCGCCACGACACCGCCCTCGAGACGCGAACCGAGTGGTCCGAGGCGGTCGCCGCGACGCTGCTCGCACACCACGGAATCGACGTCGAACGCGAGTGAGCGCGAGCCGCCGTTTGCTTGCGAGTTCACGGGGAGCCAACCTACTTTGGAGGAATCGTTTTGATCGTCTCGGCGGTAGAGTGTACTGGCGGAATACCGCCTCCCCACCCCTACCCGGGTCGTCGCCGCGCTGCCGGCCACCCCACTCGGCACCGCGGCGCGACCACCACCACACCCTTTCAGAACGTTACACTCGTAGCGGCGGCTTTTTGCGGTGACCTACGAACGGTTTGCTCTCGCCCTCGAGGACGGCGTGGCGCTCTCGTAGCCGACGATCGCTAGCGCAGCGGCTCGTCCGCGTCGTCCCACTCGCGTTTGAGCCGGCGGAGTTCGGCGATCTCGCCGGCGTACCCCGGCAGGATCACGCCCCGCTCGCACCACAGCTTCCAGGCCAGCAGGAGCTCCGGATCGTCCGCGGCCGCCAGCCGATCGGCCAGATCTCGGTCCGGGGTCATAGCTCGTTTAGGGACGCCCCGAACTAGTGTCCTTCGCCGTTTCAGGGCTCGAGACAGTCCGTCCCGGATCGTTTTCGTCACACGGTCGGCGGGGCCGGGTTCCTCGAGCCACGCGTTCGGGGCGACCGCGACGCGAGGCCGTCGGACACTCCCGCGGTGCGCTCGGCCGCAGCCATTATCCTGGAGAAAACAAATCAGATTATATGAACGATTGGCTGTACTGGGTGTTCGCGGCGATCGGAGTCGGGTACGGACTGGTGTTTTTCGTCCTCGCTCGCGAGGCGCTTCGGATGGTCGTCGATCCGGCGGTTCTCGTCCCGCAGCTCTGGTTCATGGGCATCGTCGTCAACCTCCTCGGACTGCTGCTCGTCCTGTTGCTCATCGGCGGGACGAACCGACTACTCATCAAGCGCCTCGAGCTCCACAAGATGGGGTAGCGGTCGAAGCAGCCGCTTCTCACACGGTGCGCTCGACGATCGGGAGCGTCTCGAGTCGGGCCCGAAACCGGTGACGACCGTTCGACCCGGCGCGTAGCCTGCCGATCGTGCGGATCGGCAGAACTCGCCCGCAAGCCACCCACTTATCCAACTGTACGCTAGTGTTTGGCTGTCCGAGCGACCGAACGGTCGCTTTGGACCACCACCACCTACCGTGACGGAGGGCGCTTCGCCCTCTTTCGGGTGGGCCGATTGTGGATCTCGACGGATGAGCCGTGCGGTCGGACGGTCCCCGCGTCCGTCGACGGAAACGAGCGTCTCGATACTCGAGCAGCGGAGCGCTCGCCTCGAGTTCGGTTCGACGAACGGCTCGGACTCCTTCGGCCGTGCTCCGGCGGCCGATTAGCAGTCGTCTTCGGCCGCGATCCCGACCTCGTAGTCGGGGTTCGGAACCTCGGGCGCCTCGGCGGGAAGCGGACCGAAGCCGTCGGGCGTCTCGCGCGGGTCGGCCGCCTGCTCGTAGGCGTAGGCCGCCCCGATGAGCGTCGGCTCGTCGAACTCGAAGCCCAGCATCTCCACGCCGACCGGGAGCTGCTCATCTTCGGTGTAGCCGGCCGGAACCACGATCGCCGGGAGCTGCGAGTAGGCGCTCAGCGAGCAGTTCGAACCGGGCTGGCTCTCGCCGATCTCGGCGGGCGGGTGCGACAGCGTCGGGTAGACCAGCACGTCGACGCCTCGCTCGAGCATCAGTCCCTCGACCGCGTCGCGGAGTTCGACCTTTCCGGCCACCGAGAGGGTGTACTCGTCGGTCTCGCGGGCGTTCGGATCGTCCTCCTCGTCCGACGTCCGAAGGGAGTCCGCCTTCGCACAGGAGTACAGATCGGACTCGACGATCTCCGCGAGCGTCTCGTACTCGTTGTCCACGCCCTCGAGGTAGGCGTCGAGGTCCTCCTTGAACACCGAGGGTTCGTTCGCGGCCTCCAGGAGGTCGTCGTAGTCGGGAATCTCCTCGATCTCGACGATCTCGGCGCCCTGTCGTTCCATCTCGTCGAGAGCCGACTCGACGAGGCTCGTCACCTGCTCGGCCTCGGCTTCGGCCCGTGCGACGGGGTCCCCGTCGCTACACGAACAGTCCTGTTCCTCTTCGGCGTCCTCCTCGTCGATGTCGGGTCCGAAGAAGTCCCTCAGAACGCCGACGCACAGCCCGTCCAGTGCGTCCTCGTCGAGGTAGTCGGTGTAGCTGTCGCCGGCGATCCGGTCGGCGTTCGCGGGGATTTCGTTTGCGCCGCGAGACGTGAGTGGGTCCGCGGGGTCGTAGCCCACCATGGCGTCGAGCATCGCCGCCATATCCGCGACCGTTCGCGCCATCGGCCCCGCGGTGTCGCGCTCGAGGCTCAGCGGGACGATCCCGTCCCTGCTGATCAGCCCCATCGTCGGGCGAAGGCCCGCGAGACTTCCGAACGCCGTCGGGTTTCGCACCGACCCGCAGGTGTCGGTCCCGGTGCCGAGGACGGCGAGGTTCGCGGCGATCGCCGCGCCGGTTCCGGAACTCGACCCGCTCGGATTGCGGCCGAGGGCGTAGGGGTTTCGGGTCTGTCCGCCCAGGGAGCTGTCGGCGGTGATCCCTCGAGCGAACTCGTCCAAGTTCGCCTTCGCGACGACGACACAGCCCGCCTCGCGGAGCTGCTGTACGATGAACGCGTCGTCCTCGGGCCGGGAGTGTTCCATCGAGAGCGAGCCGTTCGTCGTCGGCATATCGGCGGTGTCGTTGTTGTCCTTCAGGATCAGGGGAACGCCGTGAAGCGGCCCGACCGGTCCCGACGCCGCGTACTGCTCGTCGAGTTCGGCGGCTCGCTCCACCGCGTGCTCGTTGACCGAAATGATCGAGTTGATCGCCCCGTCGTACACCTCGATCCGCTCGAGGTAGTCCTCGACGATATCGCGGGCCGTGGCCTCGCCGCTCTCGATCGCGTCGCGGACGTCCGCGACGGTCGCTTCGACCGGATCGAACCCCTCGTCACTCGTACTTGCGCTGGCGGACGACGCCCCGACGCCGACGAGTCCCGCGGCGCCGATCCCCTTCATCACTGTCCGTCTGTCCATCCGTCCGAGCAGCGACTCCGTTCCGTCGTTCGTCTCTCGAGTTCCGTTCGTCTCTCCTCTCTCGCTTGTCTTCGACATTTGCAACCGTCGAGTAGGATAAGTTGTACAAATAGTTTCCCAGAGATGTATGAATATTCATCCGTTCGGTTTTACCCCGTTAGAGGACCCTTAGCTATTCCGGAAACTAAACCTACCTTCTACGTCTCCCTACACATCTTCCAGACGCTTTCAGTAAGATCCGTCGGCTATTCGGCTCGAGAATTCGGCTTT
The DNA here is from genome assembly GCF_043677095.1 of Natronococcus roseus. NCBI lineage: Archaea > Methanobacteriati > Methanobacteriota > Halobacteria > Halobacteriales > Natrialbaceae > Natronococcus > Natronococcus roseus. The sequence continues at coordinate 248,693 of NZ_JBHLJR010000002.1, forward strand.
CGGTTCCTCGTTGCTCGAGTTCGGCTCGAGGGCGACTCGAGCGAACGAATCGACCAGCGACAGACTCCACAGCGACGGCGGCAGGTCGCTGCTGGCCGAGCGCGCGACCGTCCACGAACCTGTCGGTCGGGTCGTCCCTGTCGAACACCGCGAGAACCTCGGGGCGGGCGGGGCGATCAAAACCGGGTATCTGGCCGCACACACCGACGGCGCCGACATCACGGTCACCGTCGACGGCGACGGCCAGATGGACCTCTCGCAGATGACCCGGCTGCTAGATCCGATCGTCGAGGACGAGGCCGACTACGCGAAGGGGAATCGATTACTGAACGCGGAGTACCGTGCGGAGATGCCCCAGTTTCGGCTCGTCGGGAACTGGATGCTGACGGTGTTGACGAAGATTGCCTCGGGGTACTGGAAGACGATGGACCCCCAGAACGGGTACACCGCAATCTCGCTCGAGGCGCTCGAGGCCGTCTCGCTCGAGGAGGTCGCGGAGTACTACGGCTACTGTAACGATCTGCTGATCAAACTCAACGTCGAAGGGATGCGCGTCGCCGACGTCGCGATGCCCGCCGTCTACGGCGAGGAGGAATCGAGCATCGAGTACTCGGAGTACGTCCCGAAGGTCTCGACCATGCTGCTTCGAGGCTTTCTCGGGCGGTTACAGACGAAGTACCTGATCCGGGACTTTCACCCCCTCGCGCTGTTTTACTACCTGGGCGCCGGCAGCGTCGGCGTCGGGCTGCTGGCGGGCCTGCGCTCGCTGTACGCGCGGGCGACGGACACGGAGTCCGGCGGCGCCCTCGAGAGTTTCCAGGTGGTGCTGCTTGGCTGTTTCTCGCTGCTGTCCGCGATGGTGCTGGACCTGCGCGAGAACGAGGAGCTGGAAACGCAACTCGAGGAGTGAGTCGGTCGTCGCTGAGGCGCGATCGGTCGCGGACCCGTTCAGACGTGGTTTCGGTATCGCCGTGACCGCTGTTGCGATTCGCAGCTGGTGACTCAATCGTATCGGTAGGTCTCCGTAGGGAAGCTCGCGGTCGGAGCAATACGCCGTCGTCTGGTTCCAGAGTGCCCAACGCTTCGAAATGATCGTAAGCGTTCTCGACGGTTTCCGGATAGCTACAGAAGCGCCGCTTTCCTTACAGATCTTATCGACGGCTTCCTCTGCGGAGGAGCTACTCCCGGACGGACGCCAGTCGCTCGTTTCAACCCGAGTAATAAGGGGCGATAGATAGTAGTACTTCAGTTGAATAGTACAACGTAGAATGGCAAGTAGTACACGGGATCCGGAGATCGTCCGCATCTCGCAGAAGGGACAGGCGACGATTCCGAAATCGTTGCGCGAGAAGTACGGAATCGACACACCCGGAGAGGTGTTCATCTACGAGGAAGACGAGCGCATCGTCGTCGAGCCCGTCCCGTCGCTCGAGGAACTGAACGGAATCCACGCACCCGACGACCGCGAACCGGGTGAGGTGATCGAAGACGTCCGGGAGATAAAACGCAACGAACGCCGGCGCGAGCAGGAGCTCGCCGACCGTCTCCGGCCCGAGGACGCCGACGACGAATGACCGAGCGGTACGTCTTCGACACCGAGGCGATCATCGCGTATCTCTACGACGAGCCGGGCGGAGACGTCGTTGGCGAGTACCTTACCGACGTCCGGAACGGTGCTACAGACGGGCTGCTGGCCGAAACGAACGCGGCCGAAGTGTTGTCTCTCGTCGCTCGGTTCGAAGGGATCGACGACAAACCGACCGCGGACTCGCTTCGGACCGCCGACCGCGATCTCCGTGCGCTCGAGCGATGGGGACTCCGGCTCGAGTCCGCCGACTGGCGGGTCGCCGCAGAGGTGAAAGCAGACGGCCACATTTCGCTGGCGGACGCCCACGCGGTCGCGCTCGCCGCCGAGACGGACGCCACTCTCGTCGTCGGTGCCGACGACGACTTCGACGAACTGCCGGTCGGCGTCGACGTAATCGGGTTCCGTGAGAAGGGCGTCTAGACAGGGTACGGTGAGTTCGAGACTGACGCCCTCGTCCGTGGATCACTCGAGTCGCTCGAGCAGCCGTGAGGTTCCGGACGGTTTCGAACGCCGACTCGGGTCAGGGCGTCCTCGCTGATCCGAGCGAGGGTGACGGTCCACTCGAGGCGGCTCGAGTGCGGAAAGAGCGGTCCGTATCGATCGCCGACTCGAGCGGTTACAGCAGTTTGATCTGTTTTCGAGACTCCGCGATCAGCTCCTCTTCGGTTAGCTCGCCGTCTGCGTATGCGCGCAGTTTGTCACCGCTGAGCTGAGCCGACGCAAGCGGCCGTCCGGACGCGTGTGCGACCGTGGTGTCGACCGTCTCGACCTGGTCGAAGAATCCCTCGGCGTCCTCGATTCCCTCCTCGAGTTCGGCCAGGAGTTCGTCGAGGTCGTCGCGTAGTTGCGCCAGGTCCATGACCGTCGCGGCGAGCTTGACGGTCAACGTTTGACCGCGGCGCTGGAACTCCTCGATGGAGATGACTACGCCGCTGTCGAGTTCGACCTCCTCGGGGACGAAGTCGGGAACGCCGTTCGGGCCGCCCTGCCCCTGGCCCTGACCGGGGTGGTCGTCGTTTCGGTTGCCCTGGCCGCCGCTGTTTCCGGGATTGTTGTCGGCCGCGCCACGCCCCGCGCTGGTCTCCGACTGAAGCTCGCCGACACAGCCGGCGACGAGCGTCGTGAGCGCACCAGTACCGCCAAGAAGGACTTTTCGTCTGTCCATATCTGAAAATAACCCTCATCCATCCATTAATGCATTTCTACATCTACATCATTTAGCGGTATAAACTATAAGATATCGTGAATTATAGTCAGATAATAGAGAGAGTCGATCCCGTGTGAGAACGGGAGCCTTCTACTGCCTCGAGGGCGCGGTTCGGGTATGGACGAGACGACGCGACGGACGGCCGTCCTCGGTATCGGCAGCGTACTGTTGCTCAGCGGCTGTTCGGACGCCGCCGATTCCGACGAGGACGAGGTAAACGGGACCGAGGGTGACGGCGGGAACGACGCGTCGGGAGACGAACCGGAGGACAACGAGAGCGATAGCGACGAGGTCGTCGGCGACGACGGGGATACTGCCGAGGCGGACGCCGACGACGAGGACGAGACGACCGAAGACGATCGGATGTCGACCGACGAGTTCGTCACAGCGGTTGCGGCGGTCTACGACGGCGAGGTGGCCGCCTACGACGAGGACGAGACACACGGGACTCTGACGCTCGTCGGCGACGCCGACGCCTCACAACTCGAGCTCGCGCGGGACGTACAGGACGTGCTGGCGGTCTACAGCTCCTACGTGGAACGGGGCGACGCGCCCACCGAGCAGCTCGCGGGCGCGGTCGAAACCGACGACGGCCGGGCGATCGGCAGCGTCACGGTCCGGACCGAGTGGATCGAGGCGTACAACCGCGGCGACATCTCCGAGGGAGAGCTGCGGGACCGCGTCCTCGGGACGGTCGAGACCTGAGCCAGGTACCGGACTCACCCGCCAGGAACGGTAGGTTCAATTATTGGCCTTGTGAATGTGCCGTGTGACCATCCCTGCACGAACGCTCCCGAGCGGCGACGAACTGCCCGCGCTCGGCCTGGGCACGTACGGTCTCGACGACGAACAGACGGCCACCAGCGTTCGGACGGCGCTCGAGGCTGGCTACACCCACATCGACACCGCCGAGGGGTACCACAACGAGGCGGTCATCGGCGACGTGCTCGCGGAGTACGACCGCGAGGACGTGTTTCTCACGTCGAAGGTCCTCCCGAAGAACCTCGACTACGAGTCGCTGATTCGGGCGTGTGAGGCGTCGCTGGAGCGACTCGGGACCGACTACCTCGATCTCTACCTGATCCACTGGCCCAACCCCGCGATCTCGCTCCGGGAGTCGCTGCAGGCGATGGCCCGACTCCACGATCGCGGGCTCGTTCGCAACGTGGGCGTCTCGAACTTCAGCGCGTATCAGCTGAGCTGTGCCCACCACATCGCGGACGTTCCGATCGCGGTCAACCAGATCGAGTTCCACCCGTGGTTCCAGCGGCCCGACCTCGTCGACTACTGCCGGGAGTCGGACACCGTCATCGAGGCGGCGGCCCCGTTCGGGCGGACGGACGTGTTCGACGACGCGGTCGTCCGCGAACTCGCCGAGACGTACGAGAAGAGCCCCGCCCAGGTGACGCTTCGGTGGCTGCTCGACCGCGGCACGGTCGCGCTGCCGCGGTCGGCGACCCCCGAGCACGTGCGGGCCAACGCCGATCTCGACTGGTCGCTGGACGAGGCCGACCGCCGACGGCTGGACGAGCGCGATCGCGACCGACCGGTGTACGACACCCCGACGCGTGACTGGACGCGCGAGGTGTACGGGATCGAGCGCTGAGGCGGGTCGCTGCATGTCGTCTGTGAGGTCGATCGGTCAGCCGATCCCGATCATTCGTAACACGAGGTCGGCGTCGGCTCAGTCGTCGACGGGCGGCGGGTTGATGGCGACGACGGCCTCGCCGGCGATCACCGTGTTCTCGTCCCCGTCGACCGCGGTCGTCTCGAGTCGGTACCGGTTCTCGCCCAGCGCCTCGACGATCTCGCAGGTGGCGGTCACCGTCCCCCCGACCTCGACCGGGTCGCGGAACTCCAGGTCCTGGGAGAGGTAGATCACGACGCCGGGGAACCGGGCCAGCGCCGCCGAGATCGTGCCCGCGACCAGCCCGCCGTGGGCGATCCGGCCGCCGAACATCGTCTCCTCGGCGTACCCCTCCTCGAGATGCAAGGGGTTCAGATCGCCGCTCGCGTCGGCGAACGCGGAGACGTCAGCCTCCGCGATCGGCTTGGTGAAGCGAACGCGATCCCCCACCTCGAGGTCGGGGTAGCGCTCGACCGATCGCTCGAGCGTCCAGTCGTCGGCAGCGCTCTCGGGTTCGCTTTCGACGGGGTCGGTGGCCGGTGAGCTACTCATCTCGGCCGAAATCGGGGCCGCCGACACTTGAGGGATCGGCCTTCTATGGCGAACGTTATCGAGAGACACGCTCGAGTGCGTTCGGCCGCAAGACGATCCTCGAGCGGTCGTGAGGACGGCGTTCACCGCGGCGTCCTCGAGTTCGGGCGGACCCAGAAGGGAGGCCTCGGCTCGACCGTTGCCGTGAGACGGCTCTGGATGGTATGCGCGTTCGCGTTGGCGAACCCGATCCCGAACTGCAGTTTGCCGCCACGGAGCTGGTGTCCGGCTCCAACTCCGATACTGCCGTCGACGCCGATTCCCGTGTGGGCCGTCGGTCCGCCGGAGCACGGACGCCCGAGTCAGGCCTGCTCACGAGGTGGTCTTTGCTTGAGTAAACGGATGCTCTCCTGAAAGCAACGTATAACTCTTCTCCTCTCTTTCGATGATTGAACTAGTTACGTACTGATACAATTATTCGTCCGGTACGCTGGATGGTCTCGCGTTCGAGACAGAGTGACCTATCATGAGCGACACACCACGCCGGACGCTGCTGCAACGGATCGGAATCGCCGGGCTGACCACCGCCGCGCTCGGGACGGGAACGGCGGCCGGACGGGGATCGGACGGCGCTTCCTCGAGTACGCCCGACCAGGCGAACGCACGGACGCGCGGCCGTACGGATCTGCTCGGCCACACGCTGCCCGAGGGCGAGAAGCCCCGCTACACGTTCGGCACGACCAGTCCCGACGGGATGTGGGGCGGGGTAAGCAGCTTCCCCAGTAGTAACAGCGGAAGCGACAGCAACGTCGTCGCGACGCTGTACGACCTCTCCGATCTCGAGCACCCGACGGTCGCCCACGAGCTCGAGTGGCCGGTCGAGAGCTACCGTTCGAACCACATGCGGTTCGACGGCACCCGCGACGGACTGTACTACGTCACCCACGAGCGCGACGACGACGAGCTGGAACCGCTGGGGATGTCGGTCGTCGACTTCGGCTGGGGCGAGGGCACTCCCGAGGAGCCCGAGGTCCTGGCGACGCTCGAGACGCCCAACACCGGCTCGCACACCAACGCCGAACACCCCGAGGAGACGGTCGTCTACATGATCGACAAGGCTGACAGCGAGCCGGGCGTGATCCCCGTCGACGTCGACGACCCGCGCGAGCCGGAACGGCGGGAGGCGGTCGGCCCCGACGGCTACTGTCACGCCCTCGAGGTCGACCCGATCCGGGACGTCCTTCACTGTGCGTACATCGGCGGCGACTTCGTGGGCTACGTCATCCTCGACATCTCCGAGGACCCGTTGCATCCCGAGGAGATCGGTCGGTTCGACTACGACGACCATCCCGACTACACCGAGGTCGGCGAGCCGGGGTTCGAGGACTGCCACCAGGCCCACTTCGATCCCGACCGCGACATCGCGATCGTCGGCGACGAGCTGTTCGGGGAGCTGCCCGGCGGGAAACACGTCTTCGACATCGGCTGGGGCGAGGGATCGCTCGAGGACCCACGGCCGATCAGTCACTTCTACTCGCCCGATGCTCGCGAGCAGGACGTCGGCGTCTGGACGACGCACTTCCACGACATCCTCCGGGACGGCGACGAGACGCTGCTGGTCGACGGCGGCTACTCGCAGGGGTTCTGGGTCGCCAACATCACCGACCCCTGCAACCCCGTGGCGACCGAGCGCTTCGCGACCGACTGCGAACTCGAGCGGGCCGACACGCGCCACTCGCCGGGGACGGCCCCGTACAACTGGTCGGCGGTGTGGAACGACGAACGGGAGTTCGCCTTCTCGAGTGACACCCTCACCGGCGCGTACACGTTCTCGGTCGACGCCCGCCTCGCCCGCGGGGAGGACGGCGGCGGTCCGGACTCACACTACGACCTCGAAGAGATCCTCGAGCGGTACAGCTGAACTGTCGATCGTCGTTTAATCGATCACCGGAGCCGGCATCGTTCGATACGCGTGCGGGGCCGACCGAGAGCCAGCTGTGGCGTCCGATAGTTCCGGACACCCCGCTCGAGCAATCGGTTGCTCACCGTTCGTATCGTATTCCCGCTACGGCCGCGCTAAGCCCCTTCTCCACGCGAAAGCTCACCCTCACGAACGGAGTCGTCAGACCGAACGAAGTAGGGTGGAGAAGTTCACATCGACCACAGTTCTTCGATTCGCGTTTCGATTGCAGCAAGGACCGTCGAATAGACTTCAAGCGGGTGCAGAGAAGGCACGGAGAGATCGGTTACCTCATCAGCAGTTGGTGGTTGGTGAAAGTGCAAGCGAGTGTTGTGCGAATTTGGATGGCGGTTCCATCGACACTCCCACCGAGTCCCGTCGAGGGGTTTTTCGACGTAGTGTACCGAGAAATCTCCGGTTGTGAACCACCGGATATCGAGTCGAGCAGCGGTGATCGACTCCGGATACTGGCTTTCGTCGAGTACTGCACGGAGGAGTCGCGGTTCGTGGCTGTTCGGATCGAACGTGGTTTCGGTGACCAACGAATCCGACCCGAGCTGTCGCTCGAGCAACTGAAGAGTCTGTCGGTCGGGTGGTCCAACCGAGTCCCCGGGCTCGTCATCCGGTGGGGAACTCATTACGCTGGAATGAGGTGGCCGTCGTTCTGCGAGAGCTGGCGGGCAAGCTCGTAGAGCCGCAGATCTCGACGCACACCCTGCCAGTCGCTCACCGCGACCATCCGTTCGTGGCGCGTCTCGTGATCGCCTCGATCGAACACGGCCACGTCCGTCGGATGTGTGACTCCGAACTGCTCCTGGAACGTCGCGTGCCGTTCCTCGAGTTCCTGGACCCGGTCGATGATGTCGTCGGTGGATAGCTCCTCCGCAATTCGGCTCGCGTCCTGCCACTCGAGGTATGCCTCGTTCCGTTCGTACTGCGGGGGACGGCTGTCGGTGTTCGCTCGGACGATTCCCATCTCGGACAACCGATCCAGGTGCTTTTTCGCGGCGTTTGGAGAGCAGTCCGCCAACTCTGCAATCTCCGTGTGTGGGGTCGGTGAGGTAACGCCAAGCGCGACCTCGTAGACTCGACCGAACGTATCGGTCCCCGCCTGCCACCGTTGCCGATCGGGCTCCGGCGCCGGGTCGAACTCGGTCATAGGGATCTGTACACGGCCGCGTTCAATATATCTTTGTATATTTCACATATTTGGTGGCAGCTGTGGTTCAGGCCATGTAGCGGAGATAGTGTGAAAGGCCATTCACCCGTACCAGGTGATCCTCGGGCTTGACCTCGAGCGATACAGCTGAGTCATCGATCGTCGTGCGTTCGGTGCCCTCCGAGGGGGCGACCGATAGCTAGCGGTGTCGACTCCCCACAGTCGGGATAGCTACGTCCGTTATCCGTCTCCGTGGTGAAATCAGTGCCATGATGGATCCGCCAGACCGGCCACCGGATCGACGCGTCGTGCTCTACCTCCGCCAGCACGCGTCCGCGGCGCTCGTCGAGGAGCTGTGCGGGCTCGTCGAGCGGGTCCGACGCCTCGAGGCCGACGGCGTCGCCGTGACCGTCGCGACCTGGGGACCCGTGACGCCCGCCCTCGAGCGACTCGGCGACACCGGGCCGTCGGTCTCGCTCACGGTCGATTCGTTCCAGGCGTGGGCCGATCGTGACGGGTACACGCTTCGGCCGGCGTTCAGCCGCTGTGAGACCACGTCGTTGCTCGAGTGCCGGCCGTGCACCGAACTCCGGGTGCCGACGGCGTGTCTGGCCGTCTCCGTCGACGGCGAGCTGCGCTGTGTCGTGCCCTGTTCGGACGGGGAGCGAACTTACGGCGTCGAGGCCTGTCTCGACGCGCTCGAGGCCGGACGGGGCGATCCCTTCGAGACGCCGGAGCCACGCGAGCCACCGCGCGAGGACGCGACGGTACCCCTCGAGTAGGCGTCGCTACCGACAGCTGTGATCGTCCCGCCGTCTCTTCGAGCGGCTACTCATGCTGTCGAGAGAGCCGTGCTGAAGACAGCGCAGACAGCACCCCGACCAATGAAGAAGGACGACTCCTCCACACCAGGTCGCTACGCCAATAACAACTGATCCGGGGAGCAACACTCGTTTCCGAGAAAGGCTTAATGCACTATCCATAGAACATGGATTGTGATGTCCACTGAAAATCGCGTCTCGACTCCACCCGATCCGGAAGAGACGTTCAACGATCTACTCACGTATGCTGAACTCCTGACGACCCCACAGCTCGCTCGGTTGTATATTTATACTCTACAGCACGGTCCAGTCACAATCGACACGATCAAAGACGAACTCGAGATGGCTCACTCGACGACCTACAAGTACATCGGGCAACTCGAGGAAATGAAGATCGTTTCTCGAGACGAAGATGAGACGCCAACAACGGTTATCGCAACACCGCTCACGCTCGAAATCGATGGCGCTCACGGCGAGTTCCGTGCGACACCGGCCGTAATCGATGCGATTGGACGACAGCTCGAGAACGACGATATTCGCGTCTTTGTCGATCGACAAGGCGTCGCCAAACTCGCCGCAGCCGTTCATTACACTCGCCGCATTATCGAGGGCGAGCTCTCCCAGCGAACTGCTGCGAACAAACTCGAGGTTCACCCAGTCGAGGGGATGACCGTCTTCGCTGCGCTCCAGGACGTCCTCGAGGATGCAACGGCGTACGATCCGTCCCTCGACCTCGCCGAGTGATGACCGAGGAGTCGATTCCGAGCGACAGCGTCGTCATCATCGACAGCAGCGTGCTGTTCGCGATGGGTGGCCCTTCGAACGAGAAATATCAGGCTTTCGAGCGTCACGTCCAGCGCCAGAATCTGACGGTATACGTGCCTCAGCAGGTAGCTGCGGAATTGGGCGAAAGTCCGGATGCCTACGCCTACCAGCGTGATCGGTTGAAGGCTGCACAGGACGCTGGGTGGTTGCACCCTGGCGAAATCGATTTCACTCTGGCGACGGTCTCCGACGTCGTCGACAAAACCAGGCGCCGGATGCTCGCCCTCTCTGCGGACGATGTCACGGAAGACGATATCGAGAAAACGGATACCATCCTCGCGGGAGTAGCCTACCAGTACGTCGTACGCAAAGAGACCCATGTCACACTACTCGTGAGTGATACGATCGCTGAACGGGCCATCGAAGATGCCCTCTCTGCAGTTGGCGTTGGTGATCGAACGACAGTAGTCGAGGGCCGGACGCTACTACGATCTCTCATGGATTGATCTTACTCGTGAGAGAGTGCAGTGACTTCCTCCCCACCCTACTCGCCCATCGCTGACGCGGTTCGCTCCTTGAGGACACATACGCTCCATGCGTCACTTGCGTAGGTGCGCTCGGCTTGGGTGGTCTCACGGCGGTGTCACCACCGCTCCCATCCCGAGGCGAGTCATCACTGCTTGGCTGTGACCATGACCTAACTGAGAGTCTGCTACACACACTCATTCCCAAAGGGCGAGATCCTCTCGCTAGTAAAGAAAACAGTTCTCGAGACCGTCTGCTTAATAAATCTAGTTCCGAAAGGCGAAACAGACAAGTCATTACCGCAGTAATCATTATGTAGCGTATGACCTTCTACGACCGGGCCGACGAACTCACCGCACTAAACACCGCCTTCAAATCGTCCGGTCATGCCTTCTATGTCGTATATGGCAGGCGTCGAGTTGGGAAAACAGCGCTGCTCAAAGAATTCTGTTCTGGACACGATCACATATACTTCCTCGCAGCCCAGGAGGCCGAACACCGCCAGCGGGAGAAGTTCGTCGAACAAGTCGCAGATGCGTTCGACGATCGCGTCCCTCGGATTGATGGCTGGGACGAGGCCTTCGAATACCTTGGCGAGAAACTCACGACAGATACCGTCGCGGTGGTCATCGACGAATTTCCCTATTTGGTCGAGGAAAACGACTCGCTCCCATCATACCTGCAGTCGTTTGTCGACGAACACCTCCAAGACACAGACTCGATGCTCGTCCTCTGTGGCTCGAGCGTGAGCACGATGGAGTCAGAAGTGCTTGGTCACGAAAGTCCACTGTACGGTCGGCGAACGGGGCAGCTCGATCTGCAGCCGTTCTCGTTCCAGCAGGCCAGCGAAGCCATCGGATACGATATCGAAGATGCAGTTCGATCGTATTCGGTGACCGGCGGGACGCCGATGTATCTCACGCTCTTTGACTACGACGACTCGCTCGCTACAAACATCCAAACACGAATCCTTTCGCCAACGGCCGTCCTCTACAACGAACCGGAGTTTCTCTTGCGAACGGAACTGCGCAATCCTGCTCGATACATGAGCATCCTCGAGGCCGTCGCGCTTGGTCATACAACACCAAATGAGATTTCCGGAGCAACAGGGATCGATTCGGGGCCCCTCTCGAAGTATCTCCAGACGCTCCGTCGGCTCCGGCTCATCGACCGCAAAATCCCCGTGACGGCGTCTGCGAAGAAATCGAAGCGCTCGCGCTATCACGTCGCCGACGAGTTCCTTCGATTCTGGTTTCGCTTCGTCGAGCCAAATCGCTCGAGTATCGAAGAAGCACCGCAAGTCGTCTTCGAGGGAACGATCGAACCGAACCTTTCGACCCATACTGCACGGACATTTGAAGAGATCTGCCAGGAAGCGATCTGGGAGGAGATTCGGCAGGAGAACCTCGAACCATACTCGGCGGTTGGACCATGGTGGTATGGGGAAACCGAGATCGATATCGTTGGCCTCGCTCCTGATGCTGATCGAATGCTCCTTGCCGAGTGCAAATGGACCACTGAGCCAGTTGGTCACGCACTCGTAGACGACCTTCGATCGAAGACGGAGAACGTCCGATGGGGTTCGCCTGACCGAGACGAACAGTTTGCACTCTTCTCAAAAAGTGGTTTTGTCGATGGACTCGGGACGGATCTCAGCAGTAATTGGACACTCTTCGACCTAGAGGACCTCCGTACACTCTTTCGGCGGGAGTGAGGGCTCACGGTGTTTCCTCGATGATTTCGATGCGTTCGATCTAGCCCATAGATACAGAACGTCCCACTTCGATAATGTAGCCGCGCGTGAGGAGACCGTCCATGCCTGGTCCTCGTTACTCGTTAACCTCGCTCCGGTCCATCCGGTGCCAGTCGATGCACTCTCGGCCGCTCTCGCCGTCGACACGGCCATCGCGGACGAAGTCCCGGGTACGAGCGCTGGGACCCTCGCTCGAGCGGGAGCGCGTCAGTCGTCGACGCGATACCGCCGTCGAACCTCGCTGAGTTCGGGCTGGATCTCCGTCGGACTGCCGGCTGCGGCCATCGCACTCTCGGTGTCTTTCAGTCCGGAGCCGGTGACGACGGCCAGGACCGACTCGTCGTCGTCGATGATCCCCTCGGCGAGTGCGCTTTGAATCCCGGCGATCGGCGTCGCTCCAGCGGGTTCGGCGTAGAGGCCTTCGGTGCTGCCGAGCGTCTGCTCCGCGTGCAGGATCTCCGCGTCGCTGACGACGACCGAGGTCCCCCCGCTCTCGTGGAGCGCCCTGGTCGCCTTTACCGTGTTGCGCGGCCGGCCGACGGCGATACTGTCGGCCACCGTCGCCGCGACGTCGTCGCTCGAGTCGTGGGCGTGGAAGGCGTCGTGAATGGCGCGTGCGCCCTCGGCCTGGACGCCGAGCAGCTTCGGAGTGTCGTCGACGTAGCCCAGGTCGTAGAACTCGCGAAAGCCCTTCCAGCCGCCGGCGATCGTACAGCCGTCGCCCATCGAGAAGACGAGCCAGTCGGGGACGTCTGCTTGTGTCTGTTCGGCGAGTTCGTGGCCGACCGTCCGTTTCCCTTCGACCTGGAAGGGGTTGATCGCCGCGTTGCGGTTGTACCAGCCGTACTCGTCGGTCACCTCCATACTGAGGTCGTAGGCCTCGTCGTAGCTTCCCCGGACGGCGAGGACGTCGGCGCCGTAGACGAGCGGCTGGGCCAGTTTCTCCTTCGGGGTGTCGTTCGGCACGAAGAGTCGACAGTCGAGCCCGCCGCGGGCGGCGTAGCCGGCGAGCGACGCCGCGGCGTTGCCCGTCGACGCACAGGTCACGACCTCCCGGCCGGCGTGGGCGGCCTTCGTGACCGAGACGCTGGTCGCCCGGTCTTTGAGCACGCCCGTCGGGTTGCGGCCGTCGTCTTTGATTCGCGTGTCGACGCCCAGCGCCTCGCTCAGTCGTGGCGCGTCGTGGAGTGCCGTACCGCCTTCCTGTAACGTCACGGGCTCCGCGTCGTCGGCGACGGGCAGGAACGCCCGGTACTTCCACTGGTTCTCGATCCGGCCGTCGAGCGGTTCGTCGAAGCGTTCCTGGATGACGTCGTAGTCGTAGGTGACCTCGAGAATCCCCCCGACGCCGGGATGGTTCGCACAGGTGTAGCGGAGTTGGTCGGGGTCGTACGTCTCGCCACAGCGGGTACACTCGAGCGCTCGGACGTGTTTCATGGGTGGAAAACGGGCGACTGGAGTGAGAAGGTTTTCCTCCGGTGGACGGTTCTCTGTTGTCGGCCCGGACAATGGGTGGCCGACGTGGCTCGAGTGTTCGCACTCGGTCTGGTCGACTCCGCCGTCAGCTGGTGGTGTGGTCTCCCGTCGGGTCGGCTGCAATCGGACTCCCGCACCGCTCGCTGCGCGTGTGGCCGGTGACGGACCGCCGTTCGCGTCCCTAGCGACGAGCGGGCGTCGTGCGACGGCGATTCGTGGGCGAACGAGAGCCGGCGTGTCGGCTCCCTCGAGCGTAGCCGGGTTTCTGGAGTGGGGTTGGGCTCGCTCTCGAGACGAGTCCTCGAGCGAACGCGCCGAACGCCTCGAGCGGGAGTCGTGTTCGGTTCCGTCACTAGAGCCGAGAGGTTCGGTCGATCTCCTCAGTTGTCCTGAACGATTGATCAGCCAGAACCGCGTCCAGCGAGGGAGGTTTCGGCCGAAAAGGACTTTTTCGATGACTCTCTCGAAACACTAGTTATTTGTGCTTCGCCAGCTATTTACTCCTCGTCTAAGAACATTGGTTCGACCTGACTATCGTTGGAATCGTCTCTATCCCTGAGCACAAATGAGCCCCCCAAACAGCATCCCCGAGGAAGAACTGAGCACCGAAACGCCGACTACCGACCGATCGCGGAGGGTCCAGGCGTGAGCGAGTACCAGTACGAGGAGCCAGTCGAGACGACCGCGAGCGTCTGCGTCGTCGGCCTGGGCTACGTGGGCCTCCCGCTGGCCGCGGCGTTCGACGCCGCGGGCAACGACGTCACCGGGTTCGACATCGACCCCGACAAGGTCGCGACCCTCGAGTCCGGCGTCGACCCCACCGGCGACGTCGGCGACGAGGCCATCGCCGAGGGCGGGATCGAGTACACTACCGACAGCGCCGACATCGCGAACGCGGAGTTCGTCATCGTGGCGGTGCCGACCCCCGTCGACGCCAACGAGAAGCCGAACCTCGGGATCGTCGAGGGCGCCGCGAAGACGGTCGGCGAGAACATGACCGAAGGGACGACCGTCGTCCTCGAGTCGACGGTCTACCCGGGCGCGACCCGGGAGGTGTTCGTCCCGGCGCTCGAGGAGGCCTCGGGGATGACCGCCGGCGAGGAGTTCGACGTGGGTTACTCGCCCGAGCGGATGGTGCCCGGCGACACCGAACACGGCCTGGCGAACGTTGTCAAGATCGTGAGCGCGTTAACCGACGAGGGCCGCGACGAACTGGTCGAGCTGTACGGCACCGTCGTCGACGCGGGGTTGCATGAGGCGCCGACGATCGAGACCGCCGAGGCCGCCAAATGCGTCGAGAACACCCAGCGCGACGTCAACATCGCCCTGATGAACGAGCTCGCGATGGTATGTGACGAGCTGGACCTCGATACCGAGGCGGTGCTCGAGGCCGCGGGCACGAAGTGGAACTTCCACGAGTACGAGCCCGGCCTGGTCGGGGGCCACTGCATCCCCGTCGATCCGTTCTATCTGTTGTATCGGAGCGAACGCGAGGGCGTCGACCCCGAGCTCATCCGGACGAGCCGCGAGGTCAACGAGTCGGTCTCCGACCACCTCGCCGACATGACGATCCGGGCGTTAAACGAGAGCGAGAAGGTCCCGAAGAACAGCCGCGTGCTCGTCGCCGGGCTGGCGTACAAGCCCGACGTCGACGACATCCGCACCTCGAAGATCGGCCAGGTCATCGAGGAGCTGCGTGGGTACGGGATCGAGGTCGTCGGCTTCGACCCCCACGCCGACCCCGAGGCGACCCGGGAGGCGTTCGACGTCGAGATCCAGGACGCCTTCGACGTCACCGAGTTCGACGGGCTCGTCATCGGCACGCCACACAGTGAGTTCCAGTCGCTGTCGCCCGCGACGCTGGCCGACCAGATGGCCGATCGGCCGGTGCTGATCGACATCGACGGCACGTTCGAGGATCAGTCGGAGCTGTTCACCTACCGGAGGTTGTAACATGTACCGCGACCACTCGATCGGCGTCGTCATCCCGGCGTACAACGAGGAAGGGTTCATCGGCGACGTGATTCGGGGGATGCCCGACTACGTCGACCGCATGTTCGTCATCGACGACTGTTCAACTGATGGGACGTGGGACGAGATGCTCGAGGCCGCGCGCGAGGACGCCGGCGTCAGCGAGTCGTTCGTCGAGGCCAGCGGGCAGGAGCTCGACTACGCGCGCGAGGCCCGCACCGACGGCGGCGGGATGCTCGCCGAGCGCGCGATCGTCCACGATCCCGTCGGACGGGTGGTGCCGATCGAACACCGCGAGAACCTCGGCGCGGGCGGGGCGATCAAGACGGGGTATCTCGCCGCTCGAGACGCGGGCGTGGATATCACCGCGACCGTCGACGGCGACGGCCAGATGGACCTCGAGCAGATGACGCGGCTGCTGGATCCGATCGTCGAGGACAAAGCGGACTACGCGAAGGCTAATCGGTTGTTGTACAAGGAATTTCGGTCCGATATGCCGCCGTTCCGGTTCTTCGGGAACTCGATTTTGACCTTTTTGACGAAGATCGCTAGCGGGTACTGGAAGACGATGGATCCCCAGAACGGGTACACGGCGATCTCGAGTTACGCGCTCGAGAACGCCGGGCTCGAGGATCTGTACGAGTACTACGGCTACTGTAACGATCTGCTGATCAAGTTGAACGCGAAGGGGATGCGCGTCGCCGACGTCGCGATGCCCGCGCTGTACGGCGACGAGGAGTCCTCGATCTCGTATCCGAGCTACATCTGGAACGTCTCGGGGATGTTGCTTCGAGGGTTCCTCTGGCGGCTAAAAACGAAGTACCTCGTGCTGGACTTTCATCCGCTCGCGCTGTTTTACTTCTTCGGCGCTGGAACCGCCGGCCTGGGAGTTCTGGCTGGCCTCTGGGCGCTGTACACTGCCCTATTCCTCGGCGAGTCGCTGTTCATGCGCGGCACGGTAAGTATGATGCTGTTCACGATGGGTAGCATGTTCCTGATGTTTGCCATGCTGTTCGATATGCAGGTTAACGAGGCTCAGGAGACGCAGATTCGGGAGTAGACGCAGCGAACGAGCCGCAAATCAGTTTTCGAATTCCGCAGGCGCTCAAATAGCGGCCGGTGTCAGTCCGCCGAACTACTGCTGGCGACGGGCGGTTCCTGCCGTTCGACATTTTCGTCTACGAGTTCCCGGTAGACGTCCGTTGTCTGTCGTACGGTGTCCCGCCAGGAGTAGCCGTTCAGAATCTTCTCACGACCTCTCTCACCCAGTTCCTCTCGCCTTTCGGGGTTCATGTCGAGGAACTCGTCGAGCGCGTCAGCGAGCTCTGCGGGCGACTCTGACGGAACGAGCTGGCCGACGTCCTCAACAAGCGGGCGGAGCTGTTTGAGATCCGTCGTCACGACGGGCGTCTCGCAGGCGAGTGCCTCGAGGACCGTCCGGGGCATCCCCTCGGCGAGACTCGGCAGCGCGAACAGGTCTGCCTCGCCGACGACTGCGGGGATCGCCTCGTTCGGAATCTCACCCA
This sequence comes from Natronococcus roseus, assembly GCF_043677095.1. Lineage (NCBI taxonomy): Archaea > Methanobacteriati > Methanobacteriota > Halobacteria > Halobacteriales > Natrialbaceae > Natronococcus > Natronococcus roseus. The sequence continues at coordinate 265,602 of NZ_JBHLJR010000002.1, forward strand.
GGAACTCGACTCGATCGCGGATTCCCTTCTCGCGCGCGAGTGCCTCGAGTTCCTCGCGCTGCGGACCGTCGCCGACAAGGACGAGCTCCCGTTCCGGATACGAGTCGGCGACGCGAGCGAACGCGTCGATCAGGTAATGGGCTCCCTTTCCGGGCTGGAGCCGGCCGACGAACGCGACGTACGGGTCCTCGGTGCTGTTATCGACGCTATCCGGTACGAAACCACCGTCGGCTGCCGTCGGCGCGAACTGCTCGCAGTCGATCCCGTTGTGGATCACGTCGATATCGGTGTTGACCCCGCGGTCGAGCAGTTCGTTCCGATCTCGCTCATGATAACAGAGGATTCTGTCTGCAGACTCGAAGGCGAGTCGGCCGACTGTCGGGAGGTACGTGAGCTGAACCCACTTCGAGACGCTCTGGGACATGATACCGTGGTTCGTCAGGACGGTCGGCTTATCACGGAGTTTAGAGGCCAGCGCGGCGACGACACTCGAGAAGTAGAGATGCGAGTGAATATGAACGACGTCGTACTGTTCCGCCTCCGTGACGAGATCCGAGACGATGCCCGGCGTGATCGTGTTGTTCATCGGCCGGGCGACCTGTCTATAGCGTTTTACCTTGTAGCCATCGCGGGTCTCACAGCCCGGGAGCGACGAATCGCCGTTATCTGACGTGTAAACGGTGACGTCGTGTCCATCCTCGGCCTGTAGTCGAGAGAGATGGTGTGCATGGAGCCCTATCCCACCCATCTTCTCTGGATAGAGACTTGGGACGACACGCATTACATTCATTATGTCTGGTTCCTCATCGAGTAGGGACATACATTTTTCGAATGTGGATTTCTCTTGTGAATAATACAGAACTCACCTTGCAATAGCCGGGTCTGTGTAGAGCACTGAGGACGAACCTTTCGTGTGGCTCAGTGCAAAAAACTCAATACAAAAGTCGATTACCTACAGTAAATCAACGTCATCGAGCTCTGGATCGTAGCCTCCACCGAGTGCCGGTCGGTTTTCGGCGTTGATCTGGCCCGAGCTCAGCGTGATATCCGGACGACGAATGCTGACGCTGCCGTTGTCGTTTGCCGTAGTCACGTCTTCGACGGTGAAATTCTCGATGAGCACACCGGATGGGTCCGTGTCACTGGTGTATGTAGCTCGGATCGCTGGTGCATCGACGGGCGGCCCACAGAAGAGGTCGAGACCGGTGATCTGGCCCCCGTCGGCGTCGCTGTTGATTCTGAAGATGTCGTTCTGGGCGTCACTGCCGTCGATCTCGATTCGTTCAGCAAGCGGTTCGCCACCCTGGAACCAGAGGCCGGCACCGGGATAGATCTGGTCGGAAGCCGCATCCAAAAGGACCTTACAGTCTCGAGCCTCGTCGGCGGCGCCGATTCGGAGGGTGCCGTTTCCGCAGTTGACCGCCGTCCCGTGGACGATGAGGTTCTCGCCGTCACTGTTACTCACGTAGAATCCGTTGTCGACGTACTCCTCGACATAACACTGCTGCCAGATGTTGATCCCCTCGTGTGGTGGGTCGGCACTGAACCCGATCGAGTGTCCGACTGACGGCTCGTCGGAGTCGGCGATTTCACCATCGGGGAAGCTGAGGTTGCGAACCATCGAGAGCATCTCCGGATCGCGCGTGTTGATCAGACAGGTGTACCGGCCGCCGCCCTGTGGACCGTGTCGCCAGCGCGAGCCGACAAGCTCGACGTTGTCGATCAGACAGCGACCGACGTGTGCCGTAATGAATCCGGTGTCTCGCTCCGATTGGTCGGCAATGTCGAGGTCGAAATCCTGGAGGACAACGTGTTGGGGCGGGTTATCGTCAGCCCAGGTACCGAGTTCGAACGCGACATTGACGCTATGGTTTCGGACCTGGAGAGTCGCTCGTGGCTCTCCTCTGATTTCAAGGTACTCGATCGGATCGGAGAGAACGAACTCGGTGTTCCAGTTGTATGTCCCCGCCGGCAGGACGAACTCGTGGTTGACCTCGTTTTGGGCAGTAATATACGCGAGGAGTTCCGCGGCCAAGTCTCCGCTCTCGTCGATCGAAGGTTCTTCGACGACGTCGACGGTCGTGACGTCGAGCGAGCGGTTCTCGAGGGAGGACGTCAGTCCACTACCTGCCAGCGTCGTTTGAATCTGATCGATGCAGTACCGGTAGCTCTCAGTGAGCGACTCACCGGTATAGATGCCGTGTGTAACCGAGACTAACTCACTCTCGAGTGGGTAGTCGGTCGCTGCTCGCCCCCGGGTGTAGCTCTCGCCATCGCTGTCACACAGCACCCAACAGACGTCATCAGCCTCGAGTTCGACATCGAAGACGAACGTGTCTCCGGGGTTGAAGCCCTCGATTGACTGTTGCCGAAGAACGTTTCCGGAATCGTCCGTCAGATATGCCGCCGTAACGTCCGTTTCTCCGGAGAGGCGACACTGCAGACCACGGATGGGCTCCGTTGCCTGAATGCGGACACCGGACCAGTCCGTGAACCCGGATTGAGCTTCCTCGTCGCTTCCGAGACTGAGTGTATCCACGTTCGCGTTCGCCTGTACCGTTTGAATTTGATCGATACAGTACCGATAGCTAGTGGTGAGAGACTCACCGGTGTAGATCCCGTGTGTCGCCGAGAGATAGTCGCTCTCGAGTGGGTAGTCGACGGCTGTGCGGCCCCGAGTATAAGCGTCACCATCCCCGTCACACAGAATCCAGTAGACCTCGTCAACACCGAGCCCGGTATCGAACATAAACGTCTCACCCGGCTCTAAATCAGCAACTGATTGCTGAGAGAGGATGTTTCCGGAGTCGTCCGTGAGATAAGCAGTGGTGACGTCGGTTTCGGTAGAGAGCCGACACTGCAGCCCGTGAGCTACTTCCGCGACTTCGACACGAACGCCGGACCAACTCGTAAACCCTGACTGGCCCTCCGCATCGTTCCCCAGACTCAGTGTATCGACGTCGTCGTGCCCCTGAAGTGTCTCTATTTGGTCGATACAGTACCGATAACTAGTGGTGTGCGATTCCCCGGTGTAGATCCCGTGTGTTGCGACGAAATTGTTGCTCTCGATTGGATAGTCGGCTTGAGCTCGTCCTCGAGTGTAGCTCTCACCGTCACTATCACAGAGGACCCAGTACGCTTCACCAGCGGCTAGTACATCATCGAATACGAACGTTCCGCCAGACTCTACGTCAGCAACTGACTGTTGAGAGAGAACGTTTCCGGAGTCGTCGGTGAGATAGGCCGTGGTGACGTCGGTCTCGTCGGAGAGTCGACATTGAAGGCCATGAACCGCTTCCGTGAGTTCGACGCGAACACCGGACCAGCTCGTGAACCCGGACTGGGCCTCGTCGTCCGAACCCAGATTGAGGAGATCCGTTGTACCCGGCGAGTCTGGCGTCACAAAGTTCGTCTGTTGCGGGACGATTCGATCGACACAGTACCGATAGCTCTCGGTTTGCTGACTGCCACCGTAGATCCCGTGTGTGATATCCAGGGCGGTACCTTCGATAGGGTAGTCGGCTGCCGCTCGGCCACGAACGTAGCTCCGACCGCGAGCGTCGAAGACGATTCGGTAGGCCTCGCCTGGCTCAAGCGAACTCTCGAACGCGAACGTATCGCCTCCGTCAAGTGTCGCGACCGTTTGTCGTTCAAGAACGCTACCACCGTCCGTCGTCAGATATGCCGTCGTGACATCCTCGGTCTCTGTCGAAAGTCGACACTCAAGTCCGTGGATGGATTCAGTAACCTGGACACGAACGCCGGACCAGTCGTCTAAGCTGTCCCAGGATTGCCCCTCATCGTCAGTTCCGAGGTTCAGAGCCTGGCCGGTTGGTTCGTCTACGTCCGGAATCTGAATCTGATCGATACAGTAGCGATAGCCCCCGGTTTCCATATCCCCACCGTAAATTCCGTTTGTCGCTATGAGTGAGTCGCTCTCCAGTGGATAGTCTGCTCCAGCACGACCACGAACGTAGCTGTCTCCGTCTGCGTCACACAGCACCCAGTAGGCCTCGTCAGCGACAAGCCCGGTATCGAACGAGAAGCTCTCTCCGCTTCCGAGATTGGTGATCGACTGCTGGTCGATAACGTCCCCAGAGTCGTCAGCCAGATACGCCTCGGTGACACCGCTGGTGGCTGCAGACAACCGACAGTCGAACTCCGTGACGTCCGTGGTCGCTTGAATGCGAACCCCGGATGGCTGATCTAAGCCGCTCCACGACTGTGACTCCTCGTCGCTTCCCAAGTCAAGTGTCTCACCACCGAACGCCGGACTGATCCGATCGACACAGTAACGATAATTACTCGTTGTTAACCCATCGCCGGTGAACACCCCGGTCATCGCGACCAGTGAGTCGCTCTCGATCGGATAGTCAACCGCCGCTCGACCCCGCCCATACTCATACCCCCGGGCATCACAGAGGATCCAGTAGGTCTCGTCGGCCTCGAGTTCGGTCTCGAGCGTAAACGTCTCTCCGGGACTGAGCGTCGCGATCGACTGTCGCTCGAGGATGTTACCTGACCCGTCAGTCAGGTACGCTGTAAGAGCGCCTGTCGTCCAAGCAGAGAGACGACACTCGAGTCCATTGATGGCCTCGGTCGTCTCGAACTCGAAACCGGATCGATTGTTCAGGTTCTGCTGATGGTCGTCGTCCGCGAGATCGAGTACTGCTGGGGTCATCTTTGCATCCCCGTATTCCTCGTCGCGTTGCTCACGCTACCCGTTCCGTGCCCGTTGTGTTGGGTTTCCGGTCGTCGTCCCATGTTGTCTTGTATTAGTGTATTGCTGCTAGATTGATTTCTGAAACTATACTATTGTAGCCTTCAGTTATTGAGTTGATCGTCGTTCGGATAGACTATATTACCTGAAGATAGAATGACCCATAATATAAAGCATTTATCCTCTACGGAACATAGAAGACTATTTATTCTATTATTTCAACAGTGTGAATGAGAGTAAGGCTGCAGGGCAAGTAGTGGACGGCATCCCATACCGTCCGGACTCATTATGAATATTGGCGTAGCCTGATTGCTTTCGCGAGACAAGTTTTGCACAAATGCTTCCGCTCTTGCTGGCAAAAAACTTATACTACACACTTCCATCTATAAAACAGAGATGACGAGAATTGGGGACTGTATTTCGGTTATCGTCGGTTCTTCTGAAGCGCTTTGCTCCGAGCAGAGTTGGTTTGCTCGAACAATGACATCTTTTTGGAGGCAAAGCCGCGGTATAACCAGATCTGGTGGCTCTATATCTCTATCCAAGGCTAATTCGTCTGATAACGCACTCATTTGTGGTTTTCGATGACGATAGCACATGGTGTGGTTTCTATCGACGGATCACTGAAGAAGGGGATATTCGAGGAATGGCTTCCTGGGACTCAATTACTGCGGTACACGACCGACGACGTTGCAGTTGCAACTTCTCAAAGGAACGATCAGCCGACAACTGCCGGAACTGACTCGGTCCGGTGCTGGCTCATCGGCGAGGTCTACGGTCGCAGTGTCACCGGACGCGACGGTTCGGAGGCCTACAGGGCCAGACCCGACCACCTCACCTCCGCAGAGTTCTGTCTGTCCCTCTATGAACAGTCGGGCTTCGAGTTCCTCGAGGAACTCAACGGGAACTATACGTTGTTACTCTACGATGAGACTCGCCAACGTTTTGCCATCTGTACCGATCGGTTCGGGACGGTCCCCATCTACTGGACGCAGACCGACGACGGTGCCATTGTTTTCTCGACGAACATCCAGTACCTTCCGTTCCATCCGGCAGTCGATACCGCGTATCATCCGGCCTATCTTCACGAGTATCTCGCGTTCCGATGTACGTTCGGCGTCAAAACACCGCTCGAGGGAGTCGAGAAGTTCGAACCGGGAACGATCACCTCAGTCGTGCTCGACGAGCGTTCGATCCGGACCGACCAGTACTGGCGTCCCCACTACCAGCCGCGTGCGGAGCCCTTCGAGTGGTTTGTCGAGGAGTTCGCCGCTCGGTTCCAGACGGTGATCAACGACTGGGTACGAGACGACCACAAGTACGGCGTGTTGTTGTCGGGGGGACGGGATTCGCGGCTCATCCTGGCGGCTCTCGACGATGCGACCGCGTTCCATATGAACGACTGGATCAATCGTGAGGCCCGGACTGCGATTCAGATCGCCCTCCAGGCCGGTGCTGAGTTCCATCTGCTTGAACGCGGCGCGGCCTACCGGATCCAGGCACTCAAGCGCAACCGGTGGGCCGATTCGTTCAACGGCTGGTTCAGTCAGCCCTATACGAGTGGGTTTGAAGCTGAGATCACTGAGCGCGTGGATGGTCTGTTCTCGGGGCTGTACAGCGACTCGTTGTTCAGCGGCTACAGCGTCCCATCGCCGAGGGTGTCACTTGGACCGCTGGGTTCGATGGCGGTCCCGATCGAGCGTTCGATCGATACGATCGGCGAGTACATCGACCTGCTGCTCGAGCGGGCCCACGACAACCTCGACATGCCGACCGATCTCCGGACGATCCTCGAGTCGAACATCTACCGTGACGGTGACCGAATCATCCACCACGGGGTCACCTACGAGTCGCTCGAGGACCTGGTCTACTACGGGAGCTGTTACCCGCTCTCGAACGACGACGATATGCGGGTTCACAGCGATCTTCGGCGGATGCTCCCGTACCGGTCGCCGTTTCTCGACAACCGGTTGTTGGACCTCTCGCTGTCGATGCCGCCCCGATACCGGCTCCAGCGAGATCTCGTTGGCCAGGCGGTCGCTCGGCTTGACCCATCTCTCGCGGCGATCCCTCATGCCAGTACCGGAGTGGCACTCTCGCGGCCGTTTCCGATCCAGTATATCGGCGAACACCTCTTAGAGCTCTGGCAGAAGCATCTGTCCACCCGATCGCCACCGGAACCGTATATGACCGACGGTCCGTGGCTGGACGATGTTGAACTGCTTCGCTCGTTCGAGTTCCCGACCGAAGTGCTCAGCAAGTACGGGCGGTTGGCCGACGCCTCTCCTGGCCCGGACGCGAACGCGATCCACGAGCTGTACCGGGATCACTGCAACGGAGAGAACTATATCGGTGAACTCTACACGCTGTTGACGGTGTTGACGATGCCGGTGACCGAACAGCTTCTTGATGGTGAAGCGAACTCAAACCCCACCGGGGTTCGTCGTCCGCGGACAGTAGTAGACGAGGATGACTGAGAAGCGTCTACGACCGGTATCGGTGGTAGCCGGTCTCCCCGTTGGACATCACGATCCATAGTCGGTCTCTACTTCGAAATGGTAGTTCCCGCTGTCACTACACCGCTTTCTCAGTTCTGAGCAGGCTCCGCTGGCAGGCCCGACAGCCGGGATCTGCCACTCGTCTGTCGGAGGATCCGCTGGCTGCTGCCACGGGACGCTGGGAGCAGCAAGGCCACACTGAGGACAGGTCGCGACGCTGAGGTATGACCGAGAGCGAGAATTCCCTCAACAGGAACCTGTATTGAGGACGCTCTGAGCTAACCGAGGCACAGAGTGATTTCAATCTTATTGAATAGATTTATTAATCAAAGGAAACATATACAAGTATGAACAGACGGCTTTTCACGAAAGTCACAGGTGTCTCGGTAGTCGGGGTCCTTGCCGGTTGTACATCTCCCGACGACGATGAGTCGGATGATACTGACGACGGGGCAACAACCGAGGCCGACGATGAGCCAGCCGACGGCAACGGTGACGAACCGGTCGATGACGAACCCGAAGAGACGGACGACGTCGGTGATGAGGATCCTGCCGATGACGATACCGATGAGGAAGCGGATGACGACGCCGATGATGAGGACCCAACTGACGACGATACGGGCGAGGAAGCGGGTGAAGACGCTGATGATGAGGAACCAGTCGACGACGATACCGATGAGGAAGCAGACGAGGAGACCGACGACGAGGAACCTGCGGATGAAGACGCTGATGAGGAATCTGAAGACGGGGAGGCCGACGAGACGGATGAGGACGACACCGATGACGACCCGTCAGAGCCGGACGAACTGGATGCAGAGCTCGTGCTCGATGACGAGCTAGAGGATCTGCTCGAGGTCGACCACGAGTTCGTTTGGGAGTCCTCCGAGGGCTCACACCTCTGTAACATCAACGTCGAGATGGACAATACGTCGGCAACTGCCGAACTCTACTACGAGGGGGTTGGGATGATCACCGATGCCGATGAAAATCATCTCTCTAGTGACGCTGCACGGTTCAGCCTTGATCCGGAGAGCAGTTCCGAGCACAGTTTCTCGCTCGATCAGTGTGCTGAGACGGCTGCATATCGTGTCGAGTTCGAAGCCGACCAGATCGTCGAGGAGTGAGTCAGGGAGGACAGACCGGCCGATAACCCGCGTATAGGACCTTCTTTTGGGAAGGCTACAGTGTTCCCGGTCGACGACGTTCCGAGTTGGTGAGATGTGTGTCTTGGTACCTCACATATAGTTCTTACTCACTGTATGAATTGTACTAATTTTATATACTATAGTCAATTTTTCTTGGATGGTTACAATGCAAGACAGATCGGCAACAAAGAACTCACAGCAACGAGCAACTACCAGCCGACGAGCGCTTGTCGTCGGCGGCTCGGCGACGGTACTCGGGTCGTTTACGCTCGGGACCGTCAGTGCTGGGGAGTCGGTCACCGAGGAGGTTCGAACGCTGCGTTCGGGAACGCGCTACGAGACGCCGGCCTATATCCGTGAGGCGCCGACGGCGGGTGAGACCGTGGTCGTCCTTGGTGGTGTGCACGGCAGCGAACGGGCTGGAATCGACGCTGCACACACAGTCCGCGAGTGGGAGTTCGATCAGGGAACGCTCGTCGTGATTCCCGAGGCCAACGCACCCGCGGTTCGTAACAGTACGTATAGCGGTCCCGATGGTGATCTTAACCAGCAGTTCCCGTCGGGTCGGTCGCCGACAACGTCAATCGCCGAGGCGATCTGGGAGTTCATCACCGAAATGGATCCTGCGGCCGTCATCGACATGCATAGTTCGATGGGTATCTGGGGATCGTCTCGTGGACCCAGCGGGTTCGGCCAAGCGATCTTTCCGTCCGCTGCGGGCGGGTCTCGAGAGATCGCAGGTCGGGTCAATCGCTCGCTGAACGATGAGTTGATCCACGCCTCCGAGGAGTACGACAGCGCCTACGAGTTCACAGTAGGGAATACGCTTGGCGGCGAGCATCCCCGTCTCATCCACAAGGTCGCGGCTGATCTCGGTCGAGCCGGCTATCTGACGGAGGTGACTCGCCACGGCACCGATCTCGCGACTCGGACCAGGTGGTCCGAAGCAATCGCGGCAGACCTGCTTGGACACCACGGTATCGTGGCCGAGTACACGCCGGACTAACGCTCTCTCGTACACGGACTTGAGGGCTATACTCTTGCGGTGACAACGATGGCTTACAAAAAATCGCACTTCGGTTTCTCCGGTCTGGGCTCTGGGAAGTCATCGTCACTCGCCGAGTTCGAAGGTGTGATTGACGTCGTGACTGCGGACCTGCAGACCCGGGGCTCTCCTCTGAGTTCGGGGTACTCAAGCGAGTAGTCGGCTGCCGCCCGGCCACGGGTGTAGCTGTCACCGTCGCCACCATACAGTACCCAACAGACGTCACCGCCCTCTAGTTCGATGTCGAAGACGAACATCTAGCCGGACTGAGCTTCCTCGTCGCTCTCGAGGCCGAGTGTATCCATGTTCACGTTCGCTTGCACCGTTTGAATTTGGTCGAGACAGCACCAGTAGTTGTCCGAGAGGGACGTTCCGTCGTAGAACCCACGGTTGGCGAGGAATCCAGTGACATCGAACAGCAGGGCCGCGACGTGGTCAGACAGGCGCTCGACTACGCCGCTTTTCGGTTCCTCACTACGGACAGGCGTGACTGCGACAACGAGTGGTCTCGCCTGACAAAGGACGAATCCAGCAAGGTAGCGATGGCACTGGGGGTGCCATCGCGAGATTTCATGTGACAGGTTTCTCCATCATCAGCGTGTGAACAGCCGTGATAATGGATATCAACGAAGTCGAGACAGATGATCCTCGGACCGGGACCGAAGACCATTGCTGCCTGGTGGCAGAGAAGGCGATTGACAGTAGCTTCGAGTTCAGCAGTCGGGACGGTGTGAAGTTTGGCAAGCCTGTAGTTCCTGGAGTCGAAGATTGCAGCTTCGACTCTGAGAATCGGGTTCTCAGAGCAGAGATCAAGCGCTAAGGTCTCGGAGTCAGAGGACGTAAGACACAGTGTCTGGATGGTAGAGGAACTTCATACACCTGTCTAGATGCTTCCCGAGAATCTAACCTCATCAACTCTAACTAACTTCTGATTCGATGGGAACTACTAATATTAATGCAAGTAGATCAGCCAGTTCTAAATTCATCAGACTGACAACGATTGAGTTGTATTTCAATTAGTATTTAGCACAGAAACTCCACCGCAGTCAAATCTCAAAGAAACATCAGGTGAGATAAAAAAGAACTTCTGGTAAGATATTACCGTTAAATTTGATTATCTGGAGAGTATTGGTCATGCTAACTCAGGAAAATATTGATATTCCATATCAGATAGTTCTACATAGGAGACTACGATTTCGAAACACATAGGTTTCGAGCTAATAATCCACAATTAATGGATCTAATAAAATCTGGTGCTAAAATACTTTCTGCAAGGTCTTTATCGTCTGGGATTAAGTTTCTCGGGTTAGCTTATTTTGCTCGAACTGTCGGTGCAACAGAACTCGGAGTCTTTTTCATGTTCCAGGCTGTCCTTTCCTTCCTTGTAATACCGTCTAATTTAGGAATTCGTCTAGCTGTTGAGAAAAGGATAAGTGAAGGAACTAATAAATCAAAATATCTCACAACTGGATTTTTAATAAAAATCGCTTTGCTAACCGTTGTCTCTATTTTTCTGATATTCGCGTCTGACTACTTACTAATGTATCTTGGCGAAGATTTGACATTGCTGTTAGTGATTGCTCTCGTAGTTCGAGAATTGAGTGGCCTGTTCATCGCAACAATTCGCGGAGAACTTCGTGTGGGTGATACAGCTATCATACAGTTAGCATATGCAGTCTCTTGGGTCGGAGCAGGTGCTATTCTTACTACAGTAGGTTATGGCCTTTACGGTCTTGTATATTCACTAATCTTTGGATATCTAGTGAAACTTATTTGGTCCTTCTATAGAAAAAGAACCGCATTTGGCAAACCCAGTGTCACACTTGGTTGGTCTCTGATCGGTTACGGAATCTATAGTATTATTCCCTCTATTGATGGAGAAGTCCATAATTGGATGGATATCTTTTTGATTAGCATATTTATGACACCAGCAGCGGTCGCTGCCTATGAATTTGCGTGGCGTGTTTCACAGGCCTTCAAAGTATTAATTAGCGCAATAAGCGAAACAATATTTCCACAGATCAGTGCTTGGAATGCGAAAGATTCAGTCAGAAGTCTTGAAAGGCTAATACCACGTGCTATCACGCCTGGCCTGATATTCGTTTTCCCTGCTGCAGGAGGTGCCTGGCTTCTCAGTGAAGAGATTCTTCAGTTCGCTTTCGGACCAGAATACACTGTTGCTGCCGCAGCACTCGTTATTCTTATGATTGGGAAAGCACCGCGAATGATCCGTGCTGTCATCGGGAAATGCCTTTTGGGAATTGACCGAGCCGACCGCGTCACAATCGCGTCAATAGTAGATATTGTTGGAAATATAGCTCTGAATCTGCTTTTGATCCCAACCTATGGACTTGCTGGTGCTGCACTCGGTACTACGCTATCTCTCACACTTGGTCTCCTAGTAAGATGGTGGTTCCTTTCCCAGGAACTTACTGTGACCGTTGATTGGAAGACGGCCACTTGGTGTTTAGGCGCAACTGTTGTTATGACAATAGTTCTATGGGCTCTCTTAACAGTTATAGAAATCAGTAGCGCTCTGTTATTAATGATGGTCATTTCATTTGGTGCTGTTATTTATTTCTTTGTTCTAGCCCTCAATAATGAGTTACGTACCGAGGTACAATCAGTCGTAAGAACATTTTCGTAATAGTACATTGAACCCTCGTCGTCAATAATCAAAACACCCATATTATAGTAGCCAAAGAGTTTCTAGCAAAGAATAATGGCTCGACAGAAATTACTGATCCTACCTCCTTCTATTATCACAACAGTAGCTACTGTTGCTTATTTTCTAAATCTAAATCACATTATTATACCAATGACGATGGTCTCTTGCGTGATTTTGACCCTGGGGCTCTACCTATACAGTAAAGCTAAAGAAGGTGTTATTATTGCCATTTTGAGCTTTATTGTTTCTACAGTCTCAATTTATTACCATGCAATAGCGTATTCGACAATAGGAATTGATCAGAGTCGGTTTGCTTACTCAGTTCGTAGTATCGTAGAATCGGGTACGACCGACTATATTCATTCTGGGTTTTATAACGACATACCACTATTCTATATACTACCGTCAATATATAACCTTATTTCTGGTGGGGAATACATTAGCCCCCTTATAATATATGCTGCTGCTGCCGGTCTCGTGCCTATGTTTATATATTTGTTCTCTTCCCGCTTAAGACTGAACGAACACCAATCAATAGCAGCGACGGGATTAGGATCGCTACTTCCCATGTATCGTTATTTTGCGTTTGAACCTAATCCAAACTACCATCTTTTTTTGATTACGCTGGTTATTATTTTCTCCTTATCAATGTTTCTAGATAATAACGATCAAAGACCACTTCTTCTAGTCGTTTTAGCGATGGTTGCTATTATTTACTCCCATAAGCTAGCTACCATCATAATATCAATCATCGTATTTTTCATAATGACAACATCTATTCTGGGGGAATATAATATAATACAGAGCGATCCTCAGGGTCGACGACAGAGATATGATTTCTGGGCAATCTTAATGGTTTTGGGAGGGGTATTGGTACTTTTCCAGTGGATTTATGTCGGTGATTATCTCTATTCTGCCTTCTCTAGAGTATTTGAACAGTCAGAAAGCATATCTGTCGTGCCAACGGCAGCAGAGAGCGTCTCAGATCCACTCATTTGGCATAGTCATGTGATTGTTCTTTTGGGACTGGCTGGAGTTGGTTGGGTTTATTCAATAAAACATACCAAATTGTCTGAACAACGTGTCTTACTGCTTTCTTATGCTGCCGTTGCTTCATTTTTATATATTGTAGCAACAGTCGGTGGAATATTACCACAACAACGAGCATTATTGATGGGCGAGCCAATCTTGGCTCCGCTTTCTGTCGTCGCTATATCGTTGGTGAACAGAAAATCAATTATTATCCTTGTAGCTGTTGGTGTAGTATTATCTTTTTCCCTTGCACCTATTGCCATTGCTGATAATCCTAATCAGCATAAATACTACCTCGATGAGGACGAATATATGGGTCAAGAATTCATGATAGAGAATTCAGAGAGTCCTGTCTATACTGATAGAATTTCTACTGCCAAAGCAATGGAAATAGATATAGAAAATGAGTTCAATCAATTCGATATTAATTTACTAAATAAGAACATAAGTGAAGAATCATACGAGTATATTTACCTTCGTAGCGCGCAAGAGCAATTTCTCATAAGAGGGAGTGAGTTAGACGATTCCACTTGGCAACTAAACTATGACTTGGAAAAGTACTTAAGTAACAATAGAAATAAAATTTATAGTAATAGTGGCTCAGATGTCTATAATTAAAGCACTATTATCTCACAGTACTTATCGGTACTATTATTCAATTATAGTGCCACCCTATATCTGTGTCACAGTTCCCGATCATTGTCGAATTTGTAGGTAACCCTGCGTCCGGGAAGTCAACGATCGCTCGTAAACTAGAAGAGCAACTTACTGCCAAAGGGGTCAAAGTTAGAAATAGAACTCATTCACTGACGCATCAGACAGATTCGGATTACAAACGATACTCAATGATGGTTGGACTAGCGCTATTGTGTATTCTTCGGCATCCGGTTCATTCTTCACAGATAGCACGAATGATATTCAAGACTCAGCAGCGGTCATTAGCTGATTTTCTAACGCTAACCCTCTATTGCTTATATTTACGTACAATCTATCAAAGATCTGCGTCCGCCTCTGGAGTTGAAATATTCGATCAAGGCTTGTTTCAGTCTTTATGGTCAATTTTGCTTACAAGTAACAGGAAAGACATTTCCGGATTGCTACGTAATATTATTGATAAGTATCCTGGTTCCCCTACACATGTCGTAGTTTTGATTGAACTCAGTGGAGAAGAATCAATATCTCGGCTGGAAAACAGAAATTCTAACTCTAGCCGTCTTGAAGAAATATCAAATAGAAATAGCGATGAGGCTTCTGATTTATGTAACCAGGTATATAATAATATTAGAGAGATCGTTGAAGATTCTTCTGAACGTAAAGAATCTCTTAGTACGATTACTGTAAGTACTGCTTCTTATAGTTCTGCTGAATCGTCTAATATCGTATTCAAAAGGGTAGAAGAACTCTATCTCTGACTCCTCTAGAATACAGCCAGTAGAAATTGAAGCCATTACTATTTACTTCAAGGAGAGGTTCTAAATATCAATACCGTCGGTGTATCCGATATTCTGGATCCCGATGTTTGCAGACCTATTAGACAAGAGCCGCTGGTCTACGGTAACGATCTTGTGAAGCAAATTGTTGATGGAGAGCCGTTGGTGGTTTCGATGCAACAGGAAGCCCTGTGAGCGCAGGCAAAATCACTGATCTGAGCATCTCTGAAGTTGACTTTACCGTCACCACTGAACGCCAGTCCCAGTCACCAACAATCTTCGTCAAAAAGAACGTTACGGTGATAATATCATAGACTTATATGAGTCCATGTACACCCGCTGGCCGGTCACCTCTTGGAGTGGACGATGTACAACAACTAGGGCCTCATCAACTTACTCTCAGCCCCTCTCGTTTCGCTTGAGTTAGCAGTGTTTGGGACAACGTCGACACGGATACAGAGACTCGGAGCAACAGTTGCTCCTCAATACTGCTCGTTGGCTCTGGCTATATGGGACCTCTCGGCGGGTCGGACGGTTCATGCTGCAGTCGTCGGTCATCAGTTTCCGTCTCCAGTTCCGATGATGGGCTGACTAAGACAGTGCTCGTCCGGTCGACGGTAACCGTGTAGTCGCCGTAGGCAAATGATAACGACACCGATGGACTCTGTTCGGACAAGTAGGCGAGAGTGGAGCAATTTCTCGAGTGCGGTCACATCGACAGCGATTTCACCTGCGCCGCGCCCTATTCGGATGGAAATCGAACCTACAGCGTCGCGGCCTGTCTCGACGTGCTCGAGGCGGAACAGACCAAACCGTTCGCGGCGCCTGCGCTCCGCGGGGACCCGGCGGGGCTCCCGAGTAGACTCGGCTGCGAGCATGGACGTTGCACTAGCGTCAATAAACAACGACCTGGTCTCGATCCTTGGCTCTAAGATGGGGTGTCCTCGAGAGCTGGTCGCTCGCGCCGTTGCACGTCCATTGCGGTTCGTGCGCGGCGCGAGCACGCTGCGTTCGCGATGGGAAGCAGCACGGATAGTGGGCTTCGGGGTCGTGCACTAGGTGGTTTTTCTCGCTCTCAAGGCCACGCTGCGGTGAGATGAGTGTCCGTTCAGTCGGCGGTCGCCGGGGTCTCTGCGTCCTGCAGTCGTTCCTCGGCCTTGTTGCGATCCTCGGGGTAGCCGACGTCGATCCGTCAGCCCTCGGAGCCGATGGCATCGATCGTTCGGCCGTTCTGGATCAGCAGGTCGACGGTGTTGCTGATCTCGTACTCGCCGTGATCGGAGGTCTGGATGAGATGGCAGGTGTGGAGGATTGCCGATGTGAACGTGTAGGAGCCCGTCATCACGAGGTTTGACGGTGGCCCCGCGGGTTTCTCGACGATCTCCGTGATCTCGCGTACGCATTGCTGTCACAGACGCCGTACCGGGAGGCTTCCTCCCAGGGTACCTCTTCGACGAGAAAGCCGGCGTCGACTCGGTCCTCCCGCTGCGGCAGACGACGTCCTCGAGGTTCACCTTGAAGACGTTGTCTCACAGGATCAGCAGAAGCGTCCTCGATGTGTTCCTCGACGTACAGCAGGCGTAAGCGAGTCTCTTCTGCTCGCGCTGGTGCGTACGTGATCAGCATCCCACGATACTCGTTGCTGTAGTGGTCGATGATCTGGTCCTTTAGATAGCTGTCAACGATGATTAGTTCGCTTACACCACGCGAGCGCGACTGTGAGTCGCGCTCGCGGCCTTTGAGTCTACCTTTAATATACAGTTGGTCGGTTTCAACTGGGCATTCAAATTGTAGCCGAGGCACGTCCAGTGCTCGTAGGAAGCACTGGACGCGCCGGTACACCGTTTTGTAGGTGACATTAATTTTCATGTCTAACTGCCGAAAACTGGTGTTGAACCGGATGTAGGTGCAGACAGCAAAAAACTATTTCCTGGGTTTGACCGCCGAGTGTTTGAAATAGTGCCAGTCTGGTCGTTGAACGTGCGGTCACAATTCTCACAGCAATATCGCTCGAACACTCGATAGCTGCCGTACCAAATCACCGATTCGGCAGGCAGCGCGGGCAATATACGCTGTTACGCCAGCGAATCTGTGCCAGCAGATCCGCGGCCCGACACTCCGAGACGAACGTCTCATGCTTTGCCGGATGGCGTAGACGCGCACCATTGCTCGCTGTGACTTCCAGCTACTGCTGCAACCTGACTAACAATCCTCTACCATGAGCGACTACGTTATACCACGTAACACGCTCTAGTAAGAAAAGGCTTATCAGCAAGCAATACATATCACCTCTACAAGCCACACGCATGTGTGAAAAAGGAATATTTTATATTGCAACTGGTGAGGAATATACTGAGGAAGCAGCACATTCTGCTAAGTCTGTCAAATCAGTACTTAAAAATATACCTGTAGCGATAGCCACAGATCAAGATGAAGTACATGGAATTTTTGATACAAAGGTTAAGATAACAGATTCAAACAGCGATTTTAGTGATCAAATAAACAATCTTTCAAAATCACCATTTAAGAAGACCATCCACTTGGATACAGATATATATGCTGATGAACCATTTGAGGAATTATTTGACGTACTTACTAAATTTGATATAGCCGCCGCCCACAACCATGATCGAAGTACATATGAGGTCACTGGGGTACCGAGCTCATTTCCAGAATACAATACAGGTGTGTTGGCATATATTAATTCAAAGGATTTTTCTAATTTTTTGTCAACGTGGAACAGTAGATATAAAGAATTATTGAAAGAAGAGAATAAGCAAAACCAGCCATCATTTAGAAAAGCACTGTACGAAAGTGACTTAAGGATCGCAACATTGCCACCAGAATATAATTTAATGACTAGGTACCCAGGGCATGCAGTTGGTTCAGTCAAACTCTTCCATGGACGACTAATTGATTTTGACGCAGATGGTGCAGGTAGATACCACAACATCTATTCATTTTCTAACAAAATAAATTCCACTGATCAACATCGGGTTTTCACCCAGCTAGGCGGTCTAAATATGTATACGAATAAAGAGAATTCAATCTTACATAAGTACCGACTAGCCGTACAAAGACATGGTATACTGGAGGCAAGTCGTCGCTCAATTGAGAAGATTCTTAACGGTAGGGACTGACAGCAAGCATGATACTCTTATGAAAAACAAGTTGTGGAAAGTGTTGTCAACACTAAGAGGAGACGAGCTCAACAAATATCAACAGTTGAAGAAAAGTCAATACAAAACTGGTGAACAAGTAAGATCCGAACAACGGGACTCTCTCAAAGATATAATAGCTCATTCGTATAATAAAGTTCCTTACTATAGACAGGCCTTTGATAGTACTGGAATAATCACTGACGATGGCCGTGTCAACTTAGACCAGTTTGGTGAAATACCATTACTGACTAAAAACCACCTAAAAGATAGATATGATGATTTGATTGCTGATGATATTGAGAACCGTGATACGTATATTAATCGTTCTGGTGGATCAACAGGTGAACCTACCAAATTTGTTCAAGATGATGAATACTCAGAATGGAACAAAGCAATGAAACTGTTGACCAATGAATGGGGTGAATATCATTACGGGAAACCTAGGATACGATTATGGGGATCAGAGCGAGACGTATTTAAGAAAAGAGAATCCCTGAAATCACAAATTGGCGGATGGATAAGAAATGAAAAGGTATTAGATTGCTTTGAAATGGATAGCGAGAAGATGAAAAGTCATACTGAATCTATAAATGAGTTCAAGCCAGCTCAAATATATTCATATTCGGATGCAGCTTATGAATTATCTAAATTTATCGATAGAAACCAACTTAATGTTCATTCTCCCAACACTGTCATGACTACAGCAGGCACGCTGTTACCTCATATGCGTGATAAAATCGAGTCAGTTTTCAATACTACTGTCATTAATAGGTATGGATCCAGAGAGATGGGCGCAATTGCGACAGAGTGCAGCACGCATAACGGTCTTCATATTGCAGCTCCGAACGTGTTTGTTGAAATTCTGTCAGAGGATGGTACACCTGTCGATGATGGGGAAGTAGGTGATGTAGTCATTACGTCTCTTCGGAATTATTCAATGCCACTGATCCGATACAAAATAGGTGATAAGGCAAGTGGTATTTCGCAGTGTAATTGTGATCGAGGTTGGCCAGTACTAGAAAATATTGTTGGTCGAACGGGAGATACTATCCTTTTACCAGGCGGAAAGCAAATATCGCCATATTATTTCGTACATACAATCGGCGTAGTTATGGAATTAGATTGGATAGAAAAGTATCAGATAATCCAAAAGGAGCCCACAAAATTCATCATAAAAATAATAGCTGCCAAAGAGATAGACCGGCAAAAGCATAATCAAGACTTGAATGAAATCAAGTCAAAGGTGTTAAATGTTGTTGGAGAAGACTGTGACATTCAAATAAAATTTGTTGAGAAGATAGATAGAGATGAATCCGGGAAGTATAGATATACTATCTCAGAAGTAGAAAATACGTTCTATGAGTCGTAGACTGACTCTTCCTTCACATAAGAGGTTGGACCACCAAATGTTTGCTAAATAATGACTTTATTTGGCTGTATTGAATCGTCATAAGGCGGTAGAATCCACTGTTTCACGGCACGCTTGATCTTGTAGACGACACACTCCAGGCGATCTACGGAACTTACGGACACTGTTTAGTAGCCAGTTTGAGAAGTGATAGTATTTGAGTGAATTGGTTAGAATCTCGTAGACCTACTCAGCGAGGCTACGACGCGGATTTAGGAGAATCTTGGGAGAACGAGCGGACGGCGAACGCCCGTGAGTGATCACCTTAACACCTGAATATCCGGGAGGAATGTCTCGATCCAGTCACTATCGAAATTAAGCGCCGGCTCAAGTGGAGAAATATCTCAGTGAGGAATTCTCGAAAGTGGTTTTTGTCCGCGAAAATCTCTGGCGAGATTTCGCGTTTGAGGTCTTTCCAGAGCGGTTCGATCGCGTTCAGCGTCGGTGAGTACGGCAGGATGAAGACGAACTCGACATTGAGTTCGTCGGCCCGATCCTGTGCAAGATGCGTCGGATGATAGGCGACGCCGTAGCGGTCTTCGATGAGTGTGCGAATCTCCTGTGGCGTCCACGGTTGGCCGTCTTCAAGGAGTTCACAGAACTCATCCCACTGCACTGGGGTGAGCCTCGGCGGCCGGCCGCCGCCGAAGCGTGGGCGGAGTCCCTCGATACCACCGTCGCTCCACGCGCGTGCCCAGCGACTACTCGTTGGTTGGGAGACGCCGACGGCTTCTCTAGCTTGTTGCTGTGTTCGTCCGTTGTAGAGACTCTTCACGAAGCATAATCGCCGGACTAGACACGTCTCATCCATCTTCTGGGTCGTATCAATCGCCTGATCAAACTCTCTGGTCGACAGATGCTCAACGAGCTTGAACCGGCGTGTTCCGTTCATTACGAAGAAAACGTCGTCTGCGTATTCATTCGTTGCGCTGATGACTCTAGAGCGTTCGCCGTCCGCCTCCACCAGACCGGTTGTTCTCTTCGAGAGACAGCGATAATCCTCGCTGAATCAGGTGTTAAGCGCTTTCATAGTACGGTCTGGAATTGGGTACATCGGCCGTCTGACAACGGTACGAGCTGCCTGAGGCAAACCCGAAGCGGGTCGCTATCGACGGGACTGTTGTCAAGATCAGCAGTGACTGATCTTAATTATACGCTGCAATAGGCATTGAGACAAAGCTGATTTCGATGTCGCGTTATTTGATCCGAACGGCACTGATCCGGCAGCTGTATTTCTGGGTGGACTTCGTGAGAAACACGATCTCTCCGAGGATGAGTTTCTCGTTGATCAATTCGACTATCGGACTGCCCTCTCCCGATTAAGACTAAACGGCCAAGTGAACTACGACGACAGAAACCTCATCGAGAATTCATACCCTCAAAATATAAGTTAACCGTTTCCATAACTCATAGGCAGGCAGTCGGGCGAGCGCACGCGAATTTATCGAACAGTTCGTACATTATTGTAACCGCCGGAGACCGCATCAATCGCTCGATGGAAAGACGCCTATTGGGGAGTTCTGAACTAGACAGTGCCAGTAGACAGACTATGTTAACTAATTAGATCATTCATTTATATAGATTTGATTTTTAACTCATCAGGAATTTATTCCGATAGATGGCTGGCACATCATAGCAGATTTCTACAACAAGGAATTTATAATATCGTATCTAACCACGATACACAGTTAATTTCACAATGAGGTTAATATACTTAGATGAATAACATGGATGACTTGAAAGCAAATAGCAGTAGTAGTGACGATATGATAGATCTGTGTTTTATATCTGGAAAAATATATAAATATCTTCAACCTGGGCAAGGTGCTGCCGGGGGTGCCCAACGACAACAATATCTACTCGGAAAAGAATTAGCAAACCAAGGACATGAAATTTCATTTATTGTTGGTGATTATGGTCAGCCAAGTCACGAACGTATAGGCGAATTTGACATTTGGAAAGGATGTCCGAACGAAATAAAATCACCAAAACGTATCCCATACCAGGTGGTAGACCTGTTTTGGGCAATGAAAAAGGCAAATGCTGAGTTTTATTATGTCCGCGGAGCACCACTGTTGTGCGCTCCCGCATACCTATTTTCTAAAATATTAGGTAAAAAATTTATATTTTGTATAGCGAATGACAAGGATGTAAGTCCTGAAACAGTAGAGGATCTCCCGATCGGAGTGAAGCATTTATATCTCCGAGCTCTCTCAAACTCAGACATTATTATCACCCAAACAAAGAAGCAGCAAAAGATGGTCAAGACATTGTTCCAAAGAAAAACAACAGTTATTCCTAACGGATATAGCACCGTATCAACGAACAAAATAACGGACCATTGTCGTCGAAATACTGTTCTTTGGGTAGGAACAGATGACCGCCACCAGAAGCACCCAGAGCGCTTTCTTCAATTGGCAAAGTCACTGCCGAACATACACTTCACAATGATTTGCCGTCAAACAACCAATCTAGAATTTCATAAAAAAATCAAAAAGCAAGCAGAATATATTGAAAATTTAAAGTTTATAGACTTTGTAGACCCAGACGAAATACATGAATATTATAATAGATCTTATGCGCTTATAAATACTTCTGATTATGAAGGATTTCCGAATACTTTTCTTGAAGCTTGGCGCTATGAAACACCTATCGTATCTCTGTATTTTGATTTAGATGGTGTGTTATCAAGTAGATCAGTTGGATTTTTAGCGGATTCAATGTCCAACTTGGCTAAATATACCAGTGAATTAGCTTCTAATGAAACAAAGCGAAGATACATGGGTAAAAAAGGGAGGGAATTTATGGAAACAAATTATTCCCTTAATAGTATAGGCCATATGTATGAGGAAGTGATCACTAGCAGGTAGGGATAAACAACAAAAATAACAAAATAACCGTATAGTTCGTTGGTCTACCGACCGCAGGCAAATTAGCAGTTTGGGATTTATATTAAATAGTACAGGTAAAGCTAATAGGACATATACAAACGCCAGCCCCAAGGGGCGCTATTCAACAAAGCAGAAAATATAGAGATTGGAAAGGTAGACGTACTCTTCGCCAAACGGGAGACGGTGTACTCTCTGTTGGTGTCTGGAACTCAACGTCCTCGTCTCAGGCGGCTGCCCAGCAGTGCTGACAAGGCGATGGTCGGTGCTCATCACGCATGAATGCCATCGGCTTGCTGGAGGATACGCCACTCGACTGTAGCCGATCACGAAGCATCGGTCGAAGATGTTTCTCCCAATCGGCGAGTCGACCGTGATCGATCGGATCTTTGAGGAACTCGAAGCCGACAAACGGGTTGACGAGGTGTACGTGAATACGAACGAGCGGTTCGCGTCCGACTTCGAGACACACCTCGAGAACGCCTCGTTCGAAAAACCACGAGTGTCGGTCGAAGAGACGACCGCCGAGGACGAGAAGTTCGGCGTCGTCGGCGCGCTCGCACAGCTGGTCGATCGTGAGGGAATCGACGACGACCTCCTCGCTATCGCGGGCGACAACCTGATCAGCTTCGATCTCTCCGACTTCATCGACGCGTTCGAAACGAACGAGGCACCGACGCTCGCCGCGTACGACGTCGGTTCGTACGAACAGGCAACGTCGTACGGAATCGTCGAACTCGAGGACGACCGCGTCGTCGACTTTCAGGAGAAACCTGACGAGCCCAAGAGCACGCTCGTATCAATCGCCTGCTATGCACTTCCGGAGGAATCCGTCTCGCTGTTTCCGACGTATCTGGAGGACGGGAACAACCCGGACGAGCCGGGCTGGTTCATCCAGTGGCTCCAGAACCGGACCCCGACGTACGCCTACACGTTCGACGAAGTCTGGTTCGATATCGGGACGCCCGAGAGCTATCTCGATGCCGTTGCCTGGAAACTCGACGGCGAATCGATCGTCGCTGACGACGCGTCAGTCGAAGAGACGTCTATCGGCGAAAACGTTCACGTCATGCCTGGAGCGACACTTTTGGAATCCAATCTCGAGCGATCGGTCGTCTTTCCTGGGGTGACGCTCGAACAAACCTCCCTTCGATGGTGCGTAGTCGACCGCGATGCTGCCATCTCCCAACTTGATCTAACTGGTGCTTTGATTGGAGCACACATCACAATCTAAAAGTTGCACTCTTGCTTTCTGCCATGTTCTACAGAGCTATTTCATACCGGAGAAAGGAGCGCTGTTGGTAGTCTACATCTTTCGGTCAATTTATATTCGAGTTAGATAAAAGTTAATATTATAGAATTATAGTCCAGACTTTTAAATCCAATAGCTGTTTGTGACTTCCGTAAAAAGTACTCTTTATTGAATTATCAACAATAGTGTATATAGGGCTCCGCCCCACGTCTACCGACTGGCGCTCGCCACCGAGACGGACGCCGTCCTTGTGGTCGACGTTGACGTCCCCCGGGTCCGTGACGAGGGTGTCTAAAACACGTTTGGGAGTCGACACCGGCTGCTGTATTGCGTCCCGGACACCGGATTCGGGCGGCGACGCTGCCATCCGTATCGTTCGTCCGAGGAACTCAGGGCGGAATTCGATCTGTTGGAGTCGGTATCGGGTGTGTTCGACGCGCAGTCGTCGTGGCATCCACAGTGGTCACGGGACTCAATTGTCTCATCAAGGGTCCTCGACCCAGAGTCGTCCAATCGCGTGTTTGTTACGACTGGCGCAGCACCGGCTCGTACCGTTCACGGTTAGCCTCGTACCAGCCGATTAACTCCTAAAACCAAACAATCTTCCCTCACATTATACTGAAACGCTTGTATTCTCAAAGGATGCACAGCAGATCGTTGTCTTCTACCTTGGTCTGAGTGGGACTCCCAAATCAGACAGCAAGTGCCTTTGCTACTACCTTGATGGGCCTTCCCGATATTGCTCTCTCGAATCGTTTCGGTAGTGTTCAGGAAGAGTACATTTCTCAAATTTTTCTTCACTCAATTAGATCTATATATGTCTATCTCAAAGTGGGAAAAGTAATATATTAAGGAGTGGAGAACAGAATCATGGCTACACCCGTGCTTGCAGCCGACGATGTCTCGGTACATCGTAGAGGACTGCCGATCCTCGAGGGACTGTCCCTGTCGGTCCCGGTCGGCTCGCGGACGCTCGTCCAGGGACCGAGCGGCGCCGGGAAGTCGACGCTGTTCTCGGTGCTCGGACTGCTTGAGCCGCCCGACGGCGGGCGAGTGCTGGTCGACGGAACAGACACAAGTAAGCTCTCGGAACGACGGCGGGCCCGGCTGCGCCGGGATACGATCGGAGTCGTCTTTCAGGACTTCCAGCTGGTGCCGGACCTGACCGCCCGTGAGAACGCCCTGTTGCCCCAGCACCACGGCGGCAATCGCGACGAGGCGTGGGTCGACGAACTGCTCGGGGCGCTCGCTATTGCCGACCGGGCGGATCGGTATCCGGCGACGCTCAGCAACGGCGAGAAACAGCGGGTCGCAATCGCCCGCGCGCTCGCGAACCAACCCGATGTCATCCTGGCCGACGAGCCGACCGGACAGCTCGATCCCGAGACGACCGATTGTCTCACCAACGTACTGTTTGACGTGCAACACCGTACGGAGTCGGCGCTCGTGATCATTAGTCACGATCAGTCGCTCGAGGGCCTGTTCGACCGGACGCTTACGCTTCGAGCCGGCGACACGGTCGCTCCCCGGTAGCCACCTCCGTTGCTTGCGTATCTCGTAGATCCTCGACTGGCTTGGCTGACGGGTAGATGAAGCCTGCATCGTTAGGCGCGCGAGATCTCACTCGGTTTCTCCCGACAAGTCAACACACTCTGTGCAGAGTACGAGTCGTCGTTGTAGCCAGAATCGACCCCACACTGTGGGTTATATGCTGTCTTGATCTCGAGACGCTCGAGTTGCTGCTACTGTGAGCTGTCCGTAGGCAATGCCGCCGTCACCGGCTGGAACGCGCTCGTTGGCGACCAACTCGAGGCCCGCGCTGGTAACGCGTTCGCGAATCCGCGTCGCGATCGGGTCGTTGTACGCCACCCCTCCGGTTAGTGCAACCGTCTCTTGGCCCCGTGCAGTCGCAACGTTGATCGCGAGGTCGGCGAGTTCCCGGGCGAGGACGTCCTGGGCCGTCGCCGCGACGGCGGCTCGAGAGTGGCCCGCCTCACACAGCTCAACGAGGGTAGCGAAGAGTGCCGGGGTGTCGATTACGGGCCGGCCATCGGCCCGTGCGGTCGGGACGTCGATTGCGGTCGGCTCCCCGCGGGCTGCGAGTGCCTCGAGTTTCATCGCGGGCTCCCCTTCATACCGACGTTCGTCACAGACGTCGAGTAAGGCAGCGACCGCGTCGAGGACTCGGCCGGTGCTGCTCGTCAGCGGGACGTTGTCGCCGCTCTCGAGTTGTCGGATGACGTCGTCGGGCTCTGTGTCATCGCCAGGAAACGAGACGTCATGGCGTTCGAGGTGGTCGACGACACGATCCGACTCTCGAGCGTAAAGCAGCGCTGCGGCCATCCGTCCCGGGTATCGTGTCGCTCGATCGCCACCCGGCATCGGGACCGGCGCGAGGCCGCCGACACGCTCGAAGTCGGCCAGGGAGGCATCGAGCACTTCTCCGCCCCAAAGAGTTCCATCAGGACCGTACCCCAACCCGTCGAGCGTCAGCGCAACGGCGCGCTCGAGGCCGTGTTCGGCGAGGACGCTTGCGGCGTGGGCGTGGTGGTGTTGGACGGCAACACTGCGCTCTGCGAGGCCATCTGCGACCAGTCGACGGGCGTAGTCTGCGGTCTCGAACGCCGGGTGGGCGTCGTGGGCGACGATCGGCGGATACTCGAGGCCGGTAATGTCGAGCAGGTGGTCGACAGCGTTCTCAAACGACGCGAGACTCTCGGAGTCGTCGATATCGCCGAGATACTGGGTGAGATAGCAGTCCCCCTCATGCAGTACGCCGGCAACCGCGTCGCGGTCTGCACCCGTCCCGAGTATCGGCGTCGAAGGTACGGAGTCGATCGACACCGGTGTCGGGGTGAACCCCCGCGACCGACGGAGCAGCCGTCGGTTCCCGTCAACGACGCGCACGAGAGAGTCGTCGCAGCGAGCAACGATACGGCGGTCGTGGAGTACAAAACCGTCGGCGACGGCGCCCAGACTGGCAACCAAGGGTCCGTTGGCAGTCCGCATCGGGTTCCCGGGGCGGTTCGCCGACGTCAGCACCAGCGGTGTGTCGACCGCCTCGAAGAGGAGATAGTGAAGCCCCGAGTAGGGAAGCATTGTCCCAACGGTGTGGAGTCCGGGTGCGACACCGGTTGCGAGTCTCAAGCCATCGTCTTCCGCCTGGGATGGGTCGTGCTCGAGCAGGACGATCGGCCGTCGTGGCGACTCGAGTGCCTCCTGTTCTCGAGCGGCAAGGGAGGCAAACGCTTCGACGGCGGTGACGTCCGGCGCCATCACGGCGAACGGCTTTTTTGGCCGTCCGATCCGTTCGCGGAGGCGGGCAACCGCCGCGGCGTTGGTGGCATCGCAGGCGAGGTGTGCACCGCCGATCCCCTTCAGGACAACTGTCTCGCCGCGATTAAGTGTGATAGCAGCGCGTTCGATCGCCGCCGTGCCGTCGGCGGTGTTCTCGAGTACTTCCGGAAACGGATCGCGTCCGTTCTCGGCGTCGCTCGTCGGGTGGGTGTCGCCGCTCGTCTCGCCGTAGCGCAAACGCGGGCCACAGTCCGGGCAGGCGATCGACTGGGCGTGATATCGGCGGTCGGTCGGTTCCTCGTACTCCTCTCGGCAGGCCTCACACATGGGAAATGCGGCCATCGACGTCGCCGATCGGTCGTATGGCAGCGATTCGATGACGGTAAAACGCGGTCCGCAGTTGAGACAGGCCGTTGCCCAGTACTCCTGATATCGGGAGTCGGGATCACGAACGTCCTCGAGACAGGCCGCACAGATCGCTGTGTCCGGTGGAATCGTTCCGCCGCCGTCCCCGTTGGTACTGGAGTCAACGATTTCGAACGTGTCGTATACGGCCTCGGAGACCCGGTCGCGATCGACACTGACGGTTTCCACGTTTGCGAGCGGTGGCGGCTCCTCTCGCAGGTCGTCGAGCATCGCGTCGATGCAATCTTCCGACCCCTCGAGTTCGATCCGGACGCCAGCGCCACCACGGTTGTGGACCGTTCCGTGAAGACCGTATGCGAGTGCCCGCCGGTAGACGAACGGTCGAAATCCCACACTCTGGACGACGCCGGTCACACGAACGGTCGCGCGTTCCATACGCCGACGGATTCTCACCCCGATCACATTAACCGTGGTACCGAACGTACGGGCGGGACCGAGTGCCGGGCTGTGAAGTATCTGTTACCCGCGGCGGCTTTCGCCGGCAGAGCGTTCGTTGTTGATTGTGTCGCCGTCCCTCGGATCCCATGATATTGCCGCCCGACGTCCCCCCAGGCACTCTGCTTGGACCCAGCTATAAAACTGCATACCCCCGTCCGTTTGCGATTGGAGACACCCTCTGCCAGTTAAATTCTCGATAGTCCGATTTCATGAAGAGTGGTCTGTGACTGCGGCTTTCTATGGCCAGCCATCAGTCAGAACCAATACACTATTATATTCAGTATACACACACAAACACGATGATACCAAATCAAAATCAACTCATGCGGATCGCAGGAGTGGTTGGAATTGGCCTGTCGCTACTCGTGATTCTCCAAGAGAACGGGATCATCTGAACCGGTTTGGTTTCGTCGTTACCTCCCGGTATTGATTGAGCCGACTGCCTTCCGGCGTTCCTGGCCGGTGCAGCGTTTCGAGATGGTATCCACGGTTTAGGCGGTGGTGGCGAGGCCTCTCACAGCAGCCTCCGATCTGTGCGTGAGTCCAACATATACCTCAAAAGTGATCTTCCTACCAGGAGTGGACTGAGCTGTCGGTGGCAGGGCCCGGAAACCCGTACCATTGGTAGTGAGGAGTGTCTCGTTGCGCTTCACCCGCCCACCGACCAACAGCCTTCGAAATATTCGAGCACTCATCGAGATTGTTTCTTAGCCCATTCAGCTCGACCGAAAACCAGCTACCCTCACGTCTGTTCCCATTCCGTCAAGTATGCGAGTCGCGAACCGAATGAGAGGGGGAGCGAGTCACCGTGAGAGCTCCAGACACTGGTTTTACCTCTCTCAGGGAGGGTGCTCGGCAAGCTAGCGACGACTTGACTTCCTGTCGAGATGGTGCTGGCCAGAATAGTTTTCAGTTGAGGTGAACCACTGCTGTTCGAGGAGTGGGGTTGGTGTGTCCCCCACGGCCTCACCGCGTTGCGTGATGATTACTACCCTTGGACAGCTTCACGGCCGCTGCTGAGTAGGGCTTCAGTTTGCACAGGGAGTAATCGCGTGTAAGAGGGTGGAAGAGCCACCAACTCTTCTCGGTCAGCGGGAGACCGTCCACCACCTACGCTCGAGGCGAACCAGTCCTCGAGTGTGAGCACCGCCACTCCACGGGTGCTCTTTTGTTCCAAACCCGACGGGGTTGTTAAATCTTCCTAAGAAGGTTAGTTTTGTTTATCAGTGACATGATCGTGTTTCGATGATCGGTTGGAGTCGCCGGTCGAGCCGACAGTATCCCATCGCTCGGTCAGCTCCATCCAAAATTAGCGGCGGAATGTACGAGCCTACCGGCTGGCTCGCTACGCAGGATCGCTTAGCGTGTCACAGGCCTCTCATGTCTGCGGTGGGCTGTCGGCGCCCGGCTCGAGTTCCGACCGTGGGGTGACCGACACAGTGCCCGTCTGATCGATGGTGACCGTGTACTCACCGTAAGTAAAGGAAACGACACCGGTGAACTCCGTCCGGGAGTGTGGACTGGGGTGAATCAACCTCTCGAGTGCCGTCACGTCGATTACGGCCTGTACCGGTGGCTCGAGGGTCGCCGGCTCAACCCCCTTCTCGGCGGCAATCTTGCGGGCGATTTCGACACCCAGTTCCGGTGGTTGCATAGTTCCGGCCACCACAGCCGACTACTTGAAACTCAGTCAGACATGCCCTCACTGAGAACGCTGGTTGGCTCACCAGGGTTTTACCGTCCCTTTCATGCCTGATCGCCAGCCTTATGACGGTCTGCATCACCAGTCCAGCGTGTGATGGACTACCAATGGAACACGCTGACGCGGATCCTCAGCTCACAGCTCTCGCCCATCGGCGCCGGCGGGCTGTCGTAGCTTGTGTCCGCGAACACAACGTTGTGGCACTTGCCGATCTCGCGGACGAACTTGTCGTCGAGGAGCACGGAACGACGATCGACGGCATCTCCGCTGAGGTCGTTACGGAGCTGTATCTCTGTCTGTATCATCAACACATTCCAACACTCGAGGACGCGGGTCTCGTCACATACAACCAGGAACGGGATCTCGTAACGATCACCCAGACAGGAACCAGTGCACACACCTACCTCGAGGAACGGCTGTATCAGTTCAATGGACACGAGCCTCGACCGTCACACGACTGTCCGGACGAAGGGTCGTGTTGAATCCGCCGCGCTCGAGCCACCAGGTGTGGTCTCACGGTGAGTGTTTCGGCTCGCGGTCGCTTCCGGACCAAGAAGGTGGCCACCGCCTCGTCCTTTTATCGCGGGTCGGCACTCGCTGCTCGAACCGATCGGGGGTCGCGGCGGGTTGGGCCTCGACCACATGTCGAAGACGGATAGACTGTCCCCGCGAGCGGATTAGGGGTGGCTGTACTCGAGCAACAGACTAACCAGTCCGAAGTAGCCGAGCAGGGCGAGGGAGACGGTCAGAACGGCCAGAAATAGGAGGGGAACCGATCGCCGGGCCGCCGTCGAACTCCCGTAACTCACTGTGGCCCCCCGTGTCGGTGGGCGAACACGCGTCGTAGCGTGGTGTCGGTTATCGCTCTCGGTAGCGGTTCAACAGGCGTGTCCCTGAGGCTCGTTGTGTTCATATTCCATAGTGTGTGCTGGCACTCAAAAACACCAGTCAGACGGATGTCAGACGATGCCGTCTCGACCCGTCGGAGTCCCTGTCGAACGCTATCCAGGGTGCTCTTGCTCGCGCGAGGCGCGTCGGCACGCTGGGTTCTACTCCGAACCCCTGCCGACGTCACTGTCGCAGTCGTGACTGGCTGGCAGACATGGGCGTATTCGACCTCATCGCTTCCGGGCCTGGCCGGTTACCAGGGCACTGGGACTGAGCGTCACCCCGTGAACCGGTTCTCACCGTGCCAGCCACCGGTACGGGGTGGGACACAATTTAGCTGGAGCCACTGTGTGTCTCCCGTGTCCAACCAGTGTGCTGGCTGTCCCGGCCGGACCGGGCTCCGGTCATACCAGACATAGCCAGTAGATATTTTCATGTGTAGATATACATGTCAGACGGTACATGTCACACACCGTCGTGGTTGACGGGACGACAGTCACGGTCGGAGCGCAGACGAGGCTGCCAACCCTCCGGAAGGCGATAGGAATCGCACACGAGACGACCGCCTTCTACCGAACGAACGACGTCATCCGAATCCTCGATGACTCCGAACCCGTCGCGACACAGGTTCCAGATGGGGCGGTCATCGAGTTTCGCTCCGGACCGATCGGTCCGGACACCGACCTCGAGGCCGACGACAGACGGGGCTCGAATGGGGACTAAAAGAAATGCAACGACGGAGAGAACGAGGGAGACACCGAACAGAACTGAGGGTCGCCAGACCGGGAGCAGGGTTCAACGCGGACAGGCTCAGAGTGGGCGCTTTTCTCTTCTCAGTTGCTCGCCACGGGATTCACCCGCGCCGTCGACGGCGCCACCGTTGTTGAGGTCACGGTAAGTCGTACAGTCAGGACAACCCGAGACGGTCCCGTCGGCACCGAACACTCGGATGAAATCCCGGGTGACGTACGCTCCACAGTCACTACAGTGTGGCATACTTGAGTCGTTCGCGCCCAGTTACTAATAACTATGGTGATATAAGGGGAATTAATATTTCTACCCTTGTATTGTGGTAAACTCCCCACAGAGGTTTCGATCGGACACGCTCAAGAGGTAGAATAGCTATCCGGTCTAGTCGGTCATGGCTTGGCCGTCTCTGACAGCTTCGTGTCCTCGTCCAGTCGTCCAGTGCCACCACAGATTGGCTTTGAATCAACGCTTCCTGGATCGATGGCGAGAGCGTCGAACCCACGTACCTCGAGCCTCGTGGCGCCATGCAGTTTCGATCGGGTTAGTGTCGCCTGGTCAACTACCCCACCCTACTTCGCTCACCCTGACGGGTTCGCTCGTGGAGGGTGGGGCTTGTCCATGAACTCGGCCTCGAACCCTTCCGGGTGGGCGGTAAATCCGCCACTTGGCATCACTGTTCCAGACTGTAGGGCAAGTTGACTGTTGCCCGTCCGCCGAGACGACTGTTGGCCCCGACGGACATACCGCATCCCGATGTTCTTCGCTGCGTTGTAATCCGCGTTCGCTTCCGACTCGCACTTCACGCACCGGAAGTCGTTTCGGGTCGGGCGATTCTCGTCTGCTGTGAAACCACACTCTGCGCACCGCTTCGAGGTGTACGCCGAACCCACCTGCTTCACCGAGATTCCTTCGGCTTCGGCCTTGTACTCCACTTGTTCGTAGAGTGTTCGGAACGCCCACTTGTGACCCCACGACGCTCCGGTTCGGTCGCGGATGTGAGTCAGGTCCTCAAACACAATTACGTCACAGTCGTACCGGAGTGCTTCGTCTACGATGGCGTTCGACGCCCGGTGTAGTACGTCACGGACGTAGCGAAGTTCGCGGTCACTCGACTGTTCGAGCGTTCGGTGGGCGCTTCGCGTCCCGGTCTGTTGGAGTCCGGCACGTACCTTCTCGAACTCGCGGAGGTTGTGGGTCAACTCCCGCCCGCTGAAGAAGTAGGCGGTGCTTGTGACGGCGAGGTTTTCGATACCGAGGTCAACCCCGAGAACCGTTCCGTCCTCGGCGGTGTTCCGCTCGGTGTCATTCTTGTGTCGGCGGAAGCCGATATGTAAGTGGTAGTCGCCATCACGGGCGGTGAGCGTACTTTCCGTGACGCTCCACTCGTCTGAATCGAGGTACTGCCGTTGGTAGCCATCGTCGGCGTCGGGTAGAGCAAGGTCACACCGGACGCGACTCTCCGTGGTGGAAAGCGACACCGTATCGTCATCAAACAGCGTCATAGTCCGAGTATCGTACCTCACCGTGGGTGCGGTGAAGGTCGGTTTGCTCACCTTCTTGCCTTTCGACCGACGTTCGATACAGCCGGTGATGGCTTGTGCAGCTTGGTGGGCGGCGAGAATCGCGTGCTGACTACCGAGGTCGGTGTGTTCGCGTACGTCGTCGTAGGCAAGGGGCTGTACGTCGCTTTTCGCGCTACAATTTCCCCACGCCATATCCGTGGCGATTTGGCAACCACGCTTCCACTCGGAGATAGTATCTTCGAGGAGGTCGCGTTGCTCGTCCGTAACCTCAAGACGAGTGATTGCCGTCCGACGCACGTAGTCGTCTGCCACAATTTCAATGTGAGTGGATGGCTACTTATAGATTGGTGCTTGTGACCGATGCGAACGCGCTCTCCCCCTCCATACTCGCTCCCTCCGGTTGCTCCTTAAGGATAGCGCGGAACCGAAGGTTCCGCTGACCATGCGAACGGCGAAGCCGTGAGCAGAAGGGGACTCCGCGCGACCTCGAAGTTGACAATCTCCTCGGCCGTCAGTGTTGGAGCCACGCCGCCCGCACCTCGTCGTCTGGGCTCACTCGGGAGTCGGTGTCCGCCAGCGGACCTGATCGACGTCGCTCGCGAAGTGGTAGTACTTCGTCGTCTCCGGCAGGTTCTCGCGAGAGCTCGGCTCTGCGCGGACACACCGGAGCCACCTCCCGTTTGCTCGGTCCAAGACGACGACCTCGTCGAACGTGAGGCGGCGGCCGTTTTGTAGCTCGACGATAATGGCTCCCACTATAGTCCTCCGTTTGAGTGTGTTTCTTTTGTTCTATTGTATGCATTTATAATTATTGTGTGTTAGAATACAGTAGAGAACTGGGTCGGTGAGGAATTGCTCGTCGAGAGCAGTACAACAGGGAAGGGGAGACCTTCTCGCGGCCCATCGTGCGCCATCCGGGCCCGCTGTTCGGCGTCCGTCTCGAGGGGTCATCGAACGCGTCGGCGACTTCGAGGGACGAGCCGACCGACATCCTTGGAGAGGGGGCGGCGCTGTTTGCGGTCCGTCGTTCCGACCAGCGTCTCATAGGGAGTGCCTCGAGCAGACGGTTCCGATCGACTCACCATGGACCGACAGCGGAGTCGGTGCCCGTTCGACGAACATCCTGCTCGCGGTCTGGATCACAGAGCGGTCGGTCACGCCCCAGGGGAAGAAGAGTCCCGTTCAGTCGGCCGTCGCCGGCAGCTCGGCCTCCTGGAGGCGCTGCTCGGCCTCGTCGCGATCTTCGGGGTAGCCGACGTCGATCCGCCAGCCCTCGAGGCCGATCGCGTCGATCGTCCGACCGTTCTGGATCAGCAGGTCGACGGCGTCGCTGAGTTCGTACTCGCCGCGGTCGGAGGGCTGGATCTGGTGACAGGCATCGAAGATCGCCGGCGAAAACGTGTAGAAGCCCGTCATCACGAGATTGGACGGCGGGTCGTCAGGTTTCTCGACGACATCCGTAATCTCGCCGTAGGCGTTGGTGTCACAGACCCCGTAGCGCGAGGCCTCCTCCCACGGCACTTCCTCGACGAGGAACGCGGCGTCCGTACGGTTTTCCTGCTGGCGCCGGACGACGTCCTCGAGGTTCGCCGCGAAGACGTTGTCACCGAGGATCAGCATGAAGTCGTCCTCGATGTGCTCTTCGACACACGACAGCGCGTGGGCCAGTCCGTTCTGCTCGCGCTGGTGGGTGTAGGAGATCGGGACGCCGCGGTACTCGTCGCCGTAGTGGTCGATAATTTTCTCCTTCAGGTAGCCGACAACGACGATCAGTTCGTCTGCTCCCAGCTCGACGAGCTGATCGAAGCAGTGTGTCAGGATCGGCTCCTCGTCGATCTCGACCATACCCTTCGGCTTGTCCTCGGTCAGCGGCCGGAGTCGTGTTCCCTCGCCGGCGGCGAGTACAACAGCTTGCATAGTCCCGACAGATGGGATCATCATATAATAGATTTTTGCATGCAAAATAGGAATTTAAACAGAGACAGTTACCGTCGTATCCCGCCTCGAGGCTCACCGTGCGTTGGCTCGAGCTGATAGCCGTTCGACTGAAGGTATTTCTACGGTCGCCGGTCGGATCGGGGACCTCAGTCGTGGAGACCGGTCGTCGAGTACTAAGACTGGCGCACCAGCGGCTCGTACCACTCGCGGTTGGTCCGGTACCAGTCGATGAACTCCCGGACGCCCTCGCGGATATCCCGCGTGGGTTCGTACCCCAGGAGGGCGTTCGCTTTCTCGATGTCGGCGTGGGTGTGGGCCGCATCGGCCTCCCGGGGATTCGTGTACTCGAGCCCGAGTTCTGGCGCGAGTTCGTCGCGGATCACTTCGGCGAGCGTCTCGATATCGATGTTGTCGGTGCTCCCGACGTTCAGAATCTCGCCGTCCGCGGCATCGTCAGTCAGCAGCTGCTGGTTGACGTCGACGACGTCATCGATGTAGGTGAAATCGCGGGTTTGCTGGCCGTCGCCGTAGATCACTGGTGGTTCGCCGTTGAGACACCGCGAGACGAAGTTGCTGATCGCCATATTGGGTCGCATCCGCGGGCCATAGACGGTGAAGTAGCGCAGGGACACTGTGGGAAGGCCGTACACCTCGCTGTAGACGCGGGCGTACTGCTCGCCCGCGAGCTTGGAGACACCGTAGGGGCTGACCGGCGTCGTCGGATGGGCCTCGTCGTAGGGGAGATACTCGGGCTTGCCGTAGACTGAGGATGAACTCGCGAGGACGACCCGCTCGGTCTCGGAGTCGCGGGCGGCGTCGAGGACATTGAGAGTCCCGTCGACGTTGATCGAGTTCGGCTTCCGTGGGTTATCAACGCTGGTTCGGACGCCCGCCTGGGCGGCCTGGTGGTAGATCACGTCCGCCTCGCCGACGAGGTCATCGATGAGGTCGTCGTCGCGGACGTCGCCGTTGACGAACTCGTAGCCGCCCGTGGCTGTCGAAACCCCATCGTCGTACTGGACGGTGCCGCCCGCTTGGGTCGCTTGTCCGTCGGCAGCTGCGGCCGCCGCCTCTGCGGCTTGGCGACCCCGCTTGATGTTCTGTTCTTTAATCCCGGTATCGTAGTACGGATCGAGGTTATCCAAGGCAGTAACGTCGTGGCCCTCCCGCGCGAACGCTTCCGCAAGGTTGCCGCCGATGAATCCGGCGCCACCAGTCACTAATACATTCATTATCCGAGTGATGATATCCCACTCACAAAAACATATCGTTCCGTCGGATTTCGGCTTACAGTCGGGGTATCGCCGACTACGGACGGTTGTGTTTCGCCGGAAGGACACGGGCCCCCTCCGATGAACCTTAGGCGCGCTCGCGGGTAGCGACTGTTCGGACGGTTGGGTTTGACGACGCCGACCGTGAGCGGTTCTTGATCAGCGGTGTCGCTGTACGCGCCCGCGATCAGGCAGCGGTCCGCTGGCCGTCAGCGGAACACACCCGCTTGCGAATGCGGCCCTGCCATCTCCGTCCGTCTTGTGTACCCGCTGCAGAGTCACTGGTCGGAACGCCGGCGGTGATCCTTCGCCATCGGCCCTCGCCTACACTACCCGGGGTCCAGACGAGACCCACACCGCCGCCGCAGGACTATCTATCACCGTCTTTATGCGTAAAATTACAGATGGATTATAGGACAGATAGATCTATATATTAGTATACAGAAAGACCAGAGCAGTGATGGCTCATCGACATAGAGTCTACCGTTCGCTGATTAGACAGCGAGCAAGGGTAAGTGGTGTGAAGCGGGCGGCGGGGTGGTGGGTGAATGGATGAGGCCCGTCCCGCGTGTCTGACGCTTGATCTCGAGAACGACTGGTACTTCGACGATCCCGAGTACGATCACCTGACCTTCGAGTATCTCGACGACTACATCGACCTCATCAAACGGGTGGACGTACCAGTGAGCTTCTTCGTCGTCGGGAAGACGATCGAGAAGTACCCCGATGCGATCGATCGGCTGGATCGCGAACTGGACTCCGAGTTTCACCTCCACTCCTACCAGCACGACACGTCGAAAGCGTACGACTTCCAGGCCGAGGTCCGAGCGGGGAAGGGGGCGTTCGAGGCTCACTTCGGGTACGCGCCCACTGGGTATCGCGCGCCACAGGGCAACATCGACCCCGCGGAGTTTGCGATCCTCGAGGAAGAGGGGTTTGTCTTCGACTCGAGCGTCTTCCCGTCCGTTCGGCCCGGCGTCTACAGCAACCTCGACAAGCCGCTGGCGCCGTACCATCCCACAGAGACCGAGGAGCTCGTCGAGGTCCCGATCGCGGCGACGCCCGGTACACGGATCCCGGTCTGTCAGAGCTACCTCAAGCTGCTGGGCCGGCCCTACCTCGCCTACCTCAAGTACGCCCCGCTGCCGGAGCCACTGGTGTTTAACACACACCTCCAGGACTTCTTCCGGACCGACTCCCACGACCGCCTCGCCCAGCCCAAACGGACGATCATGAAGCGCAACCTCGCGGACTCACGCGAACTGTTCGTCGACGCGATCGCCCGGCTTCGAGAGCGGGGCTACGAGTTCCGACCGATGACGGAGCTCGTCCGGGAGTCGGCCGGGGACGCTGTCGAGCTTACGACCGCCGGTGCCGCGAAACGGGACGCCTCGAGCACCGAGTCGGAGCCGGTCGAGTCACCGATCGCTGACTCTCAGGAGCAAACGGACAAATCAATAAGCTCTGACTCAGTTGTTACAGACAGTCAACTCGAATGATTCCCGAACAGTACCGGCGCCATCTCTGGTATCGGCTGGCACGGACGGCTCCGACCAACGCGAGCCGCCGCTTTGCCCTCCGGCGCATCGGGTTCGTCGAGGCCGGCACCGACACCTATCTCGGGCCGTCGGTTACGCTCACACCGCTTGGCGGGCCGACGCCCGGCCGGACGCTGCTCACGCTGGAACCGCGGGCGACCGTCAGCCCGGACGTCACCTTTCTCACCTCGATGCATCCCGAAGAGGCAGAGATTCCGGGCTATGACGGCGAGCGGGCGCCGATCGTCGTCAACGAGGACGCCTGGATCGGCGCCGACGCCACGGTTCTGGGAGGCGTGACGATCGGCGAGCAGGCGATCGTCGGCGCCGGCGCCGTCGTCACCGAGGACGTCCCGCCACGCACCGTCGTCGGCGGGGTTCCGGCCAAGGTTATCGACGAGGTGGCTCCCGAGCGAGCTGCTGACACTCCTGCAGACGGAGAGGACGAGTCTCCCGAGACGGAGGACGAGGTGTCCGGAGTCGTATGAGCCGATCCAGCCCCCGTGCTCTCGTCCTCGACGGTCGGACGCTCTCGAGTCTCGCGGTGGCGCGTTCGCTCGGCCGCCAGGGATACGCCGTCGACTGCGCCGAGGAGTTTCGGGCGAACATCACGTCGTTTTCGAAATACGTCGACGAGACGATCACGTACCCCGCGGCCGACGAGGCGCCCCAGGCGTTCCGACACGCGATCCTGAGTGCGCTCCACGAGACCGACTACGACGTCCTCGTGCCGACGCGGGACGCGACGACGGCGTTCGTGTCCGACCACCAGGACGAACTGAACGCACACACCAACGTCTACGTCGCGCCGCCGGACGTGATCGGGACGTTCGACGATAAGGGCGAGACGGTCAAGCTGGCCCGCGAGTGTGGTGTCCCGACCCCGACGACGTACTTTCCGGAGGAACAGTCCGTCGCAGAGATCAAGGCCGAAGCCGACTACCCGGTTCTGATCCGGCCGCGTCGGAGTTCGGGCTCCCGTGGAATCACCCGCGTCGAGTCGGCCGCGGAGTTCGACGACGCGTACGAACGGGTCGCCGCCGAGTTCGAGGCGCCGATGGTCCAGGAGTACGTCGCGAAGGCGAGGTATACGACCGCCTGTCTCCTGTTGGACGACGAGCAACGGGAGCTGGCGTCGTTTTCCTACGAGCGCCAGAAGGAGTATCCCCGCAGCGGTGGGCCGACGGTCGTCGGCGAAAGTACTGATGATACGGCGGCCAAGCAGGCCGCAAAAGAGTTGCTGCAGGCCGGCGACTGGCACGGCCCAGCGGAGGTGGAGTTCATCGTCGATCAGGAGGGGACGCCGCGGTTGCTCGAGGTCAACCCCCGGTTCTGGATGCCCGTGCAGTTGGCGATCAGCGCGGGGGTGGACTTTCCGGCCAAACTCGCCGCCCTCGCCCGGGGGGAGGCCGTCGAGCCGACGACGACGTACGAGACCGGGGTCACCTATCGGTGGGTGCTTCCCTACGAGGTCCTGCACACGATCGACGCCCGGCGGCCGGCCAGCGGCCTGCGCGAGGTCGTGTCGACGATCGGTGACGGCACCTGTTATGGGGCGCTCTCACTGACCGATCCGGGACCGGTGCTTGGGACCGTCGCCCAGAGCCTGGCGTTTCTGACCGACGCTGAGAAACGCCGCAGCGTCCTCGATCGGGCCGTCAGCGGCAAGAAAGGAACTGGTGCCGAGGCGAGCGGCGCTGAGCACACTGGTGGGCGGGCAACCGACGACGAGGGTAGTGGCACTGAGCACACCGTTGGACAGGCCACCGGCGACGATGACTAGGTTGACACTCGCTCCGTCGAATCAAGGGGGCTCTTTTGGCATGGCCGTCAGGCCCGCTGACGCTCGGCCTCAAGCACCCGTCCTCGAGCGGCGACACACCCTATGGTAGCACGGCTACTCTACCCCGTAGTCGCGGCGGGCCTGCACACGAGTGGCTGGCTCCAGGACGGGCGACAGTACGAGGCGCCGCTCCGACCCGATCGGCTCCTATGGATCGACCCGACCGCTGTCGTCCACAAGCCGGTGACCAAGCCCGCGAGTGGGCGGCTCCCGCCGACGCTCGTCGCCGGCGGCGACTGGGACCTGGATCTCGCCCCGATCGAGGACGATATCGTCTACCGGGCGTTTCACGACCGGTTCGTCGAGGAGCGGCTATGGGACGAAACAGGATACATCGAGTTCCTCGCTGACGACGTCTCGGAACACGGCGACCGCTCGCGGGCCGAGGCACGAGAGCGGTGTCGGGACCTGGACGCCCTCTACCAGTACATCGCGGAACATGGCTACAAGCCACAGGCACAGCTAGAGCGGGAGGGGGCGCTGCTCGACGGGCTCTCGGGCTCGCTCCGCCCGCCCACCTACCGGGAAATCGCAGTCGACGTCACGCGGGAGGGGGAGTTCGTCTGGCACGCCGGGATGCACCGGCTGGTGATCGCCCAGCTGCTCGAGCTCGAGGAAATCCCCGTGCGAGTCAACACCCGCCACGCCCAGTGGCAGGCGATCAGAGACGCCGCCGCCAACGGGGACGAAATCCACCAGAACGAAACCCATCCAGATCTCGAGTATCTCAGTACGTAACTAATGTCACGATCACAGTCACGACCGACCCTGACGTATCTCATCAACGCACTCGAGTACGGCGGCGCGGAGATCGGCATGCTCCGCCTGCTGTCGGGCCTGGAGACCGAGGAGTTCGACGTCACCGTCGTCACGCTGCGCGGCGCCGAGCCGGCGCTCGAGCGCGACCTTCCCGACCACGTCACGCTCGAGCAGTTAGCTCTGGACGAGGGCGTGGGGGTCGGGAAGCTCCGCACGCTCGTCCGGACGATTCGGGCGGCGGATCTCCTGGTCGGCTCGCTGTACCCCTCCGTAGTCGTCGGCGCGGTCGGCGGCACTGCGTTGCGCGTGCCGACGATCTTCTCCTGGAAGCATAATACGACCGCCGGGGGTCGGCTCAGTCGGCTGGTGAACAAACTCACCTTCCGGCTCTCCGACCGCGTCCTCGTCGATTCGGACGCGACGAGGAGGCTGATTTCGGAGTGGGGGATCGGCGACCAGCGGATCGTCAAGCTGCCGATCTCCGGGATCGACGTCGACGACCATCCGCCGGCCGACCACATAGCAACTGGTTCCGATGTCCGGATCGGGACCGTTGGCTCACTCACCCTGCAGAAGGGGTATCCCGAACTGCTCGCGTGTGCGAGGCGGCTGCCGGAGTACGAGTTCCACGTCGTCGGCGACGGTCCGCTGGCCGACGAAATAGCACAGGGACCGGACAACGTCGTCCTGCACGGCACCGTGAGTCAGGACGAGCTGCAGGAGCTCTGGCAGTCGTTCGACATCTACTTCCAGCCCTCACGGTGGGAGGGGCTCTGTATCACCGCCATAGAGGGAATGGCAAGCCGGCTTCCCGTCGTCGCTAGCGCGGTCGACGGACTGACTGAATCGGTCGTCGACGGTGAGACCGGCTACCTCGTCGATCAGGGCGATATCGAGGGCTACTGCTCGCGACTGACCGAACTGGCGACCGATCCGGATCGGCGTAGTCAGTTCGGGACGGCGGGTCGAGACCGCGTCCAGGCGGAGTACTCGGCCGAGGCCTTTGCAGCTACCTTTCGCGAGGTCGTGGCGGACGCGACCGCGTGACGGTACTCGGCTCGTGGTTGGAAGACTAGCGGACGGAGGGGACGCCATCGACGCAGGAACCGAGTCCAGGGCCGAGGCTATGGGGTCAGCGCCGCTTCTCGGTAGGTATTTGTGCGTTGATGGGAACGTTCAACTGAATTCATGTCTTCGGATGAGACGCTTCGCATTCTGCGGATTACAAGCAGTCTGTACCCCGAGAAGCTGGGCGGGATCGGGCTGCACGCCCATACGATGTCCAAACTGCAGGCCGAGGCCGGCCACGACGTGACGGTGCTGACCTCCGATTACGGTGACCGCTCGAAGCCCCGGAACGAGGTGCGTGCGGGCTACCAGATCCTGCGCTACCGGGAGGTGGGGCGGCCGCTGGGGAACACGATCACGCCGGGGGTCCTCGAGGGACTGCTGAGCCGGCGGAACACCTACGATATCGTTCATATCCACTCGCATCTGTTTTTCACCTCGAACGTCGCCGCGGCCATCGAGAAACTGGGGCTCTTTGACGCGCCGGTCGTCGTCACCAACCACGGTGCGGCCGTCGAGACCGGCCCGCGGTTGATTACGGACGTCTACTTCCCGACGCTCGGGAAGTTCACGTTCAACGTCGCCGACGTCGTCTTCTGTTACACCGAGACCGACAAGGAACTGCTGCAGGACGCCGGGGTGACGGCGCCGATTCGAGTCGTACACAACGGGATCGACGTCGAGACGTTCCGGCCGCTCGAGGACGTGGCGACGGATCCCAACCAGATCTTGTATGTGGGAATGCTGAAACGCAAGAAGGGGATTCATCACCTGCTGCGGGCGTTCGACCGACTGCAGGACGACTATCCCGAACTCGAGCTGAAGATCGTCGGCGACGGCCCCTACGAGGCCGAACTGAAGGAACTGCGGGCGAGCGAGGGGGTTGAGAACGTCACCTTCACCGGCCGGATCGACAACGGGGACCTGCCAGCCGTCTACAACGAGGGGGCCGTCTCCGTGCTGCCGAGCGAGAGCGAGGGCCTGCCGCGGGTCGTAATGGAGGCGATGGCCTGTGGCAATCCGGTCGTGACCTCCGACCTCCCCCAGCTGGAGGACTTCGTCGAAGGTGCGGGCCGGCAGGTGCCGTACGGCGACGTCGAAGGTCTCCGGGACGCGCTCGAGGCGATCGTGACCAATCCGGACGCCCAAGCGGAGATGGGCGCCACCGGCCGCGAGCGGATCGTCGAGTCGTACTCCTGGGAGGAAACCGTCCAGCAGACGACCGACACGTACCACGCGTTGGTAGAGTGAAAGCGCGGCTCTAGGTTCACGACACCGCACAGTGAGATTTCCGGCATCATTATAAGAGCGAGTAGAATAATCAAGAGAAGAATGGGTATGAGTTCGTCTCGCTTCGAGGGTCGGGAAACGGAGCTCAACTTCCGACACGCCGACCGATGGGTGTCGAAGGGGTCCGCACATGTCCGCGGGCAGGTCTACTACGATGGGAAGCTCCTCTCACAGTCGGAGTTTGCAGCTCGAGTCGATGCGATCGACTCGAGCGCGGCGCTACAGACGTTTCTAGCCGAGTCGAACGGCTTCTTTGTACTCGTCACGACGGTGGCTGACCGAGTCCTCATCGCTGCCGACCACGTTCGGTCGTGGCCCCTGTTCTACGGCCTAGGTGACCAGGAGGTGTACATCAGCGACGACGCACAGTGGGTGCACGAACGGACGGGGGAGCCCGCCCTGGATCCGATCGCCGGGACCGAATACCTGCACACGGGCTTCGTCTCAGCCGACAGAACACTGAGTCCAACAGTCAGTCAGATTCAAGCCGGAGAGGTCGTCGAGGTCGATCTAAGCGAGGCGACGGACCCGGTTACGAGCAGCCGGTATTGGAAGTTCGAGCTTGGGAATGGGAACCGACAGCCCAGTCTTAAGGAACTCGACGAGTATGCAGTTAGCGCAACCGAACGACTCATCGAGTACGCAGACGGGAGACCGATTCTGCTCGGACTGAGCAACGGCTACGACTCGCGGATGATTGCCCTGCTCCTATACCGATTAGGGTACGAAAACGTCATCACGTACACCCACGATCTGACGGCGGGCTATGCCAAAGACGAAATCGATGCCGCGAAGAGCATTGCCGACGATCTCGGGTTCGAGCACGTGACGGTCAACGTTGACCACGCTAACTTCCGTGAGTTCTACCAGAGCGACGCCTGGGACGAGTTCCACGAGGCTGTTGGCTATCTGGGGAGCCTGCCTGACATTGGAGAGATAGTAATGCTTCGAAAACTGCTCAGCGAAAACGAGATCGACGAAAATGCGATTCAGATCAGAGGGCACTATCTCTATCCTGCCTCGGCACGTATTCCGGAATATATCACCAAGCGAAATACCATTTCGAGAGACGAGTTCGTACAAGACATTTGGGAAGGTCATTATAACCGATGGGATACACACTCTAAAGAGATATTTTCCAGCGACCCAGAGGAGATCAAAGAGCTGAGGAATAATATCCACGAGAGGATACCCGTAGATATTTATCAGAATAGCGAAACGGAACCAAATACAAAAGCGCTGAATGGGTATATAGCCTGGCTATGGCAAGAACGGGTCCCAAAGCTCCTCTCAATCGACTACGAACTCGACTTTACTGGCTTGGATAAGTGGTGGCCGCTCCTTGATAAGGAGTATTCGGAGTTCTGGACGGAGGTCGATTATAATTTGGTCCTTTCTGGAGACCTCCACAAGTCGTATATCGAGTGGCTCGATACCGAAATCAGGGGTGAAGATATCGATCCGATAACCGAATTCGGTGGCGGTGGAACGGGATCGTACTATCAGCTGAAATCGGTGTACGAGAAGGCACCGCCGAAACTGCGGAAACGCATCCGACGACTGTACTTCCGGGTGTCCGGCTATCTTTACGACGACTCCTACGAGGAGGATCCACGATACGGCCTCCTCTCACCCGAGACGTTCGACCAGTACTCCCTTCATCGCTTAAACTCCAAGCGGTCGAACTGGGTAGCCCTTCATATCGCTCTTCTCTCTTCCGACGGATTCATTGGGTTTAATGAGACCACGGAGATAGACGCAACCGTCCCGGAACGATGAGAGGGGCTACGTCAGCCTGCTTGTCTGTGACCGACATTACTTAATTCTAGTATCACTCATCCCTTACACAGGTGCTCTGTCAAGACAAACGCGTGCCGCTTAT
This sequence comes from Natronococcus roseus, assembly GCF_043677095.1. Classification (NCBI taxonomy): domain Archaea; kingdom Methanobacteriati; phylum Methanobacteriota; class Halobacteria; order Halobacteriales; family Natrialbaceae; genus Natronococcus; species Natronococcus roseus. The sequence continues at coordinate 309,462 of NZ_JBHLJR010000002.1, forward strand.
CGTAGCGCTTCTTGCGGTTAGTGGCATCTTTCTCACCGGCCATTTCTTTGAGCGGTTCTATCCGTGGATCATGACCGTCTTTTTTGTCTCGATGTCGGTGCTGTTGTTGCTAGCAATACGTGGCGCACCGTTTGCGAGTGTTCTGAGCGGTGCGCTTCTCGTCGGGATCACGTATCGGTTGTATTTCAACCTTCACGTTCCGACACCCGTCGGGATGTCTTCCCAACTCTATCCGGAGCGGATAGATACGCTGATGGCGAGGGGTGAACTGTTGGGTGGCTACTACAGTAGTGCGGCCGGGGCGCCGTTCCAGGACCTGTTGTTCGCGTCGTCTACGATTATCACCGGCCTTGGTGGCTACTACAGTTTATTCATCTATCCGCTCCTGATTGGCACCCTCTATCCACTTTTTGGTATTGCGATCCTGAAAGAGATCGGTGTCCATGACCACCGGTTCTTGTCGGTTGCAGCAGTGCTGACGCTCGTTACAACCGAGGGGCTTCGCCGATCGTACTGGTCTCGAAACCAGGTCATTGCGACGTTTTTTTGGCTGGCGGCGATCTATGTCCTTGCCAAGCATCTGCGAGACCCGGATACGCGGCTGTTCCTGTTGCTGGCCGCGTTTGCCGGCGCGATGGCCTACAGCCACCGGCTGCCGCTGGCGATTTTTGCGGTCGTGCTTCTCGTCCTCGGGATTCTGTATCTCACGGACCGGATCAGTTGGAACGAGGTGGCCGGAATAAGTCCCGTCAAGCAGGTGTTCTCACTGTTTGTCTTCATTGGGACGGTGGTACTGGTGCAGCTACTCTACCTGGGGAATACTTTTTATCACCTCGTTGCACGGATTCAGCGGCTGCTGGCACAATTCGGGAGCGACGGTGTTCAGTCAGTCCCCTCTCAGCCAGCACCGAGTGCCGCAAACGAGGTGCTTCCTGGAATAATTGGCACGCTGTACCAGTATCCGTCATCACTCAGTTTGTTCGTTGAACGAGGCCATGGAATCTGGATTGCACTCGTTGCCGGAGTTGCATGGACGTACCTGTTCTTTGAGTTCGAAGAGCGAAGAACACGGGGACAAATACTGGCGCTGCTAGCCGTCTCAGCAGTTGGTGTAGCGCTGATGTTCATCGGCGTTGTGTCGATCGGCTCGATGAATCCGACACGACCGCTACAATTGATTGAGCCAGTACTTGCGGTAATTATAGTCATCGCTATTTGGAAGATGCAGATTCTTGATCAAAAACGAATGTATCAGTTCGGAATTGGACTAGTTCTTGTGCTATTGATCGCAAGTCAGGTATTCGCAATGGCTGCTGGGCCAGACTATGCTAATTCACCTCGATACTATGCTGACGTACCCGAAAGTGCCGCAAAGACTACGATCTGTGAGTACTCTACCGAGCCAATTTATACTGATCACGAGATGCTTATGTTTAGAGGATTAGACCAAAGAACATGTGAGATGGATAGAATTGGGACTGGTCCGGATAGTCCGTTATTTAATAAAAATATCACACCATCTGAACATCCAACATTTGTCTATCGGCATAATGTAGATATATATCATGGAAGCGGAGGAGCTAGATACGAACTTGCATGGAATCCAGCTATCGAATTAGAAACCAATTACCATTCTGTATATAACAATAATCGTGTTACTATGTTCGAAGAAGATAAGACGGATAGTTAAATTATAAATATATGTGTAATATTGGAACTATTAGGAAACATCTATGTATATTCCAATACACTTCCAAATGTTTATAGTGGAGTAATTACGAACACAGATAGCAACTATTAAGAAATATCTATATATATGAAATTGAAAAAGCAACTTAGTCACCGGTTTAGAGCTGAATTTTTAGGCGAAATAATTTATGTTAGTTCAGGAGCAGTACTGATCGTAGCATTAGCTCGATTACTTGATCCAGAAGGATATGGGCTAATGTTCCTTGCCCTGTCCGTGATTGGGGTTGTGAAGATATTCAGCCAGTTAGGCATTTCAAGTTCTGCCTCTCGATATGTTGCAAATTATAAAGAAACAAATTCTGGCCAAATACCTCATATTCTCCGGTTTTCTTTTTTGCTTAATCTCATTATATTATTAGTAGTTTGTATAGTATTTTTGCTGCTACATTCTCATCTTGCAGCATTAATTGGAGAGCCAGATCTCATTCCATTTCTATTAATTGGTGTATTTTATATAATATTCTCAACATCAATTTCATTCACACAAGATATATTACAAGGATTTGAAGCTATTAAAGCAAGTGCGGTCTTAACAGGAATACGGGGTGCGATACGTCCAATACTTGCAATAGGATTTGTGCTTTTAGGTTTTGGCGCACTTGGAGCATTCGTTGGTTATATCCTGGCTTATGCGATAGGCGGTATAATTGGCCTTATATATACGTATAATCAATATTACCGTGGAAAAGAACAAACTCAAAGAGAAAAAGGAATTAGACGAAGAATAATAGAATATTCGGTGCCAATTACGGCGACAAGCACTGCAAAAGTTCTAGATAATCACATAGATGTTCTTTTGATTGGGTTTTTCCTTAATCCTACTGCCGTTGCCTTCTATACAGTTAGTAAGCGTGTGATTGGTTTTGTCGAGGCTCCAATGTCAGCACTAGGTTTCACTCTTTCACCAACGTTTGAGGCTCAAAAAGCAAAAGGAAATGAAGACACTGCTGCACGGATTTACGAAAAAGCACTCTCTCATGGATTATCACTGTACATTCCAGCATCAGCTGGCCTCATATTAATATCCGAACCATTTGTCATACTGGTGTTCGGAGAAGAATATATTGGTGCTACACCAGTATTACAAATACTTGCTATTTATGCTGTATTAGTATCGATTGTAAAAGTAACTGGTAATGGTCTTGACTTCCTTGGGAGAGCACGGGCACGTGCAATAGCCAGGGGGATAACGGCTACTCTAAACGTAGGTCTCAATATAGTTCTGATACCGACAATAGGGGTTATTGGAGCTGCAATTGCAACAGTGGTCACTTACTCTATCTACACATTTGCTAATGTTTACATAATGGCACTTGAGCTTGACCTCCAAATAAATTGGCTAATAAAACAAATAATACATGTGTGTTTGATAACATTGGCTATGTCGTTAATAGTCTATGCTTTGTCTGATCTCATTTCGGGATTTATAACATTGTTTATGGTCGTTGGGATTGGAATCTCGGTTTGGGCTATTCTTGTATTAAGTACTGGATTGCTTGACGTTCGCGAAACAGTATCAACATTAGTACGGTAGATTGGCTCATACTGTACGAAAGACAAATCACTAACTTTAAATACGCAAGAACAAATCTGTGATTATGACTAGGATATTTTTAGACGGTTACTATGGATACTCGAATGTTGGTGACGAAGCTATCTTACAATCTTTATTAGATCAACTTTGGAAGGACGATACAATTACAGTTGCAACATCAGATCCGGTATCAACTATAAATACTCATCCCCGAATTGACAAGACTATTAAAAGGAAAAGCTTTCATTCGATTAATCCGTACTTACTATATTCAGTAGTATCAGCAACTGACTATTGGAAAGAATTAAAAAAGGCAGATGAATTATGGATTGGAGGAGGCGAATTAATTCGTGATTCATCATTATATCAACACAGTATACTCACAATAGTTGCACGGTCCTTAGGTACAAAAGTTCGGTTTATAGGGGTCGGCGGTGCTGCTGTATCTCAAAATTGGCGGAATGAATTTGTACTAAAGCCATTACTTGAGAGTACGACTTCAGTAACTGTCAGAGACGATATTACGAAATCCAATTTACAGTCGCTTGGTGTTCAGGCGCCAATTACTGTTAAACCAGATCCTGTTTTTTCGTTATCAGTATCTGAACCGCTTTCGGAGGATTTTAAATGGATACCACATGGAAATTATTGTGTGATAGCAGTTCGATCTCCTTCAGATAGAGAGTTTGATACACGATCTTTTGCTAAATTCATCGATGAATTGTCAAATAGTACGTCATTACATCCTATTTTCATTCCTTTCCATGAGACACAATCACCTCCAGATAGTCAGGTTGCAGAGACTATCGCAAAGCAGATGCAAACAGACGCAACAATTATAAAAAGAAGAGTTGATTATTCGGATGCCTATAAAATAATAGAAAAAGCAGATTATGTAGTTGGAGTTCGGCTACATAGTTTGATTTATGCATGTAACACAGAAACTCCTTTCTTCGGATTTGCTTATGCTCAAAAAAGCAAAGCTTTACTCAAAGAATTAGGGCAAGAAGTAATTTGGTGCGATAATATTGATGTAGGAAAAGCTATGGCTATAGCGCCAGCTGAGCCGGCTTCTTCCCACGATAAAAAGAACACTAAAAAGATTAAAGAATCTGCTAGAGATCTTGTTAAACACTCAAGATCGAAAAATAATAATAGCTGGAAACCTTTAAAACTCCTATCAATTATTATATTCCTACCACTAATTGATTTATATTATTATATAAAAAATTCGAGATGGCAAAATTAATGTATTCTACCTCTCTTTCTAAATCGAAAGGATTTATCTTATATTGGGTGTAGCTATCTTATATGCCAAAGGTAAGTGTTATAATACCAACATATAATAGAGGGGACGTATTATCCCGAGCAATATCAAGTGTTCTTAACCAGTCATTCAAGGATTTCAATTTGATTATTGTAGACACAGGTTCTTCAGATAACACTGAAACAATTATGAGTGAATTTTCTGATGATAGGATAATTTATCATAGAATAGAAATGAGAAAATCAGCAAGTGAAGCTAGAAATATTGGCATTAAATTATCCAAATCGCCATATGTATCATTCTTAGACTCAGATGATGAGATTAAAGAAAATCACATTGAAGCAGTGGTTGAAGAATTAGAGCAGGAAAGTCAAAATTGCGTAGGTGCTTTTACTGGTAGAGAAATAAGAGTTCAAGGAGATATGGAGTATACACAACCAATAGATAAAGAATATATAAAATACTCTGACATACTTAAAAGAAACTCTATAGGAGGATTTTCCAATCTTACATTTCGGCGTTCTGTGTTCAGCAGCGATAATTACATTGATGAGTCAATGAACGTATTTGAAGATTATGATCTTTTGCTCAGGGTTCTAAAGGATGGGTTTAAATTCAAAGGTATTGATGAAAACCTCACAATTCGTTACAAGGATAATGATGATAGATTAAGCGACAAGCCTAACGACATCACAAATGGACGTAAGAAATTATTTGAAAAGCACGGAAAGGATTTATCATCTAAAGCAAAATCACGGTTATATTACATAGATGCACAATATCAAGCTCTTGGCGGAAACCTTAGAACAGCTAGAAAATACTATAGTAAATCCATTTATTATGATTATACGAAATGGTTCTCCTACCTTCATCTTATAGCAACTATCCATCCCTATTTATTTCACTCATTGATAGAATGTAAAAGAACCATCAAAAAAATAGCCGATTGGAGAAAGTACAAAAACAATCTGAAAAAAACCATTAATTAAGGATAATTGCCCGAGCCTCCTTATTAATTTATAGTCTAATTTATATTGCATATCACAAAATAAATATCTTTATGGATTATAGAGGCTGTATAGGCTTAGAGTTAGTTGTATGAGTAAACCATATATACAAAACATTGCTGGATGTACGAAGTAATGGAAGCAGTCGGATTAGACGATCGAATCTCCGAACAGTTCCTCCGCAGCGGCGTTGGCTGGGGCGGCTCCTGTTTCCCGAAAGACGTCAACGCGATCATCGCGGCCGCACGCGAGGCAGGATACGATCCCGCACTCCTCGAGGCTACTGTTGAAATCAACGACCAGCAGCCCGGACGGTTGCTCGAGTTGCTCACGAATCACGTCGATCTCGAGGGCGCGCGCATCTCGGTTCTCGGACTGTCATTCAAGCCTGAAACTGACGATATCCGAAATTCGCGGCGATTCCTGTCACCGAGAAGCTCCAGGAACGCGGTGCCGAAATCGTCGCCTACGATCCCGTCGCTGCCGACGAAATGGCCGAGAAGTTCCCCAACATCAGCTACGCGGAGTCGGCAGCGGACGCCCTTCGCGACGCTGACGGAGCACTCGTCGTCACCGATTGGGACGAATTCAGCGAACTCGATGACGAGTTCGACGAAATGGCAACTCCGGTCGTGATCGATGGCCGACGATGTATCGAGCGGCGTGACGGCATCATCTACGATGGTCTGACGTGGTAGCATAGGCGTCTTTCGTAGGCCAGCCGTATTATGGACTCACTCAAAATTGTGAATTCGGGTCGCGGTTCTCGGCCTCTCATTCAAACCACAACCGTTCGTAGTGCGAACTCTATTTCTTTATTATCGCTACGGGTGTTTCCGATCCGTGGTGGCTCTCGATTCGATTCTCGATCGCCGATACTCTGCGGTATGGGAGTCAAGCGGTATTACGCGCAGTTCACCGAATCCACACTTCGAGTGGTTACCAACTCGAAAGACACCCTTTTTCGCCGTCGTTACCGGTTCGTCTCCCTCGTACGTCACTACTTGGCCGTGGTCAATCGTCTGTAATCGGTACTCCTCTCGTTGTTCTACTAGTTTTTCCTCACGCTCCCGAAGGACACCACGCTCTTCCGTCCACCACCACGGTACCTCCTGGTCGGTGGCCCTCGGATACTCGGATTTCAGTACGAACGGTGCCACGAGTTCGAGAGCGAACGTCGTGCTCTCTTCCAATCGAGAGTAGTCCAGCCTCTCCAAATCGACGATCTGTGTGTCCTTCAGTCGGGTGACGCCGTAGCCGTAGTTCCGCTTTCCGCCGAACTGGAGTCTATCCAAGACGCTCTCACTGAGCGGAAGGATATCAGCCTGGTCAGCGTGGAGATACCCAGTGAGATACCACGTCGTGGTCTGATAATGCTTCCGAGCCTCGTTGGGCTTTCCTTGAATCAGTTTGTGAGCCAGCGCCGGATGCCCGCCCTGAACGCGAATATCGTGCGTGTTCAGCACATCTCGTGGCCGAGAGTCGAGCAGCCACGGCTGTGCCATCCGCCGTAACAGGAACAGATCGGCGTAGCGCTCGACGGGGGCAAGTTGCTTCCCAGATGCGGCCGACTGCCCGACTGCGAGTGCCAGTCGGGAAACGTTCCGAACTGGCCCGGTACGAAGATACCGTGGCTCGCATGGAGATGTTGATGAACCTCGTGCGGGAGCTGCTGACCCAGGGCGTGTCTCATGGCGTTCCCCGAAACGTAGTACGGGTGCCCGATATAGTCCATCTCCAGCAGCCAGTGGACCTGTTGAATCTTCATACGATTCTACCCCTTTGTGCGCTGTCGGCGCCAAGCTGTGAAATCCTCGAGATACTGGAGTGCCGTCGACCATTCACGGATTCGACGCAAGTTTGCGTCTAATACCATACTGTACCTGTCGTCGGAGATCGTGAACAGATGTGACGGGAGGGAAGTCCACGTTTTCGCCCAGGATCGCCACGGCCGTGCACCCAGGTGAGCAGCTGGCTGCGAGCCGGGATCAGTGTCGAGACGGAGCGCAAACTGCTCGATTCTGAAGATCGTCCGATGAGGAACGATCTCGTCAGGTTGGTCAACTATGAGCCGAAGCTCACCGAACTCGTGTCCGCCCCGGTAGTTGTCTACCAGTGCCGCCACCAGCAACGTATGGTACTTGAGCGAGGTGTACGGGTAGTACATCGACTCGTTGAACAACGCCGCGACGTCACTCGCCAGCCAGGCGGTGTGCATCGTTTTCGGATCCGTTTCCGTCAGCAACTCGCGCACAGCACGGGTAATGTCACGATCCGAGACCTCGTTCGAGGCCACTACCGACTCACCCGTGAGCAACGAGAGTCTGTGGGGCGACATGTGGTTTGCCACTGTCGGCTCCGGCGTGCCGGACGGCCGACTCATCCGCGCCGCATCGCCGTCCGCTCCGTGTGGGACCGACTGATTGACCGGTACCCCCGCGAATGTCTCGTCGGCATGTGCGTGGGGCTGTCCGGTCAACTTATGCGCATCGTGACGGTAAATTTCTAGCATTATTCTATCTCTTTACTCGATCGAGCGTTGACCCGCTCATGGAACGCATCAACGACGGTCGGCCGGTAGTCGTCGGCCCATCGGTCGTCCTTCCGGTTCATTTCTGCTGTTTCGCCCTTTGCGCGGTCGAAGATGCGATTCAGTTCTGTTTCGTCGTAGAGTGGATTGAGCAGCTCGCAGTCGACGATACCAGCCCCAAAGTTCCGCGCCCCGCCGAGCTGGTGCATGAAGTCCGTCCGATTTTCATTGAGGAACTCGACGGCTTCACACAGCGACCCGAGAAACGCCGGTTTCATCTCACGGAAGGAGAGGTGCCAACAGCCATCCAGGTTGGCGACTGCATCTAGTTCAACGTTGCGTAGGGGTTCGCGGTTATCGGCAGCGTTCCGCGAAACGACGTTTCGATTCAGTCGTCGGTAGTGGCCCTCGGCCTGGCCGCGCGTGTAGTCGACGCTAGATCGGACCGGGTTGAACTGGATCGGCCGACGCATCAGCTTCCCTGGAACACCTTCGAAGCCACCGAAGAGATCGAAGACCACACAGCCGTCGTCGGTCTCTTCAAGGCAGTTGCCCTTTGGATGGTAGCCGTCGTCGAGGTCGCGCTCGTAGACGTCCTCCTTCCGAAAGTTCGCGTTCGCCTCGCCTGGGTGGCAGGCCGTTTCACCCCAGTCCTGGACGACGCGTTCCATTCCGTGGCGGAGCCAACCCGACAGCGAAAACGCGGGGATGATACCGCCGATCTGGTTCTGTGGATCGTCGGCCTCGTAGTTCGTGTTCGAGGTGTGATGACGATACGTGAGGATCGAGTCTCGAACGACCAGTAGGTCGCACTCGAGGCGGACGTAGACATCTGTACACTCCTCAAGCGGTGGTTCACGGCTCATGGCGCACAGCCCTCCGTCGGTGGGCTGAACGCCCGCAGCGCGAGTTCGGTCAGGCATAGTTGTGGGCTGCGCGGTGTGGGAAGCGCGATCGAACCGAGACGACCGCCGACCAGTACTTCGGTCGTGCCGAGCGTCGGCGACCGGATCCGGCCGGGCGCACAGCCGTGGCAGAACAGCCTCGGGATGTCCCACTGCGCAGCGTCGGCACAGCGGTACGCGTACGCGAACACGACGTCGGTCTCGCGGAGCGGCGATCCACAGCCGATGCAGACGGCCGCGTCGGGTTTCGGACCGACCGGGTGACCGTGGAGGACCTGCGCCGGCGTTGCGGTGACGATCGGCTCCTCGTGATGCGCAGCACAGGGCCGACCGCGGTCGTCAGCAGCCATCTTCCTCCGCCATGCTGCGGGCGCTGAAACACGCAAAGCAGGGCAACTGGTCGCCGGCTGGGCCGGCACACCAGTCGTGTTCACACGGTTCGTCAGCAGTACGTTTTTCAAGGGTTGGATTCGTAGTTGACATGCTTCTCGGACCCTGAGAAGCGCGGTCCGGTGTTCCAAGCACCGGGCCACAGAGTTTCTGTAGCCATCGCGCTTCTCATATGTCTCTACTCCGGTCTCCTACTTAGTACTTTGCTAAGCAAAACACTAGGATATATGCTAAATACACTGTTTAGCATATGGTGTAGTATTATGTTCTGTGAGGGCCGAAATGCTACTAATGGTCAATCGGAACTACGAGCCGAATGAACGGGAGGAAACTATCCTCAAACTGTTCAAGGAAGGTAGAGAAACCGAAGAACCATGGGGTCGCGCAAATCCACAGTTTTTCCGTGAACAAACGGATCTCGTAAAGGGACAAGTAGAGTACGCTCTTCGAAATCTTACTAATGCAGGCTGGATTCGGCGATTAAACAAGGGAGGACTATACGAATTTGTTGATGACCCGCGGGAAGAGTAACCAGTCACAACAACACATCCGCTTAATTTGACTTCTTAACCATCTACCGCTTTGTTTGGTTTATTTTGGTTGAAGCGGCATCTTAGCTACTCATAACCCAGTGGGCGCCGTGGATCGCGTTCGTCGTCGGGCTCACGGTCGCGATCTTCTGCTTTCGCTGACCGCAGCGCTCGCGGAGAGCGATTCCAAACACTCGGAGGCCTCCGAGGTGGGCGGCCACGGCCACCCGTCTCGAGCAGCCGCCGGACTCCCGTTACTGCTCGGGCGTGGCCACCCCCATCACGGCGTCGCGGAGCGCGTCGAGGCAGTGGTCGTCGGCGTTCGGCCCGCCGACGTGGTCCTCCTTGTAGCTGTAGAACTCCCGGACGAGTTCCTGGCACTGCTCCGAGACCACCAGCCCGACCGCGGGCTCGCCGGTGTCAGACTCGGACTCATCGGTCTTGGTCTCTGTCGAGTGCGACGGGAACCTCCCCAAGCGCAGCCGAGAGGAACCACGAAGCCCTATGAACAGTTGTCGAGTGGTTTGCTTTTTGCGCCGCAGCTTGGCCGAGACTGTCAGGTTGCCGTCGGCCTCGAGTCGGTTACGAACCGCGGCGATCCTCTCGCCAATGTCCGTGACTATGATCGCGGCGGCAAAGCCCGCCTTCTCGAGCGTGCCGATGTGGGCGGGTTCGTGTTCATAGTAGACCTCCCCAGAAGACCGATCCCCAACCGCTTGAGGACGACCGCGATACGGGACCGGACTCGGCGACCGCCGCCACGACGACGAACTGGTCGAGGACGGTCTCGTGCTCGAGGACGTCGCTCGATCAGTCCGGCCGTCGCCGTGACCCTCGAGCCGCCACCCGTCGACGGCCTCAGCAGAGGATACTGCGAGCCCCGCGACTCGTCCGTCAGACACCACCTATAGCGCTGTCGAACGCCTGCTGGCCGCAGTTGAGTCGCCGAGCCGGCGTCCGAGATTCGTGTCACCCACCACCAGCTCGGCCACCCACGCCGATACCGGCTGGCCGCGGGTCGATACCCGACATCAGCCCCGCTGTTACCAGACCTGCACGCCGGGCACTCCACACGAGGCACAGATGACCGCCTGATTCCCCTTGTAGGTCCCGCGCTCGAGCGTCCCCGTCTCGCAGTACTCACAGGAATCGCCCGCAAGCGTCTCCAAGAGTCGGTCGGTCCCCGGTTGTGAATCCAACATATAACAAATCGTAACCTGCTGCTACTAATACATTACCCCGCTGTGGGACCTGGAGAGCGACCGTGCGACGTGGCTTCTCGACCGACGTGACTGCACGAAACGACACCGAGTGGGTCACGGAGAGCGGGCTCGACTCCTGCGAGAGCGGATGACCACCGCCTACCGTCGCTACGGACTCCCACCACCGCGATGTCGGCTCCGGGACCTGTGCAGCCGAGCGTGTCGCAGATACGGCCCAGATCCACCCGCTCAAGCAGGTTCTGTTGCCGGGCGGTATCGTCCGTGGGAAGTGCCTCGGTCCCGAACCAGAATTCCGGAGCAGTCGACGGCATTGCGTCGATTCCGCGGCACCAGTCGGGCCGAACCGCCGGCAGTCTTCACGCGCTGTCGGCGACACAACGGACGGGCTTTAGTGGATAAGACGCACCTCGAATCGAAACAGGCCGCGAACCGGCAGCCGGCGATCGGAGACACAGGCGCCGAGGCTCAGCGATAGCGAACAGCGATCCACGTGGTGCCGCTCGGACAACGGGCTCAGACGCCAGGGACGGTGATCTATGACATACCTTGGAGACCCGCCGTCGGCCGACAGCTGTGGACCGCCAGCTTAGCCGAGGACGGCGGGTCGGGAAACAATAGCTTTTGTGACTTTGTGGCCAACCGTGGTGGCGGACGGACTGGCGACTACAGGCTCGCGGTAACCTCCGTGGACACAGCGGCCCTCTCCGACACAGCACCCCTCACGCTGGCCGAGCGTAACCCCGGCGATAAACACGTGGGTCGCCCCGGAGATATCGAGCGCAACGCCCTCACGACGATCTCAGCGACCTCATCACCGACCGGGATCGGATCACACGGGCGATCGCCTGGTCGTCGGTGTCGACGGCGGTCTCGACGCCGACGGGTTCTCGAGGTGGCGATGGATCTGCACAACCACACGGCCGGGACGACACTCGAGTGTGTCCAGGCGACGATCCCCAGGCCGGACGACGCCGTCCACAACACGGCCAACGAGTCGGCGAGACCGCACACCGCAGCGACGCGCTCGATACCAGCACTGCCGGCGAACGCGAGTGGGGGGTCGAAACCGACGCGGAGACGGTCACCGGGACGCTATCGAGGCGACACCCGAGAGTGAGAGCGACGAGACGGTGCCCGGTTTCGGCGCTGTCGCCGCCCTCGGGGCACTGCTCGCTCTCGTCGTGCTGGCTCACCGACGCTATCCCCGCTGGTAACCGTCCGGTTTGCGACCTCGAGCTGCCACGCACACCAGGCACTGTCCGCCTGAGTCAGGCGGTCGACGAGAGATGCAACGGCGCTGCGGACGGTGCGTTCCTCTCTCTCTGCAGGAGAGAGCCTGCCTCTGGATTTATATCTCGAAAGAGAGATACTCTGCCAACACGATCGTTCAATGACGAATCTGCAACGGCTCTTCTGGGGAGAGAGTTCGGCGACGCCGTCGGGACCGCTCTCCTGGCCACTCCTTGCCGTCCTCGCCATCGTCAGCAGCCTCACCGTCACGACGATCTTTCTGCCCCGCGAGCTCGGCTACGTTCTCACGGCCGGCACGCTCGCGCTCGTCTCCGTCTACGGCGTCCTGGCAGCCACGGTGCTCGATACGGACCTCAGCCTTCGTATCGACGCCCCGTTTGTCGTCCTGCTGGGGGGGTACTGGCTCGGGCTAGTGGCCCACTTCTACTACGCTCCACACACGGAGCTCCTCGAGTATATCGTCGTCACGCCGCTGGCGGTGGGTGCGACGGTCGTCGTGCTCCCGGCGTTGATCGACGGCCGGCGCCAGGCGTTTACGATGGCGCTGACACTCGTCGCGGTCGCCCTCGCGGTGATCGGCTTCGTGATGCTTTGGCAGGAACTCCAGACCTCGGAAGAGCTGTACGAACGGGTCGGCGGCTCGGTGATGGGGATCGAGGGCGTGTCGACGGGGTCGATCTTCCACAGCACGAACACCCACGGGTTCGCCATGATGGTCGGCAGCCTCGCGGCGCTGTACACCTACCTCAGCCGCCGGGGCGCGGTGTGGCTCGGCGCGCTCGCGATCTGTCTGCTGGGCTTTCTCTCGGCGGAGGGCGACGCCGCCTTCGTCGGCTTTACCGCCGGGCTCGTCCTCGTCCTCTCGGGGTTCGATCGGCGGTTCGGTTTTCTCGGGATTGGGCTCGCGGTCCTCGGCGTCTATCTCGCGATTCGGCTCGGCCACGTCGGCGAGGTGATGGAAACCACACTCTTAGGAAGTGGAAACCGTGTCGACCGCTGGGTGGCCTCGCTCGAGCGCCTCGCGCAGGACCCCCTGCTCGGCATCGGCTTCGCCGACACCGCCGAAGAGATCGGCGAGTCTAGGGGGCCACACAACTCCTACATCTATCCGCTACTCAACGTCGGGCTCATCGCCGGCGGGCTCTATCTCGGCGCACTGGTCTACGCGCTCGGCAAGGGGATTCGCACCCGGTGGACCCCCTGGACCGGGTTCGTCGTCGGGACGGCCGTCAGCATCCTTCTCTATATGGTGTTCGAATCCCACTTCCTGGGCGGACTCAGCGTCTCCTCGGTCCTGTTGGGGCTGTTTCTGGGCCTGTTGCTGTACTTGCCCGACGGGGCTTAGCGACCGCGAGTGCACCCTTTCGGTAACCGACTGCGACAGCGTCGCCACGGGAGGTACGCTAGCACCCCTCGTGAGTCATGCTTATTTGCTCACAGAGAGCTGTAACATGTATGTGTAGTAAACTCTAGGTTAGTGAGAGAAAGTGGCGAGATATTGGAGTATTGTTATTTTGATTGCAAGCAACTGCATGGTAGATGACTCAGTCGATTCCCTCCCAATGTCCCGAGTGTGGGGCGCTCGAGATCCGAATCACGAAACTCCCGCCGGACGACCACGACCGGGGCGAAGACTGGGCGACGCGTGCGGCCTGCGAGGCCTGCGAGGAGTACGTCGAGTGGTTCGACTGAGAACATCACACTGGCCAGATCGTTCAGTGCTTCTCTCGAGTGGCCGTTGGCAAATAGCACCCGGACGAAGGTCTGTCGGCGTCATCACAGCGTTCGCCCCTCAGCGTCGAGTAAGGGGGCTTTGACCCGTTGACACCACGGCGACGGCCGTCCAGCAGTTCGAGAAAGGCGTGGGACTCTCGTTGTTCCCAACTGGCCTCGTCGACCCACTCGAGCACCCTCGTGATCCGCGACCCGCCCGCGCCGAAGACGCGTCGTGGTCGGCAGCGTGCCGGTCCGAATCAGGAACCAAGTCCGATCGTTTCTGTCCCGCCAGTGTTCGGCGGTGAGCCCTCGCACGAGTGGGAGATGCCATCCGCGTCATCCTCGAGGGTTGGGCGACCGCGCCTCGGTATCGAGGGGACCCTCGAGCAGCCACTCACAGAGAGCGGCTGGCTGGCTCCTCACTCACCGATTACCGCGTGCCGACAGCGCGGAGCGCAGCGATCGGCCAGCGAACCAGGCGCCAGCACTCACCGAGGCCCGGACAGCCGTCACGAAGCCAGACGACTCCGGCCAGCACGACCAGCCCGAGCCCGATCAACGCCGATGGCGCGAGCAGCGACGGATAGGCGCCAAACACGATGCCTGCGGTGGATTCGATAACGCCGGTGTCCGTCGCCATCACGTCCGGGGACGATTCGTACGTCGCGACCGGCCACAGCACACTCTCGAGGCTCCAGCCGACGCCCGGAGCGGTCGGCATCGCGTCGGTGGCCAGATGCGAGAGATAGCCGATCGCGAACGCGGTGCCGACGCCGGCCGGTCGGACCGACGGGCGAGCACAAGCGCGCCGACCGACAGCGGGCCGCCAACGAAGACCGAGTGTGCGACCGAGCGGCCACTCGGGAAGAGTCCAAACTGCCATGCCAGCGGCTCGTCGATCAGGTCCGGGAGCTGCGACGCACCGAGGACGACCACCACCGCCCACCCCGCTGGTGGCGCCTCCTCGGCCCACCGTGCGTAGCCGGCATAACAGAGGTAGGCAACCGCGGCATGCACCCACGGCAACATACCTTAGACGGTCACGGTAGCTACAGATAGCGGCGTCGAACGATACAACTCGTATCACCAGTCAAAAACTCGGAGATCTCCGAAGCGGGCGGCCACGACCACTCGTCTCGAGTAGCCACCGGACTCCCGCTACTGCTCGGGCGCAGCTACCCCCACCACGGCGTCGCGCAGCGCGTCGAGGCTGTGATCAGCGGCGGTCGATGCCCCGACGTAGTCGTCCATGGTGCCCACAAACACCCGTCTCCCAGTGCTCTGCGATCACCGGTCCATCGGTTTGATAACGGCCGACTCGCCGGGCGCGTTAACCGCTCAGATTCCGGTTAGTCCTTAGTAGCCGCCTCCAGATACGTCGACTCCTCCACATAGCGCAGCTTATTATCGCGCACCCACTGCGGCTCGAACGTTGTCTCAATCTGTTTGACCCGGCCCTCCCGTCCTCGAGAGTCGATCCAGGTTTCGACTAACCCCATCGTCTCGAGGTCGGTCAGCACGCCCCGAACGGCACGCTCTCCGAGCTGGAGCGCCTCGGGAAACGTGTCGTCCTCGAGGATCGAGTGGACGTCGGCCGTCGTCACGGGCTGTTTGATCTCTCCGCCTTGATTCCACCCGGTGACGGCCGTCAGCACCAGGAAGTGATTCGCCGGTAGATCGAGCAGCTTCGAGACGGTCGCCTCCTGATCGGTCGTCTCGAGGTTCGTCTCGAGACACGCTTTCGTCAGCTGCTCGAGTTCGCGCTCGGTGGCGGTCTCACCGGCCTGGCGAAACAGCGTCAGCGCCTTCCGGGCGTCCCCCCAGCGGCGTGCAGCCTCCGTCACACCGTATTCCCGAACCTCCGCCGGCACGGCCCCCTCCCGAAACGCCCGCTCGAGCCGGGGTCCGAGAATCGCCGCCAACTCCTCAGGCCCGTACGGCGGGAAAAAGACCGCCTCGTCGCTCATTACACTCTCGATGCGGCTGTCCAACCGCAAGTCGACCTCGAGCAACTCGTTGCTCACCAGCCAGACCGAGAGATCGATTCCCCGTTTGAGCTTTCCCTCGCCGCGCAGCAGCCGGTAGAAGAAGTCGCTGGGCTCGTAGTTCGAGTCGTGCTGGACGTGATCGATCTCGTCCAGAATCAGCACCGTCCAGTCGGGGAACTCCTCCAGTGCAGTCCAGATGCCCTCGAATACACCGTCTAACCCCTCATAGGCGCCCTTCTTCTCGCCGGTGAGTTCGACGAGGATCTCGTTGGCTGCGCTGAACAGCGTTCGACACTCCTTCAGGTTGACGTACTCGACGGCGACCTCCTCGTTTCGACTGGCGAACTCCTGACAGACCCGTCGCGTCGACAGTGTCTTGCCGGTGCCGGGCGGACCGTAGACCGTCACCGTCGGCGGCACGTACCCCTCGTGGACACCGGACAACAGCGCCGCCAACTCGCGCTCCTGGGCGTCGCGGGCGTGGATCTCGTCCGGTTCGGCGAGCGGATCGAGCGCGCCTTTCTCCCGAAAGAGACTCTCCTCGGCTGTTACCTCGTCGAAGAGATCGTCATACTTGCTCATCGGATCGTACTTACTCGTACTAATTGTGTGGCCACAATGAACGTATCGCCCAGACCCTCAATAGCTATACCAGCACAACGGTATCCCATAATATCCTGCCGTCCAAGCGGTGACAAGAGCCGGGCCGTGCCACGAATTCGCGACTGCCCAGCGGAGATCGACCTCGAAACGTCACCAGTGCGGTCTCTGCCCGCTGGAGTGGCGCTGGATGCACGGACCAGCGTATCGAAACCAAGGGCGCCCACGAGAAAGCAACCTCGACCGATTCAGATTGATTAACCAACGATCGGCTGTCTTAACACCCGTCGTTGGTTAAGGTCACGAGCACCCAGTCCAAGCCCCGCCCGGGTCAGCCTCGCACCCGCAGCGGATACCAGCTAGAACCAAAAATACACGCTTATATAATACGGTTCGTCTTCTCAGAACGTCGGGAGGAGCAGGACCCTGTATCAGAGTCTTCCGTGACACACCACTCTGGTCCATCGATCTGTCAGCCCTTCTTCTCCTGACAGTTTCTAGATTTCATACTATTCGAAATACACATGGGCAATAAAGGGCAGTGGTAAGTATAGTTGTTCTCAGCAACCGCAATACCGCTCGCAGGCAGTGTGGATCTCGAGAGGAGATGTCTGTCCTCGCGTAAGCCCGACGGGAGCCACAGGGAGTACAGTTCGTCTGCTCCCCTCTCAGAGACACCGATTGAGTACGTAGATGACGGATAGAAATAGTTGCAACCGCCTCCAGTGTGACTCTAATGACGACGCTGAAGCGTATCCAGAACTGGCTGTCCGATCGTCATCCGCTCGAGTTTTGAGTGCGTAGGTGCTCAGTGAGCGTCACTCGTCCACAAACGAACTTGATCCGATGACGTCCGCGATACGAGAGTGGAACTCGCAGAGCAATCCCCGCTCGAGTGGTCTCCTGGGTAGGTTCGAGCAACTACCCTGGACCCGACCCAGAGGGCCCCATCGGGTAAGCACAGTCAGCGTCCCAGTTGTTGTTTCCGCGTAGCTTCCAGCAGAACTACGTGTCTTTATTTAATATTAGGCGAGATACTTCGGGAGCCAGAGCCCACGGGCACTGACAGTTGGTCTGCCGCTTTCGATGGAGAAGTTATCACCATTCAGGAACTGGCCGAGACGATCGTCGACGTGACCGATTCGACCGCCGAAATCACGTATACCGACGGACGAGACGGTGATATTCGCCACAGCCGGGCCGATATCGCCGCCATTCGATCCGGGCTCGGCTACGAACCGACCGTCTCGCTTCGCGAGGGACTCGAACAGACGGTCGAGTGGTAACAGCACTGATCAGCCGGCAGTATCTCCTTCTTAGTCGTTCCCGGGGTGAGACTGAAGAGGCGGCGTGCTCGAGGACTGTCACTTGCTGCGCTTCTCACTCCTTGCAGTGCTTCTGTCGTCTTGGGCTTGAGCCTGTCAAGGCTTTCGAGGTGGTTGCACCCACAAGAGTGACTGAAATTCGGATTCGCGAAAGTCCTGCAACTTACTCCTCTCGAGGATCGGTCACCAATTCGAACAGCCGTGTGCCGTCATGGACGCAGTTGACGTGGCCGGCTGCCTCGAGCACTTCGAGTCGATTGTACACGGTATTCCTCGAGAACCCCGTCCAGTCGACGAGTGCACCCTTCGTCGCTCGGCCGTCGTGCAACTGATCGAGAATTGCTTCGTCTGCCGGCCTGAGATCCTCCGGGTCCATCGGGTTGCTGATCTGTGGAGTAGCCATCGGCATATATCCCATCAGTACGCACTTAGAACTAATTATAAGAACACCTATTCAGCATATGCAGAATGCACAAGCACTAAGACCGAAGGCGAGCTATCGGGTAGCGAGCACGGACGTCCTCGGCGAATCCGAGGCCGGTGTTTCAGGCACCGACCTCCGTGCTGGAGCAACCAGCAATGTCGGATACAGCACCTACTACAGTAGATGTTTCGGACGCAGAGCACCCCTCGGAGAGTTTCGAAGAACTCGTTCGAGCTGTCGAACACCTCCAGGCACAAAACGAACGGCTCACAGACCGCGTGACCGAACTCGAGACGAGCCTCGAACAGGCTGAGGACAGAGTCGAGTCGCTCGAGGAGGAGAACGAAACGCTTCAAAAGGAAGTCGACCAGCTGACGGCGCTCACCGAGGCAGCCCGCAACCGCACGGGCGCGAACAAAACTCGGATCGAGGAACTCCAGGCGCGCGAACTCGAGAAAGGCGCCCATCTTCGTGACTCGAACGTCGACGAACACGATCTCGAACTCGAGGACGACTATCTCGAGCGACTCACCAAATCCGACGGCCACGCCTACTTTCGACTTCCCGATTCGGACGACCCCCTCGATCGGACCGACACCACACTCGCGCATGGCGACCTGCTCCCGATTCAGCAACTCGCCCGACTCGATGAGGACATGCGTCGCTCCACGACGAACGCCCTTCCCACGAGACTCGCCGCGAAACTCTGGAAGGCCCGAACCGATTCGACCGTCGGCGACGATCCTTGGAAGGCGGGCTGTAAGGACGTCCGTGAGTACGTCACCGCCGGCGACCTGAAACACTGGATTCGCCGCCAGGAAGACGGCGTCAGCGATAGTTACGCCAAGAAATTGGTCTCGCGGACGATCGACGCCCTCCTCGAGCTCTCGAAGAATCGCCTCGCGGTCCACCGGAAGACCCAGCGCAAGAACGGCCTCTCATACACCGAACGGCGAATCGTCCTGCCGACCGACGCCGACATCCCAGGTGAATCGTCTTCGACACCGGAGACAACCGACGTCCACGGAGCAAGCTGAACCCCCCTTCGCGAGCACAGACTCGACACCCGACACCCACGCTCGAGCGAGCACGCACACGCTCAGGACATCACACTCCCACACCGAACGCCGTTCGTACGAAGGGACGAGTAGCCGAGGGACCGTTCTCGATCGGTCGTCGTCGGTCCACACTCGAGACCCCGCTCGAAGGTTCGTCCGAGGACATCAGCTGTCACCGGGCTCTCTCTCTTTCTGTGCCCCGATCGATTCTGACAGACACACGACTGTCTTTCGAGCAATCAAACGAGAGACGTAGCTCCCCCTGACTCGAAAGCGCTCCCAGACTCATCGACGGAGTCGACGGTTCCCGTTCGCTCTGTTCCGACACTCGCACTCTGAGTCGGCCACGCTGGTGAAGTCGTGGAGAGGCCCCCTGTATGCTCGCACCTGGCCCGGCAGCCACGGAAATCCTCGTCGAGACTCGATTGAGTCCCCACTCGAGTGAGAGACAGACGGAAGCTCCACTGTTTCTCAGTCGGGCTCCGTCCAGAGCAGCCGAACTCTACTCTCTCGGCGGTCGACCGCAGATATCGATCGGCTTGCCGGCGTCCAGTCGTCGGTGGACAGTCGCCATCGTCGGGGCGGGGAGCAGTCGTCTGAACGACTGCTCCGGTGTGCAGCCGCCAGTGACGGTAGCTCCCACAACCTGGGGCCCAACCGCGTCGGGTCTGCCGAGCGTGGCTCCGGGACGTGTCTCGACCGTCCGGCGGTGACACGCTGGTTGCTACGGCACTACGTGCCGATCAGTCGTCGGCTGGCAGCATCGCCGACTGAGCGTCACTGTCGGCTTCGAGTGCGCCGACGAGGTACTTGACCGCGTTGCCAAGGACCGTATCTGCGTCCTCCGAGTAGTCGCTCCCGGTCACGTCACCGCTCGAGGCAAAGCTCGAGAGCAAGACGGTGCTTTTCCCGTCGTCGATGCCGACGCCACCGCCACCGCTGATCTGGTGGGCGTGGATCTCGCCGACGACGTCACCATCGTAGCCGTCGAACCAGCTGCGGTCAGGATGGTGTGCGTCGTGGATCTGGAACGAGTCGCCGTCGTCCCCGACACCGTCGAAGATCGGGTGGTCTGCGACGATCTCGAGTTCTGGGTTGGACCCGGGGCCGCCACCGCGGCCGTCGTCGGTCGTCTCGGGATTGCCGAGGGCGGTGGCCTTCGCGGCGATTCCCTCGAGGCGACCCCGCTGGTCGAGCCAGACGACGTTGATCTCCTCATCGCCCGTCTGCTCGTCGAACGCCTCGACGAATTCCGTCTCCATGCTGTTGACGACGTACGTGTTGTACTCTTCCTCTTCGGCGGCGTCGACGGCTTCCTCGCCCGTGAGCAGGTCGATCTCCTCGTCGAGATCCAGCTGGTCGTCGAGTCGAGAGACGAGATCGGCGCCAGTGCCCGATGGAATCCCGGGCTGCTCGTCGTTGACGACCGCCGGCGCCAGTTCCCAGTCGTCGTCTTCGGGTGCCGCGACGTATGCGACGGCGTTGGCGACGATCGCCAGCGCGTCGTCGGTCAGTTCGTCCGGGCCGACCCAGCCGATCCCGATCGCTGTCAGGAGCACGTCACTGCGTTCCTCGTCGACGGCGAAGGCGTTGGCATCGTCGGCTGCCTCGGCGTAGACGTCGGCGTCGGTGTCGCCGAAGGAAGCACCGTCGTCCCACGTGTCGGTGTGGATCTCGACCTCGTCGCCGGGCTCGGCGACGTCCTCGAGGATCTCGTGGGTCTCGGTGATCTCCCAGGTCGCCAGGTCGGTCCCCGTCGTCACATCGTCCGGATCGTCGATGAGCTCCGCTCGCGGGCTGAGCGTGTCCGGGCCGAGGTTCTGGGCCGTGTAGATCGTGCCGATCTCGTCGGTGGCCTCGTACCACTCGTCGGAGTCCAGCCCGTGGACGAAGTAGGCGTCGTACGCCTCGATATCCTCGAGGGCCTCACTGGAGTCGACGTGCTCGACCTCGTAGACGTCGGCGAGTTCGTCCTCGAGGATGGCCACCCAGTCGTCGCCGTATCCTTCGGTGTCGTCGATGACGGCGACCTCGACCAGCTCCTCGACGACCTCTGTCGGCCCGGTCGTCAGGCTGGTCGTTTCGCCGGCGCCGTCGAACGTGTGCTCGAGTTCGACACCGCCGCTGGTGTCGGCTTCCGTCTCGACGCTGACCTCGACCTCTCCGATCCCGCCATCGAGGGCGACCGGCTCGCCGAGATCGGCGTCCTCACCGTCGACGGTAAGCGCGAGCTCGCCGCCGTAGCCGCCCGTGTTCGAGACCGTAACGGTCTCGGGATGAGCCGCAAGGAGCGTCGTCGTGATCGTCTCGCCGCCCTCGATGATCGCCGGCTGGTCGGAGACAACCTCGGCGGCCAGCGCAGCGGGCAGGTCGAAGTCCTGTTCGGTAGTGTCGCCTTCTGGCACCGTCACGTCGTGGCTGACCTCCTCGTACCCGAACGCCTCGGCCGTCACGGTCGTGTCGCCGGCTTCCGCGAGCACGTCGTAGACGCCGTCGTCGTCGGTCTGTGTCGAGGTGCCGGGATCCGCAACCGTCACGTCGGCACCGCCGATCGGGCTGTCGTCGGTGTCCGTAACGGTGCCGGTGACACCCTGGTCGAGGGCGACCTGCTGGGTTGCCTCCAAGGCGTCGATGACGCCGTGGCCGTACTCCGCGTTCGGATCCTCGCTTGGGGCCTGCTCGGGTTGCCACGCGGTGTCGACCATCGTCTCCCAGAACCACTCCCGGTCGAGCTCGCCGCTGGCCGAGACCATCAGCGCAAAGGCACCGGCCTTGTGTGGCTGGGACATCGATGTGCCGGAGATCTCGGCGTACTCATCAGGGTACAGGCTGAGCACGTCGACGCCGGCCGCAGAGGCCGTGGGCGTGACGTACTCGTCGGCCCAGTAGTCCGGGATCTCCTCGGGATCGTCGAAGAACTCCTCGGGCTCGATCCACTCGCCGACGGCGAACTCCGCGAGGTCGTAGTTCTCGTCGATCGCCTGGCTGCCGAACGACGAGTAGAACGCCCCCGGTGTCGAGAGGCTGTCGTTGCCGTTGGATGCCGAGAGGATGACGCCGGCGTCGGCGATATGCTCTGTGGCCTCGAGGGTGACCGTATCGGATGGCGAGCCACCGAGACTCATTCCGATAATGTCCGCGGTGGTTTCGTCGACGGCCCACTCCATACCGGCGACGATCTGATCGAAGGTACCGCCACCGAGTGCGTCGAGTACCTTCCCGTGCCACAGCTCGGCGTCGGGAGCGACGCCGTAGGCGGGCACGTCGCCATCGGGCTCCAGTGGTCCGGCGGTCGTGCCGGCCACGTGGCTGCCGTGGCCGTTGTCGTCGAAGGGCTCGGAGTCGATCGGGTTGCCGTCGCCGTCGAACTCCTGCCAGTTGTCCGGATCGAACGCCGCGAAGTCCGGGTGGTCGGCGTTGATTCCGGTGTCGAGGACCGCAACCTCGGAACCGGCCCCGGTGACGTCAAGTTCGTCCCACACCTCGGGGACGTTGAGCTGCTCGAGTCCGTAGGTGACGTCGTCCGCGCTCGTACTGACATCAGTCACCGACGCCGGTTCCGGGAGCTGGTAGTCGACGTTGCGGTGGACCCACCGAACCCGTGGCCAGCCGGCGAGCTCGTTCGGACTGATCTCGTCGGTTCGGACCTTCAGCACCATCGCGTTTGCAAGCCAGAACGTGTTGGCGACGCGAACCTCGTCGAGTGCCTCGGCTCGCTGGCGAAGCTCTTCCTGGGTCGCCTCGGCGTGTGCTTGGAGTTGGGAGACGACCTCGTCTCGTCCGACGTCCTGAATCTGGGCTCGGTCGAGTCGCTCGAGCCGGAGAACGACCTTGACCATCTCGTTGTCTGCCCACAGGTCGGCAAGTGCCGAGTCGACCGCCGGGTCGTCCGCATCCTGTGGGGTCACGTCCTGGGCGGTGACTCCTGCGGTCATCCCACCGGCAATGCCGGCCGCACCGAGGCCCTTGAGTACTGTACGTCTCTCGAATCCGCTCTTGTCGTTATCGCTCATGTCAGACGTCGGCAGCTACGGGCTTCCCACCACCACTCCAGCACTGCACCCTCCAACACGCCCTCCAGTTGGGAATGTAACATGCCAACGGTGAACGTTATTCTATACTATGGTATAATACTTAGGGAATTAATAGGAAGGGAGGTTATATTTAGCGCTTATAAATAGATACCTTGTCAATAAATGCTGTGAAACCAATAATCAGCCGACGGAGAGGAGTGAGAATATCACTCACCCAATAGAGTATTATATTGCTTCAGTATTGATTAATAATATTGAAGGATGTCGATGAGACGCAGTTGGTTGGCGGAGGAGCCAGGAAGCAGCGATGCGGGCCGACGAGCCGAACGCGGTATCGAACCGCTCGAGCGTCTCACGGGACCGATCAGCCCGCAACGCCGTCGCAGGCGTACTCGAGTCGGTCGAAAAAAGTGGCCACCGACAGGTAGCTACTGCCAGACCGTCTCGGGTAGCGGTCCGTGCGTCCACTGTGGCCACGGTACCTTTCTCGGACTTCGCTCTTGCGAAGCAGGTGGTTGGGAGGGATGGAAGCGGTGGCGGAGAGGTGGCCAACACACCCGATCAGAGTCTGTGAGACCTCCACAGAGGTTGCGGTGTCCTCACTGTGTTCCCGAATCAAGACGAGGAGTCACCGCCCACGATGGCCTTCGTTTCGTTCTCGTTGCGTTCGTCTCCCTCTCGCTCTCGGTGAGTTAGCCCGGTGCAGCGCGCGCGAGCTATGATCGTCGCTACGTCGCCGCAACCACGCTCATTGTGCTCGACACAATCGGCGAACCCGACTGCCTCTCCGCCATCACCGGAACGGTCGTTGTTCCGCCCACGATCCGAGACGACGCCACGACCGAACCGGCCAAGCCGACCCTCGAGCGACTGTGTGATCGAGGTGCGGCCGAGACGGCGCTGCCACCGCGTGCGGACGAGGAGCGGGTCCGGGTGATCCTCGAGGAACCCGCGGTGAACGGCGACGGTCGCCCGGTTGTGGCGATGCCCGTCCATCGATTCGGACGGGACGGGGTCGTGAGGGGCGATTCTGCTGATCGCCGTCTGCGAGCTATTGCTTACGGCCTCGGCGCACCTCGATCACACGCTCGAACTCGAGGTCCCTGGCCCACTAGGGTTGTTCCCGCCCGAGAACGCCATCGCCTGTTCCCTTCGGCGATCGATGCGCCGACAGTTCCCCGGTATTTATCTTTTGATGGGATGGATATCCAGCTACCACGAGCTTTCAGGATGAATATTCGTCACTATATCTGGGGTATGTCGTCGGAGGAGCCAACGGTTCCAGTCTACGATTCGATCCTCGCACTGCTGCCGATCATCAGCAGTCTCGCGGTGACGAGCTGGGCGGTGTCACAGCGAGTCGGCTACATCATGACGGGCGCGCTGTTGGTCTCGATCGCGGCGTACGGGGTGTTGATGCCCGACATCCGGCTGCAGTTCGACGCCGCCTTTCTCGTGCTCATCGGTGGCTACTGGCTCGGGCTACTCGTCCACTACTACTATGCGCCCCACACCGAGTTGCTACAGTATATCGCCGCCACACCACTGGTGGTACTTGCAATCGTCGTCGTGTTACCGGCGTTGATCAACGGCCGCCGCCAGACGTTCACGATGGGGCTGACGCTCGTCGCCACCCTGGTCGCGCTGGTCGGCATCGGGATGGTCTGGCACGAACTCCAGACGAGCGAGACCCTCTACGAGTCCGTTGGTAATTCGGTGTTCGGGATCGAGGGGATTCGGACGGCCTCGATCTTTCACAATCCCAATGGGTTTGGCTTCGTCATGATGGTCGGCAGCCTCGCGGCGCTGTACACGTTTCTGGCCCGCCGCGGGGCGGTGTGGCTCGGGGCGCTCCTGGTCTGTCTGCTCGGCTTCGTCCTAAGCGAGGGCGACGCCGCGCTCGTCGGCTTCGCCGCCGGCTCGGTGCTCGTCCTCTCGGGATTCGACCGACGGGTCGGTTTTCTCAGCATCGGGGTCGCCGCCCTCGGCGTCTACGTGGCGATCCGGCTCGGTCACGTCGGCGAGGTGATGGAGACAACGCTGTTGACCCGCGTCGACCGCTGGGTGGCCTCGCTCGAGCGCCTCGCCGAGGACCCGATGCTCGGAATCGGCTTTGCGAACACCGCCGAGGAGATCGACAGCTCCAGAGGCCCGCACAACTCCTACATCTACCCGCTGCTCAACACGGGCATCATCGCCGGGAGCCTCTATCTGGGCGCACTCGTCTACGCACTGGGTCAGGGGATCCGCACACGCTGGACGCCCTGGACCGGGTTCGTGGTCGGGCTCACCGTCGCAATATTCCTGTATATGGGGTTCGAGTCGCTGTTCCTCGGCGGGCTCAGCCCCTCCTCGATTATGTTGGGGCTGTGTCTCGGCCTCCTCTTGTACTCCCCTGAGGACGACGGCCCGGTCACCGATCTGCGATCGAAGTTCGTCGTCCGATAGGCTCCTTCTTTGAGCAAGTTTCGACGGGTGGCGTGAGCGCTCGAGCCTTCAATGCCGAGCACCGCCAGCCGCAGTTCCTCGATCGCTCACCGACTAACGCGGACACGTCGTCCGACCGAGGCCGCTCAAACCAAGATCGGTGGTCCGAGCGAATCTCTTCGCCACGACAAGATCGTCGAGTCCGAGACCGTCGGCTGAACTGCGCGATCGACGGCACAGCCGTCTACTCGCCGATCAACTTGACAACATGACCGGAGACACAGTTATTGTAGCCCCACTCAAAGAGAGGGCAGCATGGCACAACCGATTCCCTCCCAGTGTCCCGACTGTGGCGCCGTGGAGATCCGCGTGGCGAAAGTTTCGCCAAACGACCACGATCGTGGGGAGGGGTGGGCGACGCGGGCGACCTGTGAGGCCTGCGAGGAGTACGTCGAGTGGTTCGACTGAGTCCCTCCGTGTCGGTGACTGAGCTGGCGTGTGTCGCCACGCCGACTGGCCTGGGACCGCCACGCCGTATGGGATCGCATCCGCAGTGGTGTCGCTGCCATCGATGGGAATCGGTGCGTCGACGCAGACCGCCATCTCGCGGCGGATCATCTGACTCGATGTCTGTCACCACTCTACTGTCAACGCCATAACTATAGTTCACCTACCGGCCACCCTCTCGGTGCTGAGTCGGGTTGGGGTCGATCATGCGTCGTGTGCTCTCGGACCGCCTGCATCGGGCAGTCTCGAAGGAGCTTGCGCTCGAGTCGGACGTGGCCGACCAGTGGCCTCGCCGCCAGCATTGCGACGCGCTTTCTGTCGAACGATTGCAACGGGTTCGGACCGATGGTGGGGTGACGTGGTCCCCTGGATCCTGACTCGGCGTGGTCGTCTCGTGCGACAGGAGTCACACCGATCGCTCGGTCACAACACGGGATGCAGGCTCGATATCCGGAGCTACTGCACAGCGGCGAGGATCGCTTCCAGCTCGTCTTTCCGGAACGACGACGGTGCGTCCGACGGGGTGGGCGCGTCGCCGACATCGATCGTCCCCAGGATACCCGCCCGCATCTCCGCTTTCGGCGGCAGACGCCCGCCCGTCTCGATCTCATACCCCACCGCATCACAGACTGCGGCGAGGTCCTCTTTCGTGAACGCTGGCGAGCCCTCCCGTTCGAACCGACCGACCGCTTCCCTGATTGCGTTTCGAAGCTCACCGACGGTATGTGCCATACTGGCTACGACACGGACGTCCCCCGTCGTTATTCCGGTCGGAATCTAGCTGCTGGCCTGGCGCTCGAGGGCCGCCGATCGGGACTCGATGCGGTCACGAACTGCGAGGGCATCGAGCCGGTCGACGGCGGTCGCAGAGGAGTCTTCCCACGGGAACGACTCACCCCCAATCGGCCGTAACGAGGGTGAGCTACCCGTCCGCATCCTGGACGTGGTCTCATGGCTGTCCGTCTGAGTAGGGCAATTCCCTAGTTCGGCGGCAGTCGCCGTAGAGTGAGACATGTCACGGAAACGTCAAACATGCATCCATACTTAACTCAAAGTCACACTAGATTTATGTGAGGTGTTTACTAGTATAGAGGTAGATGGGTAGATTTGGTGACCTGATCGACGCGACGCCTGTCAAGCACCGACTCCAGAGCACTGGCAGTGATCGCTCGCTTCTCCGAGCGAGCGGCGTCAGTACGTACAGCGGGCCGTAGCCGCACAGACGAACTGCGGCCGTTAGGTGTGCGGCCCTGTCTCGCGGACAGTCGCAGGCCTGCCGAGATCACCGGTGGCTGCGTCAGGGAGGTGGGGGCTGTTCGTCCAGTTGAGCGAGGACGATCCGGTACTTCCAGCACAGAGTAAAACGAGAGGATGATTGATACGAAATGAGAGTAACTCGCCGAACCGTGCTCATTGGGCTTTGGGGAATCGTTGTCGCTGCTGGTGTTGCTATCGGCATCGGAGCCTTCAATCAGGCAACGTGAGTTATCGATCGAATCGTGATGGGGACCCGTGGCAAGACGGGCTTCGAGCGCTACAGCCTCGGTCGTGTCGCAGAGAAAGTGGTCCGAACATCACCAGTTCCGGTCCACATCGGGGATCGCGATGGCTGAGGGATGCAAGTACGCCGTTTGTGGATGTAGACTGAAGAGGGTGGGGTTCCGGTGCAGTACTTTCGTGGCACCTTGGCCCTCCCTCTGTCTGCTGCCTTTCGCGTGAGAAAGCCATAGCCCCGTCAAACCGTTCGATACCCATGAGATCAACCGCCGTGTGCCGACAGTACAGAGTCACCAGTCCCCGTGAACCCAGCTGGTCCCCTCAGCCTCGGGTCGTCCTCGCTGAGCACTGTCGCCGGGCGCTCGCGGGAGTCTCATCCGTGTTCGGGAGGGTTGGGACACCGCACCAAGGGCCTGTGTGTAGGATCCTAAAACTACTGTATTTATAATAGAGAGACCACCTGTGCAGTGGTGGGAGCCGACAATGAGCAAGGAAGGGGCCATGTTCCAAGAAACGGTAAAGTTGACCGATGCCGCCCGCCATTCTTTCATATCCCGTGAGTTCTTAGCTCAACGTAGGTGGGGGATCCTCTTGCTCGGCATTACGTACGCCATCATAGTCGCTCTACTCCCGCTCGCCGTTATCTCTGACTTCTGCCGACTCTTGACCTACGGGACAAATGCCGCGCAGACGGACGACAGTCTTCCCTCCAGGAAGTCGGGTGAAATCATGGGTGAATCGGACTGAGACGATATCAATACCGTCTACACTCCGATCAGTCACCTCATGTGTCCGTTCCTCTCCTGCTCGAGAGGCAGTAGGGGAGAAGGCGATACTGGCGAGGCAATCAAGAAGCCGTGATCTGCACCGATATGCTCCTCTATTCATGTTAGTAGTAACATATTAGTCGGTGAGACTGAGATGGTTACATGGCTGGTAGGTCCTACTATCCCACTAGCACCCCTGGGGAGTACTACTGGCTTGCCTGATCCCTTCAGGACATGATAGGTTGGTCTCCCTACCCACCAACCTCACACCGACGTGATCTCGTGGACGTCACGAGGGCCAGACTCACCCTCTGGCCTTCCCATTCCCCTGCATTCGACGGCGTGTGACCCTCTCTGTAGGGGGTCTGGTTGGTTGTTGTACCACCACCAGTACTGACGTCGAGCAGCCGGGGGACGGACACTCGTCGGTCTCGACGGCGTTACTCTCGGTCAGACGACCGCGATCAGACGCCGACTACGTCGGCCTTTTGGATAGGAGTTGAAGGTGTGTTTTCACTTTGCATGCGGGGTGGAGGAACTAGGAGCCCTACTCCCCGAGCGAGTGTTGAGCAACGCCGCGAGACGGATGGTGCGCTTCGATCCGTTCAGTGCAGCGCTCGCACAGTTGGTCGGCCTTGAGCGTTCGTCCCGACGGTTCGGTCCACAGCGGTGGTACTCCGCTCTCGGCCGGACCACCTGAGCCGAGCGTCAGATAGAGCGAGTTTCCGAGCGTCTCGGTCGGCTCATCGACGACGGACGCCCAGAGCAGCGGGACACCGTTGTCGGAGCGAATCTCGAGTTTAACTCGATCAGTGGCATGTCGATGACCACACTCGAGCGCAACCGCATCGTGACGTGCTCCCACGACTAAAGTCGTGGGTTTCCCACCCGGTGTTGGCCGGGCAGGTCACTCCTGAAGGTTGGGAATCTACGCTTTGTGACCGACGGCACTGGCTCCGCCACGAAGCCGGTACTCGTACCCCGTGTGGGGCTTCGAGGTATCTTGTTTTGTGGCGGTCGGCGCGGTCGGCTCACTTGTTTGATTCCGGCTTTCGCCGTGGCAAACACCGAGTCAACTGCCAGTTTTCCGCGCACAACGACTGTTACGGTCGGTTGACCAATCAAGCTTACGGCGCGTATCCCACGACTGAAGTCGTGGGTTTTGCGCCTGCTTCACGCTATAACGTGTTCCGCGTCGACGACGAGGACGGTGGGCTCGACTGGATCAACGAGTGCCACGACATGGTCGACGCCCTCGGCCACGAACTGGTCTTCGCCACTCGATCGGCGTGTGGCTCGTCGGCGGACTGGTGGTTTGTTGCTAGTATTCTACATTGGGAAATTATTAGTAGTGCAAGCAGAAAGCCGTCGGACGTCGGAGGTAGCGACGTGTCTCCCGTGACACTTCCTGCACCAATTGCCACCTCTGACACGTCTGGTCGCCTATCAGTTAGCCACAGAGTGTAGGTTACTTGCCTGTCATTTCCTCAGTTCAGGTCCTGCAATTGTCATACACAGACGGATAGCGAAACCGCAGTCCGTAGGCATGCATCGAGTGGACAGAGGTGATCTCACGCAGCGGGGAACATGAGCGGGTATCTGAGCGTGTGTTGAAGTGAACGCACACGGGTACTCTCAGTAATCCGATGAGGTAGCCACCATCAGTCGTATCGGTCAGATCGCTCTACACGGATACGTCACTGCGGTGGGCGATGCTGAGCGAAAGCCGGTAATCAGCTGCCTCATCGCATCCGTATGCTTCAAGATGGCCACTTGAAGACTCACCAGGCGCCAAAAACGCCATATCATCCATATTACTAATCACTCCGCCGTTTTCATCCAGCAGCTCCCCTGCGTAGTGAACGTTCATCTCTTCGGAGTCGGACACATTTTCAAGCGAATAGTTGATCAGACAATCGTCTTGTACATCGGAATCGGCCCACTCTATCCCGTGGTCAGTAACCTCAAGCACCTCTTCGTCCTCGGCATCGGTGTACTGAATCTGTCCCTCCATGTCTTCGGGCGAGATTCCAGTACCAGTGTCTTCAGCGGAGTCGTCGTCCTCGCTCTCCTCGTCGCCGCCGTCTTCATCCGAGTCCATGTCTCCTTCCTCGCCCTCATCGGAGTCATCCGCTCCGTCCTCATCCGTCTCCTCATCACTGTCGTCCCCACTCTCGTCACTCTCCTCTTCGTCGTCTGTCTCTTCAGAGTCCTCACCTTCTTCGTCCTGCTCTTCCGACTCGGTCTCCTCTTCTGATTCCTCCTCGTCTTGGTCCTCCTCTCCCTCGTCCGTTTCTTCAGAGTCCTCGTCTCCTCCGTCCTGCTCTTCTGGTTCGGACGCCTCTTCGGACTCTTCGCCTTGGTCCTCCGACTCGGTCTCCTCTTCCGATTCCGCTTGGTCCTCTTCTTCGTCGTCTGCTTCTTCAGGGTCCTCATCTTCTTCGTCCTGCTCTTCTGGTTCGGACGCCTCTTCGGACTCTTCGTCTTGGTCCGCTGGCTCCTCCTCGGACTCTTCGGTTGGGTCCTCCGTTTCCGACTCCTCGTCTTCTGTCTCGTCGGGTTCTTCGTCTTGGTCTTCTGATCCAGCGTCCTCATCTTCTTCGTTCTCAGACCCGTCAGGTTGTTCCTCAGAGTCTTCACCCTCCTCTTCGGAAGCGGGCTCCTCATCGTCTTCTTCTGTCTCGTCTCCTTCCTCGGGCCCATCTTCTTCGGGTTCGTCTTCTTCTTCCTCCGGGGGCTGTTCTTCGTCCTCTCCTGGTTCTTCGAGTTCCTCTTCTTCCGTTTCAGATCCGTCATCTGACTCTTCGTCGTCTTCCTCATCACTCTCGAGTTCCCCTCCAGAATCGTCGGTAGATCCGTTGTCTTCGTCATCGCCTGTACCCTCACTCTCCGACTCATCGTCATCAGATAGTTGAGAGCACCCGGCAAGAGTTGCAGAAACCACAACACCAGACCCAGTTAGAATAGTTCGTCTGTGCATAACTCATATCTAGCGTACTGTCCGATAATCCTAGCCCCAAAGCATATTGGGAGACATTTGTATTGCTAATGCCATTTTTGAAATTGAAATTCAAAGGCACAGTCAAGCAAGTTCACATTTAAATAGAGGGTCCCATACCAACGACGGCTGATCTATGAGTCAGTCGTACCCTCACCGACAGACCCAACAGTTGGCATAGATCAGGGGTTGGTCATCGGGGCTGTACGAACTCGAGGTGGCGCTGGATCGTCGACACACTCGATAGCGCTCCGCTGACGGACTCGGGGGCTGATTTATGCGCGGCGCCGACGGACGCCGTGTCCGGTCCGGTAGGCAACGGCGTAGTTGACGACCGTCAACCCGACCCCAAGGCTAACGTTGCCGACGAGCAGTCGTACGAGCACGTCGGCGCCGGCATCGAGCCCGCTCTCGACGTGGACGGCCCCGTCTCCATCGTGAACGTCGCGGGCGCCACCGACGGCTCGAGCGGGGTCGACCGTCTGTGTGTTTGGTCGGTCGGGGACACCTCGAGGGCTACCGCCCCGCGGTCACGGCCGGACTCGCTCAGGCCTCCCCCTCCCCACGTCGATGGGCCCCGGTCCGTTCGGCTTCACCATCCCGACGAAAAACCGTGAATTTTAAACGATTGGACTCGAAAGATACGGATGGCGTGCGATGGACCGATCCACTGCGCGCTTCCTTCCCTCATCCCATCGCTGCAATACTGAGCGAGAGTGTTGACGACCGATACCGCCGTGTTCGACCCGCGACGCCTCGGTCGATCAGCCGCTGTGTGGTGTCTCGGCCCGTCCGCAAGTGAGCGCGAAGAGCCACTACAGAGAGCGAGCACACTCGCCAGCCACTCCTTCGGTCCGCCGTCTGTTCGTCGGGATGACTCATCCTCTGGTAATCCTGCCCTGCAGTGGTCGCTCTGGATGGACCGACTCCCGTCTCGACTCGGGAAGCTCCCTGGTTACCACGTCAGAAATCTGCAGCCGCGTGGCCCCCCTAACACGGCGGCCATAAATTGAGGGGCCGCTACTGATTATTCGTCCTCGTCGTCGAAGGCGTCGTTATCCTCATCGAGGGCTTCGTCCTCATCGTCCTCGTCGTCTTCGAGGTCATCGTCGCCGTTCTCGTCGAGGTCGTCGTCCTCCTCAAGGCCGTCCTCTTCGTCGTCGTCCATGGCATCGTCGTCCATAGCGTCGTCGTCCTCTTCGAGGTCGTCCTCGTCGTCATCCATGGCATCGTCCTCGTCGTCACCGTTCTCGTCGAGGTCGTCCTCGTCGTCATCCATGGCATCGTCCTCGTCGTCACCGTTCTCGTCGAGGTCGTCGTCACCGTTCTCGTCGAGGTCGTCATCGCCGTTCTCTTCGGGATCGTCCTCCAGGTCCTCCTCTTCTTCCTCTTCATCGCCACACCCGGCCAGGGCGACCGCAGCACCGGTACCAGCGATCGTTACGAACCGTCGTCGATTTAACGAGTTCTCTGACATATTCCAATCGGAGAGATATCGAGATGATATATATAGATGCACGTCTGACGGACCGACCAGTGCCTTTATGTATGGCAGACAGATTCCTGGTCGTAAGCGTTCACCCGAGCGGCTCTCGGGTGGCCAACTGCTGATGGAGGATAACCCAAAAGGGAGAGAGAGAGCGCGCCCACACCCGCTTCAGCACCTCGCCGTTGTCCTCCATATCGTCGGTGCTGGCAGTGGCTCCCGCTCACCGGGTGATGTACTCGAACGCGTGTCGACCGTCGGCGCCTCGAGTCCGAGGGATCGCCGACGTTCCATGTCAGTCGCCGTAGTGGTCGGCCGCAACGAACACGTCCCTTGCCGGTCGTAGCAGCGACGAACCCGCGTCCCTCGAAGCGCTCGCCGGGTTTCGCCGGCAAAACGGGACCTGGTGCGTCGGTTCCATCCGACTTAGGCGATCTATCGACCGTTCGTGCGTGTCGAACCACGAGTTCTCATGGGGGCCTCCCGGCCGACTCGGACACCTGAAGTGATGGGATGTGTCCCGACCGCCTCACAACGTGTCGAATCGCCGAGAGCGTCCCGCTCAGCCCGGTGTCGGCTTCCGTTGCGGCCACTGATCGCACTCGAATCGGGGTCGTCACACGCGCTAGCTCGTTTGCCCGCCCGTTCGACACCTCGGGCACCGGTGAGGTGGTCTACCAACACCTGAAAAGAACCGCTACAGGTGACCGGATGGTTCGAGTCGCCTCAGCTAGCAGTCCTTCTTTCGCCCGCGGGACTTCCGGCCGTACTTCTCGGCTTTCTCCGTGTACTTCGTGGCCTTGCGGCCGTACCTCTCGGCCTTTTCGGCGTGTTTGCAGGCCTTCTTTGCGTACCGCTCGGCCTTCGTCGCGTACCTGCAGGCTTCGCCGCCGTACGTGCGCTTCTTCTCGGCGTACTGAGCTTTCTTCTCGTCGTACTTCTCGGCCTTCGTCACGTACCGCTCTTTCTTCTCCGTCTTGCACTTCTTGCCGAGATACTTCTCGGCCTTCTCGGCGAACGCCCGTGTTTTCTCGCCGTACCGGTCGCGCTTCTCAGCGTAGCCACCAGCCTTCTTGGCGTAGCCATCGGCCTTCTCGGCGTACTGTTCCGCCCTCTCACCGTACCGATCGGCTTTCTCGGCGTGTTTTCGTTCCTTCCGTTCGTACTTGTCGGCCTTCTTCGCGTACCGGTTGTGCTTGCGGTCGTCTGCTTTCTCGTCTTTGGCGTCCTTGTCGTCCTTCCCGCCGTCGGCTTTGTCGTCCTTCCGATCGTCCTCTTTGTCGTCTTTCGCGTCTTTCCGGTCGTCGGCTTTGTCGTCTCCCCGATCGTCGTCCTTGCCGTCCTTCCGATCGTCGTCTCGGCCGTATCCGTCCTTTTTGTCGGTCTCTGTGTCCTTTCGGTCCGTCGCGCTGGCAGCCGCAGCGCCGCCGAGCGCCAGTGTCCCTGTTGCCGCCAGCCCCTTCACGTAGGATCGCCGTCCGAATCGGGAGTCGTCAGCCCGTTTACCTAAATCGAGGCGCTAATGCCCCTTCCTCAGCGAGCGTCGAAGACGCGAGCAGGGAGGGGATACAGCGTCCCCAGAAATCTCCGATTTCTGGTGTGCGAACGAGACGCTCTGCGTCTCGTCAACGCCGCAAGGCCTTCTTGGACTGTTCTACAGCAGGCCCACGCTATCGGCAGCTTTACGAGTATCTACCTCGCAGATACACTCAATGGATCGGTACGAAGTCGAAGGACACGAAGTCCTCGAAGCCGAAGTCAAACCGACCGGCAACGGCGCGCACATCTACGTCCCGAAAGCGTGGACTGGCGCGACCGTCAAAGTCGTCCGCGTCACCGATCCAAGCGACGAAAACGAGTAGATTATGCGCTACAACTACAGGTATCGCCTCAACCCGACCAACGAAATCCACGAACGGTTAGCGTGGACTGTCGATACCTGCAGACAGGTCTACAACCACTTCCTGCACCGACTCAACCGAGAGGACGGCACGTCAGCCTACTCCGAGCAGTCGGTGCTCCCCAACCTCAAGGACTGGTGGACCGACCTGAAGCAAGTCCATTCGAAGGTGCTGCAGAAGGTCGTACAGCGGCTGTATGACAATCTCTCGACGTTGAAGGGCCGAAAGGACAACGGCTACCGCGTCGGCGAACTCAAGTGGAAGGCCCCGCAGGAATATCGCTCGATCAAGTACAGTCAAACCGGCTTCGAACTCAACAACACGAGTGGCCGTACTGTGCTTTCTCTTTCAAAAATCGGCGATATTCCGATGATCTACCACCGCGACGTTCCCGACGAAGCCACGATCAAAGAGGTCGTCGTCAAGCAGGAACCCACCGGCGAGTGGTTCGCCGTGCTCGGGATCGAAACTGAGGACGACGCACCGCCGAAGCCCAAGAAACTCGAGGACTGTGTCGGGATCGACGTGGGTATCCTGAAGTACGCCCACGACACCGACGGTACCGCAGTCGAACGTCCCGGCTTGTCCGACGAACGCGACCGGTTGGAACGCGAGCAACGCAAACTCTCGCGGAAAGAACACGGGTCGCAGAACTACCGCAAGCAACAGCGAGTCGTCGCCAAACGTCACGCCGACCTCCAACGGAAACGCTGGGACTTCCTGCACAAGCTCTCGAACCACTACGCTCGAGAGTACGACCTCGTTGCAGTCGAAGACCTCGACGCGAAGGGGCTAATTGAACTCCCGTCGAACAGCCGCAACCGCGCCGGGGCAGCGTGGGGAACGTTCCTCCGAATGCTCGAGTACAAGTGCGAACGCGAAGGGGCGCACTTCGTGACTGTCGATCCGGCCGGAACGACCAAAGAGTGTGGGGCCTGCGGTGCCGATTCAGACAAGCCGCTGTGGGTCCGCGAACACTCCTGTCCCTCCTGTGGATTCACGGCCGACAGGGACTGGAACGCGGCCTACAACATCTTGGTGCGCGGACTGAAGCAAGTAGGGACGGGCTGTCCCGAATCAACGCCTGCGGAGACTGCGCTCCCTACGGGAACCGATTCGGTTCCTGCAAAGCGCGTCGTGGAAACAGGAAGCCCCACCCTCAAGGAGCGAACGGCGCGAGCCGTGAGCGAGTAGGGTGGGTGGATGTCACCGTCTGGTTTTTCTGCCATTGCAGTTCTCACAAATTCCGGTTGTTTGTATTGTAGTGAGTCGTCTACTATACATAAGTTCAAACTACTGAGAGGATAAATACTGCCTGTAGCTATCATCTCTCCGCGACGCGAGCTGTGTTCGACCGCACAATGGACCGACAGGCTCGAGCGCTAGAAGAGGGGCCGGATCGTGGCTATGGAAATCCACTCTTCGACGGGCAGCTTCGCCACCCAGAAGAATACACGTTTATGTAGAAAGGTTCGCCTTCTCGGAACGTCGGGAGGAGACGGCGTGCTCGAATCTTCCGTGACACACCACATCGGCCCATCGAGCCGTCGTGACTCCCCTCCCGACGCGGTCTACGATACGGCGTGTTGGTACCGCTCCAGTTGGTACGAACAGGCGACCCGGTGTTCAGTCGCTCTCCCCCTAACAGCTCCGGCTGCCCGGAACCACCGCTCTCGAGTCCGAATCGAAGGGAGACACGACTGCCGTCTTGCCACCAGCGGACCTGCACAGGTGACATGGAGAGATCCACTTGGTGAGTCAATCTGTGCTTCGACTGGCGTATCCGGTGTGCGTCAGTCGGTCTCGTCGACGAGGGATCGAGTCCGAGCGGGAGCCGCCGCCGCATAGAGTCGCGTCCCCAGCGCTCTAACTGGCGGTGTCGCCATCGCGACCGCCAGCGGGGCACACAGCCGAAACTGGCTCAGCAGTTGGCGACCCGCCTCGTAGCCATGGTAACCCGTTCCGTCCCGTACGAGCACCAGTCCCTTTTCCCGGTCCGTCAGGGCCGACGGCGCATCCGACTGCGGGACGAACTCCACCGAGTCGGTGACGTCGAGATGAGCCAGGACGGCAAGCGTCCGCACACAGCCCGACCAGTGGTCGTCGTAGCCCACCCGAACCGGCTCGTCGGCGGCCGCCACAAGCCGCCGGTAGGCCCCGTCCCAGGCGGCAAACAGCGAGAGGACGAGAAGCATGTCGATGAAGTACAGCCCTAGCGTGAGGATCACCGAGATGTGAAAGCCGAGTATCCCGAGAATCGGAAGCGTCACCGAGACGCCGAACACAACGGCAGCGAACAGTGAGACCTGTATCAGCGCGGTCCCGACAAACCCGACCCACGCGAGCCACTCGTGTTCGACGATCGGGGCGCCGAGCGCTCGGTCGATGCCGGTCAGCTCTCCATAAAAGAGGATGTCCCGCTGGAGTTCGGCACCCGAGAGCCAGATCTCGAGTGGGCCGTTCAGCGCCTTCCCCCAGGCCGAGCCGACGTAGATGATCGCAACCGCGAGCAGTCCCCACTTGAGCGCGCGCATCCGGTAGGCCCGGTCGGTCCCATCGGTCAGGACGGTGTTCAGCTCCGCGAGCGAGCGCTCGCCCGTCCGGCGAAAGCCGTCGACCGACAGCGGGTCGTCCTCGGCGAACAACGCAAAGAGAAGGAGCAGATACCCACAGATGAACAGCGACTCGACAGTTCCGGCGAGGTAGATCGTTGCCTTGACCGACAGCATATGCATCAACAGGAGACTTGCGAGGCCACCGGTCCAGCGGGTCCGGTAGCCAACGATAAACAGCACCAACAGGGCGGTGACGACCCACTGTTGGTAGGGCAACAGTGCGAAGAGGAGGTCCTGGTGGAGAAAACCGATCGTCTCGTCGACGTGGAAGTCCGGCCACTCACCGTAGGCCGCCCACTCGAGGGAGAGTACGCGCCAGATGACGTACGTCCCCAGCAAGACGCGGACGACAGCGAGGTTCAGCGGTGACCCGCGTGCGTCGTCGGCGACGTAGTTGACGAACGCGCTCATCGGCTCTCCTCGTGGTCGGTAACCGTGCCGTCGGTCGGATCGATCGTCACCCGAGGCCGCTCCTCGGTCGAGTCGACCGCCGTGTTGTCGTCGCTGTAAACCACCGTGTGCTCGTAGATCCGGATCGCCTCGAACGCCTCGTACTCCTCGAGCTCGGCGGCGGTCCAGGCCCGGTCGTCGACGTAGCGCGGCGGCTGGAGCCGGTCGGTCACCGATCGCTCGCCGGCCTCGACCGTCTGGCGGTGTTCCCTGACGTTTTCGAGGTAGAACTCACCCATCTCGAGGCGCTGTTCGTCGGTGTACTCGTCGGCCAGCTGTCCGCCAACCGTCGACGTTCGCGTCCCCGTCACCGGCGGCGTCGCGCGGTCGTCGACCCGGAGCTCCTCGCCCGACGCGTCGACCATCCGAATCTCGTAGTAGGTTTCTTCCTCCTCGGACGGCTGGGCGAACTTATGCATATCGACGACCGGCAACAGCGGCATGCCCACCAGCGTGACCGCCAGCAGCGTCGTAAAGAACCCCGCGAGCCAGACCTCTCGAGCGTATCGACGACGAGCGACCGCCAGAATCCCGAGCGTGCCCAGAAAAAACAGTACGTACACCACCGGAAAGAGGAGTCGCGTTCCCTCGGAGAGGACAGCTACCAAGGCGTCGTCACTCCCTTATATTTCTATAACCTATCACATATACTTTTGGGCTGCTAACTTCGCTGTATGAATAATCCGCCCTGCATTAGAAAAGAAGCCCGTTTTGAACGCTGCCAGTCGGCGGACGAACGGAGGGTAGATGCTCTGTGAACGGCAGACGTCGGACACGCGTCGGTTTTCTGCTCTCGATGGCGGTCCAACCAACGGAGGTGCCGGCAAGAAACAGTGGAGAGATGAGTTGATCTGTATGGGTTCTGGGTCAGTAGCCGCGTAATCGAGCTTACTCGGATCCCAGAAACGCTTTCCACTGGTCGATCTCGTCATCCGAGAACGTCCCTTGCTCGTTCATCTCGAGCAGGAAGGGCTCCATCTCCTCGTACGTGATATCGGCAAAGAGCTTCTCTTTATCCAGTTGCCCGGTTTTGATGTACTCAGCTTCGGCTTTCGAGACAATCCCCTTCATTCGGAGAACTGCGGTCAGGCGATTGATCTGCTCTGCCGCCTCGGTCGCCTCCTGTCGTTGGTCGAGATAGTCCATTGTCTCTCCGAACCGGTCGGAGGAGTCGCCGTCGTCCTCCAGGATTTCGACACCAGTGTCGTCGCCTCGAGACTCGCTCTCGTTGGCCATACCCAGCGTTTCGCGTACTCCTTCAAAAATCTTCTTTAGAACCTCTCTTGTCGTGGTAGCAGTCTGTCTTCGCAACTAGAAGCCGTTGTCGAGTTCAACGGAGGTTTTTAAATAGATTTAGTACGCCCCGCTGCTCCGCTTTATGAGATACATCAGGCTGCTGCAGTGAGGGTCCCATCCGAGACGGTATGGTGGACCTATGGACCGGGTTCGTCGTCGGAGCAACTGTCGTGGTTTTCTCTATGGGGGTTCGAGTCGGTCTCTCTGGATGGTCTTAGCGTCTTGGTGGTCACGATTATTACGGGATTCGTAGCGTCCGCTCTTACGATACCAAGACCGGTCGCGGAACAGGTCGTTCCCCCGGTTGCGCTTATCGGTGGCTGTGTTGGCGTTGCGCTAATCCGCTGTACACCCCCCGATCCCGGTCGGTGCCATGCTCAGACAGACCAGCCAACAGGTCGGACTCGCCTGTTTCGTGCTCATCGGCTTTGCAGCCGTGACGTGCGCCCGGTGTACCGTCGGTGGTGACGGCCCTCGCAACTGGCGGCCCCCGTCGTTGCTCTGCCGGTCTAGTATCGTATCTGTCGGTGTCGGACTCGGTCCCGTCGTATCCTTGTTATCGGCGACGAGTCGCGGTTGCTCGAGTCGGCGACGATCGGTACCGGCGTCACCGGGCTCGAACCCGAGACGAAACTCGGGTACATGCGACAGCGATCACTCTGGTTCGATATCAAACTCGTCTGCCTGCAGCTCTGGCTGATCGTCGCGGACGCAACACCGCTTAGGCCACAGTG
This sequence comes from Natronococcus roseus, assembly GCF_043677095.1. Lineage (NCBI taxonomy): Archaea > Methanobacteriati > Methanobacteriota > Halobacteria > Halobacteriales > Natrialbaceae > Natronococcus > Natronococcus roseus. The sequence continues at coordinate 349,671 of NZ_JBHLJR010000002.1, forward strand.
CGGGCGTACCGATGAGGACCCCGAGCGGCGCCGACAATAGCCCTACGAGTCAACCGACCCCGACGGACAACACTCGGTAAACACCTACCGCCTGTACGATCACTAATAGAGTGTCGATGATTTTTTCACAGTTCGCATGAATTTAGACATGGTTCAGTTCCGACGCCTACCGCTGATAGAGCAAGTGAGACGGGACCGATGACAGACGAACCATCCACAACAGATCGGCAGCTGCGAATCCTTCGGGTCGCACAGACCACATACCCGGATGTGAAGGGCGGCGGTGCCTATCACGTCCACGCGCTGAGTCGCGACCAAGCAGCGATGGGACACGACGTCACAGTACTGACGATCCGTCGCGATCCCGATACGCCATCCGTCGAAGAGCGCGATGGGTACACCGTCGTCCGGTACGACCCGTCGGTAACGCTGCTCGGGAACGAAATCTCAGCCGGTGTCGCTCGATATCTGAAGAACGCTGCCGGGTTCGACGTCGTCCATGCCCACTCACATCTGTACTTCTCGACGAACCTGGCGGCACTGAAACGGCGGCTCGGAGACGTTCCACTTGCCATCACTAATCACGGTCTCTACTCCCAGACCGCCCCGGAACGAGTGTTCGAGTGGTATCTGAAGACGATCGGACGATGGACGTTCAATCAGGCGGACACCGTCTTCTGTTATACGGATGTCGATAAACGGCGGCTCCGCGAGTTCGGCGTCCAGACGGAGATCACGGTCGCCGCGAACGGCATCAACACCGAGCGTTTTACCCTGGAGGGGCCAACGAGCGAGCTGATCGACGCGGACGGACCGGTGGTGTTGTTCGTCGGCCGACTGGTCGAGGGCAAACGACCACAGGACGTCCTCGATGCCGTTGCGACCGTTCGTGAGGACTACCCCGAGCTGACGGTGTACTTCTGTGGCGAGGGGCCGTTGCGCGACGAGCTCGAGCGGCGGGCGAGTGAGACGGTCGACGACAGCGCCTCCTTTCTCGGCCACGTCCCGTACGACGAGATGCCCCGGATCTATCGCTCGGCGGACGTGCTCGTTCTGCCAAGTCGCGCCGAAGGCGTCCCGCGAACGATCCTCGAAGCGATGGCGTCCGGAACGCGCGTCGTGTGCTCGGACCTCGAGCAGGTCGCCTCGGTTGTCGGAGACGGTGGCGCCGTGGTGCCCGTCGGCGATGTCTCGGGGTTCGCTGCCGAAATCCGGGCACAACTCTCACACCCAATGCGAGGGGATGGCGGCGTCACACCGAACTACGACTGGCGGACGACTGTTGCTGCTGTTACGGAGACACTCCAGCAACTCACCCAGCCCTGACACCCCCCGCGACAACGGAGGCGCCTTTCGTCGTTCGTGTTCCTGTCTCGCCGGATCAGGACTGACAGCTCCCGTCGGCGCCGTCGAACGCAACCGTCGCTGCCAGGACACGATGATTTAGGCCAAAGTGGTCGTCAGCTCTCTGCCACACGGTCGCCCGCGACCGGTGAACACAAATCCGACGAGTGGTAGCAGACGGTTCGTTCGGTCACAGAACAGCTGCATCGAATTGTTGACCCGTAACTAGGGGATCTGGTTTGTCCCCTCTCTTTCCGCAGTTTGGGAAGTGTCGGGAGAGACCGTCGGCAGCTCGCGCCGTTTATACGCGTAAGCAACGACGATTCCGAGCCCACCGAGTGGGACGAGGACCCCAAGTTCGTACCGCCCGGGATGCTTGAGTTTGCGCTTTTTGGCATCGAAGTAGACCATCGCTGATGCCGGAATTTGCAGAAAGAAAACAACAGCAAGAACGAGGTAGATGAGCGGGTCCATTGGCAGATAGCTGGCTACTCAAGTGTAAAAGGATGTTCATTTTGATGACTCACTGAGAGAGAGCGTCTTGCAACACACACCATACGCCCGAGGGACCCGACGCAGCAGCTAGCAGTGAGAGCGATCCTGTCGGTGCGGACAGAGCGGACGGTTCCATGCGCTGTCAGGAAAGGAGATCTACGGCATGCGCCGGTTTCTACCGCCTTCGGTCATATGGAGTGATATCTATCAATGCGTTTTCATTTCATAACAGATCATCACTTCTACTGTAACCTCCTACAATTGCTTCAACGTACAAGAGATGTATACTACCAATTCAAGATAGACAATTTAGATATACTGGCCAAGTATTAATACACTAGGGAATAGGGAAAAAGGTATGAGCGAGGTGATCCCTCCGCAGTGTCCGGAATGCGGCTCGACGAATCTCGAACTCTCGCGTGTCTCACCGAGTGAACACAGCCGAGGCGACGAGTGGGTTACACACGCAGCATGCGAACACTGTGACCAGTACACGGAGTGGTTCGACTGACAGCCGCGCTCGAACATCGGTGGCCACCCTCACTCGGGTGGTGGGTTCTGTGATGGGACCGTGTCCCCAGTTGAGGACTCCGACCGTCGGTTCGGCTCCCCTTCTTGCTCGAGAAAGGAGAGTTCGCGCTGTGGGAACGGGATCGCAATCCCTTCCGCTGCAAATCGGTCATAGATGCGCCGGTTGAGCTGATCGATCGCCGGCTTTTCAGTGAGCGGATGAGCAACGTATACCTGCACCTCGAACAGGAGTGCGGAATCACCGAACTCGGTAAACAGGACGCGTGGCCGTGGCGAGTCCCGAACCATCGGGGCCTCCTCACAGACCTCGTTGGCGATCCGCTCGACGGTCTCGTAGTCGGTCCCGTACGCTACAGAAAGGGGAACGTCAAGCCGGATGTGTCGCTGTGGTGCCGACTGGTTGACCACCTGGGTCGAGTTCAACACTGCGTTTGGGACGGTCACCATCGTGTTATCGGGAGTCAGCACGCTCGTTGACCGGATCCCGATATTCGTGACGGTGCCCCGCATGTCGTCTTCGAGTAAGACGACGTCGCCGGGATGATACGTGTGGTCGAACGAGAGCGAGATCCCGCCGATCAGGTTTCTGATGGCGTCCTGAGCGGCAAAGCCGATAACCACACCGAGAACACCAGCAGAGGCCAGAAACGGCGTTACTTGGACGTTCCACACCCCGATGACGAACAGCACTCCAACGACAACGACCGTGATCGTCCAGAAGTTCTGGACGATCGGTGCGAACTCGTAGCGCTGTTCGCGCTCGTTTGCGACCTCGAGCCACTGTTCTCCGACCCGGATCGCAGCGCGTGCCCACACCACAGCCAGCGCCGTCAACACCATGTTGCTGAGGAGTGATCGCGACGTGATGAGGCCGAACGTCTGGAGTGCAAGGGAGACGCCGACAAACAGAACCGAGAGCGAGAGCGGCGTATAGCTCTCCTTCGCAATCACCCGCCGCAGCGATGTGGACTCGTTGGTCGCCGACCGGCGAAGGTACCAGCGACCACCCCAGTGGACGAGTCGCGACAACAGATACGTCGTCAGCAGAACCAACGAGAGCACCAGCCACTCCCATTCGGGTAGTGCCACTGTGAGAACGCCGGAGCCGAGCGAATCGAGCCACAGAGACCGTGAAGGAAGTGGACCGAGCATTCGAACCGTCTCACTGAGTGTGTCGACCAGTGGACTGTTGTTCACTCTATCCGTATATGAATTAACCGGAAAAGTTCATAGCGTTAGTCAGTTTGGTGGAGAGCAAACAGCGACGAGATCACACGGCGCTGGCTGTCGCTGGTGTCCTTATTCGACGGTGACGCTCTTTGCGAGGTTCCGTGGTTTGTCGATCGAGCGCTCCAGGCGGTTCGCGATCCAGTACGACGCCAGCTGCAGCTGAATGTTGGCCAGAATCGGCGTCAGATGGGGATGCGTGGAGGGCACCTCGAGGACGTGGTCGGCCGAGTGACGAACCCGATCGGGGACGTCGGTGACCGCGATGACGGGGGCACCCCGGGCCTGGACCTCCCTGACGTTGCCCAGGGTTTTCTCCAGACACGAGCCCGCGGTCAACAGTGCGAACACCGGCGTCCGTTCAGTGACCAGCGCCAACGGGCCGTGTTTGAGCTCGCCGGCAGCGAACCCCTCGGCGTGTTTGTACGTGATCTCCTTCATCTTCAGGGCGCCCTCGAGGGCGACCGGAGCGGTGTACTCCCGGCCGATGAAGAAGTAGGCGTCGGCGTCGACGTAGGCGTCGGCGATCGCCCGCGCCTGGGAGTCGCCGAGGACGGTCTGGATCTGGGCGGGCAGCTCGGCCAGGGCATCAAGCAACGCCGGGTCGGGGGTATCGACCAGCGCGTTGGTAACTAGCACCAACGCGACCTGCTGACTCGCAAACGTTTTCGTCGCCGCAACACCGATCTCGGGGCCGGCTCGGATGTAACAAACGTGATCACACTCGCGGGCAGCCGAGCTCCCGACGGTATTGGTCAGTGCAAGCGCCACCGCGCCGGCGCTGTTCGCCTCCCGGAGCGCCCGCATCGTGTCGGCGGTCTCGCCGCTCTGGGTGACGCCGATGACGAGCGTCTCGCCGCCGACCGGGACGGTCTCTGCACGGTACTCGCTGGCGAGAAACGCCTGGGCCGGGATGTCGTGTTCGCGCAACAGTCGTGCTCCGTAGCGGGCGGCGTGATACGAGGTCCCGCAGGCGACGAGCTGGACTCGGCTGGGCGCCTCGAGGTCGGCCAGTTCCTCGAGGGTGAGGCGACCCGCGGCGGCGTCGACCCGGCCCCGCAGGCAGTTCCGGATTGCACGGGGCTGTTCGTGGATCTCCTTTTTCATGTAGTGATCGTAGCCGCCCTTGCCGGCGTCCTCGGGTTCCCAGGCGACCTCGTCGACCGTTGGCTCTACGACGGCACCCGACGCGTCGGTGACGGTGACGCTGTCGGGCGTTAGGGTCGCGAACTCGCCGTCATCGAGGTAGATCACGCGGTCGGTGTACTCGATGAACGCGGGGACGTCACTCGCGAGGTAGTTCCCCTCGTCGCCGAGGCCGATGACCAGGGGCGACTCGTGGCGTGCCGCGTAGATGGTGTCAGTATCCTCGAACACTACCGCGACGGCGTAACTCCCCTCGAGGCGGTCGACGACCTGACGAAACGCCGTCTGGCGGTCCGCGCCCGCGGCGAGCCGCTCCTCGATCAGGTGGGGAATAACCTCGGTGTCGGTCTCGCTGGTGAAGGCGTGGCCACGCGCAGCGAGCTCGTCCCGAAGCGTCCGGTAGTTTTCGATGATCCCGTTGTGGACGACCGCGACGCGGCCCTCGCAGTCGGTGTGGGGATGGGCGTTCTCGTCGGAGGGCGGTCCGTGGGTGCTCCAGCGGGTGTGGCCGAGGCCGGCCACCCCGTCGAGTCCCTCCGCGGGGAGGGCTGACTCGAGCGTTGCGACGTCGCCCTCGCGTTTGGTGACGGCTATCGGGTCCGCCGCGAGGGCGACGCCCGCCGAGTCATACCCCCGGTACTCCAACCCGTAGAGTCCCGTCAGGAGGACCTCACGCGTGTTTCCCTCCCCGGTGTAGCCGATGATCCCACACATTAGCTCTCCCTCTGTGAATTAATTGGCTCCCCACTCATGATAAGATGTAGGTCACAAATAGTCTGCACACTCGACATACTATTACCAACGGGAGTGTTCCTGTTTATTTGTTTTGATCAGTACTGAGTGAAGTATTTCCGTCGGCAAAAGCGAGCGAGCGGGAGTCGGGTAGAGCGTTGTGCCCCAGTGGCGAAACAGGACCCCGATCGGATTCAGTCTCGTTGCGCTGACTCGTGGACGTTTCGGGCGCCAGCGGCTCCATGAGCGGCGGGCATCCTCCCCTGGAACTGTCGTTCTAATGTGTGTGCCAAGACTGTCTCGAGACTCGACAGCGTACTAGCTGGCGAGAATCGGTCGACGATAGCTCGCCCGTCGACTGACAACTGGTCGACGGTAGTCACCTCTTTTCTAGACAAGTTTCAATAGCACCCAATCAAAACAACACGAGAGATGCGACGGCTCGTCTCTCGGCTGTTCTCTGGGCTGCGTAGATCGCGAACCGATGGAGCAACCGAGACGAAGTCGTCGCAGCAGACGAGCTTGGTCGAGGAGATCATCCGAGAGCAGTTCGGGTTTGCTCGGATCGAGGAACAGCCCTACACTCGTCCGACCCATGCGATCGCCGACGTCAAACAACTTAAGCGTAAAAGACGTCACGGCGAAGCCGAGGAACTACTTCTGTGGTGTATCGATTTTGTGGAGGCGGAAGCGGAGGGGAAGGGGTACGACACGCCATCACACAGCTATTATCGGCATCTGGCGATCATCTATCGGAAGGATTTCCGATACGACGACGAAATCGAACTTCTCGAGCGGTATCTACGAGTCTGTGAGAGCCTCGGCGGCGAGCCGTCGACAGTGATGCTCGAGCGCCTCGACCGTGCCCACGAACTGGCCGTCGACTAGACCGCAAACCGAAAACGGGTGGTAGGCCGTAGGAGGTGTGGGTGGACCTGAGATGGTACCGCCGGAACCCATCCTGTGACTGTCCGCCGAACACCCGGTCGCGCCGCTTGATCCGGACGACGCCCGACAGCTGCCTGGGAGGCCCGTAGACGGGCCCCTTCGAAACGGACCCCGATCGGAACGACCCGCTGTGATCGCGGGCTTCGATTCGGTGACGTTCGGGTGATTCGACGAGCGATCGCGAACCCAACTCAGGGACCACGGTAGGTATCGACGCCGTGGTCGCCGCGAGGGTCCCGTGGTGGACACTCGAGTCGTACGTCGGTGACGAACTCCTGTGTAACGATTTGCCAGCTCCCGTCTTGGCGCTTCTTTTGGGTGCGAAGCCATCTCTCACCCTTCTGTGGTTCAAAAACATATCGCTGACTACAGGTATCTTCGGGAGACCACTCGATAATAATTGTCTCGTTCATTCTACCTTCTCCTTCTATTGAGTCTATACTTCTGAATACAGTTATTATTTTGGTTATTATTATCTATAGAATTGGCTTCCACGGAGTTAATTCTGCCACCAGTCATATGCAACTATTACGACTGGAGGATAAAATAAGTATTGGAAAGGAGGAGTCCCTGTCTAAGCTTCTCCCTCAGTCCGGTCCGTTCGTTCGCCGGTGGGCCCACCGTCGTCCTCGGTATCCGGTTCCCCCTCGGCACCGACGGGTGTGGCTGGGAACTCGGCGTTTGGTCTCTCGTCCGCCGACTCTGAATCGCCCCCCCAGAGGTACGCAGCTCCCATCCAGAGCAATCCGACGATCATAATCGCGATACCGAGCGCCGCCAGTCGTGGTTGCTCGATCATGGCGGCTGGCAGGAATCGCAGTGGGGGTGGTCGTCGCACAGGGTTCGCGTCGAAGGTGGGTACAAGCTGTGGCTGCACTATCATCGAAGCGACATATAGCCGTTACTATCCGCGACGCACAGTCGGTTTCTCGCCGCCGGACCGCCCCGTAGCTCCCAGTCGTTTCACCGTCGGCTGTGGGTGGAACACGGGCCAGTCGGCGGTCAACTCCCCACACGGATCGTCGCCGGGAGCGCGCCATCCCAGTCACTTCGTTTCAGTAGATGTTTGGGGCTGTGACTGCTACCGCGGCCAATGAGCGATAGCGGTCAGACAATCGCCGACGAGACGGTCTCCTCCCTGCCGTTCGTCACGACCCAGGAACAGCTCCTCGGTCTGACGGTCGCGGTCCTCCTCGTGACGGGGCTCCTCCTGGCGGTACTTCCGCGTGGCATCCAGCGGCTGAAGGCGACACTCGAGAACGCAACTGAACGTGAATGGGGCGAGACGCTCGAGGGCTATCTCCCGGTCGGCCGGCTCACCCACGCGATCGTGCGGCTCAGCCAGCTGGCCGTCGTGGTCGGTGGCACCGTCGGCGTGCTTCACCTCTGGGGGTACGAATCCCCCATCTGGTACACGATCGAGATCCTCACCGCCATGTGGCCGACCCTCTCGCGGATGGTCGCGAGCGGGGTCGTGCTGATCACGGCGTATTTCGGGGGGTTGGCGGTCTCCTCGTGGATGGACTCGCTTTCGGCGAACACCCCCGGAATCGATCGCCACGACCGGGAGATCATCACGCGGGTCCTCCAGCTCACGCTGTTGCTCACAGCGGTGCTGTTCGTTCTCACCCTGTGGAACTTCGATATCTCGGGACTGCTCGTCGGCGCGGGCGTCATCGGAGTGATTCTCGGCTTCGCCGCACAGGAAACGCTCGGCTCGGTCATCGCGGGGTTTATCCTCATGTTCTCGCGGCCGTTCGAGATCGGTGATTGGATCGTCGTCGGCGACGACCGAGGGATCGTCACCGACATCACGATCGTCCACACCCGGATCCGGGGGCCAAACGGCGAACACGTTATCATCCCGAACGAGGTGGTCGGCAGCCAAACGATCCGCAACCGCAGCAACGAAAACCGGCTCCGGTTCGCCGTCGATGTCGGTGTCGACTACGACGCCGATCTCGAAACCGCCCGCGAGGTCGCACGGGAGGCGGTCGACTCGCTCGAGATCGTCGAGGAAACCCCGTTTCCGTCGGTCCGCATCGAGGAGTTAGACGACTCGTCGGTCGTCCTCCGAATCCGGTTCTGGGTCGATAGACCCAACACCGAAAAGATGTGGAAGGCCGAAGACGAGGTGCTCGAGGCGGTGAAAACGGCGCTCGAGGACGCCAGAATCAACATTCCGTACCCACACCTCCGCTCGGTCACGGACGCGAAACCGACGAGGGACAGGCAGATGGTCTCCAGCTACGAACAGGATTGAGGCTACGGCTATGAGGGCGGTCACACCCTGGTGACCACAGTTGGTTCGCCATACTATCTGCTAGGATATGATGATTAATTCGATTACCAGAAGAGGATTAATATATATCGACATTGAACGGGCGGTCAATGCCAGTTGACGTCGAGTCGGATCGGTGGGCACAGAGTACGCGAGTCGATACGCTGGAGGTAGAACTCGAACGGTTCCTCCGGGCACGGTCGGAGATGGCGTACACGCCCGCAGAGATCACGGAGTCCCTTGTAGAGACGACACCCGAGGTGTTTCCGGACGCGTTGCTCGCCGAGGACGCCACCACCGCATCGCGGATCGCGCTCGTGGCGTGTCGACTGGAAAAACTCGCCTGGCACGAGCGTCTCAAAGTCCACTCCCTCGACGGGACGCTGTACTACACCGACTGCGAGGGCGGGCAGTTTCCGGTCGCCGACCTCGAGCGCAAGATTCCCGAACGGTTCATTGGGGTCGAACAACGAATCGAGGAACTCGATGCCGAGGTGGACCGGCTCCGCCACGCGTTACAGGCACCCGATGAAGAGCATCCTGACAACGCGGACCTCCAGTAGCGACTGCCTCGCTCCACCCGTCTGGCTATCGGGGTGACCGACTGCTCGAGTGCTGTCGTACACACGACCGGATACCTGACTCTCCTGTGGTCGCTGTCCACCAGCGACGGTCGTCACCTCGTGTTTGTAGTCGTCGGGAGACGGCTCGGTCGGTTCTGAGCCGCCCCGTTTTAGTGTCCTGCTCGGCGCATTGCCCAGAGGTCGTCGAAGTCGATGGCCTCGACGCCGTCGGTCTCCGCGATATACTGGACCAGGTCCTCGTAGTCGTCGGCGTCCATCGTGTTGTCCTGATCGAAGGCATGGAAGTTCAGGATCGTACACTGCCGGTGGGCGACAGCGGCGTCGACACACTGTGCCGCGATCTCGAGGTCGTGGCCGATCGTCCGCGGGAGGACAAGCGGATCGTAGCCAGTGACGCCGGTGAGGTTGACGTTCCCGGCCTGGTTGAAGCCACCAGCATAGTAGTAGTCCGACACCAACTCGAGGACCTCCCGATTGAAGTTGTTGTGAGGGAACACGAGGTAGTGGCCGCCCTGGAACTCGTTCTGGACCGCCCAGTTCTTGTCGATCTCGATGGAGTCGCGCAGCTCGTCGGGCTCCATGTCGGCGAACTCGGTGTGAGTGCCGTGGGCGACGATCTGATCGCCGACCTCCTGGCGCTCGAGGAGCTGGTCGGTCGTCATAATGCCGTCACGTTGATCGCGGGTCCACTGACGAACGGCCGCCTGGACCGCGGTGACGTCGTACTCGTCGTGGATCGGCCCCGCCGGCTCATAGAAGTCCTCGAACCCATCGTCCCAACAGAGGATGACGTACCCCTGGTCGGGCTTCTCGTGTGTACGAATATCATCGACCCAGACCTCGGCCTCGTCACCGGTGTTGTGAACCACGACACGCAGTTCGTCGATCGCGTCCTGTTCGACGGGGGTCGTGCTCTCGTCGGCGAAACCGGGGCAGGTTCGGAACCAGCCGGGTTCGTCGCTGCCGTAGGAGACCGACTGCAGCATGTAGCTCGCGTAGCCACCGTAGATATCCCGAAGCTGGATCTCGAGGGCGATGTTCGCCGGCGTCGTCGTCCGGACCGCCATCGAGACGTCACGGTCGCTCAGATCCGTCGCCTCGAACTCCGTCGCCACGACGGCGTTGTCCTCGTCCTCGGCGGTCAGCCGCAGGCTCTGGCTCCCCTCGAAGACGACGTCCGTCTCGGCGTCACCCGAGCCCTCCAGTAGCTCCCACTCCTCGAGGTTCTCGAAGTCGACGAACGCCTCGCCGGGCTGTCGGTACTCCTCGCGGCTGTTGTACTCCGTCTCGACGGTAAGTTCGGGCGAGTCGACGTCGTCGGAGTCCGCACTCTCGGCGTCTTCGGTCTCAGTCTCCCCCCCGTCGGTCTCGTTCGACGACTCGTTGCCCTCGTCGTCCGAAGAGCCGGAACTGATCTGATCCATACAACCGGCCAGAGCCATCCCCATTGTCGCACCGGACGCTGCCAGAAACTGTCGTCGGAACCGCGAACGTTCCACCATTGGATAGGTGTTAGGAGATGTATTATTTTAGTATTTTGGAATCAGAATGAAGATTGAAAGAGTGTGTCCTTGAGCAACCGGGAGAGAACGACCATCGAGAACCCGACCGTCGCCGGTCGGAGTTCTGCTGCAGGCGTGTCCACTCCTCACGAGTGGAAGTCCGACCGGAGCCCGGTGTCGTCGAGTCGACACGCCTGTCGCAGTGTTGGTGCCCGAGGGCGAGGGATCGACCGCAATCCCTCGCTTTCGGACCTACCTGACAGGGTAGTCGGGGGCGGATCGCCTGAACAGGCACCGACACCCCGACAGTATACACTCTACTCGCTCTTACACTAATAACTTTTGTAAGAAACGAATATTAATCTTGTACTTACAGACGTATCCTGAACGCTATTTATCGGAAGAATCTATCGACCAGGTGGGAACGGACGGGACCTCCCTAACCGAGATTTGTTTCCGCTGCATCTCATCCTGGTTCGTATACGATGGTTCAATTATAGATATCTGTGTCCTAAAGAAACACTCATATTTGTTCGGCCGAAAGCTATCGACAATGGCAACAACGGATCACCCTTTCGATGGGCTGACAGAGTACTGTATGCGGTGTGACCGTGAGACGCTCCACAGTGTGTCCATCCAGATCCGCACTGAGAGCACAAAACAGCGGAATACGGCGTTTTCTCGAGAACCGTACCGCGTCAGCGAGTGCCAAGAGTGTAACGCACGAGAGAGCCAACGGATGAACAACGCCTGACCGATCCACTGACGGCACTCGGTCGTGACCTGCCCGCGTCTATACGGGGCAAACACAAGATCCACGACGTTCGTCGTGAACACAGCATTCCCAGGGAGCTCGTTCCACCAGCGGGTGGCTACGGGAGTGTCGAGAGCGCCCCGAGGACACGCGGCCAGTGGGCGTGTGCAGCCTCGGCGTTGCCAGCGAGGGTGCCGCCGTACGTTGGCCCTGTTGTCCCTCGAAGAGGGAGGTAGGGCTGCAGGATCTGTCGGCCCGCGTCGGCGTACCGGAGGTGGTCGAACGAGGGGTGGCCGCGTGCCGCGAGGCGGTCGGCTGCGAGGGCGTGAAGGCGCGCGCTGGGCCAGACCCCGTCATCGTCGCCCGAGACGAGCAACACCGGTCCATCGATCCGTTCGACCGGGATCGTTGCAGTCTCGGTCTCGAGCTCGCCGGCAGCCCCGAGCGCCTCAGCGTAACGCGTCGGGCGGTCCGCACCCTCTCCCGTCGCCACTGAAAGATACGACCGCGAGCTATCGTCGACCGCCCAGGCAGCGGTCCCCGTTGGGCGACCACGCACCGCCCCACCCTCCCAGAGGATTCCGCTGCCGCCGACCGAGACGACCGCCCCAACCCCATCGTACAGACTGCCCGCGAACAGTCCGAGCTCACCACCCCGCCCGATCCCCCAAATCCCGATCCGGTCGCCGGTGACCCGTTCGCGGTCGCGCAGCCAGTCGATCGCGGCCTTGACGTACGCCATCGGGACCTCGACGACCGCCTCCGGGAGTCCCGGGCCGCCGACGTACTCGAGGGCAAACGCCGTAAACCCGTGTCTGGCTAGTAGTGCGGCGACGTGTTCCTGGGGTGTGCCGTCCGCGCCGTGGAGGACGAGCACGCCAGGTCCGGGTCCACCGCTCGAGGGTTCGAAGACCCGGCCGACGAGGTCGCCCGCGGGTTCAACGACGTTCGTAACGGGACGCTCTCGGGAGAGGGTCAACGCACCGATCGATCGGTCGTCGGCTACGAGATGGTAGGTCATGCTGGTCTCGGGGGGCCACCGCTCCGGGTCGACAGTCTCGCCGGCGTACGCCGCCCACGGGATGTCGGCGAACTGGATCAGGGCCCCCGTGGTTGGAACGTCGAGCCCCGCGGGGACGTCGCCGCCGACGATCGGCGCCTCGTTCAGCGACAGCGTCGACGTCTGGGCTTCGACGGTGACGGTGGCGCCGAACGTCTCGCCGGTCGTGTACTCGCCGTCGAGGACGACCTCGAGTTCCGATCCCACGGGGACGCCATGGAGCGTCAGCTCGATCGGTTCGTCGACGCGAACCGGCGCCGGGTGATCGACCGCCAGCGACTCCTCGGGAGCCAGCGTCCCCCCGGTGAGCGCAACGCTGGCTGTCCCACCTAGCAGCGCCAGCACCTGGCGCCGCGAGCGCACACGCCGCGATTCCCTGCCGGTCGCCGGTGATCCGTCGCTGGGCATCGAATCACAGATCCGTCATCGATTCGTTCGTACCGGCGACGGTATAAGGACTTTTTGAACCACTATCATACTCGAAAATAGACAGCATCTGCGGACTTGTAAAACTCGACTAGCTCGCTCGCTCCCCGAACAGCAGGTACCCGACCGAGAGGGTAACCACCACCGAGCCCAGCGACCAGTGAAACATCGTGTACGACTCGAACAGCTGGTGGATCGCCCAGCCGGTCACGAACGCGAGCATCGCAGCGTCGAGTTCGCCAGTGTCGAGCATTCCGGCGACGATGCTGCCGCCGAGGAGGCCTATATAGGCGAGCCCGCCAACGAGGCCGGTCTGGATCACGACCGACAGATAGGAGTTGTGCGGCGACGGTGCCGTCTCGGTTGCGAGATAGGGCTCGATCACAACGCTGGCTGGGCCACCGCCGTGGCCGATCAGCAACGGCCCGTCACGGATCGCCTGCAGGCTCGCCGACCAGAGCTCGAACCGGTTCGCCGAGGAGATATCGATGAGGCCGACGGCCATCCCCGCAAGCACGGCGACCACGCCAAAGACGGTCGAGGCGAGCGTAAGCGCCCCGAGACGGCGTCCACCGAGGACGTATCCCGCATAGACCACGACGACGACCATCGCGGCAAGTATCGAAGCCCGGGCGTTCGAGAGCAAGACACCGAGTCCACAGAGGCTTCCGGCGACGATCGCCAGTCCCGCTCCCAGAGGTCGCCGGGCGACAAGGGACCGGTGGAACTCGACGACTGCTGCGACGAACCCGGCAAACGACAACAGCCCGAAGCCGTTCGGATTCGGGAATACCGACTGGAGCGTCGTGTCGACACCGGGAATCGGCGGCGTGCTCGACCACTGGCGGACCTCGAAGATCCACACAGCGTACTCCCCTATCCCGTAGGTGGCCAGCCCGAGGAGGACAACGAGTGAACCCAGAGTGGACAGCAGCCAGAAGAACACCCGTCTGGGGACGAGCCGTGGAACGACCAGCAGATTCGTCCCCATGACGAATAGAGCCCAGATCGGCCAGCGAGACTGCGAGCTCGAGGGGTCGAACGCGAGCGTATGGACGAGATAAAGCATCGAAAGCGTCATAAAACAGCCGATAGCGCCCCACTGGACCGGCGTATACCGGCGGGGGCCAGTTACAGCCAACAGGAACGACAGAAACAGCACGAAGACGACGGTGATCGCAAGCGGCCGGCTTGGCCCGAGGCCGAGACCGGGCGAACTGCTCTGGTAGATCATGGCGAACACGGCCAAGGCAAAGCCGAGCACCGACAGGAGTGCAGCCTGGCGGTGCTCCGAGTCCCGATAGCGGTCGACGGCAAGACGAACACCAAGCACCGCCCCCAGCAGGACGGCAACCGCCGCGAGCTGCCACGCCAACACCAGGTCGGTCGCGTACGCGACGATTACGAGCCCCAGATACAGCCCGAACAGCCCATAAATCACGCCGGCTACGAGCCGGCTTACGCTCCGGTGGCGCCCCTGCGACGTCCCTGGTCTCCGTGTGACCGTTCCCATGAATGTACTAGTCAGAAGTCTTGGGTAAAGGTTTCCTTTGGCCACCGAACGAGCTATCGGGAGTCACCGCCCCACCCCAGACACGAGCCGGGTAGCGTCGACGGAGATCGGACGCCACAGCGCTGTTGGCCGCACACGCTATCGGGGCGATCGCGGTGTGATCCGGAATCAGTGGGCTGTCCTACTGGGAGCGCTTGCCACGCGGGCAAAGCGCTGTCAGCCCTCCGTTACGGTCGACGTAGACCGCGTCCTCAGTGACGAGACACTCCTCGTTGAACCCATCGGACCACTCGGTCTCATCGAAGGTGAAACACCACTCCTCGTGGCCGTCCTCGAGACAGTAGCCGACGACCTCGTCGGGACTCGACGAGCCAGGGTTGCTGTGGGCGACGACGACCGTGTCGTCGATGATCGCTGGCGGACCGTACGCGTGCGATCCGTTCTTACACCACTCCGACTCGGGGCCCGTCATCTTGAGTTCGTACCGGCCACGGGTGACGGTCCGGTCGCCGACGGCTGCGGTCGTCAGCGCATCGGAGATAAACCCCTCGCGCTCTTTCGTATCGTCGAGGCTGGTAACGCCTTCTTCTCCGCTGTTCTCGATAAGCAGCGCCTCGTCGGTCGCCGCAAGCCCGTTTCCGAAGTCGCCGGCTCGAAGCTGAGCCGAACGCTGGGTCGTCCCCGACAGTGGGTCGAACGCCGCGACAGCGTCAGCGTCGATCGACTTCTCGCTCCGGCGGCCGTCGAGCAGTGCGATCACCGAGCCGTCGATCGCGGCGATCGTGGAGGGCTGCGTGCTGAACACGTAGCTGACGGTATCTGAGTCATCGGTATGTTCCGGCGTGACTCGGACGGTCTCGCACGTCCACCGAAGTGAGCCATCGTCCGCTGCGAAGGCATAAAGCGTGCCGTCGACGGTGAGATAGGCCGAATCAAACGCAGCGACCGGCGCCGACGTCGCAACCTCGTCGTCGAGTTGTTTGCTCCACTTGACGTCCCCGCTGTCGGCGTCGATCGCGGTGAGCCGGGAGCCGGCAACGAACACGGTCCCGTCGGCGACCGCGGGCGTTCCTGCGGCCTCGATCCGTTCACAGGTCCATCGACGCTCCCCGGTTGTCGCATCAAGCCCGTGAACGCCCGTTCCCGTTCGGAGATAGACCATCTCGTTGGTTGCGACTGCGTCCCCGGTTTCGCCGTACTGCCAGTCGATGAGATCCGGTTCCTCGAACCCGTCGTTCGCGGCGACAAACCGGGTATTTCCCGTGTTCCCGGCGTAGGATGACCACCCCTCGGGCTCCGCGAGCGGCGTTTTCTCCGTTGAGTCTGTCCCGCTCCCAAGCGAGGCAAGAAGCCCACCAGCCGTAAGCGTTGCACCTGTCGCCAGTACCGATCGACGTTGCCAGTCTGCCATCTCCTGTTTGACACCTACTGAGTATCTGTTTCTCTAACAATTACATAATACTTGTGTCTGGTCGTCAGCTAAAACTGATTCTAAGAAGAAGTCGATATTTAGAACGGTCCACGCTGAACGGAACCAGCCGTGGCACGGCTGTGCCGAAAACGGCTCCCAAAAGCTCCCGATGTCGGTAGATTGGCGAGTCTCCACTTCGGGTTTCGGGGACGATTGAGCGAATCGTTTTGCAAGAGGGACACCGCAGCGGGAACCGACACCCTCGGTCTAGAACGGGCCGGTAACCAATAACACCTGGAAGGCCAGTGTGTGTCTCCGCAGACAGCGCTACTGAGAGCGGACCACCCAGATATGTACGAGTCAGCAGCTATACCATAATGGGAATGGCCGGAGGTGGTCAGCTCGTTGGGGGGTGAACGGGTGTGCCGGAGAGAGGGCACGCTGTGTCCTCCAGCCGTATGAAGTATTATCGTAGGAGTATTAATATTTTTCTATTGATAGTATAGCTTAGAGTAGATTTATTCTGGAAAGAGAGCTTCATCCACGCGGGTCGTCCGAGTGACCGTCGGCCGGTTCCCGAGGCGTGTGCCGAATATTTTTGGGAGATAGCGTCGGAACGGGTCCTCCATGACTATCGGCAGACTGTAATTTGTAGCTTATATCTAAGAAGAAAAATATATGCTGGTTCAGTAGAGAGTTACCTCAACCGATGGCTTCACCAGGAGAACTTCGTCTGATCGAACGACTGACCAGCACTGAGGCGTTCGAACCAGAGATCGCCGACGACGGCGCCGTGAGCTACAACGACGCAGACCAGTGTCTCGATGCAACCGACGACGAACCGGTGGCCGTCCTCGAGCGGTTTACCGCCCGTGGCGTGCTGGCAGACGAGTTCATTACGAAGGTGTACGTCTGTCCGGACTGTGCGACCGAGGGGCTCCAGTATACGACCGCCTGTCCGGCCTGTAAGGATCCCCACGCGGTCCAGACCTCGTTGGTCGAACACAGCTGTGGACATACGGGACAGGAGTCGGAGTTCGAGACCGACGACGGCTACCGCTGTCCCGAGTGTGAACAGGACCTCAAATCAGTCGATATCGAGAAGAAACACCAATACGTCTGTAAGGCGTGTTCCGAGCGGTTCCAAACGCCCGATGACCGACTGCGGTGCCGGGAGTGTACGAACCATCTCCCGCCGCTGGAGGCGATCGAGCGCGTGCTGTACCGCTACAGCCTCACCGATAGCGGCAGGCAGTGGCTCGACCGGCAGAAACGGGCCCGACAGACCGCCAGGGAGACACTCGAGGAACGACGGTTTACGACGGAGGTCGACACGACGGTGACCGATGGGGGAACGTCCCAACCGGTCCACCTTCTGGCTCGAGACGAGTTGATGGGTGAGCAACGAGTCGTCTCGATCCACGAGACGCCGGCGATCGACGACGTTGACAGGTTCTGTGCGTTCGCAAACGAGTCGCTCGATGCTCTCCCGGTCGTGATTACGACGTCGGGAGCCGTCGAAACCGACGTCGCGACGCGGGCCGAAGAGACCGAGTTGACGGTGCTCGCGTTCGACGGGGACGGGGAGGGGACGCTCGAGGCTGAGTACGAGACCGTCGAGAACGCGCGTGCCCACGAAAGCGGTCTCTTCCAACGCCTGAGTGCGGTGCTCGAGATTCCTAGCCGATAGCGAACTACCTCGGAGTCGACCCTCGTGACATTCAGCTTGCTTTTTTCATTTGAAGGAACAGTATCGCGCAGCAAGACACGAAACTCAGTCATGTCCTATGCTACTACCTTACAGCAACATTCGCTATTGTAAATAGGGCGATGGTAAGATCGACAAAAATCTTTCCGGAATTGACATCAGCCTGAGTGTGGCAATTAACAACAGTATCGCACTGAGGCCAGCGGAAGCGAAATACCAGTTACTGACCTTTTGCTTGTCAGAAGCTACCGTACCAGAACCGAGCACTGTTCACTTGACTAGGAGGAATCCCGAGATACCAAGGGAAGACATCTAACTGTTCAGTTGGCTCCGCAAGCCCTATGGTCGAATCGAATCGGATAACTCCTGCTTGATCAAGTGTTGGGAGATAGACTGATAGAGTGTGGTATAGGCACGTTGACACTGCACCTACGTCATGTCGTTGACAGAGATCTCGTGTTCAGTGCTGCAACGTATTTGGCGAGTTTTAGCAACTGAGTTTAAGGCCTCGTTTTGAGTGAATACCGAATTACTTCTTATCGACGACTGGTGCTCAATAGAAGCACTGTCTAATTGAATCAGTTTGAAAAGAGCAAGTCGTTGAATTGATTTCCACTAATGCTCGTAAACCTGCTCAGCAAGAGCAACAACGCGAATTTAGAAGAATCTTGGGAGAACGAACGGACGGCGATTGCCACAGGGTGTTCACTGTCCGCCTCCATCAGACCGGTCATTCGCTTCAAGAGACAACAACGACTTTCCTGAATTAGACGCTAACTCGGCAGGTCGTGTACTATACTTCCCACGAAGGAGAAGTGTCATTCCCGATGTCCTCAACAATATCGTTCCAGAGGTCGACATATTGTTCATAACGGGTCGTTGTGACCTCATCAAGCGTTGTCCAGTCATCACCTTCTGGCTCAGTTTTGGAGTTGTTCAGTTCCTCTGTCGCGAGTTTGCGCCGTGTAGGGTCCGCAAGGATCTCGTCAATAGTTTCTCCAACAGACGGCCCGTTCGGATGTGAACCAAACCATGTTTTGATATTGACTCCAAAAATATCTTTGGCAAATCGGTCGTAGGCATGATACTGCGTATGTAATTCGACAAAGAGAAGATTGATTTGCTCGGTATACTCACAGGATTGCTCGAAAGACGCTTCACTGATTGCTTCCTCGGCGGATAGCTCGTTTATTCGCACCGCTTGCTGCATCATCTTCTCCAACTGGTACTCTAAGAGACAGGTATGGAGCTCATAGAGTGCATGTAAGCGGAACTGCAACGCGATCCAACCGCGCTTAGTATACGCCGAGTGATCGTCCCGAGGAGTAGACTCTTGGAGCAACTCCATCCACCCTTCGTTACTCTCGTTCGCTGCCTTCAAGAACACTTCGAGGCGCTCTTCAGGAGAGAGTGTTGTGAGATTTTCACGGTACTTTTCCAACTGCCGTTTGATCTGACGCTTTGTCATTTGGCACCTCGTTCGGAGTTGGTCTGTGAGCGTACCTGCACGAGTCGTTGATTAATCATTAGATTGAGCCTCTTCAGCTAACTGAAGAAAATCCAGTTCATCTTGCATTTCGTCAATATCCTTGTCTTTTGTCAGCAGCCGATATTGTCCGGAAAGTGATCCAAGTGTGCGCATCCACTTGATAGCAAGTTCCTCGTCCTCTCTCGAATCTAGATCCATTTCTTCAAGATGTTCGTGAGTGAATTCAATTTGTGCAAAGAGGAAGGAGAGAATCTCCTCACGGTCACTTTGATCGTTCGTATCCCCAAACTCAGCACTCATAGGCACCCATCTATCGAAAGCAATGGTGATTGAGTGGTACTTTTTTCGAGCAGAGCCAATTCTTCAATGAGAGCTATAGATATCGTACAATATGGATTCTCCATATCTATCTGAAACTATTATAGCGAGTGTGGATAAAAACTTGCAAACCACAGCGGAAGTAATCGAATAGTAAACTAAGAGCGCAGATACCGGCATGAGAGCCCTCGCTTACGATAGTTCCTGGTGCAGAGTCGCGATCCAACGCGTATAGAAAGTCTATTTGCTCTAAGATCTACAGATTGATAACGGACGCAAGATACGATGATTCACTTAAATATTCGTCTACTGTATCGTGAACTAACTGTGGATCAAACGCCGTCTCAATCTGCTTTACTCGTCCTCTCCGTCCCTTCGAGTTAATCCAGGTATTGACAAGACCCATCGTCTCAAGATCGGTGATGAGACTGCGGATTGTACGTTTACCGATATGGAACTCCTCTGGGTGACTATCTTTACAAACATATTCGTGAATCTGTATAGTAGTCACAGGTTGTTCGATCTCATCACCCTGTTGTCGGGCGGTAATCGCGATCAGCACCAGGAAGTGGTTGAACGGCAGGTCGAGCAGCGTCTTGACGGTCGCTTCGCGATCCGCTTCCTCGAGGTTCGCCGCGACACACTCCCTTGTCACTTCCTCGAGGCCGCGCTCGCTTGCGGTCTCGCCGGCTTGCCGAAACAGGGTGAGCGCCTTTCGCGCATCGCCCCACCGGCGGGCGGCCTCCCGCACTCCGTACTCGAACGCCGCTTCGGATACTGCCCCCTCCCGGAACGCTCGTTCGAGGCGGGCCTCGAGAATCGCCTCGAGTTCGTCCTCGCAGTAGGGCGAGAAGAAGACGGCCTCGTCGCTCATCGCGCTCTCGACACGGCTATCTAACCGCAGATCGACCTCGAGCAGCTCGTTGCTCACCAGCCAGACCGAGAGGTTGATCCCCCGTTGCAGTTTCCCCTCGCCGCGCAGCAGTCGATAGAAGAAATCGCTGGGGTCGTAGTTGGTGTCCTGCCGAATATGGTCAATCTCGTCTAACAGCAACACCGTCCACGCGGGGTAGTCCTCGAGAGCTTCCCAGATGCCCTCGAACACCCCATCCAACCCCTCGTAGGCGCCCTTCTTCTCGTCGGCGAGCTGAAAGAGGATCTCGTTGGCGGCGCTGAACAGCGTGTGACATCCTTTTAGGTTCACGTACTCGACGGCGACCGACTCGGTTCTGGCGGTGAACTCCCGACAGACCCGTCGCGTCGTCAGCGTCTTCCCGGTCCCCGGCGGGCCGTAGATTGAGACCGTCGGCGGGAGATACCCGTCGTGAACACCGTTCAAAATCGTCGCCAGCTCGCGTTCTTGATCGTCGCGGGCGACGATCTCCCGGGCGTCGGCGAGCGGATCGAGCGCGCCCTTGTCGGTAAAGAGGCTCTCACCCGGCGCCGTCTCGTCGAACAGGTCGTCGTACTTGTCCATGTTTCAGCAGAACTACGTGTATACCCGTCTCAGCGAGAGACCCATAACGGTTCGGGAGCCCAACATCGTCGGTCCAGCGGTCTCGAACCGATACTGTCCTCGAGTCTCCAGCAAGTGGGGCCCTTTGCCCTCGAGGTGTTCAGACGGGGACGAGAACGACCCCTGGGGCGTGTGAATCCCCGCTACGTGATCGACGGGATGGAACTCGAGAAGCACACCGCCGAGTACTACCCGCGACGGCTCCACGACACGAGCTGGATCCGAAAGGCGAGTCGCGGACGCGACGAGGTCGTCGAGGATACTCGAGAATCGTAGCTCGATTCCCACACCACTACTGCCCGAACCATCCCATCACCTACCGACTACAGCTCATCGACCAACCACCACGGGTGGGAATGAAAGGGGCTGGCGGTGTAGGCTCGCGCGCCTCGCTGCGCTCCTCGCTTCGCTGCGGTGCTTATGTCGGCGTGCTTCGCCTACACCGCCAGGGGCTTTCGGAGTGTCTGCGTTCCGAACGCGCTACTCCTCGAGGGCACTCCCATCGAGCTCTCCGTCCAGATACGCCTCCCCAGACTCAGACAACCGATAGAGTCCAGTATCGACCGACTCGAGCAATCCGGCCTCGACCAACCTCCCACATCGCTTGCTCAGATACTGCCGATCGTACTCGATGTTCGCAGCGAGAACTTTCGGAGAGACCTGGATCGGGTGCTCGTCGAAAAAGAGCATGATCTCGTAATCGACGGGCGACATCCAGGAAACCCGTTCTACCATTCGTGGTGCTGTGGTGCTCGCAGCACGGAAAAAGCAGTACTATCTCCGATACGCAGCACTACGAGCGTAGAAACTAAAACACGACGTACGTAGTCAAGATTTATGTCGCGGGAGCCACCTATTCGTACCACGGACGCTACGCACGGCTCTCGAGCACTGAGAGTCGCAGAATAGCGGATCGGTGTTGAGGCCACCGAATCCGCGCGAGCCTCCGTATTCACCTACGGAAGCATGCATACAGACGATTCACGGGCTAATGAAACTCCCGACCGACAGGACGCACCGACAAACGACCACACCCTCGAGGACGTCCTCGCCGAACTCCGCGAGCTCCGAGCACAAAACGACCGGCTCACGACGCGCGTAACCAATCTCGAGAACGAGATCGACGACCTCGAGCGTCACGTCGAGAAACTAGAAACCGAACGCGACCAACTCACCGAACAACTCGAGTGCCACGAGTCCACGCTCGACGAACAGCGGTCGACCCTCGAGACACACGACTCGACCCTCGAGACGGCCACGAACCAACTCGAGGCCCACGACACCACCCTCGAGAGCCTCGAGACGACCACGAACGAACTCGAGACGACCACCGACAACGTCAAAGCGCTCACCGAAGCCATCGGAAACCGAACCGGAGCCAACAAACAAAGAATCGAGGAGCTCCAGGCCCGCGAGCTAGAAAAGGGCGCCCACCTCCGCGAGTCCAACGTCAACCCCCACGACCTACACCTACAACAAGCCCACCTCGAGCGGTTCACCAAGACCGACGGACCCTACTACAGACTCCCCGACGCCGAGGACCCCCTCGAGCGGACCGACACCACGCTCGCCCACGGCGACCTGCTCCCGATCCAGCAACTCGCCCGACTGGACGAGGACATGCGCCGATCGACGACCAACGCCCTCCCGACCAGACTGGCCGCGAAGCTCTGGAAGGCCCGCACCGACTCGACGGTCGGCGACGATCCCTGGACGGACGGCTGCAAGAACGTCCAAGCCTACGTCGCCGCGAGCGACCTGAAACACTGGATCCGCCGGCAGGAAAACGGCATCAGCGACAGCTACGCCAAAAAGCTCGTCTCGAGGACGATCGACGCGGTCCTCGAGCTCTCCAAGAATCGCCTCGCGGTCCACAGAACCTCCCAGCGCAAGAACGGCCTTTCCTACACCGAACGACGGCTCGTGTTGCCGACCGACGCCGACGTCCCCGGCGACCCCGCCACGACACCGACGCCGGAGACGGCCGACGTCCACGGAGAAACCTGAACCCACCTCGAGAACACACCCGCACCACCGAACGCACACGCTCGAGCGAGCACACACCCGCTCCCAACGCACCACCACCGCGACACGGCCGCCGTGAACGACTGGACGAGTAGCCGTAGGACCGTCCTCGATCGGTCGTCGTCGGTCCGAGCTCGAGACGGCCCCGACTGGGCCGTCCGAGGACACCAGCTGTCACCGGACGACCGCCCCCACACGCGTTGCAGGTCGACTCGTCGTTCGTTCTACTCTCCCTCCAGTGCCAACCGGATCGCCGAACGGGTGTTCCTCGAGGACGCCCGCTGCCCTCGAGACGCCCCGACCGCCAACCCACCGCGGGTGGGACTGAAAGGGGCTTTCGAGGTGTTCGCGGACCGACGAGTCGTCGATCCCGCACTCGAGACGACACCCCCTCGAGCCAGGACTCGACGCTCCCTCGAGCGCACTCGAGACGACCCCTGCGAGCAACCCGGTACCAGAACGTTCTTACAGATTCGCGCGGGCAATCAACCCATGCACATCTCCGTTATCGGCAGCGGCTACGTCGGAACGACCGTCGCCGCCTGCTTTGCCGACCTGGGCCACGAGGTCACGGCGATCGACATCGACGAGGCCGTCGTCGACGCGCTCAACGAGGGCACGGCCCCGATCGACGAACCCGGCCTCGAGGAGCTCCTCGAAAAACACGCCGGCGACCGACTCGAGGCCACCACGTCCTACGACGCGGTGCCCGAATCCGACGTTACGTTCCTCGCGATCGGCACCCCCTCGAACGAGGACGGCAGCATCGACCTCACAGCGTTAGAAGCGGCCGCCGAGGCCACGGGCGAGGCCCTCGCCGATAAGTCCGAGCGTCACCTCGTCGTGATCAAGAGCACCGTCACGCCGACGAGTATCGAACGAACCCTCGAGCCGGCGATCAAGCGAGGCGCCAGCGACAACCCCAACGTCGAGGTCGGGATGAACCCCGAGTTCCTCCGCGAGGGGACCGCCGTCGAGGACTTCATGCACCCGGACAAGGTCGTCTACGGAACCAACTCCGAGTGGGCGACGGAACGACTCCACGAGGTGTTCGCCCCGCTGCTCGAGGAACACGAGGCCGATATCGTCGAGACCGATCCCGCGACGGCGTCGATGATCAAGTACGCCAACAACGCCTTCCTCGCCTCGAAGATCAGCCTCGTCAACGACCTCGGAAACATCTGCAAGGAGTTCGGGCTCGACGCCTACGAGGTGATGGACGCCGTCGGCCTCGACGACCGCATCTCCGAGCAGTTCCTTCGCAGCGGCGTCGGCTGGGGCGGCTCCTGTTTCCCGAAGGACGTCAACGCGATCATCGCGGCCGCCCGAGACGCGGACTACGACCCCGCGCTCCTCGAGGCGACCGTCGAGGTCAACGACCAACAGCCCGATCGCCTGCTCGCCCTCCTCGAGGACCACGTCGACCTCGCCGACGCCCGCATCGCCGTTCTCGGCCTTGCGTTCAAACCACAGACCGACGACATCCGGAACTCGCGGGCCATCCCGACTATCGAAAAACTCCAGCAGCGCGGCGCCGAGGTCGTCGCCTACGACCCCGTCGCCGCCGACAACATGCGCGAGCGGTTCCCCGAGCTCGAGTACGCCGCCTCGGCGGCCGACGCCCTCGAGGGCGCCGACGGCGCCGTCGTCGTCACCGACTGGGACGAGTTCGCCGCCCTCGACGAGGCGTTCGACGCGATGGCCGACCCCGTCGTCGTCGACGGACGCAGAATCATTCAGCGACGCGACGGCCTCACCTACGAAGGGCTGACCTGGTAACCCACCCTCGAGACCGACTCACGACGTTCGACTGCCACGAGATCGACGCGTTTTCGCAGCCGCTATCGACCGCGTCCCGATCGGTCCGCCGCGAGCGGGACTGAAGAGAGCTTTCGGAGTGTCCCACTCCCCAACCACTTCTCTCTCCTCGAGACCACCTACCAGCGCGGCCAGCTACGCCCCGCCTTTCGAACGAACCGCCCCCTCGAGCGGGTCGTGGGAGTCGACTCGAGCGGGGAAGCGCCGGCTGCGTCGGCGGTCGCGTTTGGGTTCGCAGCCCAGGTCGCTGGCGACCGACTCGAGGCGATCGTCGGCCCCCTGCTCGCGGCTCCGATACGCGTCGAGCGTCACGACCGGTTCCGACGAACGGCGTGTGCGGTCCGGTAGGCGACGGCGGCGACGAACGCGACCTTGTTGGCCCAGACGAACCGCTGGCTGGCCCACGCGAGCACCGGCAGCCCGGCGCCGAGGGTCGGAAGCGCCGTGACGAAGATCCCGAGGGCGAAGCTGCTCGCGATCCACTGCGGTGGGTGATCCTCGGTGAACGCCACCCGGAACGCGCTCCGGACGCGGAGTACCGGGCGCGTGACCCAGCTGGAATCCATCACGGTGGTCGCCCCGAACGACGCTGAGCTACAAAGCCCTGTGCACCGGTAGAGCCGGATGCGACGTGATAGCTCGAGGAGGGGCCCCAGCCCCTCGCGACCCACGGCACATCTCGATCGCCGCACCCGAACTCGTCGCCTACGAATCGAGCGGGATCGTCCGCTTTCGCGTCGGGTCGGTCAGATACGGCTCGAGGTCGGAGACCTCCTTCAGGACGACCTCGCCGCTCGCGCGGTCGTACGCGAGGACGCCGTGGTCGGCCAGCCGCGGGAGGTGGTTGTGGAGCAGCCGAAGCTCGGCGCGCTCGCGCTCGAGTTCGTCGGCGTGGTTTCGCCGGCGAGCGGCGAGCTGGTCGGCCAGGATGCCCACCGTGGAGCGGCCATCGTTCTCGAGCAGCTCCGTGACGATGTGCTGGCGGTCCGTGTCAGCCAGGATGGCGAACGCCTCGTGGGTGTCCATACCCGTCCTGGGGACAACGCGGCCAAAAGGCCCGCTCCAAATCACGTGGGACCCGTCAGCGAGACGATCCAGCTCGCGATCAGGTCCGCCACCACAGCGCCGACCAGTCGGCCGTGTCGGTTCGTCTCGGAGGGGTCGTGTCCGCAACCAGGCGCTCGAAGGGACGGTGGCATCGGCGAACTCCTCGCTTCCGCTCGTCTCCAGCGGAACTACGTGTGTCCGTGTCCGAACCACGACGAGTACAGCGGTTCGCAGAACGGGCCGATCCGCGGCTGCGACGGACTCCCGGTCTGGATCGACGAGCCGAACCGTTCTCGAGGTTCAGGTGGCACCGAACCGGATTCCCCGAGGGACTCCACGACCCCTGTGTGTCGACACCTGCTGCAGCGTGCGGCGGGCGCTCCTCGGAGCGGTGACCATCACCACCAGACCTAAGCGTGATACTATCTAGCATGGAAACGCAGTATGACACTCCCACCCATCCACACGGACAAATCGGCGTTCGACCGAGTCCGAGAGGCGATCCTCAACCGCGAGGATCCAAGCGAGAACGACGCGCCGACGGGGCCCGACTCCCCTACACCCGGCTGAGCGGGACCCGAAGCGAGACTCGATGGCTCGGTTTCACACCCCCGTTTTTCCCGGAACGGTTCGAACTCGAGCGCTCGAGGCCGACTCCGCGCTCGTTCTCACCGTCCGGAATCATGCCATCCTGTTACAAGGGTCCCCGAGGAACGAACGGGAAATGAACGAGGCCATCCCCGCCCAGTGTCCCGACTGTGGCGCGACGGAGCTGAACCTCGCTCGCGTCCCGCCGACCGACCACGATCGCGGCCAGGAGTGGGTGGTCCACGCGACGTGCGAGCGCTGTGACGAGTACACCCAGTGGTTCGAGTGAGTTTCGGCCACTTCGATGACGGTCCGATCTCCGTTCGGCGTTCGACCGCCGACAGCTCTCCGCTCGCCTCGGTCGCCGAACGACGGCTCGAGACGGTTGCTACTGGCCTGGTTTCGATACCGACCCCGACCCTTCGATACGCCGCGACCACGTGACAGGAGGCAACCCAGAATCGACAGCGAAACGGACAGTCGGTAACGGCGATCTATGACACGTTTCCAAACGACCGCTTCTGCCTGCCGAACCCAGGTCGCCCGGTCGTACCGTCTCGAGGCGTACACTAAAGCCTACATGTTTCGTCAAAGGTTGTGAGAATCGGGGACGCGGGCCGAGAGACGGTTTCGTCCGTTCCGGTCTCGGATCCGTCCCTCCAAGTACCGTCCCGTGGCAGTGGACGGCACTCCGAGTTCGACTCGACCTCGAGCATCGAGACGAACTCGAGCGACCGGGCAGCGAAGCACGGAGGAGGTGTCCGCTCCCGCCGAGACCCGCAGCACGGCCCGTCTCGAGCGCCAGACGACGCCGAGCGAACGACGCGACCGAAGACGAAGCGACGATACCGCTGTCGGTCGTGCTCGAGGCTCCCCTCGAAAGCGGATACGGAGGGTCGGAGAATCGCCTGACAGAGCGGTATCACCGATCCAACTCCGTCTCGAAGCAGCCCGCGTCGACCAGCGACGGAATAATCCGTCCTGGAAAGAGTTATTCCGCTCAAGACCGAGAGGAGGAGTATGAAGGACCCCCATCCCGAACGGCAGACGGATGCCGAACCACCGACGTTCGACGCCCTGACGTCCCCCGACGAACTCGTCCGCGGGGATCGAACGCGAGACGACTTCTTTGACGCGGTGCTCGGACTCGAGACCCCGGCCACGGCCGGAGAGGTGGCGGAGCGGGCTGGTCACGGGGTCGACGCGGCCAGGGAGTATCTCGAGTGGTTCGGCCGAATGGGAATCGTCACGCGGGTTACCGAGTCGCCCGCGACGTACGAGCGCAACCAGGCGTACCTGAACTGGCGACGCGTACAGCACCTTCGGGACGAGTACTCGAGCGAAGAGCTCCTCGAGTTTCTGCAGGCGGAAACGGAGCGTGCCGAAGGGATCGCCGAGGCGTTCGACGGAACGTCGCCCGACGAGATCTCGATCACGGACCACGCGTCCGAAACGGGACAGTCGGTCGATGACGTCTGGGAGCGGGTCACCGACTGGAAGACGGCTCGTCGCCGGATCGCGCTTCTCGAGCGAGCGCTGACGAGCGAGTCCGGCGACGCTGCCGACCAGCGGCCCGCGGTATGACCGGCGAGGACGAAGCGACCGCGCCCGACTCGGTCGACGGCGCGCCGATCGATTTCGACCGACTCGAGCTCATCGAGAAGCGGCTTTCGACCGACGAGCGGTTCGCACGGATAGACAAACGACCCGATTTCGCGCCCGATCGGCTCGTCTGTCGCTACGAGCAGCGATTCTATCCGAACAGCGTTCGGGCGGCTCGTCTGGAGATCGTCTGGTTCGAAAACGGAGATTTCTCGCTTCACTACCACGAAGATCATACCGACGGAACGTTCGATCATCGGTGGGATCGCCATCCGTCCGATCACAAGGCCCGCGACCACGTCCACCCTGGACCGAACGCACCGACGCCTGGTGATGACGCGTCTCATCCAGTGGACTGGCGAGACGTCCTCTCGAGGATCCTCGAGGAGATCGAAGATCGACAGCGGGCCTTCTGGGAGGGGTAGCCGACGAGTCGGAACGGGACGATCGGATCCGTTCTCGTCCCCGTACTGTCTCGAGACGTTCCTCGAGGCCGACAGCCGACCTCGAGAGTCGACCCGGAGACATCGCGACGACGACCCGACCGACCACCACGGGCGGGAGTTTCGGGGTATCGACTCTCCCTCGAGTCTCCGCTATCCACTTCGAGCTACCACCAGCTACCTCGAGCACTCTCCTTCCACCTCGAGCATCACTTCTCTCGAGCCTTGAGCCCATCACTCGCACTCGCCGACCGCGATCGACTCGGCGTCGAGCCCTTTATCCGCCCCAACGCCGACGATTACCCATGTCGATCGAAGCCGGCGACTCGGTCACTATCGAGTACACGGCCCGGTTCGCCGACGGCCCCGTGTTCGATACGACGGACGAACAGGTCGCCGAGGAGACGGGGCTGGTCGAGCACCTCCCCGACCGCGAGTTCGAGCCGCTGACCTTCGCGGTCGGCGATAGCGAGCTCATCGAGGGGGTCACCGACGCGCTCGTCGGGATGGACGAGGGCGAGGAAAAGACGGTCACGATCCCGCCGGAGAAGGCCTACGGCGAGCGACGCGACGACCGGGTTATCGAACACAACACCGTCGAGTTCGACCGGATGCTCGAGTCGGAGGGGCGCTCCCTCGAGATGGGAACCCGAATCGAGACCAAAGACGGCAGCGTCGGCGAGGTCACGCACATCGATCCGGAGATCGTCCGCATCGACTTCAACCACGAGCTAGCGGGCGAGACCCTCGAGTTCGACCTCGAGGTCCTCGAGATCCACTGAGTCCCTCGAGGGCACATCCACAGCAGAACGGCGAGCGAACCGGCACGACGAGTCCGAGAGTTCGACGAGCCCGACCGAGCCGAGAAACGGACGCGTTACTCGCTCGAGGACGCCGCCCGGACGACCCAACGGGAAACCGCCGCGACGCTCACCACCGCCGCGCCGAGCGCCCCGTAGAACAGCGCCGGTCGACGCTTGGGCATCGATCTGGCGAGAAACAGCGCGACGCTGAGGCCGTGGTGGACCGGGTTCAGCGTCTGCCCGTCGACGTCCTCGTACCGGACGTCGATCGGACGCTCGGTGATCTCGAGGTCGGCGTCCTGGGCGTCCATGATGAGCTCGCTCTCGACGCCCATCCCGGTCGTTTCGATCGAGAGCGTCTCGACGGCGTCCCGCGAGAACGCGCGAAAGCCGCTCTGGGTGTCCGAGAGCTTCGTCCCGCTCGAGCCGAACGTGAGGTAGTCGAGCACCTGCTGGCCGACGCGTCGGTACCTCGGCGTCTCGTCCTCGTCGGCCTCGAGGTATCGGCTGCCGATGACCATGTCGGCGCCGGCCTCCTCGACGGGTTCGGCGACCGTCGGGATCTCCTCCGGGAGGTGTTGGCCGTCGCCGTCGAGGATCACGAGCGAGTCGCAGTCGGTCGTTCGGACGTACTCGAACAGCGTCCGCAACGCCGACCCCTTCCCCTGGTTGTGGTCGTGCTCGAGCAGCGTCGCGTCGGTTTCGTCGACGACCTCGACGGTGTCGTCGCTGCTCCCGTCGTCGACGACGACGACCTCGGCGGCGAACTCGGCTGCCTGATCGACGATAGCTTCGATACTGGCCCCTTCGTTGTACGCCGGAATTCCGATCAGACGGTCGGAGTCGGCCGAAGACGCCGTGGTGACGGCCTCGGTGCTGAACGACGACGACGCGATGCTCCGATGGCGGCTCGCGTCGAGGTCGACCCGGTCGCCGCTTCCCGTGACGACGAGTCCGTCACAGCCGTCGGTCTCGGCGGCCGAAGCCAGCTTCGACCGCCGACTCTCGCCGTCGTCGGGGGACTCGAGGACGGTGGCCCCCAGCTCCTCGAGGGAGGAAACGAGGTCGGCCTCGAGGCCCGTGTCGAGGACGAAGACGGCGTAGTTGCTGGCACGTGCTCGGGAGACGGTCCGGAGCGAGACCCGACCGTCGTCGGGAATCAGTCCGAGACCGAGCTGTGCTTCTGGGGACGCTATCGGTGAGTGCTGTTGTGGGGTGATCATTGGGTGAACGAGATGTGCTCTGCGTCGGCTGCCGGGTGTCGGAACGATCGCTTCGAGACAGTTGGCTGGCCGTACCGCGGTTTCGTGAGACCGTCGACGGCGATAAAGCGGCTCTCGACCCCGAGACCCGATCGGAACGCGAGCCGGATACGTGGAGGTCGGTTCTGTATGCCGCTGTACACTTTCTCTCGGTGCCCATTTTCTGCACAACCGGTAAATAATTACTGCTTTAATTGATCAGTGCTGCATCATAGTTATATTTCGTCTATCGATTTGTTGGTACACTGCAAAAATAACTGGATAAGATATATTTCAATATAACCTACTATTTCCGATGTCTGACACCCGAATCGGTCGCCGGTCCCGCTCCTCCACCCGTAGGGGCGCGGGCCCGGACACCGCGCTTACCCACGAAAGCGGAGAACGGGAGGTCGATACGCACTGTCGTTAGACTGCCAACAACCTCCTGACGGACCTCGGCGACGGCTCGCTCTCGAGCGTCTCCGGCTGTACGGTTCGTTCACGAACCCCTCCACTCGAGCCCGTCACTGTGGGTCGATCACGCCGTGGGCCTCGAAACGCGCTCCTTTCGAACCGGCGTCGAACCACGGGATTCGGCGATAACTAGCCGCTCGAGCACGGGAGATCCTCGACGCCGATCCTGCCGCCGACTCGTGTCAGAGGCGAGTATCGTTCGAGTGGTCCTCGGATCTGAGCCCGATCTGTCCCGGATGGAACTCGATGGTCGCGCCCTCGGGAACCTGCTCGGTGATGACGTCGTCATCCTGGAGGAGGCGGACGACGTCGTTGTCGGTCTGGTAGAAGGCGATCGTCTCCTCGGAGATTCCCGCCGCTTTCCGCAGTACCGTGATCGTCGTGTTCTCCCCCACCAGAATCTCCTCCCCGTTGACGATGACGGTCTGTGGCATACGACGTGTGAAACGCCTGTCAAGTAAAACGTTTCTATTGCATGTCACTACTCGAGAGTGGCCGAGACGGGAGCAGAGTCCGAGACAACACGCTCCGGAGGAGGGGGACGAGGTCAGAACAACGAGAACGGTATCGCGGAATCGATCGGATCTGAGAGCGACGAGAACGATGCCGGGAAACGATCGAACTGGACCCGAGGAGACGACACACTGTACCGAGTTAGACCCAGTGTCGGGCTTCACCGACCGGGTAGCTCGTCGGACTGACGGCGTCGACGGTACCCCACCGACTGCAACGGCGCGTCTCGTCTCACTCGCCGCGAACCCGGTTCGGCGTCGCTCCCTCGACGATCAGGTCCAGCAACATCGCCTTCGGACTCGAGGGCGGGTACCGCGTATCGATCAACTCCCGCGCCGTCTCGAGGTCGCCCCGGACCGCACACTGTCGGACGCGACCCGCCGTTCGCAGGAAGTCCGACGAGTCGGCCTCGTCGATGTACTCGGTTGCCTCGGGGACGGTCGGACCGAGCGCCTCCCCCCTGATCTCGTCGAACTCCTCCAAGAGCGGGTCGTACTCGTCTTCGAGATGGGTCAGCAGGTACTCCACGGCGAAGCGCTGGAACTCCGATTTGTTCGCGAACGCCCCCTCGTCGATGTGCTGCTGGACGATCTCGAGGACCTCCTCGGGGAACCGGACCGTCGATTTGACCATAGTGTCACACGTTGCGAACGAGTGGTATATCTTTGGGGGTACCACGCAGCCCCGTCCGCCGAGGAGTCGGACGCCGCCGACGCAACCGTTGTCTCGAGCGCTCGAGGGTACTCGTCCCGGTTTCCGCGAGGGAGAGCCACGACGTGTCACACGGGCGTCTGACTGAGATTGATGAGCGTCGCGCGTGATGGAAACGGTATGACACCCTCCACGCGACCGCCCGAACCGACCAGCCGCGACCGCCCGCGACCCGGTACGCGGAGGCGGTGACCCGATGCCGTCGACGCGACCCCGGACGCTGCTGTCGCGGGGAACGGACGTCGCGACCCGAAACCGAACCTGGCCGGCGTACGCACTCGCCGTCGTGATGCCCGGTGCGGGACACCTCTACGCGGGCCACTGGCGGCGCGGACTCGTCTGGGCCGTGCTGTGTGTCGCCGCCCTCGCGTTCCTCAGCACGGGCGCGATACTCGTCGAGCGCACGGCCGCGGAGCCGTTCCTCCTCACCGCGCTTCGCCTCGAGCACGCCGGCTTCGCGGACGTCGCGTTCCCGCTGGCCGTGCTCGTCCTCAGCGTCGTCGACCTGTACGGGCTCGGCGGGCTCGAGGACGCCGCGGTCGACGCCCCGCTCGCGAACCGAACGCGGTCGTAGCCCGGCCGCGGGCGATCCGGCGCGAACGAGCACGCGAGCTCGCGCATCGGTCCCACCGTTCTCATCGCGAGCATGTCTGACTGAAGTTCAAGTGTTCGGTCGGGGTGGGAACCGGTATGGCCCCTGCAGAACTCGGCGTCGAGATCGCGCGACGGATCGCCGCCCGCGAGGGTGTCGATGCGACTGCACTGGATCCGCCGTTGCACGCGGTGATCGACGTCGACGCCCTCGAGTCCCTGGTTCACCCGCGACCGGACGAGCGTACCGACTTCACCGGCGTCGTCTCGTTCGCCTACGGCGACTACACGGTCACCGTCGACGGGACGGGGACCGTCTCGATCACCCCGGTGGAGAACGCGGATTCGAACCCCGACCGACAGTTCGAGTACAATCCGCAGTAGGACACACGGCCGTCCTACCGCCGTTCTCACGGCTCGCTCCTTCAGCCACTACCGAGCGATATCGTCCGCCCTCCAGACCGATCGGCCCTCCAGACCGGCTGCCGCCCTCGGTATGCACTACCCCGATACACTTTCACAATAACGATTGTTTGTTTCGGTTTCCACCAACTATTATTGCGAATATGTAAATAGCCCCGGACCCAAACAAGTGTATGAACGACGCCGAACCCAGAGAAGCCGTGACGGACGTGCCGGTCGACGCCGCCGAACCCCCGCTTCACCTCCCCGGAACGCCGACGACCTCGTTCGCGAGGACGCTCGAGCGCCTGTACAGCCGCTTCCTCCGCTGAGCTGAACGCGACGCACTCGATACCGACGGCAGAGTCACGTCACTCGACTCTCATCGCATCGACGAAACGACAGCCACGCGGGCTCTTCCTGGCCGACAAACGGGAACGACGAGCGGTGCCGGTAGCGTCCGACTGTATGAGGCTGGTTCTCGAGCACCCGACGCTGCGAGCGGACGCCCCGCGGCGACGCCGTCGACCAGTCCCTTACCTATGCCGTCGACCAGTCTCTCACCCATCTCACCGTCGCTCGAGACCGCTCGAGCGGAACGGTCGCCGTCGCTCGTTCCCGAGTGACCCGCCGTCCCGGTCGAGACGAAGGTGGCCCTCGAGCCTCCTCACCCCGACGAGCGAACGCGACCCGCCGACCGTCACCCGCCGTCGCACTTGTCGCCGCCGTCGCCGTCGCACTCGAGCGCGCGGACCCGAACGGCGTCGCTCGTTACCGTGATCGTGTAGCCGGCGTACTCGAAGGAGACGTGGTCGGTCGCAGTCTTGCCGGTGAACGCGGCGTCTAAGGCCTCCGGATCGATCGTTTCCGCAAGCGACGGGAGCTCCGGCGGCGGGCAGTCCTCCAGTACGGCGACGACCGACCAGACGCCGCGGCTCGGAGATTCGTCGGGGGCCAACCGGTACTCGTGTGCCGCCGCCGAGGGGGGCCGATCGGTGTCGCTCATCAGAAGGGGATCTCCTCGAGGAAGTCCGCGCTCTGTTCGTCGAGGTGATCCAGGCGCGAACCCAGCAGCTCGCGGACCAGCATGACGAGGGCGTTGTCCTCGCCGGCACCCGTGATCGCGGTCTCGTTCTGAATCCCGTGGTCGTTGTGTTTGCTGAGCGTGCCGAGCATGATCGCTTCCCGGTCGGCGAAGAGCAGTCGGCCGACCTTCTCGCGCTCGGGCGAGATGTTCATCCAGTCGCGCTGGGGTTCCCACAGCGTGACGCCGGGTACCTGCTCGCGGACCCGATCTCGGATCGCCGGGGTCTGCGTGCCGACGTAGACGTCGACGCCGCGGTCGACGGCGTCCTGCAGACACCGGAGACACGCCGCCTCGATGAGGTCCTCGTCGGTGTACAGCAGGAACAGCTCGTCGTCGGCGTACTCACAGAGCGCGCGGCAGTGCTCGATCACGTTCGCGCGCCCGTCGAGTCGCCAGATGTCCTGTGAGGGCTCGGCGACCGAGAGGACCGCTCGCGGCGCCTCGGGAAGGTGTAGGTCGAACCACTCGGTGTCCTCGATGAGGGGATGGCCGCAGTAGCTGACGGCGCCGCTCCGAGCGTCGTACGAGGCGAGGCCGGCCGCCGCGAGCTTCGGAAGGTGGACGTGATGGAGGGCCGCACAGCAGTTCTCGACCGGATCGGCGTCGGCGGTCTCGACCGTTTCGGTACCGGGTTCCCGCTCGACGACCGCGCGAGCGAGGGCGACCCGGGACAGCGCCGTGTCGTAGTCGGCAAGCACCGACAGAGCGATGCGCCGTCGGCGGTGAACGAGTGCCCCGAGGATCTCGTCCCAGTCGACTCGGTCCGTCTCGAGGATGCGCTCGAGCGTCGGGCTCTGCAGCGCCGGGTGCGTCGAGACCGCGACGGCGTTCGTCTCCCCGCCCCAGTCGATCAGTCCCGCCTCCTCGAGTACCGGAAGGTGAGTCTGCTGGAGGGAGACGCGCCACTCCGCCAGCTCACCCTCGGTGACGTCGAGCAGTCGCTTCTCCGCGTCCGCGGCGGCGAGATGGATGGCTACCTCCTCCTCGGAGATCGGCTCGGTTCGGTTTCGGAGGAGCCGCAGGACGGCCCGACGCCGTCCGTCGCGTAACGCGTGTAGCACGTCGTTCGTTTGCTCGCCTCGCATTCTTGTTGATAGCTTGTCGAGTTAGGAGCTGATAAAACTCCCGGTAATAGCTATCTACTAGCCGATCCCGGAGAGTATCCGTTCCTGACGAGTTCACATCTCCGACGAACGAGCGCGGAATCGATCGACGGGGACGGCGACACGCGGCCTCGCGTGAGCGCCCCTCTCGGCTTCGGCGCCGTACCGTTCTGCCGCGACGGGCACTCGCAGTCCACACGGGCGATCAGCTGGGGTCGTCCCGGCGGAACCGAAGCTCGATCCCGTCGGGATCCGTCGTCTCGAACGCGCCGTCGTCCCGCGCGCTCGAGGTCGCGTGTCCCGCCTCCTCGAGCCGCGTTCGAAGCGCGGCGAGCCCGTCCTCGTCCGGAACGACGACCTCGACGCGCTCGAGCCCGCGTCCCTGCGGCGGTGCCGACCGACGCCGCCAGACGTTCAGCCCCAGGTGGTGGTGGTAGCCGCCGGCGGCGACGAACAGCGCACCGTCGA
This sequence comes from Natronococcus roseus, assembly GCF_043677095.1. Taxonomy (NCBI): domain Archaea; kingdom Methanobacteriati; phylum Methanobacteriota; class Halobacteria; order Halobacteriales; family Natrialbaceae; genus Natronococcus; species Natronococcus roseus. Next base: position 385,575 of record NZ_JBHLJR010000002.1, read on the forward strand.
CCCGGTGTTTACACCCGAAGCCGACGGCGTCGACGTAGAACTCCCGCGCGTCGGGAAGCGACGACACCTCGAGGTGGACGTGCCCGACGGTCGTCCCGTCCGGAACCCCGCCCCGACCCCGTCCCGCGCTCCGAACGCCCTCGACGTCGAGCGGTTCCGTGCCGATGCCGACCGTGCCGTCGTCGGCGACGGGCCACTCCTCGCGCGGTCGATCGCGGTAGACCTCGATCCCGTTGCCCTCCGGATCGGAGAGGTACAGCGCCTCGCTCACGACGTGATCCGCCGTCCCCTCGAGCCGCCAGCGCCGTTCGATCCGCTCGAGGGCGTCGCCCAGCGCCGCTCGAGACGGGACGAGCAACGCCGTGTGAAACAATCCCGTCTCGTCGTCCCGTCGCGGCCGCGCCGTCGACTCCTCCCGGAGCACGACGAGCGGGGTCCCGCCCGCGGCGAGCACCGTCCGATCGTCGCCGACCGCTCTGGCCTCGAGTCCGAGCACGTCCTCGTAGAAGCGAGCGACTCGCTCGAGGTCGCTCACTCGGAGCGAGACCCGTCCCATCCGCGTTGCCGTCGGTAACATCCCTGCCGTGGTCATGGCCGGTGTTGGCGTCCAGTACGGGAGACGGTTCCGGCCCGAGTGACACTTTTCTGGAACTACGAGATGCGTCCATCTGCCCTTTCTATTTTTTGCGGGGCGAGTAGCCAGCAGCCGCTCCGAACGGGCGCGAACCCTGAGAACAGGAAAACCCCGCTCGGACCGTCAGTCGTTCTCCTCGATCTCGCCGTCGACCTCGGCGTCGCCGCTGACCTCGACGGTCGCCCCGGTCGCGTCGCCGTCGATTTCGGCGTCGTCGCTGAGCGTAATGTCGCCCTCCGCGGTTACGTCGCCCTCGACCTCCGCGTCGTCGCTCATCGTCACGTCGCCGCCGGCATCGACGTCGCCCTCGACTTCCGCGTCATCTTCGAGGGTGACGTCCCCGCTGGTCGAAATATCGCCGTCCTCCTCCTCGTCGCCCGACAGGGTGACGTCCTCGTCGTCGTCGTACTCCGCTTCGGCATCCTCGTCTTCGTCCGCGTCGCCGTTCTCGTCGTCACCGAGGTCGCCGTCGTCCTCGCCGTTCTCGTCGGCACCGTTGTCCTCGGCCGCGTCGTCCGTCTCTTCGTCGTCATCGTCGTCGGCACAGCCTGCCAGGCCGACCGCTACTCCACTGCCGAGCACTGCCAGATACTGTCGTCGAGTCGCCGGTCGTTCCATGGTTACCCCTCGAGATCGGAGTCACTAAGAAACGCGAGTAGGAGTAGTGTTTTCCTGCAGGGAGTGATTTTAAACAAACTTCCGGTCTCAGCCCCGGGCCACTCCTCGAGCCGTCGGAGCTCCCGTCGTCGGAGCTCCCGTCGTCGTCGGACCGCAAAGCGTGTCCCGACGGGGTTCGTTCCTCGAGTTCGACGCTGCAGTAGACTCTTCCGTCTCGACGCCGCCGCGAGCAGTCTCGCCCGGAGTGGTCGACACGGGCACCGTTCAGACTCCCCCTTTCGGCCTCGCGAGTCCGCGCTCCGCGCGGAATCGTTACGGCGCAAAACGAGGTTTACGCCAAACCTCGCACGAACAACTCGCCTCCCCACCGACTGCGACGAGATTCGTCCGACGGCTTCCGCACTCGCCTCGAGCCAACCGGGTCCTCATCCGTCGATCTCGCTGGGTCTCCACTCGGCGATCCCACTCCGGGAGCGTGACACTCGAACCGTCCCGATTGTACGACATCCAAACCGTCTCAACGGCTCGAGGCTTCGGAAACGGTGGGGTGTCCGTTCGAGAACGTCCGTAGACATCCTCGCTCGAGGGTTATCGCGGAACCGCAGTATCCGAGACGTCCGAGCGGATCGAAATAGACGACTCCATCGCTCTCGACGCCGATCGCTTCAGGACCGGCGTGTAGTCGATTCGGCCGCGACGGCGTCCTCGATCCGACCGCCGTCGGCGCGGATCGAACCGAAGGGAGAGCACTTATCCTTACTGACCGTCTAGTCAGGACATGTCCCAGTCGACGTCCCGGAAGCGACCGTGGCTCGCAGCGCTCCTCGCAGCACTCGTCACCGGGCTGGGCCACCTCTACCTCTGGCGGCTGCGTCGCGCCGTCGGCTGGCTCGCCGCATCGGTGCTCGTCACGTTCCTCCTCGTCGACCAGGCGGCCTTCGAGACCCTCGCCGGCGGGAACCCGGACACCGACGCACTGCTCGCCGTGTGGCCGATGTACGCCATCGTCGCGCTCAGCGTCGTGGACGCGTACCTGATCGCCCGGCGGCCAGCCGCCGGGAGCGAGTCGTCCGCTCACGGCGAGCCGACCGCCCCCTCCGCGGACGAGGACGCCGCCCCCTCCTGTCCACACTGCGGGAAGGAGCTGGATCCCGACCTCGAGTTCTGCCACTGGTGTACGACCCAGCTCAAGGCGGGCGAGGACGACGAGGAGGCGAACGACGCCCCTCGCTGAGAGCGGCCCCTCGAGCGCCGTGTCGGAACGCTGGCGATCCCGCTGCATCCGGTGTGGCACAGAACTACGTCCGCCCGCCCGCAACGGGAGGGCGTGAACGCGTTCGAGACCACCATCGCCGACAGCGTGCTCAGCACCGAACACCGGATGCTCCGGGACGAGACCCGAACGTTCGTCGAAAACGAGGTCCGTCCCGAGGCCCGCGAGCGCGACCCCGACGGCGAACGCATGTCCGACGACCTCGTCCGCCAGCTCGGCGAGATGGGATTTTTCGGGATCCTCATCGACGAGGAGTACGACGGGCTCGGCCTGGACCTGAAGGCCTACGCCGTTCTCGCGGAGGAGCTGTCCCGCGGCTGGCTCAGCGTCGGGAGCATCATCGCCCGCGGGCAGAGCCTCGCCGGGGCGACCGAGGCCCAGAAGGAGCGATACCTCCCGAAGATGGCCCGCGGCGACCTGCTCAAGAGCATCGCGATCTCCGAGTCGGACGCCGGCTCCGACGTCGCGAACATGCGCACCCGCGCCGAGAAGGACGGCGACGAGTACGTCCTGAACGGCCAGAAGATGTGGACCACGTTCGCGAAGGGCTCCGACTTCATCCTCACGTACGCCGTTACCGATCCCGACGCCGACCCGGCCCACGCCGGAATCTCGGGGTTCATCGTCGAGAAACCCGCCGGTACCTTCGACCGAGACGGGTTGAGCGGGCAGCCGATCGACAAGATCGGCTACCACGGCTGGGACACGTGGACCGTGAACTTCGACGACGTGCGAGTCGGCGAGGACAAGCTCGTCGGCCGCGAGGAGGGTCAGGGGTTCTACCAAATCATGGAGTTCTTCGAGGAGGGCCGCGTCCACACCGCCGCGCGGGCCGTCGGCCTCGCTCGCGGCGCCCTCGAGGACGCCGTATCCTACGCCAAAGAGCGCGAGCAGTTCGACCAGCCGATCGCGGAGTTTCAGGCGCTCCGATTCAAGCTCGCCGAGATGGCGACCCGGACCGAGGCCGCGAGGGCGCTGACGCTGCTCGTCGCGCAAGCGGTCGATCAGGGCGAGCGCGCCGACGCCCAGGCCGCGATGGCGAAGCTGTTCGCCACCGAGGTCGCCGAGGAGGTCACCAGCGACGGGATCCAGGTCCACGGCGGCTACGGCTATACGACGGAGTTCGACGCGGAGCGATACTGGCGGGACGCCCGCCTCACGAAGATCTTCGAGGGGACGAACGAGATCCAGAAACGCATTATCGCCGATCGGTTGCTCTGAGCGCTCGTTCGGGGCGCCTCGACGTCGGCATAGCAAGTCAGTGAACGCGATCTAATTATTTGACTTCCAAGAAGCTTTATTGAGGTATCGATCGTAGGAGGGAGCATGTCCGATCCGGGTCCCGGTATCGAAGCGTGGAAGGAGCACACGAGTGCGTTCGATCGCGTCCAATCGATCGCCAGCACAGTCTCGCAGCCCCGTTCGGCGTCGGTTATCGCGGACGAGGCAGCAGTCGCGGAGAACACAGCTCGAGATCATCTCGAGCGACTCGTCGATCTGAACGTGCTACTGAAAAGCGAACGAGCGGGAACGACGCACTATATGCCCGACCCGCTCCACACGCGGATGCAGACGCTCCGAGAGCTGCTGGACCGATACGATCACGACGAACTCGTACAGCTGAAAGCTGACCTCCAATCCGAGATCGAGGGGTGGCGCGAGGAGTACGGCGTCGACTCGCCTGTCGACCTCCGTGACCGCGCTGCGGACACGGAAACCGCCGAACAGACGCGGGAGATTCGGACGACTGCAAGCGACTGGGAACTCGTGGCATACCGGCTCACTATCGTCGAGGACGCGATCGAGAACTACCGGACGTACAGCCAAGACTTCCGCGCATCGGCGTAGAGATGGGTGACACGTACGACTCGGCGGCGGCATCTCACCGGGCGCTTCGCGCCATCCAGCAAGAGCTCGAACGCCACCCGATAGTCACCGAGGTGCGGGGGTTTCCAGCGGGCGAGTTTACACGGGTTGTCGCACGGCTGGAAACGAAACGATGGGGGCGCGACAGCGAAGACGCCACGTTCACCGTCCGCTGGTTTGCAGGGGAGACTGCCGACGCCATTCCCGAGTTCTCGTTCCACTACAGCGACGCGACGGCCGATTTCGGATGGCACCATGAACCGAACCCGCACGTCGACGGATGGGGTCATTTCCAGGAACGAAACGCTACCGGAACGGCGTATTCGTACGAACCACATTCCTTCGGCTCGCTCACCCCTGCACGCCTCGTCTGGGAGGTCATGTCTCTCACTTCGTCGAGGCTGAAAACGACGTGACTCCGAATCGGGTTCAGAACTCGTCGCGCTCCTCGAGCTCGCTCAGCTTCTCGATCGCCGTCATCGCGACGGCATCGTCCGTTTCGTCGGCTCCGAAAAACACGATCACGTGCTCGTCGTCCGGCTCGGCGACCTCGACGGAGTCCTCGAGTACCCGGTCGTCGAGCGTGTCCTCGTCCCCATCATCGCCGAGTGCGTCCTTGTCCCCGTCCTCGTCGTCGAGTTCGAGCGTCACGGCGTACTCGCCCGAGTCGGTCAACACGTCGTCGTACGTAGCCTGTGCGTCCTCGCCGGCGTCGTCGCCGCCCGGAGCGAGATCGAACCGATCCTCGAGGACGAGCGAGCCGTCGGGACCTGTTACCTCGACCGAGCCGGCGAGACCCTGCTCCCCGCCGTTCAACACGTTGACGTCCTCGAGAACTAGCCCCGCGAGGAAATCCACGGCGGTCGAGCAGCCGGCAACGGCTGCCGTTCCGACGGTAGCGCCGACGGCGAGATACCGACGGCGGCTCACGGGAGGCGTCACCGGAGTACCCGTTCCGGTACGATTGGACGTCATCGTACGCAGCCACTCGAGTCGGCAGATAAGTGCTTTGTGCGGTGCGAACGCGGTCCGCTCGGCCGTCGCGTCGGTCGTCGGTCCGGCGATCGGAGTCACGCTCCGGCGAACTCCCGATCGTGGACGGTCCTTTCAGGGAGTGAGTGCAGACGATAGTTTCAACGCCCCGTCCGAAATAGGTGGGACCGAGGGGATCTCGACGCGCGGTGGCACAGACGGGGTGTGTCAAAAACCGTCGCGTTCCCGCGCGAGGACCCTCGGTCCCTATTAATAGTTATCGTTCAGTCGGCATAAGTTTCTTGATCGACTCGAGGGGGCCAGCGCAGGCGAACCGACAATCCACGTCGAACGCCCAGCATACCCGAGAACTCAGTTTCGGACGGAGCGGACGCCGTCGACGTCACACAGGATGTCGAATCGAGCGCCGTCCGAACCGTCGCCGAGCCGAACGTCCCAGCCGTGAGCGTCGGCGATCCGCTCGACGATCCGCAGCCCGAACCCGGTTCCGCCGTCGCTCGTCGAGTAGCCGCCGGCGAACACGTCCTCGCGCCGGCTTTCGGGTATCCCCGGGCCGTCGTCCTCGAGGTAGAACCCCCGATCGGTCGTTCCGACGGTGACGGTCACGTCCTCGCCGCCGTGGTCGATGGCGTTCCGGAGCAGGTTCTCGAGGAGCTGCTGGAACCGGTCGCCGTCGGCCTCGACCGTCGCCGAGGCGAGATCGTCGTCGTAGCGAAGCTCCGCTCGGTCGGTTCCGTCGGCGACGAGCTCCCAGGCGGCGTCGACGGCGTCGCGGAGCCGAACGGCGTCCCGGGAGCCGATATCGCGTCCCTCGCGCGCCAGCCAGAGCACGTCCTCGGTGATCCGATCGATCCGATCGAGGGCGGTCTCGATCCCGTCGAGGTGCTCGCTGTCGCACTCCTCTCGAGCGAGCTCGAGCCGTCCCGTCGCGACGTTCAGCGGGTTTCGGAGGTCGTGACTCACGACGCCCGCGAACTCGTCGAGTCGGTCGCGCTGTCGTTGCAGCGCCTGCTCTCGTTCCATCAGCTCGGTGATGTCCCGACCCTCGGGGATGAGAAGCGTCACGGTCCCCCGTTCGTCGGTCAGCGGTCGCATGGAGAAGTCGATGATCGCCTCCCGATCGGCACCCCGTACCGGAAGCTTGTGTCGAACGAACTCGCCGTTTGCCGCCCGCTCGACGGCGTCCCGCGCTCGTTCCCGGGTGTCCGCCGAGTGCTGGAACCACGCCGTCTCCCACATCTTCTTCCCGACGACGTCGTCTCGCTCCAGCCCGCCGAACTCGAGTGCGGTCTCGTTCGCCTCGACGAGCGTGCCGTCCGGTTCTAACAGCCCGGTGAACTGGTAGGTGTTCTCGAACACCGCGCGGTAGCGTCGCTCCCGTCGCTTCTGTTCGGTAATATCGTGAAAGAGAACGGTGAGTCCGTTCTCCGACGGGTAGATGTGTTCTCTGTACCACCGGTCCCACGGCTCGAAGTACTCCTCGATCGTTCGGGGCTCGTTGGTAGCCTTCGCCTCCCGGTAGTGGTCGTAAAACGGGGTGTCCGTCGCCTCGTCGAAGGTTTCCCACAGCGAGTTGCCGAGCAGTTCCTCCCCGGCCGTTCCGAAGACGGCTTTCGCCCGTTCGTTGACGTACACGACCCGCCAGTCGTCGTCGAGCGCGAGGAACGCGTCGTCGATCCGCTCGAGGATTCCCAGCGGATCGTGGCTCGTAACCCGTTTGAACCGTCTCGCCGTCGACGCCGTCACCGTCTCCTCGATCCGGTTCGCCAGCGTGACGTACTGACTCGCTCCACCGTCCTTCCTGACGTACTCGGTCACGCCGGCCGAAATCGCCTCGCTGGCGATTGCCTCGTTACCATCCTCGGTGAACAACACGAACGGGAGCGCCGGATACTCCTCGCGAACCGCGTTCAGCAGCTCGATCCCGGTCCCGTCGACCAGCTCGTACTCCGAGACGACGCAGTCGACGGTCGCAGTCGAAAGCCGCGCTATCGTCGCCGCAACGCTCGACGCCGTCTCGACCGCGAGCCCGTCGGCAGCTTCCTCGAGCGCACTCGCGATTGTTTCCGTGGCGTCCGCCGCTCCATCGACGTACAGCACGTCGACCGTGTCGGAAAGCCCTCCCATCACGGCTGATACTATTCAGTAGTTCGAATCTGTGAATATAAATTCCTTGCCTCACAGACACCGTCAGGGCTCGCGGTCTCGAGCACCGCACGCGTTCGAACCTGATTAGGGGTGCTCGATCTCGATCCGCCCGCGCTTTTGCCACCCGGCGTGGATCTCGCAGACGTACTCGGCCATCTCCGCGGACGCCTCGAACTCGAGCGACTGGATCGACCCCTCCGTCTCCATCAGCTCGGTCCCGTAGTCGTCGACGCGCTCGCCGTTCTCGTCCCAGATCTCGATGTTGTGGGGCTGGCCGTCCTCGTTTTTCCAGCTGAGGACGTACTCTCGGCCCTCCTCGAGTACGATGGACGGATTCTTCTCGCCCTCGATCGGCTCCGGTTCGACTCCTTTCCATCCGGCGGTCGTAGCGCTCAGTACGATCTCGTCGACGTCGGTCCACGCCTCGCTTCCGTCGCGGGAACCATCGTCTTCGTCCTCGTCGTCGGTGTTCGGCTCCGACGTCTCGGCTTCGTCCTCGTTGCCTCCGTCTATCGGGCCCTCTCCGTCGTCACTACCGCTATCGGGCGCCTCGGTCCGACTCTCGTTGCCGTCGTCGCCGGAGTCGTCGTCGACGTCCCCGTTTTCGTCGCTCGTTTCTCCCCCACCGAGACAGCCGGCAGCGAGAGCGGCCATCGCCGTTCCACCGGAGAGCCCCAGCGCCTGGCGTCGGGAACAGTCTACTGATTGTCTCATAATGTGAGTTTCAGTTTTCGCTACTATAGATACCATGCAGATAACAGCCGGTTAACAAGTCACCAACCACAGCACGAACGCCCGAATCGGAACACCTTCCCTCGAGTCGACGAACGATCGGCTATGCACGCCGACCGGATCGATCCGCAGGCGAAGGCGGCGCTCGAGCGCCAGAACCGGTTTTCGCTACCGCACAGCCGTCGCGGCCTGAAGCTCCTCCGATACGTCACCCGCGTGACGATGTGGGTCGAGAACCGAAACCCGCCGCAGGTGGGACGAACGGTCGACCGGACGATTCCCGGACGCGCTGGCGACCTCGACGCTCGTCTCTACCTGCCCGAGGCGGACGGACCGTTCCCGACGATCGCGTTCTTCCACGGCGGCGGGTACGTGCTGGGGAGTATCGCCACGCACGACTGGCTGTGTCGCCAGCTCACGCGGGAGAGCGGCTGTGCCGTGCTCTCGGTCGACTACCGCCTCGCCCCCGAGCACCCGTTTCCCGCGGCCGTCGAGGACGCTTACGCCGCCGTCGAGTGGGCGGCCGCCAACCCGGACGCCATCGCCGGCACCGGACGCCTCGCGGTCGCGGGCGACTCCGCCGGCGGAACTCTCGCGGCCGTCGCCGCGCTCATGGCCGCCGAGCGCGACGGTCCCGAGATCGCCCACCAGGCGCTGCTCTATCCGAGCGTCGGGATCGATCCCGATCAGCCCTCGATGCGAGAACACGCGGGGATCGTGCTCGAGGCGGAAGATATGGAGTGGTTCCGGAACTGCTACTACGAGAGCGACGTTCACGAACGAAACCCCTACGCCGACCCGACGAACGCCGGCGACCTCTCCGGCGTCGCGCCGGCGACGATCGTCACCGCGGGGTTCGATCCCCTTCGTGACGGCGGGAAGGCCTACGCCGAACAGCTCGTCCGTGACGGCGTCGCCACACGCTACGAGAACTACGAGGCGATGGTCCACGGGTTCATGACGATGCGCGACGTCGACCGTACCCACGAGGCTATCGCCGACGTCGCCGCGGATCTCGCCGATGCGTTCCGATCCGACTGACTGCGGCAAGCTACGGCTGCCGTGGCACCTCTCAGATCCGATCAGCAGGCCACCGTTCCCGTCGGCACGACAATCGTCACCGGATCGCTCCCGGTCGTCGCGTAGATCGCGTGTCCGCCGTCGATCGCCGCGTCGTACGCCGGCTGCGAGATCGTAACCGGCGCCTCCGGATACTGCTGGGCGCCGACGGTCTGCCACGACGACTGCAGGGCCGTCGGACAGTGCAGTTCGCCACCCCCTTCTCGCAGCCAGTCCGCGGCCGGCTGGGACGACCCGCCGGCCTCGTAGTAGTTGCCGGCGATCCGGGTGAGGTGATCGTCGCTCGTCCACTCGGCCTCCAGCGTCGTCGTCGCGAACGTCGCGGCCGCGAACTCCTCGCCGGTCGTCGTCCCCTGGTAGGACAGCGCCTCGAGCCCGAGGAACGCGATCGGAAGCGAGGCCAGCGCACACAGACAGAGGACGAGCGCGAGCGAGACGGCGACCGTTCGCCGCGCTCGAGGGCTCGCACGGCCGACGAGGTCGACAATCGCGACGCCGGCGCTGACGACGACGGCGAGGTGGGCGAACGTCTGCCCGCGCTGGACGAAGATCTCGATGGCCGGGTCGACACCCCGCGTGAGCGAGAACCCGACCCAGACGAGCGGGGCGAGCAACAGCGCCAACACGACCGCTCGAGGGCCATATGGCCCGGTCGCGCTCGGAACGCCCCAGCTTCCGAGCGCGGCGAGCACGACCAGTGGCGCGAGGAGAACGAGCAACAGCGACGGCGGTGCCATCGTCCCCGGGAACACGCCCCAGACGGCGTCCGCGACTACGACCGCGAACCCGAACAGCAACCCCCCGCCGACCGTCCCGCGAACGACGGCCGGAGCCGCGGTCGACAGCCAGTACGCGAGCGCACACAGCAACACGATCCAGGCGACGAACAGCCCGTACTGCTCGACGGGTTCGCCCGTGTACGACGGGTCGACGACCCAGTAGTACGCGCCGACGTAGGCCCACACGACGACGAGAAGCACCACACTGAGCGCCCGACGCCGCCAGGTTCTCAGTCCGGCCAGCACGCAGACGGCCGTCAGCGTCAGCGCGGCCACGATCGCGCTCAGGTGGTGCGTGATCGGGAGCACGAGCAGGAACGCGCCCGTCACGAGCCCCCAGCGCCGCCGCTCGGTTCGGAAGAAACGGTACGCCGCGATCGCCACCAGCGGAACGAACAGGATGCCCAGGACCTCGTAGCTCACGGCCACCGTGCGCCGAAGGAACACGCCCTCGAGCGCGAGGGTCGTTCCGGCCGCCAGCGACGCGACGGCGGTCACCGAGGGCGTGGTCCCGCGCCGGTCGGCGATCCGCCAGGTCAGCACCACCGCGATCACCGACGGGACGGCGCCGACGAACGCGATGGTCGGCTGTGCGATCCACAGCGGTGCGACCGCGGTGACGAGCGCGACGATCGAGAGCAGCGTCGGGAACGTGTAGCCGTAGGGCTCGACCGTCTCGACGAGCGAGCCGGCCGCGATACTGTCGCGGGCCTGGGCGGCGAACACGAACCCGTCCGGATTGAACGGGTACGGCGTCCACAGCGTCGGCGCCATCCGAACCGCGAACGCGACCGCGAAAACGGTGAGGGCTACGATCGCGAGTCGCCGACGGACCATCCGACTGTACGCGGTCGCGGTACCGAGTTAACGATTCCGACTCCGGACCGGAAATTTATTCGAATGCTCGACAGCCGTCTCGAGCTCTCGTCCGGCGCGGATCTAACTACCTTTCAACAGCGAGAGAGTCCCGCCGTTCACGGCGGGCGTGAATCGCGTAAGCTCCGGTGAGAAACCACCGAGTTACTGCTGCTCTTGAGTCTCCAACGAATCAAGGCCTGCTTCGATAACTTCTCGGTACGCTTCTTCGAGGGTTTGATCCTGTTGCTCGGCATAATCTTTCACCCTCCCGTTTAGAGTATGTGAGATGTCGATGTTCGGTCTCATCTGTGTCCAAAAGACATTTAGACATAGGGGCACAAATGTCTGTTGTCGTGAAGCGTACCAACACGTTCGCAGTCCGCCCGCTTTCCGAAACCGGAGAGCAACTGCTACGCGATCTGTTGGACGCTTCCGCCGCTCTCTGGAACGAAGTCAACTATCAGCGACTCATGCGGTACAACGACGAGGACGGCTTCGAGGGCGACGTATGGGACGCGGACACCGGGCGACTCGAAGGCCGATACAAAGGCGTTCTCGGTGCGTCCACTGCCCAACAGGTGATACGGAAAAACAGCGAAGCGTGGCGCGGGTTCTTCCGCCTGAAAGACCAGTACCACGACGAGTCAAACACATCGGTTACTGAACACCCGGAACCGCCGGGATTCCGTGGTAATGAAGACGATGGACGGCAACTCAAGACCGTCATCCGCAACACGTCGTACACCGTCGAATGGGGCGACCGCTCCCGACTCGAAATACTGGTTGGAAGTGAACTGAAAGACCGCTACGACCACACCGGACGACTCCGGCTCGAAATCACTGGCAACCCGAGCTGGCCCGAGTACGAGAAACAGGGCCGACTTGACCTGTGGTACGACGAGACAGACAGTACCTTCCGAGCTTCACAACCCGTGACTGTTTCTGACGAAACACGGGACGCTCCACTGGCCGACGAGAAGGCCGCTCTGGATATTGGTGCAAACAATCTCGTCGCCTGTACCACGACGACCGGCGAGCAATACCTGTACGAAGGCCGCGAGCTGTTTCACAGGTTCCGCGAGACGACCCGAGAAATCGCCCGGTTACAGTCCAAGTTGCGGGAAGGCCGATACAGTAGCGAGCGTATCCGGCGGCTGTACCGGAAACGAACTCGCCGCCGCGACCACGCTCAGGAAGCGTTGTGTCGTGACCTGGTCGAACGGTTGTACGCCGAAGGCGTGGATACTGTGTATATCGGTGGCTTGACCGACATCCTCGGGACGCACTGGTCGGTCGAAACCAACGCGAAAACGCACAACTTCTGGGCGTTCAAGCAATTCACCGAGCGACTGGCCTGTACCGCCGAGGAATACGGCATCTCGGTTGAAGTTCGGTCGGAAGCGTGGACCAGTCAAGAGTGCCCGCAGTGCGGTTCAACAGACCGAACGACAAGGAATCAGGACACGCTCACCTGCCCGTGTGGATTCGAGGGGCACGCCGATCTCACAGCGTCAGAAACGTTCCTGAGACGGCACACAGAACAGGCAGTCAGGCCGATGGCACGGCCCGTGCGGTTCGAGTGGGACGACCATGATTGGTCGGAGTCACCACGCTCTCATCGTCCCAAAGAACAGCGCACAGACCCGAGTACCGTCCACCGTGACGGGAATGTTGCCTCCGGGGAATCTCAGACTGTCTGAGACTCCCACGTCGGAGAGGAAACCCCGTCGTTCACGACGGGGAGGATGTCAGTTTGCTGCCGGATCGCATACAAGGAGGTGTGGGTACCGAAACGGACTCGAGCGCCGACCGACAACCGACTGGAGAGGACCTGATCCGCCGACGGCGTCGCCTCGAGGAGACGGTCGAGCCGCTGGCGGACTGCTCCCTTCTCCGTGCGACCTTCCTCCCGCTGGTGGCGATCCTGACCGCTGCGCTCGTGCTGACCATCGGGATCGCCGCCCACCGGGGTGCGGATCCTGGCTGGCCGGACTGGACGTCACTGGTGCCACTCGGTGCAGCGTACGTCGCCGTCGTTGCCGGGCTGTACTGGCGGTGGGACCGGACGACCTGGCGGGCGGCCGCGGTCGTCCGCTCCCCGACGCCGCAGGAACTCGGCGTTGCAGTAGTGGCTACAGCCGTCGGGGTCGGGATCGTCATCGTCGGGAACGTCGCCGCGACGGCGGTCGGTCTCGACCCCCACGCCCGCGCTCCGGTGAGGAGCACCGCCGGGATCGCGGCCCTGGTTCTGACGTCGCTCGTGATCGCCCCGGTCGCCGAGGAGATCCTGCTCCGCGGACTGGCTCTCGGTCACTTCCTCGCACGCGGGTACGGTGTGGTGACTGCGAGCGTCCTGTCAGTCACGCTGTTCGCGCTCGTCCACGTCTTCGTGGCCGGCGCGGTCAGCATCGCCATCACTGGCGCGCTCGGCGTCGTACTGACGGCGCTTCGGCTGTGGTACGACAGTCTCGTCGCGCCGTGGCTGATGCATCTCCTCGTCAACGCCTGGGGTCTCACGGTGACGATCGGGTTGGTACCAACTCCGTGGTGACAGCTTAGTAACCAGTTAACGCCGGGTTTGGTCTCGAACTCTCGCTTGCAGCCGACCCTCGACGCGAGTGACGGGTGACGGTATTTGAGCCCGGGGCTGGTACTCCGGAGCATGCACTACACAGGACCGACAGTCCGTCTCGAAGCATCGCCTCGCGTGCGTTCGTCCGACCGATGGACGGCCCGCCGGACGTGACCGCCGACGCGCTGTTCGGTCGGAACGACGAGGCCGCTTTCGACCGGCTCGAGGACGCGCTGGAACTCGGCGAGGATCACTCCCTTCCAGACGAGCGCGGCGCGGGTCGAATCGATAACCCGAACGGGGTCCGAATCGAGCCCCGCGAGGACCTGCAGGGGCTCGTCTGCCGACTGTCCGAAACGCTCGAGGAACAGCTTCGAGCCCGCCTCGTCCACGAGGGGACCGTCCTCGAGCGCCAGACGATCGGGACGCTCGCGGCCGGCGACGCGTTCGCGTTCCGGACGCCGCTTTCGGCCGGCCAGCAGTACGACGTGCTGATCGACGCCGGGGCGGACCGCGAGTACACGCGCGGGCGCGCCGAGGTCGAGTATCCCGTCGAGGGCGAGCGACTCGCGGCCGTCGCGGGCGTCTACTCCCGCGACGGGGCGACCAGTGACGCGTACCGGTACAACGTCGCGGCGATCGCCCCGCTCGAAACCCCGTACGACCCGGTCGCGGACGCCGATTTCGACAGACCCGCGGCGACCGAAACGGTCGACGTCGTCGAGAGCGACGCGATCGACCACGACGGCGATCTCGCCGCCGAGATCCGGGCGTACGTCGGGACCGGGACCGAACCCGTCGCGTTCGTCCTCCCGGCGGGGAGCTACGACTGGTCTTCGGGGCTCGCCCTCTCGCAGCCGATCGAGTACGTCGAGATCCGCGGCGACCCCCGGGCCTCCCTCGAGGTGCGATCCCACGAGCCCGACGCCGCCTTCGAGTTCGGCGAGTGGGACGCCTCGGATCCGCCACAGAAGGTCGTCGTCAGGAACGTCGACGTCGACATCGCGGACGCCGAAAGCCGGGACTGCGGGCTAATCCTCGCGAACGTCGGACGCGCGGTGATCGACAACGTCGAACTCGTCGGCACCCGGTGGCGCCACGGCCCCGACGGTGGCGATCGCTATACGCTCCTGGTCAACACCTGGGACGCCGACGCCGAGAGTCTCGTCCGAAACGTCTCCCTGCCCGACGGCGCGGTCGCCGACGCCGAGGAGGGGTCGGTCGGCCACGAGATCGGGTTCAGCGCCGATCCGCCTCACGAGGGACGCAACGTCTGGCAGCGGTGTTTCGTCGCCGGCTACGTCGACAACGGGTTCTACACGGCGAACTCGCCGGGCGAGAACGTCCTCGAGGAGTGTGTCGCCGCGAACTGCGGGAACGGGAACGTCCGCCCGGGTATCAACGACGCGGTTCGGGACTGCAGGATCGTCCTCGATCGAGGCTCCGATCAGCGCTACCCTGGGGCCGGCCTCTGGCTGAACGGCGGCCGTCCCGTCGCCGAACGCATCACGATCGCTGCGCCGGACGCGGGAAACGACGTCGTCCGGGTCAACAGCGGCGCCGACGGTGGCGTGATCACCGATCTCGACGTCGCGACCGGTGCCGACGCGCCGTCGCCGACGCTTCGCTGTACGGCCACGTCGGAGACCGATCCCGCCGGCATCCGAATCGAGAACTTCGTCCTCGAGGACGCCAGCGCGGTCACGACGACCGACGACGGCGATTCCGTTCCGTCGGCCCGGATCGCCCGTCCGGACGTCGAACTCGCCGACGGGGTGATCGAAGCGGTCCACCGGGACCCGATCGGCGGCGATCGCGATCCCGTCCTCGAGAACGTCGACGTACGCGAGGGTCAGTAGCCCGATGGTTAACACAGTTGTAGAGTAAGCAATTCTGATATATACGGTCGATAGTAATGCGCCCGCTCCGGATTCGAACGGGTATGGAAAACTGGAACCGGCGATCCGTGCTCGCGACCGGCGCGATCATCGCGGTCGGAACGGGTGTCGCGACGGCGAAGCCCAAACGTACCGACGACCTACCGACGATGGGGGAAAGCGACGGCTGGTCGTCGGTCGATGGCGGTCCCGGGAACGCCCGTCGCGCGGACGCGAACGCACTCGAGGCGCCAGACACCGTCGCCTGGCGGGACGAGGGAGGCGGCGAACCCGCCGTTGTCGATGGAACCGTCTACCTCGCTGGCGACGAGGTTCGCGCGCTCGATGCGGCCGACGGCTCGCTCGAGTGGGAGACGGCGATCGGCGGGCAGAGTCCGACCGTGACCGTCGCGGACGACACCGTCTACGTCGGCGGCGAGGAACTGGTCGCACTCGAAGCGGAAACGGGGAGCAAGGAGTGGTCGACGACGGTGGGCGACAACTCGGTATCGGCACCGCTCGTCGCGTTCGGGACCGCGTACGTCCTTTCGGAGGGAGCGTTGTACGCGTTCGATTCGACCGACGGCTCGCTTCGCTGGGAGCGCGAGTCCGTCGACGTCGACGGCTACGGCGGCGGACCGATGGCGTTCCAGACCCACCAGAGCCAGGTCGTCGCGACGGACGACGCGGTCTGGGCGGTCCTCGAGGGAGCCGGGCAGGACGGGCTGGTCGAACTCGAGCCCGCGACGGGCGAGACGCGATGGAGCGGCCCCGTCGACGCCGGCACGGGTAGTCTCGCAGCTGCCGACGGAACGCTTCTCGTTCAGAACAACAGCCTCGAGAGCGTCTACACGTTCGACGCGGAGCAACGAGAGACCGAGGAGAAGCTCAGCGACGCCTACGTGCTGTCGATCGACGACGGCGTGGCGGTCACGCAGGGGCGGTACGATCTCCAGGCCGTCGCGCTCGACGACTCCGGGCGGACGACCGGGTGGACCCACAGCGGGTCGTACACGTACGGGCTCCCGGTGATCGTCGGCGACACCGTCGTCGTCACACACTCGAGCCCGGATCCCGAAGCCGACGACGACGCGATCCTCGGCCTCGACCTCGAGGACGGCAGCGAGAGCTGGGCGTACGAGTTCGATGACGACGAGCGCTGGACCGACGGCGCCGACGCCGGGTTTCTCGCGGTCGAGAACGGGACGGTTTACGCACAGCGGGGGCAGGATCTCGTCGCGATCCGACCGACCGACTGGGAGGAGAGCGGCGACGACGAGGAGGGCGACGAAACTGACGACGGGAACGACACGAACGGCGACGACGAGGAGTACGAACCGGACGAGGACGACGGCAACGACTCCGAGGGGAACGAAAGTACCGGCAACGAGTCCGACAGCAATCAGTCGGATGGCGACGAGAACGGTGGGCTCGAGGATGACGATGGTAGTGACGACGGCAATGGCGACGATGCGAGCAACGAGACCAGTGAGGACGACGGCGACGACGCCGACGGGATGCCCGGATTCACGGCCGGTGCCGGGATCGCCGGCGGCGCGCTCGGTCTCGAGTGGCTGCGCCGGCGCGCAAACGTAGAGAACGATCTCGAGGGCTGATCACGGAGTCTCCGTCTCGGGCGCGACGGTTCGCTAATCGGACGGAATTAACTCGGCCGGTCGGAACGTGTTCGGCTCGGAGAGCGTCACGATCGTGTGTCCCGTCTCGGTGAAGTGATCGATCGTTTCACGCGTTCGCTCCTCTTTCGGCTGTCTCTCTGCGCTGCGAATCTCCCAGTTACAGTTCAGACACCGCTTTTGCATTGTCCGCGGTAAGCGGGGCTATCGAAATCAGTTCTCGGGTTCCATTTGCAGGGTTGCCGACTCCGAGTGAACGCGGGACCTCGATCCGCCGGCGGTTAGTCCGAGAGCGTCGACGAGGGCGTGGGCTCTGCTTCCTCCGTCGTGACGTCGAGCTCCGAGGTAACCAGCGACCGGTACGCGCGGCGGAGTCGCTCGGAGAGCGCCTGGTGGGAGACCTCGAGCTCCTCGGAGAGCTCCTGCATCGAAACCTCCCGCGGGATCTCGAAGTAGCCGTGGTTCGCGGCCGCGACCAGGGTCTCGTACTGTCGCTCCGTGAGCCCCGCCTGCGAGCGGTTGCCGTTATCCGTTTCGTAGAGACGGATGATTGTCGGCTCGAGCTCGCGATCCTCCAGTTCGTCGTAGATCGAACTCGCGTCGCTTCGATCTTGGACTCGAATGTTGAGGACCCACGAGCCGTCGACGGCCGAGGCGTCGAGGATGGTGCCGTCTTCCTCGAGAACCAGCTCGAAGAGGTCGGTAGTCTCCGAACTGAACCGAACGTTGTACAGCCACTCCTCCTCGCTGCCGTTGATTAGCGTGTACTCCTCGATCGGCGAGGCCGCCTCGAGGCCCGCCTCGAGCTCCGATCGCGATGCTCCGGAAAGCCACAGGTCGTATCCGTTCGAGACGATAGCGGCCTCCGCTTCGCAGGTGAGCGACGGGACGGCGTCGAACAGTTCCGCCAGTCCGGTCCCATCGCCCGAAATCTCGAGGTTGACGATCGAGGTCATGAGTTGATTCTACCAAGAGTGTGAACCGGCATAGTCCCGTTTCCAAACTAATTGGGAGCCGTAGTAGAGAATGTATTATTATAGTATGAATGCCGTACTGGGTATTTGAGAAGATCGGTACCGGCACTGACTCGACCCCTTGTTTCAGGTCACACTGGAAGCGTCTCGAGCCCTCTCGGGTTCGATTTGGTGCGTCGTATGCTGTGAAGCACCACCTCTCACACAAATTATGTGCTCTAAGGGTTACGATGGCGCTGATGAGCGGGATTCGATCGGACCGGGACGGCCGAACGAGCGCTCCCGCGTCGGGGGCGTCGCCGAACCGGGTCTTCGGCTCGGGGCCGGCCCTCGGTTTCCTTTCGGTAGCGTGGCCCGATTCGATCCGTCACCGCGACTCCGTGCGGTCGTTCCGACGGTCGGATTACCACCTGCTGATAGCCCAGTTCGGCAGGAAGAAGACGACTACTGCCGCCACGAACAGGAAGCCTGCCGCGAGAACTGCGAGCATATCCCATCCAACAACGTGTCCGGAAACCAGTACGTCTTTCGCTCGGACGAACCGACGAACGCGGCTACCGGTCGAGTCCGTCGCGGGTGGTTCGGTACGAGATGGGTACGGACGATACTGTTTAACCCGACTGCGTACTCCGTTCCATCGAATGCGACAACCAACCGAGATACCGTTCGTACGGGGCGAGGGGATGCCCACCGTCAGACACGATCACGGGCCCGACGCGTTCGACGACGTTCCGAAGCGGCCGAATCCGCGAACGGTCCTCGAGAGAGGGACTCGCGATGCAACAGTCCGGTCGACGCGTCCCGGCACGGAGACCTCGGTTCGGGGTCGGGCCGTGTCGAGGGAGGTGTCGACATGAGCAGCGAACGCACCGTGACGATCGTCCCCGAGGCGGGACTGCACGCCCGTCCGGCCGCGAAGTTCGTCCAAACGGTCAACGAGCATGACTCGGACGTGCAGGTCGCGTACGGCGACGACGACCCGATTTCCGCGGGCAGCATGATCGCGGTGACGAGCCTCGGCGCCGAATCCGGCGAGGACGTTCGGCTCGTCGCCGACGGTCCCGACGAGGAGGCGACGCTGGACGCCCTCGAGCGCGTCCTGACCACACCCGAGGACGAACTCGCCGGCGCCGAGGAGTGACGATGGCCGAACGCACGCTCACCGGCACCGGCGCGACGCCGCGCTCGGGCGTCGGGACCGTCGTCTGGTACAGCCCGGACGCCGACCTGCCGGATCCCGAGGACGAGACCGTCGATCCCGAGGCCGAACGCCGGCGGTTCGCGGACGCACGCGAGACCGCTCGGACCGAGCTGGAGGCCGAACGCGAACGCACCGCCGAGCGCGTCGGCGAGCAGGAAGCCGAGGTCTTCGACGCACACCGCCAGTTCCTCGCGGACCCGCAGATCGAGGACGGCGTCGAGAGCGCGATCGAGGACGGACTCCCCGTCGAGCACGCCGTCCAGCGGGCGTTCGCCGATCCGATCGAGCAGTTCGAGGGGATGGGCGGACGTACGGCGGAGCGAGCCGACGACCTCCGGGACCTCCGGGATCGACTCGTTCGGATCCTCGCCGGGGACGATCGGGTCGACCTCGGCGAGCTACCCGAGGGTTCGGTCGTCCTCGCCGAGCGACTCACGCCGAGCGATACCGCCCGGCTGGATCCCGATCGGGTCGCCGGCTTCGCCACCGTGACCGGGGGACGAACTTCTCACGCCGCGATCTTCGCCCGATCGCTGGCGCTCCCGGCCGTGGTCGGCGTCGGCGACGACCTGCGCGACGTCGCCGAGGGAGCAACGGTCGTCGTCGACGGCGAGACGGGCGAACTGGTCGTCGGCCCGAGCGACGAGCGCCGCGAGGCCGCACGCGCCACCCGCGACGTCGAGATCCGCGAGGAACCGGTGACGACCGCCGACGGCGTCGACATCGAGGTCGCCGCGAACGTCGGTCGGCCGACCGAACTCGAGGCGGCGAAAGCCCGGGGCGCCGACGGCGTCGGACTCTATCGAACCGAGTTCCTCTTCCTCGATCGCGACGCACCCCCCGACGAGGACGAGCAGTACGAGACGTACCGCGAGGCCCTCGAGACGTTCCCGGAGGGCCGCGTCGTCGTTCGAACGCTCGATATCGGCGGCGACAAACCGATCCCCTACCTCGAGCTGCCCGACGAGGAGAACCCGTTTCTCGGGGAGCGCGGCATCCGACGCTCGCTCGGCCCGGACGCGGACCTCTTCGAGACGCAGCTCCGGGCGCTGCTCCGGGCGGCCGTCGACGGGGAGGGACGGCTGGCGATCATGTTCCCCCTCGTCGCGACGCCCGAGGAGCTGACCGACGCGCTCGAGACCGTGAGCGCGGTCGCCGACGCGCTCGACGAGGAGGGCGTCGACTACGCGATCCCCGAACTCGGCGTCATGATCGAGACCCCCGGCGCCGTCTTCACCGCACCCGAACTCGCCGCGCAGGTCGACTTTCTTAGCATCGGGACGAACGACCTCACCCAGTACGTTATGGCCGCAGCGCGCGAGAACGAGCGCGTCGCCGAGCTCCGGGAGCCGCGCCACCCCGCCGTGTTGCGAGCTATCGCCCGAGCCGTCGAGGCGGCCCACGAGCACGACGCCTGGGTCGGCATGTGCGGGGAGATGGCCGGCGATCCCGAGCTGACCGAGCTCCTCGTCGGGCTGGGACTGGACGAACTCAGCATGAGCGCGGTCACCGTCCCGGAGGTCAAAGCCGCGGTCCGGGAGGTCGACACCGAGGACGCGGCCGAGCGCGCGTCGGGCGCGCTCGAGGCGGCGACCAGCGTACAGGCTATCAAACGTATCGAATCCGGCGCCACGAACCGGTGACGTTCGTTGCGGTCACGTCCCGTCCGACGTCCAACCAGTGTCGCACGTCCGCGGCCGCTTCTCGAGTCCGGGCTGTAGTAGCCTGCAGGCGATGTCCCGGCAACTCGATCGCCATCTCTCGTTTTCACGATCCAACCCTCGGTCCCGGAAAGCGACGTGTCTCCCTTCGATTCTACCGATTTGCTGCATCGGCCGAGGTTCAAGTACGATAATGATGTATAGCCTGAAAGTATTTGTAGACTACATAATATGAGAGCGTATGAGCGATTGGAGCCGGCGATCGGTACTGACGACGGTTGCGGCGCTCTCGGCGGGGACGGTCGCGTCCGCGGGAGCCGTCGGCGTCGATCAGGGGGAAAAACTCCCGAATCCCGATCTCGAGGCGACCCCGAATTCGGACGCGAGCTGGCCGTCACACCGCGGCGGCGCCGGACACGCCAGGTTCGTCGCGGACGGCCCCGAGTTCGAGGGCGGGACGCTCGAGGCGGCGTGGTCGATCGACCACCACGACGAGGTCGCCGTCGCCGACGGGACCGTGTACGCGACGATCGACGACGGCGTCGTCGCGCTCGACGCCGCGGACGGGGCACTGGTCTGGGAGAACCCCGACGTCGCGGCGACCGCGCCCTCGGTCGACGGCGAGCGGGTGCTTCTCACCGGAGCGGAGGTCGTCGCGCTGGACCGATCGAACGGGCGGGTACGCTGGCGAACGGATTTCGGGACGGACGAGGCGGCCGCCTGGCAGACGGTCGCGTACGGCGGCGTCTACGTCGTCGTCAACGAGGTGCTGTACGCGCTCGAGCCCGAGGACGGCTCGGTCCGGTGGGACGTCGCCTCGATCGACGAGGACGGCGACGGGAGCGGGTTCGTCGCCGGAACCGCGGCGGCGAACGGCGTCGTCTACGCCGCGACCGAAAGGACGATGCTCGCGTACGATCCCGACACCGGCGAGGAGATCTGGCGCCGCGAGTCCGACGGCTCCGCTCGCGGCTCGACGATCCAGGCGAACGCGACCGCCGTCGTCTCCGCAGCCGGTTCGGACGGCGACCGGCGACGGTACGACGCGCGGACGGGCTCGGTTCTCGGTACGAGGACGGCAGAATCCGACGACAAGGTCGCGCTCGGCGAGTCGGTAGCCGTCACCCGGACGGACGACGCGTACCGCGGCCGCTCGCTCGAGGACGACGGGACCGTGTGGACCCTCGAGGCCGACGACACCTACGGCTCGGCCGCTGTTGGCGGCGATACCGCGTACGTCGCGATCGCTGCGGACGGCGAGGAGGGACGACGACGGCTCCTTGCGCTGGACTCGAGTGACGGCGGCGAACGGTGGTCGGTCGCGGACGACGAGGTACCGATCGGACCGATCCAGGCCCTCACCGAGGACGCGATCTACGTCGACAGCGACGGCGAACTCGTCGCGCTTCGAGGGCGATCCGCGGCTGACGATGACGGTCGGGACGACGATGGCGACAACAGCGATGACGACGAGAGACGGGACCGCGACGACAGCGACGATGGCGAGGACGACGCGGACTCCGGCGACCGGGACCGCGACGACGGGAGCGAACACCAGCCCGATGACAGCGAGGAGACGAACGGCGATTCCGACGACGAAGAGGCGAACGGCGACTCCGGTGACGACGAGGGGACGGACGGCGAATCGGACCAGGAAGAGACGACGGACGAAGACGGGAGCGACGGCGATACCGACGATAGTGACGAGACAGTCGGCGATAGCGACGACGAGACGGCGGTCGACGACAACGAGACCGACGGCGACGACGATCGAGACGACGGAACGGAGACAAACGAGACCGACGACGGAGCCGACGGAAGCGAGGACGACGGGAGCGAAGCCGAATCCGAGTCGACGGACGAAGGCGGGAACGACGGCAACGGTATCTCCGAGTCCGACGGGGACGACTCGGACGACACAGCCGAACCCGCTTCGAACGGAAACGGAGCCAACGCCGACGACCTCGAGGACGACGCCGAGGGAATGCCGGGGTTCACCGCGGGGGCCGGAATCGCGGGCGGCGCGCTCGGCCTCGAGTGGCTTCGCCGTCGTGCGGGTGCTGACGACGAACTCGAGGGCTGACCGGTCGGGCTCGAGCGCACCCTGTGGTCGAATCCTCGACGAACCCCTGAGGGGACTCCCTCTCGAGTTCGACGTGTGCCGGAGACGGACCCTAAACGAGGCGAGGCGGGCCGAACGTGGTGGTTCGGACGCTGCTTGCTCCTCAAGACTTTTGCCGGTGTGCGGACGAACGGCGCGTGATGAGTGAGTCGCCGCTTCGGCGAGGGTATCGGACGTTCCGACGCGACGGACTGCGGTGGCTGTCGGTCCGCGGGCTCGGCTACGCGGTGTTCGGACGGGAGGGCTGTCCCGAACCGGTCCGCTGGCGACTCGGACGTCGGTACTACAGACGAGCGATGTCGTTCGACACCGACGAGTACGCCGCGCCGCTCGACCCGTTCGAGATCACGTACGTCGACCCGTCGCGCATCACGCACACGACGATGCGCGAGTACCCACCCTGGGGGAGCAAGGAGCGACTGTTCGGCGCCGTCGAAGACGGCGACTGGGACCGACCCGATCCGGACGCAAAGCTCCCCTACGAGTTCTGCGAGCGGCCGATCTACCAGATCTTCCACGCTCGGTTCGAGGAGGGGAAGGCGTGGGCGGAGATCGACGGGATTCAGCGCCGGCTGCGGTCCGTCGAGGAGGGGAAGTCGACGTGGCGGAACTGCACCTCCCGCGAGGACGTGTTCCGACGGTGTGCGTACTGCGACGCGCTCTACGAGAGCCTCCGGGCCGAGGGCTGTCGAACCCAGCGCGAGCTCGGTCCGCGCGACCGAGAACCGGGGTTCATGCCGGCGATGGGCGAGGAGATCCTCGTCGATATCGGCCGGAACGGCGAGTTGCTCCACGTCGGCGGCATGCACCGGCTCGCGATCGCCAAACTCCTGGATCTCTCCGAGATCCCCGTCGCCGTCCTCGTTCGCCACGCCGAGTGGATGGCGTACCGTGATCGGGTCTACGAGCGCGGTCGCGCCTCCGACCATCCTGATCTGGAATCGCTCGCGAGGTAGCGACGATACCTGAGAAGCGGCGTCCGTCCCCGGATCCCACTCCGCGGGCGATCCGCCGCCGGACCGAGGTATTTTCCTTCCGGCGCGTTCCCATTGAATCGATGGAGTATCAAGCGGTCCACGAGCGGTTTCTCGAGCTGGAGGCCGAGCTCGACCTGTTCTCCCGTCGGATCGACGGCGTCCCGTTCTGGGAACGGGTCCGCTTCGAGGTCCACAAGACGGTCGTCCGCGAGACGACCGCCTTCGGGCAGGCCCACGCCGACGTCGGGCTACAGCACGGCCGCCTTCGAAAGCTCTCCGGACTCGTGCGCAACCTCTTCGTTCGCAACCCCTACCTCTCGCCGCAGCGAGAGATCGCCGTTCTCGGGCACGGCCGCCGGAAGCAACGCGAGGACGGCCAGTGGTGGGATCTCTACACCGATCCGATCCTCGAGGCGCTCGAGCTCGACTCCGTCAGCCTCGAGAAGCCCCACCAGCACACCCACCGCAAGCCGGCCAAAACGGAGTCGCTCCGGTACCTCGATCTGGTCAAGTACGGCGGGGATCTCCGCCGGAAGGTCGCCGCGCCGACGGTACTGACCGACGGCGACGAGCGGTTCCTCGAGGACGTCGCGGACGCGTTCGAAGCCGAACTGGGCGTCGACCTCGATCTCGCCGAGCGGGTTCGAAACGAGCTGGTGACGCGACGCTGTCGGCGCCCGCTCTACCGTCGGCTGTTCGAGCGGATCGATCCCGACCTCGTCCTCGTCGTCGTCAGCTACGTCAGAGAGACCGCGATCGAGGTCTGCAAGGAGCTCTCGATCCCGGTCGCCGAACTCCAACACGGCGTGATCAGCCCCTACCACGCCGGGTACGCATTCCCCGGCGAGCGTCCGAAGACGACGTTTCCCGACTACGTCCTCACGTTCGGCGAGTTCTGGGGACGAACGGTCGAGTTCCCGATTCCCGAGGAACGGTGCTACCCCGTCGGCTACCCGTACCTCGAGGCGCAGGCGACGGAGTACGACGAGCGGACCGAGGACCAGCTCCTGTTCGTTTCCCAGGGGACGATCGGGGCGGAGCTCTCCCGGTTCGCGGTCGAACTCGAGGCGCTGGTCGACGACGACGTCGTCTACAAGCTCCACCCCGGCGAGTACGACCGCTGGCGCGAGGACTACCCGTGGCTGGTCGACTCCGACGTCGACGTCGTCGCCGACGCCGACCTCTACGAGCTGTTCGCTCGCTCCCGCGCGCAGGTCGGCGTCTACTCGACGGCGATCTACGAGGGGCTGTACTTCGGGCTCGAGACGTACCTGCTCGACTGTGCCGGCGTCAGCCAGTTATGGCCGCTCGTCGAGGAGGGAGCCGCCACGGTCGTCGACTCCCCGTCCGAGCTCGCGGATCGGCTCGCCGTCGACGCCTCGAGCCCGACCGTGGACGTCGAGCGGTTCTTCGAACCGAACGCGATCGACAACGTCGCGAGCGCGCTCGAGCGGATTCGACGCGAGACGCGGTAGGCGCCGCATTACTCGACGTCGAGCCGCAGCTCGTACGATTCGAGTTCGGCACAGATGCGGCTCCCGGCGTTGAACGAGCGCTCCTCTCCCGGCTCGAGGTCGACGTCGAACGAGCTCGATTCCGTCTGTGCCCCGTCGACATCTGTTACACCGGCGCCATACATCACGATCTCGATGAGTCCCGTTATCTGTTCATCGGAGTCGTTTACCGTGTCGGCGCTGACGCGACACTCCGACTCGTCGAACTCGTGGTCCTCGACCACGAAGACTCCCTCCGCCTCCGGGGTCGTCGTGATCTCCCCGTCGACGGCGCCGTCCTCGTGGTCGACCTCCTGGGCGTTCCACAGTTCGAGCGTGATCCGCGTCGCCTCGGTACACGGATCGAGATCCTCGAACTGCGCCGAAAGATCCCTGCTACTGTCCGCGTCGATGCTCTGGGGAGAGGCGGTTTCGGCTACCACGTCGGCGCCGTCGTAGGCGGTGAACCTGTAATCGAACTGTAAGTAGCCCTCGTCGGCGTCCTCGCGGGAGATCGGGACACCCACTCTACAGCCCCGAACGCCGTATCCGTCGTACGTCTCGAACTCCGATACCTCGAGTGGCGTTTCGTTCACGATCTCGGTTTCGTACCCCTCGGCCTCGAGTTCGACCGTGAGTTCGGTCTCGCCGTCGTGGACGTGCTCGACCGTCGCCGAGTCGTAGTCGGGATGGTCGACCGTGATCGTGTACTCGTTTTCGTAGATCGGCGTCGAGGCGACGCCGTCCTCGTCGGTCTCCGTATCGAACTCGAGGGGGATGTCGGCCTCGTGTGGCTCGCCCTCGCCGTCGATCTCGGCCCCTGAAACCGGTTCGTCCGCCGTGTCGGTGACTCGAATAGTGATCTCGGCGGTCGGCGGCTCCTCGGCGTCGCTGCCGTCCGTGTCTTCGTCGTCCGTCTCCTCGCTGTCCTCGTCGTCTGTCCCCTCGTCGTCTCCGTCTTCGCCATCCGTCGCCTCACCGTCCGCCTCTTCGCCATCCGCCTCCTGGCTGTCCTCGTCTTCGTCGCCCGCCTCCTCGTCGTCGTCAATATCCCCGTCCGTCCCGTCGTCCGCCTCGTCCTCGCTCGACTCGGTCCCGCCGTCCGCTGGTTCCTCGTCGGATTCCGACTCCCCATTGTTGGCGGTCCCGTCGGTCTCGTCCGCCGTGTCGTCCTCGGACCCGTCGTCCTCCGTACACCCGGCGAGGACACTCCCCGTACCGACGCTGACTCCGGCGATGAACGTCCGTCGCTCCATAGCGATTATCGACAAACCCCGTCCTAAAGTCTACTCATTGATGTGTCGGCTCAGTTGGAAGCGATGCTCGACGAACGGGAACGAGACGGGCTACCGAACGTGCTGGCGAATCTCGCTCAACCTCTGGGCGGCTTCCTTGAACCCGGCGCCCCGGCGCTCGTGGCCGCGCCAGATCTCGGTGATGATCGGGCCGTCGAAATCCTCGTAGACCGGCATGAGCCGCTCGAAGTCGATCTCCCCGTCGCCGATCTGGAGCCCCTCGCCGTCGACGCCGGCCGCGTCGGCGACGTGTAAGTACGCCGTGTAGGGCCGGAGGGCGCGGGCGTGCTCGACCAGGTCCACGCCCGCGTAGTTACACCAGAGCTTCGCGTGGGAGGTGTCGTAGCAGATCCGGCGTCCCGTCCGCTCGCAAAACGCCGCGATCTCGTCGGCGCCCATGAAGTTGTTGTGGTACTGTTGGCCCCCGTAGAGCCACGGCAGCGGAGGCATGTTCTCGACGAGGACTTCGACCCCGTCCTCGTCGAGTTCGTCGAGGCTCCGCTCGAGCGCCGCGTTGAGCTCGGGGACGTCCTCGCGGTGCATCGCGTCCCGCGTGACCCCGCCGGGGTGGA
This sequence comes from Natronococcus roseus, assembly GCF_043677095.1. NCBI lineage: Archaea > Methanobacteriati > Methanobacteriota > Halobacteria > Halobacteriales > Natrialbaceae > Natronococcus > Natronococcus roseus. Next base: position 412,934 of record NZ_JBHLJR010000002.1, read on the forward strand.
CGACGATCGGCGGTCGCTCGGTCGCCGGGAACCGGGGACTGATCTCCTCGCGGGTCAGGTCGATCGTCCGCTGGACGATCTCGACCGCCCGTTCGCGGGCCGCCTCGTCGGTCGCACTCGGATCGACGAGTCCGTGACCCACCTGCTCGGGGGCGTGGATGCCGAGCTCCTGGGGGTAGGTGTCGAGATCGAACTCGGCGTCCAGATCCGCCCCGTTGACCCGGAACTCGAAGAGGTCGGGCTCGCCCCAGTCGTGATCGTCGATATCCGAAAAGCGGACGACCACGCCCCAGCCGTCGAGCTCGGGATCGTACGTCTCATCGACGCTGCGATCGAGGTCGTCCCACTGGAGGGTCTCGTCGACCCCGATCGGTCGGGACGCCGTCGCTCCGACGACCCCCTCGTACTCCTGGGGCGAGATCCCCTTCGCCGGGCTCTTCGCGGTGAGGTCCTCGCGAGCGATCGTCTCGCCGGCGTCGACCGCGCGGGTCGTGACGAGACTCTTCGCCAGCGAGACGCGGTTGTTGTACTCCCCACGGGTCAGATACCGCCGGCGGCTGCCACGGCTCGCCTCGACGGCGCGGACGTCCTCGACGAGGGCGGCGAACTCGTCGGGTTCGAGGCTCGCGTCGTGGTCGGGGCCCTCGAGCTCCCGGTCGAGGGTGAGGTGGCGCTCGAGGATCGTCGCGCCCATCCCGACGGCCGCCGCCGAGACGGCGGTGCCGCGCTCGTGACCCGAGTAGCCGACGGGCACATCGTAGCGGTCGTCGAGTTCCTCCATAAATCGGAGATCGAGGTTGTGAAACGGTGCGGGGTAGGTGCTCCGGCAGTGCAACAGCGCGTAGTCGGCGCCTCGCTCCTCGAGGACGTCGACGGTTCGGTCGATCTCGGACTCCTCGGCCATCCCGGTCGAGAGCACGAGCGGCTTGCCCGTCTCGAGGACGCGCTCGAGCAGAAACAGGTTCGTCAGATCCGGCGAGCCGATCTTGTAGGCGGGGAGGTCGAGCGTCTCGAGGAAGTCGACGCTGGCCTCGTCCCACGGCGAGCAGAGGAACTCGAGGGACTGCTCGCGGGTGTAGGCCGCGAGCTCCCGAAACGCCGCGTCCGAGAGCGTGACTCGCTTGAGGTTCGAGACGGTGTACTCGACGCCCAGCTCCGCCCGCGAGGGCCGTTCGACGACGTCCTCGCGGTAGGTTTCCGGGAGCGATCGCTTCTGAAACTTCACGGCGTCGACGCCGGCGTCCGCGGCGGCGTCGACGAGCCGTTTGGCCCGGTCGAGACTACCGTTGTGGTTGATACCGGCCTCGGCGATTAGATACGCGGGTTCCCCGTCGCCGACCGCCCGCCCGCCGAGAGACAGCTGCGAAGACATAGCTTCACCCAGTAATTCTCGCTACAAAACAGTTCTTGGATCGGTCGGGCTCAGGCCTCCGGGAGCGTCTCGAGGTACGGCCCACAGACTCGGCGAACGCCCTCCTCGAGGTCGATCTGTGGCTCCCAGCCCGTCTCGGCGGTCATCTTCCCGGCGTCGGCACACGTGTCGTGGACGTATACTGACTCGGGAATCGGGTTCTCGACGTACTCGGGCTCGACGTCGGTGCCGAGTTCCTCGTTGAGCAGGCCGACGAGCGTGTCGAAGTCGTGTGCCGTCCCCGTCCCGAGGTTGTAGCGCCCGTGTAGCTCGTGGTCGGCTGCCAGCTCGAGCCCGCGGACGACGTCCTCGACGTGCGTGAAATCCCGCGTCTGGGTTCCGTCGCCGTAGATCGCCGGCCGGCGCCCGTTCGCGAGGTCGTCGGCAAACTGCGCGATCACGTTCGCGTACTCCTCCTTGTGGGCCTCGGCGCCGTTGTACCCCTGGTAGACGGAAAACAGCCGCATCCCCGCGAGCGACAGCCCGTAGTGGTTCCGGAAGTACTCGGCGTACCGTTCCCGGGCGAGCTTCGAGCTCTCGTAGCCGGTGTTCGCGGCGATCGGCGCGTCCTCCGCCGACGGCCGCGCTCCGTCGTAGATCGAGGACGTCGACGCGTAGACGACGGTTTCACAGCCGTCCTCGCGGGCCTGCTCGACGACATTGACGAACCCCTCGACGTTGACACGGGCTCCCTGCGCGGGATCGTCCTCGTGCATCGCGTACGAGGACAGCGCCGCGAGGTGAAACACCGCGTCGACGTCGGTCGGGAGGTCGTCCTCGAGGACGCTTCGTTCTCGGAGATCGACGGCCGGCTCGAGGTTCGACGGCGTCCCGAGCGAGCAGTCGTCGACGACGACGACGTCGTTGTCCTGCACGAGATGGTTCGCGAGATTCGAACCGATAAACCCGGCGCCGCCGGTTACGAGAAGACGCTGGTCGTTCACGATCATTCGTGCTCGCTGATGTTTCATAAGTTTCCCGCTCCGCACACGAGGCGGTCGGAGTATGTTGCCGGGCTTTATGTTGCCGCTCCGAGGACCGTTGTTCAAACAGTATGATCGCCGCCATCATTCCCGCTCGCGGTGGCAGCAAGGGGATTCACAAGAAAAACATCGTCCCCTTTCTCGGCTCACCCCTGATCGCCCATACGATCGTACAGTCCCTCGAGAGCGACCTCGTCGATGCAACCTACGTTTCGACCGACGACGACGAGATCGCGACGACGAGTCGCGAGGCCGGCGCGAGCGTCATCGAGCGCCCGGCCGAGATCGCCGGCGACCGCTCCCCGACCGAGGCGGCGCTCCTTCACGCCGTCGAGGAGCTCCGGGCCGCCGAAACGGAGCCCGATATCGTCGTCTTACTCCAGTGTACCTCGCCGCTGCGCCGACCGACGGATATCGACGAGACGGTGGCGCTGCTCACCGAGGAGGGGTACGACTCGGCGCTGAGCGCCTGCGAGGACCACGCCTTCTTCTGGAAGGACGGCGACGGCGGCGCGGAGCCGATCAACTACGATCCGGCGGATCGGCCGATGCGCCAGGAGATGGACGGCTGGTACCGCGAGAACGGCTCGATCTACGCGGTCCACACCGACCTCCTCGAGCGCGAGGCCTGCCGCCTCGGCGGCGAGATCGGGATCCACGAGATGCCGCGACAGCTCAGTAGCGAGATCGACACCCCCGAGGACCTCGAGCGCCTCGAGGCGATCGCCCGGACGAGCGGGTTCGAGCCGCTTCTCAGCGGGGCGCCGTCGCAATGAACGTCTTCTTCGTCAACGACACGACGACGAGTTCGAACTGGGGCTGCCGGGGGACGACCCGCGCGCTGCGGCGGATGGTGACGGACGCCGGCGGCGACATTACCCACACGCTGCAGTTAGAACGGATGGACGACCCCCGTCGACTGGGCGAGGCCGTCACCGAGCCGGGGGCGTTCCCCGCGCGGTTGAGCAAGTTCGCGTTCCAGCAGGCCGGCGTCAGGCCCAGAGCCCTGCGCGCGCTCCGGGCGCTGCCCTCGAGCGACCGCCGCGGCGCCTACAAGCGGTACAAGTCCCTCGTGGGGCGGTGGGACGACCTGCCCGTGACGTTCGAGGAGTACCCCGACGCGGCTGACGCGGTCGACCGCGGCGAGCGCTTCGAGCGCGAACGCGACGCCATCCAGGCCTGCGACGTCGTCCTGATCAACGGCGAGGGGAGCATCTACGACCGACAGCGGAAGGGTCGGATGATGTTCTTCCTCGCCTACCTCGCGACCCAGCGCTACGATACGCCCTGCCTGCTGGTCAACCACACTGCGGACCTCCACGATCCGGTGATGCGAGAGCTCGCCGAGAACGTGTACCCAATGCTCGAGGACGTCGTCTTCCGCGAGCCGTACTCGGCGCGGGCGGCCGAGCCCTTCCTGCCGAACAGCGCCGAGGACCACCTGGGCGCCGACGCGGCGTTTACCTACGACCCGGTCGCGGATCGCGAGCGGTGGGCGTCGGTGGTCGGGCGCGAGGGGTACTTCGACGTCTGGCCCGACTCGGCGAGCGGGTTCGACCCGGGCGAGCCGTACGTCTGTGTCGGCGGGAGCTCGATCTTCAACCGTCCCGACCGTCCTGCGTACGATCCCGAGCCGGCCTTCGAGGAGCTCTGTGCGCGTCTCGAGGAGGAGATCGCTCCCGTCGTACTGACCGCGTCCTGCTCGAGCGACGCCGAGCTGTTCCGCCCGATCGCAGAGCGTCACGGCTACCCGTTGATCGGGCCACACACCCCGGTTCGGCAGGCGATCGACGTCCTCTCGCAAGCCGAACTCTACGTCAGCGGGCGGTGGCACCCGAGCATCTACGCGCTCGTCGGCGGGACGCCGATCGTCACGCTGACGGCGAACACCCACAAGACGATGGGGCTGATCGAACAGGTCGGTCTCGACGCGCCGACGTTCGACGCCCTCGAGCTCCACGAACACGTCGAATCCATCGTCGAACTCGCCGAGTCGTACGCCGAGGAGGGTGAGGATCGTCGCGAGGAACTCGCCGAGCGCAGCCGCGACCTCGCCGATATCGCGCGGCGAAACGTCCGTTATTTCGAGTAACCGAGCCCGAACCGGCGTTTCAGCACGTCCTTCACGCCCTCCGGAAGCACCCGGGCGCCGACGCCCTTCGCGTGCTGTATCCCTTGCTCACTCAGTTTCTCCCGTCTACTCGTCCGCTCGAAGCGCTCGAAGTACCGCCGTTCGTACTGGCGGTCGGGCATGACGTGGCCCGGCCCCTCGTACCACGGCGTGTGTTCGTACCGCGGGATCTCGGCGAGGTCGGAGTCCGGATCGGTCGTGTGAATCCCGCGCTCGTCGAACCCGACGTTCGAGACGAGGTTTTTGGAGGGGATCACCGAGAGCCCGTTGTTGACCGTGATCGCGAAGCGCCAGGGCTTGCTCCAGGCGATCGAGCTCCCCTCGTACCGTTTCTGAAAGCGCTCGTACTGGTAGGCGAACTGCTCGTCGTCACAGACGACGTCCCGAACGCGGTCCCTGACCTCCGGCTCCGCCCACTTGCGCATCTCGGGATCGTACTCCTTCCAGGCGCGCCGCCAGGTCGCCCACCCCCACACCCCCTGGTAGGTGACGAAGTGGTAGTCCTGGCGATCGTCCTTCCAGGTCTCGAGACGGTTCGTCCCGTTGACCGACATAATCCGCTCGTCGTCCCGGTAGCGCTCGAGCATCGCCTCACAGAAGGTGAAAAACGAGTCGTTGGGCACGCAGTCGTCCTCGAGGACGATCGCCTCCCGCTCGCGCCCGAACACCCAGTCCAGCCCCTTGGCGACGCTCGAGACGCCGTGGTTGCGATCGCGGTACCGGCGGTGGAGCTCGCAGGGCCAGTCGATCCCCTCCTCGACGACGGCGCGTGCGGCCCGACAGCGCTCGGCGTCTTCGGCGTCGACCGGCCCGTCGGCGACGACGTAGACGGTTTCGGGTTCGACCGCCGCGAGCCGCTCGACTACCTGTGCCGTCGTATCCGGTCGGTTGTAGACCAGCAAAACGACGGGGGTCTCGCAGTCACTCACCGTTTGCCCCGGGAGTTCCTGTCGGTCCGGCCTCCGCCGTTTGGCCACTCATCGTTCATCGGTACTGGACATACAGAGCGACCGGAACTAAACGATTACCATGAGCGACGGCCCCGAGGGAGCTCCCGCGTGGTCTCGGCCACCCCCTTCCGTTCAGTATCCGCGTGGTCCCACCCACCCCGTCCGCTTAGTACGGCAGCGAAACCCGCTCGGCTTCGGAGATACTCGAGTTTACGACGGCGAACCCGACCCTGTCCGTCAGCACCGAGAGATCGACCCGCGGATCGGCGCTGATCTCGTCCCACGCCTCGTCCATCCCCGCCGAGTAGTCGTTCACGTCGTCGAAGACGACGATCGCGCCCTCGTTCGCGACGTCGTACAGCGCGTCGAAGTACTCGAGAGTCGCCTCTTTCTGGTGGTGGCCGTCGAGGAACGCGACGTCGAAGTTCGGCACGCTGCCGTCTCCCAGCAGGACATCCTGAAAGAGGCCCTGTCGGACCGTCACTCGCTCCTCTAACCCCAGCTCCGAAATCGTCTCCCGGGCGATCTCGACCTGTGGCTCGCCGGCCTCGACGGTCGTGAGGTGGCCGCTGTCCAGCCCCGTCCCGATGTAGGCGGCCGACGTCCCGAGACAGGTTCCCAGCTCCAGGACGCTGGGAGCGTGGTACTGCGTAAGCAGCGCCGTCAGCAGCCGTCCGTACCTCGCTGGGCAGTGTGGAAACGCCGAGACGGTGACCGTGCTGTGTCGGCCCTCGTACGTCTCTTCTGTCAGCCCTTCGTCGTTCGGCCCGTGAAACGAGTACGTAACCTCCGTCTCGTCGCTTTGCAGCGCGGACGTGCGCTCCGAAATACGCTCGAACGTCGCCCGCTGCTCGGCGGTGAACGAGTCCCGTAGTGCGACCCGGAACCCGTCGGCGATCCGCCGGGCGGATCGGTCGTCGACCGCCTCGAGTTCCGCGAGCGTCCCGTGGATTCGGCGTCTGCGGATCGGCTCAACGGCACGGCTCTTTGCCCCCTCGAGCAGCTCGTCGTACTCGCCTTCGCTGGCTAACCGCCTCGCCTCGAGCAGATCGGATCGGAGGTCCATCGACTCGATATCGTTTCATACGGTTATTTTCCTGGCGGTTTCAAACTCGAACCGCCGACCGACAACGAGTAGAGTCGATAGCCAGATCCAGGTCTGCGAGCCGACCGAGATCGACCTCTCGTGAGCGCTCCAGGTGTCCCTCGCGTCAGGCGACGCGTAGCTCGGACGCCGACCTCAGGCGGTCGAGGCCACGCTGATATCGCCGTCGCCGGTAACCGTGACGGTGTAGCCGCAGTACTGGAAGGAGATCGTCCGAAGCGCTCCGTCGTGGCCCCCGGCGACGAGGTCGTTCAGCGCGTCGGTGTCGATCACGTCGTAGAGCGGTGGGAGGTCGACGGGGTCCGTATCCGAGACGTCCGCGACCGTGTAAACCACGTCCGTCGTGAGTTCTCGTTTCGTCGTGCGTTCCGCCGCAGTGCACTGATCGGAGATCCGTGTCTCAGTCATTGCACTCTCTTCCACCGTCGGCACCCATATTCCTTGACCATGATGTTGAACCGTCGGCGACGGTAGTGGCCGCTTACTAACGTACCCGTTCCACTCTCGCCCACAGCGAGGGATCCAGCAGGATAATCCGATCGCGTTTCCCCACCGGTCAGTGGGATGGCCCCCTTCTACGAAGCGCTCGAAGATCGGGATGCGCTCCGGCGGCGGCCTCACCACTGGCGACGCGGTCCCGATAGGTCATCCAGTTGGGGTGTCGAGCCAGGAACAACACCGGGACGTGACTCACGCCGAGCAACGAGGCGACAGTAAAGCGGTGTTTGCCACACACCAGGAACAGTTCGCCGTCCCGACCGACGTCGACGGCGATCTCGCCGCGCAGCCAGGCCGGAACCGTCAGTCCCCCCTCTCGCTCGAGTCGGGTGTACGCCGACTCGAGACCGTTCTCGGCGACGTCCGCGTACAGCTCCGCTAACTCGGCGAAGCGATCGTGGAGCTCCGCCTCGGACCGACAGCCGTGCCAGACGTGTCGGCGATCGCCGGTCTCGAGCAGCTTCCGGGTGGTCTCGTACAGCGGCGTCTCCGTCCATGCGGCGTCCTCGACGAAGCGCTGGCGCAGCGAGCGATACAGCACGGATTCCGAGAACCGGTCCGCGACGAACAGTTCCGCGGGGGCGCCGTCGTAGGTCGGGTCGATCGGCGGGCGATCGCGTCGGTCCCAGTCCCCGGGGACCACGGATCCGAACCGTCGTTGCCGGTGCTTGTAGGGCGGGTAGGTCCGTCGAGTGTGGCGAACAATCCGGTCGGTCCGCACCCACTCGAGTTTGAACGGGTCCGGCGGGGCGTCGTACGGCGCTCGATCGGCGGCCGTCCGCGATCCGTAGTACCGGCGGCCGAGGCGCCAGTGAAGCGCTTCCGACGGGCGTGGCTCCCGAAGGTACCACTCGATCGTCTCGCGGGCCAGTCCGTCGACGCCGCCGTCTCGGAGGTTCTCGTAGGCGGTTCGAAGGCGGCTCACGCTGGCCTGCCTCGAGTTCCGATCCGTTCGCGATCACGCGTTGCAACCATCACAGCTATCAGTCACCAACGACAGATATTCAAACCATACGATACAGCTCCTCGCTCCGTATGCAACCGTCATGCTCCACTCAAAGTACAACCTCCACAACGTTCGGAAAGCGATCAGGGACCCCTCGCTGCTGTTCGTCGAGACACAGCGGTGGGCCAGACGGGCGAATCACGCGATTCACGACCGCTACTCCCGTGAGGAAGCCACTCGAGTGATGGACGAGGACTGGGACAGCCTGGTGATCCTCGACGGCTGTCGGTACGACGCCTTCCAAGTGCGATGCGAGATCGACGGTCGCCTCGAGAGTCGACGCTCCCTCGGCAGTCACAGCGAGGAGTTCCTCCAGCAGAACTTCCCCGAAACGTACCACGATACGATCTACGTCACCACGAACCCCTTCGCGCCAAGTATCGTCGACGACGACACGTTTCACGCGATGGTTCCGCTGCTCGAGGAGTGGGACGCCGACTACGAGACGGTCCACCCCGAAACGGTGACCCGCCGGGCGAGCGAGATCGCCGAGGCCTACCCCGACAAGCGGCTGATCGTCCACTACATGCAGCCCCACTACCCGTTTATCGGCGATATCGGGGATCGACTCGACCACCGGGGACACAACAGCCGGATGGACGACCCCGCCTTCGAGACGCCTTCGATCTGGAAACGGCTGCGAAACGGCGAGGACATCGATCTGGAGCTGGTGCGAGCGGCCTACACGGAAAACCTGGACATCGTCCTCGAGTACGTCGAGGAGCTCCTCGAGGCGCTGTCGGGTCGAACCGTGATCACCGCGGACCACGGCAACCTCATCGGCGACCGGATGTCGCCGATCCCGGTCAGGGGCTACGGTCACGAGCGCGGGCTTCGATCGCCGGAGCTCGTCGAGGTTCCGTGGCTGATCGTCGACGATGGGGCCAGACCGGAGATCCGCGCCGAGGAACCCGAGCGACGCGATCGGATCGAGGACTCGGTGGTCGAGGAACGCCTCGAGAGCTTCGGCTATGTATGACCGGCGCCGCGCTTCCGTCGCCGATCGATCGCCTCGCGGAGCGCTACCGCACCGACGGCGCCCGCGCGGTCTGCCGGCTGACCGGTCGCCATCTCGCCGACCGCTACCGGGATGAACGGGCCCGGCTTCGGTGGAAATGGGCGAAACAGGTCGCGCGGGAGCCGATCGCGGAGCCGTCGCTGATCCGAATCGATCCGAACGACGTCGACCACGTCCTCGCCCACTACCCCAGCGGCGTGGACGGACACTACCCGCTCGGTGTCTTCGGCGGGCCGTGGGATCGGGATCGAACCCGGATCGACGCGCTCGCCGTCTACCGCGCGCTGCACGTTCACTTCGGCCAGGACGTTCCCTGGGTCGAGACCGACGGGTACCGACGGGCCCGCCGCCGGATCGAGAACGGTGGTACCGGCTGGAAGGGTGCCGAGACGGTCGCCGAGCTCGACGAGCGCTGCGCCGAGACGGATCGGCTCTACGAGTCGATCCGAGACGAGGGGTACCGCTCGCAGGCCGATCTCGACGCGGCCGTCCGAGCGGGGGAGACGGTCCCGTCTCACGGAACCTCGACTCAGGATCCGCGCGTTCCCGACGAACTCAAACTCGCGATCGGCCGAAACGGCGTCCCGATCCGAGCCGCGGGCGGGAAACACCGGCTCGCGATCGCCCGGCTGCTCGACTGCGAGGCGATCCCCGCGGCCGTGATCGTCCGCCACTCCCGGTGGGAAGCGATTCGAGCGGAGGTCGCCACAGCCAACTCGCTCGAGGGGTTGAGCGATCGAGCACGGATCCACCTGGATCACCCCGACCTGCGGGAACTCGTTCCCGGTTCGTGGGTCAACGGCCGATAGCGGTGGGTCCCCGGGAGCGAGATAGATTGATAATCTTATAGTAGCTCGGTAATCAATCGATTTGCAGTAACCGAATGGATACGCAAGATCTTTCTCGTCGGGAGAAGCTTCGCGGCCTCTACAAGGTCGCGACGTTTCGCCCCTTACTTACCGTGGCCATCATCCTCGCCAGCGTCGTCACCGCGATGCTCGAGGGGATCGGGATCAGCTTCATCATCCCGATCGTCGAGATCGTTCAGTCCCCGGGCGATCCGGCCGCCGACGCGAGCGGAGAGGTTGCCGTCTTCGTCGCGGTGTTCGAGTTCCTCGGGATTCCCTTCGAACTCGGCACGGTCGTCCTCGGCGTGATCGCCATCATGGCGGTTCGTTTCGCGACGACGTTCCTCGTCGAGTGGCTCCGGATCGCCCTCCAGACGCAGTACGTCCGCTACCTCCAGACCGAGGCGTTCGAAAACGCCCTCGACGCGGAGGTCGCCTACTTCGACGAGGAGGGGTCCGACGACATCCTCAACGCGATCGTCACGCAGGCCGAACACGCGGGCAACGTTATCCGAGACACGATCAAGTTCAGCAAGGAGCTGCTTCTCTCCGGGGTCTATCTCGGGATCGCGCTCTACCTCGCACCGACGCTGACGCTGGCCGCAGCCGTGTTGCTCGGCGGGCTGACGCTCTTCGTCAGGAAGATCGTCGAACCCGGCTACACGATCGGTGACCGGGTCGCCCAGGCCAACGAGGAGATTCAGCGGTCCGTCCAGGCGGGAACACAGGGGATCCGGGACGTGAAGCTGTTCACGCTGAGCGACGAACTCCTCGAGCGGTTCTCGACCCATATCGAAACCTACACCGAGTCCTCGATCAAGCTCGGCCGCAACGAGGCGCTCATCGACAACGTCTACAACTTCACCGCGGCGGCGATGGTGTTCGGGCTCATCTACGTCGCGATCGGGTTTACCGGACTCTCGTTGGCCGCGCTCGGGATGTTCCTGTTCGCGATGTTCCAGCTCGCGCCGCGACTGAGCCAGGCGAACAACTACTTCTACCGGGTCGAGGGCAGGTTCCCACACCTCATTCGGACGCAGAACTTCGTCGAGGAGCTCGAACGGCGCGAGGAACCGACCGGTGGCGATCGACCGGTTCCGGACAGCCCCTTCCCTATCACCTTCGACGACGTCTCCTTCGCCTACGACGAGGAACCCGTGCTTCGGGACGTCTCGTTTCGCATCGATTCCAACGAATTCGTCGCGTTCGTCGGCGCCTCCGGAGCCGGGAAGTCGACGGCTGCGGTGTTGCTCGCGCGGCTGTACGACCCCGACAGCGGACAGATCACGGTCGCCGGCAGACCACTGGAGGAGTACGACCTCACCGAGTGGCGCTCCCGAGTTGCGGTCGTGCGCCAGAAGCCGTTCCTGTTCAACGACACCCTCCGGCACAACGTGACGATCGGCAACCGGGACGCGACCCAGAGCGAGATCGAGCGAGCCTGCGAGATCGCTCACGTCAACGAGTTCCTGGACGAACTCCCCGAAGGCTACGACACTGAACTCGGAGACGACGGCGTCCGCCTCTCGGGCGGCCAGCGCCAGCGCGTCGCGCTCGCCCGCGCGCTGTTGAAGGACGCGGACCTCCTCATCCTCGACGAGGCCACCAGCGACCTCGACTCGGGGATCGAGGACCGGGTCCACACCGCGATCGAGGAGATGGACCGGGACTACGCGATCCTCGCGATCGCCCACCGCCTCTCGACCGTCCGCGGTGCGGACCGGATCCACACCCTCGAGGACGGACGGATCATCGAACAGGGCGACCACGGCGAGCTCCTCGAGGAGGACGGACGGTACGCCGACCTCTACGCGATGCAGTAACGACCGCGATCCGCTCGTCGCACGCTGGTTCTCCTTTCGAACGCGGGCGCACGCGGCAGCTCTGAGACGAAGTCCCTACTCCGATCCGGCCGTTCGATCCCGTACCTCCCGAAGCTGGCCCGCTCGCTTCGAGAGATCGAGCACGTAGCGCAGCCCGAAAAACAGCAGCTTCTCGAGGGCGGATAGCTCCGTCCAGACCTCGAGCAGTTCCGCGCGAACCGTCGACGGCTTCGGCGGGAGGTACTGGCGCGGATTGGTAAGCCCCCGGCCGTGATCGAGTTCGGGGTGAAGGCGACGTTTTTGCTCGATACCCCGCCCGATCCGAACGTACTTCTGGACCATCGACCGGAGCGTCGATCGGGGTGGGTGGAAAACGGCGACGCTCGGTTCGTAGTGGAGCTCCCAGCCGGCCCGTCGAACCCGACGGCCGAACTCGAGGTCGCCGCCCGAGACCAGCCGCCGATCGAAGCCGCCGACGGACTCGAGGACTTCACGACGGACCAGCAGACAGGTCGTCGGGGCGTACCCGACCTCACGGACGTACCGCTCGACCGGGAACCCGGTCAGCCGATTGTAGCGTGCGATGATGCCCTCGTCGGCCTCCCGGGGGATCTCGACTCGACAGCCCATGTAATCACTCCCCTCGTCTTCCATCGCGGCGACCGCGCGCTCGAGCCAGTCGTCGTCGACGGTCGTATCGGCGTCGAGGAAGGCGAGGATCTCGCTCTCGGAATCGGCGGCCCGGACACCGGCGTTTCGGGCCGCGTACGAGCTCTGAATCTCGGATTCGGTGACCAGAGTAAGCAGGTTCGGGTACGAGTCCCGGTACGAACGGGCGGTGGTCGGGGTGGCGTCGGTCGAGCCGTTGTCGGCGACGACGATCTCGTAGTTGGCGTACGTTTGATCGACGACCGCCTCGAGGGTCCGCCGGAGCCCCGTCGAGTCGTTGTAGACGGGAACGATCACCGAGACTCGAGGACCGCTCATAACTGGGCGAGGGCGGTTCGTTCGCTTTCGGTCGCTTCGTCGTCACTGATCACGACCGGTGTCTGGTCGTTCGCTGTCCGAACACCGGATCCGTTCGCAAGCCGCGCTGTGAGACCAGAGCCGACCTCTCTGAAAACGCTGTGCTCGTTACACCCTTCGTTCGATACGTGGTTGTCGCCAAAAGTACCTCCCGTAACGGGCGTTTGGAGGAAACGCGGGGAACCCATACAGGACGTTCAGGTCTGCGGGACAATAATATTACGTTCAGAACACCCCTGCGAACAAAGGATCGAGTTCGAGGGATAGCTCGCTTCTCGACCGGGACGCCCCCCTGTCTCGAACGGCAGCTATCCGCACCTGGTTGTTATCGACCGACACTATGTCTGACGAAAGTATTTACGGTAGAGTGTCCGACTGTCAATCGGCAGATCGGTACCATCGGTGGGATGCCTGTTACTATCGCCGCGTCCCGGCACTCGAGAGTCGTGGTGGGCTTGCTCGAGGTCGGTTCGTACGGACCGGTCGAGGATTCCGATCTCGGTCGGTTTCGCCACCCGCATATCTGTTGCTCGAGCCATGTGTTCACCTGAACTCCGAGCCGACGTTTCGAGACGAACTCGACGACGACGCACCAACTGACTCTCGGCAACGGGACCACCAGTTCTATTCATTCTATAGCTAACAGAAAGTATTTATCGAACCGCTCCGGAGTCGATACTGGCCGGCGGAATATGCTCGACAGCCATAGTACGCGGACTCCGGTCCGGCCCTCAGCCCTTTTCGGTGACGCTACATCTCGACACTCTCGAGCAGCGACTCGAGAGCCGCGGGTTCGTTCGTTCGATCCAGCCGATCGACGACGTCGTTGTCGCCGTCCCGACGTATCCGCCGAAGGAGAAGCTTCGACTCCCGAATTTCGACGACGTAACTCACTTCGGTAGTGCCCTCGAGAACGTCGAAGAGCGATTCGTGGTACACTACGGCATCGACCGTCCCCCACGTCCAGTTCGGATCGTATCGCCACCCCATCGGAAGATCGGTCGCAGAGAGTCGCTCCCGGATCTCACCCCCCTGATCGGAATCTGAGCCATCCATTATTGATTATTGCATTCTCCGACTACTACATAAATGGTTCATACTGAGACGGCGGTTCTTGCACCGGTAGCGGAAGCGTCGGAGTTCACCCGTGTCGCGTTCGTTTCGAGGACGATAGGAACACTGAACCTGCCGCCACCACGTACTCACGGTAGAGAACGTATTTATCCCCTCTCTCTATAGAAATCAGCCGGAGGGTCCCGCCGCTGACGCTCTGTCGTTCGCATGCGTCTCCGACTACCCTACTCGTCCAACCCAACTCTCGGATTTTCGAGTTCTGGTATTCAGGTGTGGTCCGGTCCACTCACACCGTACAACAGCGGCACGACGCCACCGACGAATGCGTTCGGCGTCCGAAATCCGTCCGACCGCCGAATCTCGAGTCTCGTTCCGAAGCCGAGACACTCGCCTCGCATATTTGTAGTCCGGTGTGCATCGAGTCGAGGGGATTCCGTTCCGAGGAGCCCTTACTGATCGAAGACGTCGCCGCGAAGCTCGTAGGCACGAACCTCGCCGCAGTTCTGTGCGCCGAACATGATCGTCTCGGTATCGCCGGCCTCGAGATCGATCTCGGTACTTTCGGTTTGCTCGTCACGGTCGCCCCGGAGACCGACCCAGACGAAGCCCGTGATCTCGCCGTCCGTCTCGTTGTACACGTCGACCTCGACCTGACAGTTCTGTCCGTCGAACGCGTGAGACTGGATCGAGAAGACGTTGTCCGTTCCGCCCTCCATGCTGACGTGTCCGTCGACGTCGTTGTCGGCGTCACGGTCGATCGCCTCGTAGCCGTGAAGCTCGAACCCGTAGTGGGTCGCCTCGTCACACCCCTCCAGTACGGCAGTTAGCTCGTGGCTCGAGTCGTCGCCGTCGAGTTCGTACTCGTTGTTCCGGGACTCCGAGAGGATCTCGTCACCGTAGTAGACGACGAAATCGTACTGAATTTCGGCGGTCTCGTCCTCGGGTCGGGTGATCCTTGCGGTCAGTTCACAGCCACCTTCGGCCCCGAACTCCGCAACCTCGAGCGGGCTGTCGTTGGCGATTTCGTCCTCGTAGTCGTCCGGATCGAGTTCTTCGGTTTCCTCGTCGTCGCTGTCGTCGTCATCCTCCTCGTCGTCGCCATCGCCGTCATCGTCATCATCTTCGTCATCGCTGTCGTCGTCCTCCGAGTCGGTTTCTCCGTCTTCGTCGTCGGTTTCGTCCTCGTCGTCGGCCTCTTCGCCACCGAACTCGTCCTCGTCGTCGGCCTCTTCGCTATCGTACTCGTCGTCGGTCTCGTTGCCGTCGTCCTCCGTTTCGTTTCCGTCGTTCCCGTTCTCGTCGTCGGCATCGTCCGTCTCATTGCCGACGTCGTCGCTTTCGTCAGTGTCCGTCGTGTCGTCTTCGTCCGCTGCGCCGTCGTCCTCGGGCGCGTCATCGTCGCCGTTCTCGTCGTTGTCGCTACAGCCGGCCACCACGGCTGCTGCACCCGTTGCACCAATTAGGAACTTTCTCCGATCCATGAAAACAATGGATGTTCCTGGATAAAAAATATACCGGTGATCTAGTGAATAAAGGGTGCCGGTCAGCTACGTACGACCGTTCGCTGCTCGAGATACTCCGCGCTTGCCATCCGGTATGAAGGGAACCCCACAGCGAAGAGAGCGACGATAACTGTGGTCCGGCGTCCTTGAAAGGTGAAGCTGCGGCCTCGGCTCGGAGTTCTGTCCAGACAAACGGCCTGATCGAGGGTACCCGGTGGCCGTCAGTCCTGTCGTTCTTCGGGGCTCGCACGTCGGCGTAGCCACTCGAGGCCGAGCACGCCGCCGGCGATCCCGGCGCCAGTCGTGAAGCCGGGTGTGCCCTCGGCGTCGTCCTCGGCTTCGGGGTCGCCGTCGTCATCATCGTCCTCGTCGGCATCGTCGTCCCCCGTGCCATCGTCGCTCGCGTCGTCGGTTTCGTCCGTGGGGGAGTCGTCGCTCGCGTCGTCCTCCGTTCCCTCTCCCTCGGCTTCTTCCTCGTCTTCTTCTCCGTCGTCAGCGTCTTCGTCCGGCTCTTCCGCTCCCTCGTCATCCTCGTCGCTTTCGGATTCCTCCTCTGGCTCGTCCTCTTCTTCGTCACCGTTTTCCTCGCCGTCTTCTGGCTCGTCCTCTTCCTCGCCGTCTTCCGGATCGTCGTCCTCCTCACGCTCCTCGAGTTCGGCCTCCGAGCGGATCGCGAGCAGTCGGTCGCGGCTTCGTCCGTAGACGGTTCCCTCGACGAGGGTCGCGTCCAGTCGGGGTACCCCGTTCTCATCGTCCGGGACGACGGACCACTTCACGGCGCCGTCCTCGTCGAACACGAACAGGCCGTGCTCGTCCTCCTCGTCGAAATCCTCCTGGCTGCCGTCGATGCCGACGTAGATCCCGTCGTCCGCGACGACCGGCTGCTGGGCGTGTTTGATCGGTTGGTCGGGCTCCCACACCCGTTCGCCCGTTTCGCGATCGAAGCCGGCCGCGTCGTACGTCGGGTTGGTGTAGACGCGATCCTCGGTGATCGTCGCGGGAACGTTGCCCTCGTACCGCTCCCCTTCCTCGCCGGTTTCGGTATCGTACAGGACGACGTCGCTGGGGTACGGCCCCTCGCCGTCGTCCATGGCGACGGCGACGGAGCCCTGGCCTGCGACGATCGGGTCGTGGCTGACGATCCCTACCATCTCGTCGGAAATCTCGGTCGTCCAGCGCTCGGAGCCGTCCTCGAGTTCGCGTGCGAAGACGTACGACTCGCTGCACGCGAAGACCGCCCCGTCGGCGACGGGCGGGGCGCCGTTCGTGTAAAACTCCTCCTCGGCCTCGAAGCTCCAGCGCTCCTCACCGTCCGAATCGAACGCGTACAGCGCCGCCTCGGAGAGGGTATACACGTCCCCGTCGGAGACGTTCGGCGGCGTGAGCTCCCCCTCGTCCTCGAGGTCGGTCTGCCAGCGAACGCTCCCGTCGTCGGCGTCCAGCGCGGTCAGCGAGTCGCCGCCGACGTAGAGGGTCTCGGCGTCGATCGCCGGGGTCCCGGAGGCACCGACAGCGTCGCTCTCCCACAGTATCGACCCGTCTTCCGCGTCCAGGGCGTGAACCTTCTCGTCTGTCGTCTGGTACACCGTCCCGTTCCGAACCGCGATCGGACCGCCGTGGTCGCGTTCCCAGTCGACCGCGACGGGCGCCTCGGGCCCGGACCGATCGGGGAAGTAGGCGTTGTTGTTCGGCGCTCCTCTGCTCGAGGTCCAGCCGTCTTCGGACTCGACGTCCGGTTCATCGCTCTCGGCTGTGGCGGCCGTTCCGACCGACCCGAGAATCCCGCTAACGGCGAGTGCTCCGCCGCTCGCCGCGAGCAGCTTTCGGCGCGTTGACGACAACATACGTCGGGTGTCTGTGGAGACCGATCATAATTACCGGGTGGATAGACTCTTTTCGACTCGAAACGATCGGGCCGGACGGTCGTGTCGTCGATCGAACGGGAGACGATCGCCCGGTTACGGCGAACCCGTCCCATTGAGGCCGATCGAGTCGAGCGACGAGAGCCTACCTTCGTCGCCAGCGGGGCGCTCGAGGAACGGTACCCTTCGACGGACCGTCTCCGCAGATCGGCGAGACGACCGCCGCTCCATCGGCCGAACGGACGTGAAACAGTTGTCACGAGCCGAACCGTCCGTTCACCGAACGATCGTTACCGGTACCGGCGATCGTCGGGCGACCGACTCGGCGATACTGCCTAGCAGGATTCGACTCGCACCGGTTCGGCCGTGGCTGCCGAGTACGATATGATCCACGCCGTGGTCCTCGACGTAGTCGACGATCGTCTCGGAGATGTCTCCGATGGCGTGTTCGGTCTCGAGTTCGACCCCGGCGTCTGCGGCCCGTCTGCGTGCGGTTTCGAGCAGGTTCTCCGCCCGCGTTTTGTGTTCGTCACGGATCCGTTCGTAGTTCGACAGCGATCCAGTCTCGAGCCCGGTCACCGCGTAGATCTCGCTGGGGTCGACTACGTGGAGGGCGGTGAATCGAGCCGACGGATACTCCTCGAGCGCGAACTCGAGGGCCTCGGTCGACCGATCGGAGTCGTCGATGGGGACCAGAACGTGGGAGGCCATGCCTCCTGGTTCAGTCGGGACCGTCATAAACCTCCGTCGTCAGCAGAGTCCAAAACGTCGGTCTCGGCTACGAAACGCTCGTAGGGACAGTCACGCTCGACGCAAAATGTGCTAAGTACTCTCACGAGGTACGCCCAGACATACCATGGACGCCATCATCATCGCAGTGGTGGTCATCCTGCTCGGTGCGTGGTGGGCCAGGCTCTTGGTCCGCCAGCGAGACGCCGACAACGACGACACCGCTCCCGAATCCGGCGACGGCGAGGACTCCCTCGACGGGCTTGCGTCCGGCGGCTACCACCCCGCGGGCGTGGAGTACTGGGGCCAGGCCAACGAGCGGACGGTCGAGCCCCGGCCGCCCGCACCGGGAGTCTGCCCGACCTGCGAGACCGAGAACGATCCCTCCTACACGTACTGTCGGAACTGCGTCGGGCGGCTTCGACCTGCGTAACCGATGTCCTCCTCTCAGGAGTGCCTTTGCTTAGAGTCTCTCCTGTATGGACATCAAGGGTAATAATTCAAGGTTAGTTTTTATTATCCTCTCTATGATATTCAATTGGTGTGTCAAACAGACGCACGTTTATGCGACGAGTCGGGTTGACGGCCGCCGCGACGAGTGCAGTTACCGTCGGCCACGCAAGCGCGGGGACGGACGGTCACGACCCGGCGACTGATCCCGAAGCGGTTGACGATAGCGCCGGCGCCGGTGCCGAAACCGAGTTCGACTACCCCTGGCAGTTCATCGGCCGTCGATCGGCCACGATGTCGACGAACGGGATGGTCGCGACGAGTCACCCGATCGCAGCCCAGGTCGGCACGCAGATCCTCCAGGACGGCGGAAACGCGGCCGACGCCGCGGTCGGGACCGCGGTTGCGTTGAACCTCGTCGAGCCACACATGACCAGCATCGCGGGCGACATGTTCGCGCTCACCCACTTCGACGGGGAGTACGAGGCGCTCAACGGAAGCGGCCGAGCGCCCGAGGCAGCAGACATCGACACCTACTGCGAGCGGACCGACGCTACCGAGGACGGCGAACCGGTCGTCCCGACCGAGGGCGGACTGCCGGTAACCGTTCCCGGCGCGCTGGACGGGTTCCACGAACTTTCCGAACGCTACGGGACCCTCGCGTTCGAAACGCTGCTCGAGCCAACCATCGAATACGCCCGAGACGGCGTCCCCGTCACCGAGTACGTCGCCTCGCAGTGGGAGGCCGCCGCACCCCGCGTCGAGGAGTTCGAGAGCTTCAGCGAGACGTTCCTGATCGACGGCGAGGTTCCGAGCCCGGAGCAACTGTTCACCAACCCCGATTTCGCGGACTCGCTCGAGCGCATCGCGAGCGAGGGGATCGAGACGGTCTACGGCGGCGAGTTCGGCGCCGAGATCGTCGAAGCCGTCCAGGACCACGGCGGCGTCCTCGAGCTGTCGGACCTCGAGAACCACGAGAGCACGTGGGACGACCCCATCAGCGCCGAGTATCGCGGAATGGAGGTCCTCGAACACCCGCCGAACACGCAGGGCGTCGCCGCCCTGCAGGCGCTGAACGTCCTCGAGGAGTTCGACCTCGCGGCCGATCCCACCGACCCCGAGCGGCTCCACCGCCAGATCGAGGCGATGAAGATCGCCTTCGCCGACACCGAGAAGTTCGTCACCGATCCCGAGGCGTACGATATCCCCCTCGAAACGATGCTCTCGCCGGAGTACGGACGTCAGCGCGCCGGCGAGATCGGCCCGAACGTCGGCACGTACGAACCTCGGGCAGATCGTCACAGCGATACCGTCTACCTGACGGTCGTTGACGGCGACGGCAACGCCGTCTCGCTGATCAACAGCGGTTTCTGGCCGTTTGCGAGCGGGATCGTCGTCGGCGGCTTCCCGCTGCAAAACCGCGGCTCCTCGTTCAGCCTGGACCCGAACGACCCGAACGCGCTCGAGCCGGGAAAGCGTCCGTTCCACACCCTGGTTCCCGCCATGCTCGCCGAGGACGGCGAGTTCCGCGCCTCGTTCGGCGTAATGGGCGGCGACACCCAGCCCCAGGGCCACGTCCAGGTCGTCACGAATCTTGTCGACTCCGGGCTCAACCCGCAAGCCGCAATCGACGCCCCGCGGTTCCGGTTCATCGAGGACCACGAGGTCACCCTCGAGACCTCGAGACTCCCGGAAGCGACGGTCGACGATCTTCGCGAACGAGGCCACGACGTGATCACCGAGGCGGAGTACTTCGAACCCGACGCGAACCACTACGGCGGCGCCCAGCTGATCTACCGTACCGACGACGGCGTCCTGATCGGAGGTTCCGAACCTCGACGGGATGGACAGGCGATCGGGTTCTGATAACGGCCAACCGACGGACTGCGCCGCGACACCGATCGCTCTCTCGAGGAAACTACCCCGAACACGTCGTCGATCGTCCTCGCTCTCGAACGGGCCACGCAGGATCGGCTACTAATATTTCTTTCTCGGTCGGGGACGGTTCGCGCACGGCCGCGTCGGTTCTTCTTTTCCCCTCCCCTTACTGCGACTCGCAGACATATCATGAACGACGACACGCCAGAACGCGACACCGAATCGCCCCGTTTCTCACCCGTCACGCGCCGGACGGCCCTCGGCGTCCTTGGCACCAGTGCGGTCGGCCTCGGCTGGGAGGAGTGTCGGAACTACGAGAACAGCTGGCTGGACTGGGGGCACCCCTCCGAGGACGGCGGCTACTACTACAGCTCCTGTGTTGATTCCGGCACCGTGATCAATACGTTCGCCGATTGAACCCGTCCCCGTTCGAAACGAACGGAAACCGGCTGCAGCCCTCGAACGACGAACCCGGACGCGATGTCCAGAACGCGGGTCCGCTACGATCGTGAGGATCGAACGGCGGAGTCGTCGTTTACACCAACTCGATGATGTTCCCGTTGCGGGTCACGTGCAGGTCGCGGCCCATCCTGTATCCCTCGCTCTCGCAGAGGTCGACGTAGCTGGAGAACCCTTTCAGGTCCTGGTGGGCGGGGATGATGTGCTGGGGCTGGAGCGCGTCGAGCATCTCGTAGTGGCCCTCCTGGCAGAGGTGACCCGAGACGTGGACGTCGTCGTAGACGCGGGCACCCTGCATGCCCAGCAGCTTCTCGGCCTGGTAGCGCTGGCCCTCGTTGGTCGGCTCCGGAATCACGCGAGCGGAGAAGACGACCTTGTCACCCTCGTCCAGCTCGTAGGGGGTCTCACCGCGGGCCATCCGGGTGAGCAACGCGCGAGGCTCGCCCTGGTGGCCCGTCACGATCGGCAGGAAGTTGCCCTTCCCGTCGTTCATGATCCGCTCTAGGGTCTGGTCGATGGATCGGCGATAGCCGACCATCTCGACGTCCGACGGGAAGTCGATACCGACCTGCCTTGCGGTACCGGAGTACTGCTCCATCGATCGGCCGAGCAAGATTGGCTGCCGGCCGATCTCTCGCGCGAACTCGATGATGGATTTGACCCGCGCGATGTGACTCGAGAACGTCGAGGTGATGATCCCACCGTCGTAGTCCTCCATGCTGTAGAGGACGTCCCGGAGGTGTTCGCGGGCGACGCTCTCGCTGGGGGTCCGTCCCTTTTTGTTCGCGTTCGTACAGTCCTCGATGTAACACAGCACGCCGTTGCCCTCGCGACCGATCTCGCGGAACCGCTCCATGTCGATCGGGTCACCGATGACGGGCGTGTGGTCCATGCGCTTGTCTAGTCCGTAGACGATCGCTCCCTCGGGCGTGTGAAGCACGGGGTTGATCGCCTGGACGATCGAGTGGGTGACGTTGACGAACTCGAGTTCGCAGCCGTGATCGCCGATCGACATCGTTCCGCCGGCGTCCATCTCGACGATGTCGTTGTCGAAGCCGAACTTCTGCTCGTCCTCGACCTCCTCCCGGACCAGTTCGCAGGTAAACGGCGTCGCCACGACCGGTGCGTCGTACCGGTGGGCCAGTTTGGAGATGGCGCCGATGTGATCCAGGTGGCCGTGGCTCGGGACGATCGCCTGAACGTCGCCCTCGAGGTCGCTCATGACTCGATCGTCGGGGATCGCGCCCATGTCGATCAGATCCAGACTGTGCATCCCCTCGGTCCGGAGGTTGTCGTGAATGAGGACCTTCGACAGGTTCAGTCCCATATCGAAGATCACGATGTCGTCGCCGGCGCGAACCGCGGTCATCTGTCGGCCGACTTCCTCGTATCCGCCAATCGTTGCAATTTCGATTTCCATTGGTAGACCCGATCATAGCAGTCCCATCGAACAGTCCCGGAGCCCGAACGGCTGCGGTCGGAGGAACGAAACGGCCGGTGACGTGAGAATTCACGTCCTTGGCGTTACGCTGTTCCCGACTGTGCCAAGGACAGCGCCTCTTTCGGTTACTCGGACGATGACGTCCCAGACGTAAGTACTCCCGGGATCCCACCGAGAAACTGTGCAGCGATCGGTCAGCCGAGCCAGTCGGCGAACGGTTCGCCGGCAGTCGCCCGCCGGATGTACGTCCGCTGCATCCCCGCGACGGCGCTCTCGAACGTCTCCCCGTCCTCGAGCCGGCGTCGAACCTCGCGGCGTTTCCACGCGCTCGGGGCCGTCCGGGCCTCCCACCGAGCCTCGATCGGCTCGAGCAGAGCGTCGACACGCGTGGACTCGAGGCCGCGGTCGCCGAGTCCGAGTCGAGCCAGTTCGAACAGCTCCTCGTAGATTTCGTCCGGTTCGCCGGTTCGGGTTCCGCCGCGGGTGACCCACTCGAGATCGGCCTCGAACCCGTTCTCGACGGCCGCGTAGAACGACTCGCGGGCGGCCGTCCAGGGGAGCGTCGCGACGGGGTGGTCGGTCGCGACGATTCCATGGACGAGCCCGGCGACCAGCGCTTGAAGGCCGATCACGTCCGCAACGGTGGGCTGGGCCGCGAGCGGTCGGTACTCGAGGCGGGGGCCGTCGGGACCGAGGATCGGTCGAATCCACCGCCAGCAGGTGCCCTGCTTGTGCAACAGCTCCCAGTAGTCGTCGGCGAACCCCTCGCGGGGCTCGTCGAGGTTCCACTCGCGCAGCGCGGGGACACACGGACGGTCCGCGACAATCCGATCGATCGCGTCGGCGGGCGTCTCGAGGTCCCGGGGGAACCGGACCTTCCCCGGGTCGCGGACGTTCATGGACTCGAACACCGGGACGCGAAGCTCGACCGGTCCCTCGAGGGCGGTCTCGGGGTCGTCGTACAGCTCCGGCGGCAGGAACGGCGCGTTCGCCGCTAGGGCGAGTACGGGACCCGCCGTACGCAACGCGGCGTTGAAGGTGTCGGGAAAGCTCGGAGTCGGCACCTGGAGGTGTACCTGCATCGAGGCGGCCAGTGACTCGACGAGGATCGTCGGGAACGACCGCCGACAGCCCGCGACGTCGAGTTCGACCGGGCCGTGAGCGGTGATATCGGCGTCGAGCGCGTAGTAGCGCGGCCTGGGTGCGACGTTCGTCGGAACGCGGCTGCCGTCCGCGTCGCGGTCGATCGCGCTCAGGTAGACTCGAGCCCCCTCGGACGACGGGATCGTCCACATTCCGTCGGTGACAAACCGCAGCTCCTCGCGTTTGCACGCTCGCCCTACCGCGTCGACGCGATCGGCGAGCTCGCCCGCCTGCGTCTCGAGACCCGTCGAATCGAACGGCGAGGCGGGGGTGTTCACCTCCGCGTTGTGTCGGCCGAGCTCGCGTTCGCAAACGCCGTCGAACGCCGGCTCGGGAACGGTCGCGAGTCGCCCCTCGGCGTCGACGGCGTATCCCTCGAGCTCGAGACCGAGACGGTATCCGCCCTCGAACGCGCCCGCCGCGAACGCCTCGCGAAGCGCGTCGGCCTGTGCGTCTACCCGGCGGGCGAACTCGGCGCGGGTGCGGTCCCGCCGCGTCGCGCGAACGAACTCCCCGGGGTCCATCCCTCGTATATGAAGTGTGTTAGCACATTAATCTACTCGGTCGACGGAGTTGGAATGGGCCTCGAGCGAACGGGCAACCACCTTCGCTCGGATGTGGACCCCGTTTCGGCAGCTCCAAAGCTGTCATGAGTTAACTACTGGCAGTGGATTACTGTTCCGGCTTCCTTCATAGGATGAAACCGGACGTCGCGATTTACCAGCCGTCGGTTCGGTTCAACGAGTGGACCGATGGTCGACACACCACGACGGACGTTCGTACGACGGCTCGGCGCTGCCGGTATCGCAACGACGGGACTTGCCCAGGGCGTGGCAGCCGAGGACTCGGAGACGAATCGGAGCGGCGATCGGACGCGCGGCCGACTCGACAAGCTCGGACAGGCGCTCCCGCCGGGAGCGAATCCGGACCACGTCACCTACACCTTCGGCCACGTCAGCCCGGACGGAACGTGGGGCGCGGTCAGCAGCTTCCCGGAAGACGGGAACGTGATAAGCTCGCTGTACGACCTCTCGGACCTCGAGGACCCAGAACTCGTTCACGAACTCGGCCCGCCAAACGACATGACCCGCTCGAACGATATCAAGTTCGACCCTCACCGCGAGGGGATCTATATTCGGTCGCTCGAGGCCGACGACGAGGGGCCGCTCGACGATCCCGTCGCCGACACCGAGGGGCTCGAGGGGATCGAGGTCGTCGACTTCAGCTGCGAGGAGGGAACGCCGACCGATCCCGAGGTCGTCGCCACCCTCGAGACGCCGTACACGGGCGTCCACAAGCTCACCGACCATCCCGAGGAGACGGTGCTGTACCTGGTCGACAAGCGACCGGACGGCCCGGGGATCATCGGGGTCGATTTCAGCGATCACCGGAATCCGACCGTCGAGGCCCAGTTCGGGCCGGACGGCTACTGCCACGACATGGAAGTCGACACCGTTCGCGACGCGCTCCACGCCGCCTACATCTTCGGGGACAACGTCGGCTACGCTACGTTCGACATCTCCGACCCGCTGAACCCGACGCAGCTGGGCTTTTTCGACTACGACGACCAGCCCGACTACGAGACCGTCGGCGAGCCCGGCTTCGAGCTGGCCCACCAGATCCACCCCGAACCGAAACGCGACCTCGCGATCATGGGTGACGAGGTGTTCGATACGATCCCGGGCGGGAAACACGTCTTCGACATCGGCTGGGGCGAGGGGAGCCTCGAGGACCCGAAGCCGATCGCGTTCATGGGCTCGCCGGACGCCCGCGAACAGGAGGAGGGCCAGGGCGTCTGGACGACACACTTCCACGACGTGATCTACGACCGCGGCGAGGTCCTGCTGGTCGACGGGGGCTACACCCAGGGAACGTGGGTCGCCAACATCACCGATCCCTGCGATCCGACCCCGACCGAACGCTACGCCACGGACGACGGGATCGACGACGTCGAACCCTACTGCTGGTCGGCCTACTACAACGAGGCTCGCGAGTTCGCCTTCGCGGCCGACTCGGGAACCGGCGCCTACACGTTCGAGGTCTCGGCGCTGCCGGCCCGCGGCGAGGACTGTGGCGGCCCCGACGGCCACTTCGACCTCGACGCGATCCTCGATGACGAGGCGTGACCGGTTCTCGGCCCGATTGCTCGAGGACCGAGGCGTCGCTACGGCGCTCGAGAGCGAACGACGACGTTCGGCCGAAGATGGGACCGAACTCGCCGAAAGCGGTAGGAAAGAGCAGAAAGAGAGAGGCAATCGTTGCCGTCCTCACTGCGTGACGGCCCACACCGTCTCAGTAGCCGAAGTAGACGTCGAGCGCGAGACCGGTCGTGACGAGGAGGGTAAACGCGATGACGAAGGCGAGCAGCGCGGTCTGACGCTGGAGAAGCGGTTCGTACGATTCAACATCAGGAGTGCCTGGAAGATAGGGCTTTGTCCTCATGTATGGATAAAGGAACTGCAGGCATAAAGTGTTATTTCGAGCTGCGTCACCACTACTCACTTGCGAAACCGTGTTTTGAGAATCGTCAACACATCCCTGAGTGATCGGCGATTAGTATTCGATCGAGACGAACACGACGAGGAAGATCACGCCGGCGAGGGCGCCGATACCGAGGAACGCCTCGTCGAAGTAGCCGCGGTCGGCGATCGCACCGAAGACGACCGGACTCGCCGCGCCGATCGCGAGGTAGACGGTTCGAAGCGCGCCCAGACTCGTCCCCTGGGTCCCGTCCGGCAGTCGCTGCGTGAGATCGGAGATCACGACCGTCTCGAACCCGAGGAGGCTGCTCGCGAACACGGTCACGAGGACGAACGCCCAGAGGGTTCCGACGAACGGAAGTACGAGGAGGGCCAGCCCGGCTGAACTGACGACCACCAGCAGCGGGACTCGGACGCCGAGACTATCGTAGGCGCGGCCGGCGATCGGCTTCAACAGGATCCCGAGCGCGAAGAAAAAGCCGAACAGCGCGGCCGCCGTCTGCGCCGAGAACCCGCGCTCGTCGATCAGGTACGTCGGGTAAAACCCCATGAACGCCTGGATGATCACTCCCCACAGCACGAGCAGCAGGGTTCCGCGAAGCACCACCGGCTGCGACAGCGTCGGGGCGATGTCCTCGAGCGAGAACTGCTCGCGAAGCGGCGTCGACGCGGTCGGCTGGCTCGGAAGCGTCCACCAGAGCCCGACCGCGGCGACCGCGAAGAGGGGAACGGCGAACCCGAACCCGTACTGCCAGCCGACCGTGACGGCGAGGACTCCGGCGAGCGGCGGCATCACCGCGTTGCCGACGTCGCCGGCGGCCATCGTCGCACCCGTCGCCGTGCCGAGCTGGTCGGGGTAGATCTTGTCGAGGATCGTAAACCTAGAGACGCCGTACAGGGCGGTTCCGGCGCCGAACAGGGCCGTGGCAGCGAAGAGGACGACCCCCGAATTCGCGAGGACGACGAGCGCGAGCATCGCCGCCGCGAGCACGGAGCTGGCTATCAGCAGAATGCGTTCTCCCGCCCAGTCGGCGAGGATACCGCCGGGGAGCTGTCCGAACGCGTACGCGATCCACAGCACCGTCAGGAGGAAGCCGGCGGTCGTGAGCGTGAGCCCGTACGAATCGCGGATGTGGGGCAACAGCGTCGGGTAGATCATCCGAACGCTGATCGACAGGAACCAGCCGAACGCGACGGCGAGCAGAATCTTCCCGCGCCCGTCACTTCGGAGGTCGGCAATCGCGTCCGTCACCGTCGATCGATAGTCCACGACGGGGAACGCTCGGTTTCGGTATTGAGTCTTGCGACCTCCGTCGGCCACCGGCGGACAAGCCGACGCCGCGTTCGCTCAGTGTCCGCTTCGGCGCATCGTCCAGAGATCGTCGAAGTCGATCACTTCGACGTCGTCGCCCTTGTCGTCGATGTGCTCGAGCAGGTCCTCGTACGCCGATTCGGACATCGTGTTGTCCTGATCGAAGGCGTGGAAGTTCAGAATCGTACACTGACGGTGCTGCGCTGCGAGGTCGACACACCGCTTTGCGATCTCCAGATCGTGGCCGATCGTCCGGGGCATCACCAGCGGATCGAAGCCGGTGACGCCGGTGAGGTTGGCGTCGCCAGCCTGGTTGAACCCGCCCGCGTAGTAGTAGTTCGAGACGATATCGAGCACCCGATCGTCGAAGTCGTTGTGCGGGAAGACCAGGTAGTGACCGCCCTCGAGTTCCTCCTGGACGGCCCAGTTCTTGTCCGTGCGCAGTGCGTCGTCGAGATCCTCGTCGCTGAGGTCCGAGAACTCGGTATGGGTCCCGTGGGCGACGATCTGGTCGCCAGCATCCTGGCGCTCCTTGAGCTGGTCGACCGTCATGATTCCCTCGCGCTGGTCTCTGGTCCACTGTCGGACGGCGGCCTGGACGGCGTTGACGCCGTACTCGTCGTGAAGCGGGCTCGCCACGTCGTAGAAGTCGTCGAAGCCGTCGTCCCAACAGAGCATCACGTATCCCGCTTCGGGTTTCTCGTGGGTGCGAAGGTCGTCGACCCAGACCTCCGCGTCTCCGGTGTTGTGGACGATGATCTGAACGGTGTCGACGGCATCGCGCTCGAGCGGCGTCGAGCTCTGCTCGAAGAAGCCGGGACAGGTGCGGAACCAGCCGACATCGGACGTCCGATACGTGACCGATCGAAGCTGGTGGCTGGCGTACCCGCCGTAGATGTCCTGGATCTGGATCTCGATCGCGACGTTGCCCGGCGTCGACGTCCGGACGGCCATCGAGAGATCGAGATCGCTCATATCCGTCGTCTCGAACTCCGTTTCGACGACGGCGTTTCCGCCGTCCTCGGCCGTCAGCCTGAGACTCTGGGAGCCGTCGAAGTACGTCTCCTCGTCGGGTTCGGCCGATCCGTCGACGACGTCCCAGTCGTCGAACTCTTCGAAATCCTCGAGCCCGTCGCCGGGCTGTCCGTACTCCTCGCGGCTATCGTACTCCGTCTCGAGCGCAAGTTCGGGAGGTTCGACGCCGTCTTCGGTGTCCGTTCCGGTACCGTTCGAATCGTCGCCATTGCCGTCTCCGTCTCCGTCTCCGTCGCCGTCCCCGTCGTCGCCGTTCGAGAGCGCGGAGTTCATCTGGTCTACGCAGCCGGCCATAGCCGCGAGCGCCGTCACACTCGAGGTAGCGAGGAACCGTCGTCGGCCGTTGGGTTTCTCCGTCATCGTAATAGTAGAATTTCCTGACAGTCTATTTGTTATATAGTAATTATCAACCGAGAGCGCGGCTCCTATATATCAATCAAAGTCAGTCCGAAAAATGGAGGCATAAAATTTCTCGAGCACGATACTCCAAGAGTAAGTTCGGGTTTGCTTGTCGTTCGCGGAGTTAGTTTCTTGTTATTTACGGTCCTGTTCCGGGCTCATCGGGTCGGTGGGAGTCGATACGTCCTCGCTCCGAACGCGATCCGACCGGTGACTACGAGCCTGTGCCGGATCGTGGCGAACCCGCTGAAACGTCTCTCGGAAGGGACGTGGCCGCACCGGTCGTCGCCCCGGACGTCGACGAGCAGGAACGCTCGAGACGCGTCCCCCGTTTCCGGCTCGAGTTCGGTGTAGACGCCGCGCTGGTCGAGGGCGCCGACGACGTCGGCTCCCGCCTCGAGTGCGGCGATACGCTCGGGACCCTCGTACCGCCAGCGTTCGGATCCGTCGGCGTCGTACGCGGTCACGCCGCCGTCCCGGTCGCCGACGTACAACGCCTCGTCGGAACCCCGGACTGCCTGTACGAAGCCGTCGGTCTCGTCGTCCCGTTCGTCGTCCGCCCGGTCGCTGGAAATCCGATCCCGAATCGAGCCGCGTTCCGGATCGAACGCAACCAGCATCCCGTCTTCGCGGGGGAGCCACGCGTTCCCGGCGAACGAAACCGGTCTGGAGCCCCAGTCGACGGCTCCCTCGAGGTCGGTCTCCCACTGTCGGTCCCCCGTCGCGGGATCGATACCGATCACGGTTCCCGCCCGCGTGGCGACGACGACCGTCCCCTCGAGCAGCGCGAGCCCGTTCGAGACCGGTGCGTCGAGCTCGACCGCCCACCGGAGTTCGCCCTCGCTCGCCGAGACGCCGACGACGGCGTTCGATCCCTCGAGCTCGTCGTGATCCGGATCGGTGACGGAGGCGACGACGGTGTCGTCTCGGACGAGCGTCGCGACGCCCATGTGTCCCTCGACGTTGCCGCCCGCGTCGAACTCCCACTCGAGGCCTCCGGTCTCGCGGCCGAACGCGAGCAGCGTGTTCGCGCCGGTCGAGGCGAACACGCGGTCGTCGGTCGGTTGGGGGCGTCCGATCCCGCCCGCGAGTTCGCGCCTGGCGACCCACTTCGGCTCCCCGCTCGGCTCGAGCGCGAGCAGCCGGAACATCCGGGATCCGGAGCTCATCTGTACGATTCCCGCACCACCGCCGACGAAGACCGTCCCGCCGTCGACGACCGGTTCCGACCAGGCGTCGGACGTCGACTCCCAGAACTCCCGGTCCGGCTCGAGGTACTCCGGGCAGTCCGGTGCGCCGGAGCCGCGGACGTACCAGTACCCACCTCCGGCAGCGGCGGTCCCGGCGCCCAACACGCCGAGCAGCTGCCGTCTGCTGAGCGACTCCATACCCTCAAAATCACACATAACAATGAAAGTCTTCTGAAAATATAGGTCTGGGCGGATCGAAGGGGAAACGCGCGCTGCGTTCCGTTCGGCCCGCCTCGAGTCACCCCACGGGCACGGTAAACGGCTCTCGAACCGGAACCCGGGCCACAGATGCGCTCCCGAAGGCGGGACGGTCTCGATGCGTACTCGTCGCCTCACGGACGGCGTGGGTCTACGCTCCACGGAAGAGCGGCGAACGCTTAAGCCTCTCATTCGTGATTGGTCGTTCATGCTCCGCGCGAAAGGGCCACTGCTGACCGTTGACGTGGGCGAGCGAACCGCGACCGAGACGACCATCGACGACCATCTCGAGGCGTGCGTCGGCGGCCGGGCCGTCGCGACGGCGCTGGCTCACGACCGCATCCCGTTCGAGGCGGATCCGTTCGGACCGGAGAACCGACTCTACCTCTCGACCGGACCGCTGCAGCAGTCGAAGATGTCGTTCACCGGTCGGATGAACATGACGGGGCTGTCGCCGCTGACCGACGGACTCGTCTCGACGAACGCCGGCGGCTACCTCTCCCGGAACTTCGTCGACACGGGGATCAGCGCCCTCGAGATCGTCGGCGAGAGCGACGAGCTGCTGGCCGTTCACGTGACCGACGGGGTCGACGAGTCACACTCGTCGGGCGGCGAGACGGCGTCTCGTCCGCGCGTCGAGTTCGAGACGGTGCCGGAGCTCGAGGGGGCGACGGTTCCGGAAACGTCCGATTACATCGAAGAGCGCCACGGGCTCGGCCCCGAGCACTGCGTCGTCGTCGGGCCCGCCGGCGAGAATCAGGTTCGGTTCGCCTCGGTGATGACGTACGATCACCGCGCGTTCGGCCGCGGCGGGCTGGGTGCGGTTCTGGGCTCGAAAAACGTCAAGTGCGTCACGTTCGAGGGCGAGTCGGCCCCGTCGGTCGAGATTCCGAACCCCCCGGAGATGAACGTCCACAGTGAGGCGGCGCAATCGGAGGATCTGATGCGCCGACAGGGGACGACCGGCAACACCGAGATGATCAACGAGGCGTTCTCGTTGCCTACCCGGTACTTCGCCGAGTACGAGTTCGAACACGCCGACGCGATCGGCGGCGACGCCGTCGAAGAGAAAAAGTACAAGAAAGGCGCCTGTTCGGCCTGTGCGTACGCCTGCAAACTGCCGACTCGAGACGAAGAAACCGGACTCGAGACGGAGGGTCCGGAGTTCGAGACGGTCTACGCGTTCGGCTCCCTGCAGGGCGTCGGCGACATCGTCGACGTCATGAAGAGCAACGATCTCTGTGACACCCTCGGGATGGACACCATCTCCGCGGGCGTCACCGTCGCGGCCTACCTCGCGAGCGAGGACGAGTTCGGCAACGCGGATCTCGCCCACGACGTGACCGAACGGATCGCCCGCCGGGAGGGGATCGGCGACCTGCTCGCCGAAGGCGTCGAGCGCTGTCACGACGAGCTGGGAGTCGACAGCTACGCCGTCAAGGGCCTCGAGCTGGCCGCACACGACGGACGCGTTCTCAACGGACAGGGACTCTCGTATGCCGTCGCAAACCGCGGCGGCGACCACATGTACGAGTCCCGGGTGATGTCCGCCGAGTACGGCGGCCGCATCGATCCCGAGGGAACCCTCGGCAAGGTCGAGGCCCTCGTCGAGGGGGAGAACGAAGCCGCGTTCCGGGATACGGGGATCGTCTGCGCGTTCGGCAGCGGCTACGTCACCGACGAGCGCCTCGAGGCGCTGTTCGACGCCGACCGCGAGGACCTCCTCGAGATCGGCGCGCGGACGGTCGAACTCGAGCGCCACTTCAACAATCGGCGCGGCTTCGACCGGGAGGACGACCGGCTGCCCTACGAGCTCCCCAACCTCGAGGCGGCCATCTCGGAGTACTACGAGGCTCGCGGGTGGAACGACGACGGAACGGTGCCGTCTTCGGCGATCGAATCGGTGGCGACGGCCGACGACTGACAATCGAGTCTCGAACTTCCGCCGAAATACCAGAAAGAGTACGTGATCTGTAGTTATTATATTGTGGGAAATACGAATTATACCGTGGATTCGACAGCGAAGCGACCGATTGACCGCTCGCAGGAAGACCGGCTCTAATAGCGCTCTATATCCTCGAATCACGGGCTGTGGAATCGGACGACTCGAGCGGAGATCGGTCCCCCCTCCTCAACGGAACGACGATGCAGACAGCCAATCTCTACGGACAAGAGACGGTGAACGGCCGACCAAACGTGAACCACTCCGACTCCACTATTCTGGTGTATATTCCCCTAATCGCGAACAACTACTTTAGAAAGAAATGCAACTCGATGGTTCAGCTATCGAACCACTGAACGTCCGTAGCTCGAGAGGTGAACCGTTTTGTACGCGCAGTCGAGAGACCTCGCCATGAGCAGCGTACTCGTCCTCGCCGACGATTTCACCGGCGCGATGGACACCGGACACGGGTTCGCCGCCCGAGGCTGCGCCGTTCGGGTCGTCGTTACGGATCCGAAATCCGACGACACCGATCGACCGTCCTCGAGTGACGCAGACGTCCTCGCGGTCGACCTCGACAGCCGCGATCTCGAGCCCGAAGCCGCGGCCGCAGCCGTTTCGTCGTTCCTCGAGCGCGGCCCCGTTCCCGAGGTCGTCTACAAGAAGGTCGACTCCACGCTACGGGGAAACGTCGTCAGGGAGGTCGACGCCGCCCTCGAGGCGACCGGGGCGGAGCTGGCGGTCGTCGCGCCCGCCTTCCCCGGAACCGGCCGCGTGACGGTAAACGGGCGCCACCTCGTCGAGGGACGGCCGCTCGAGGACGCCGGCTACGGGACCGACTCCGATCTTCCAGCGCTGTTCGAGCGTTCCGAGTACGACGTCACGACACTCTCCCTGGAGACGATCCTCGAGGGGACTGACGCCGTCGCGTCGACGCTGGCGAACCGAGGACGCGACAGCCCAGAGATCGTCGTCTGCGACGCGGTCCACGATCGTCACCTCGAGGCGATCGCGGCGGGCGCGCGGCGCTGCGATCGCGAGGTCCTCTCCGTCGGCAGCGGCGGGCTGGCGAGCGCGATGTCGGTGCCGAATGCCTCGCGGTCGCCCCCGGAGGCGACCCCCGAAGGCGAGGGCGCCCTCGGGATCGTCGGCAGCGTCAACGAGCGCACGCTTGAGCAGCTCGAGGCCGTCCCCGATGACCGGCTCGTCGAACTCGATCCCGCCACGGCCGTCGCGAATCCCCGCGAAGCGGGCCGGGAGGCCGCGACGGAACTCGAGTCGATCCGTCGGAAACACGGGCGGGCCGTCCTCACGGGAGCGACCTCGCGAGTCGACGTGGATCGCGCGAGCGAGGCCGCAGTCGAGCACGGTGTCGACGCGGGTCCGAGGGTCGCGCAAGCGCTCGGCGTCGCGGCCGCGAACGCGACCGAGACCGATCCGCCCGCGGGACTGCTGCTGACGGGCGGAGCGATCGCCCGAGCCGCACTCGAGGAGCTCTCCGCGAGCGCGATCGCCCTCACCGGCGAGGCGGTCGTCGACGGCATTCCGGAGGGCGTGATCGAAGACGGCCCCGCCGCGGGTACCCCGATCGTGACGAAAGCGGGCGGGTTCGGCGACCGGAGGAGTATCGTTAACTGTCTGAACTTCCTTGATCGAGTCGATGAGCCAGAGTGAGCGACCAGTCGTCGCTGTAACGATGGGCGACCCCGCCGGCATCGGGAGCGAGATCGTCGCCGCCGCCTACTCGGCGTTGCTTGAGCACGCGAACCCGATCGTCGTCGGCGACGCGAGCGTGATGCGCGCCGGCGTCGACGTCTCGGAAAGGGATCTCGAAATCGAGGCCGTCGACGCGGTCGCAGACGCGACGTTCGCCGAGGACGCGATTCCGGTACTGGATCTCGACGCCGTCGAGGACCTCGAGTACGGCGTCGTCCGCGAGGAGTATGGCGAGGCCAGCCTCGGGTACATCGAACGCGCGATCGAACTCGCCGTCGACGGCGAGGTCGACGCGATCGCGACGGCGCCGATCAACAAGCAGTCGACCCGGCTGGCCGGCAGCGAGTACGCCGGCCACACCGGGATGCTCGCGGACTACACCGACACCGAGAACTACTCGATGATGCTCGTCGAGGACGACCTCGTCGTCACCCACGTCAGCACCCACGTTCCGCTGCGGGAGGCCTGCGATCTGGTGACGACCGAGAACGTCCTCGAGACGATTCGGGTCACCGACGAGGGGCTTCGCGACCTGGGGATCGAGGAGCCGACGATCGCCGTCGCAGGCCTCAACCCCCACGCCAGCGACGGCGGCCTGCTGGGCGAGGAGGACGACGCCGAGATCCGACCCGCCGTCGAGCGCGCCGCCGAGGAGGGGATCGACGTTCACGGTCCCGAGTCGCCCGACACCGTCTACGTGCAGGCCGCTCGCGGCAGCTACGACTGCGTCGTCTCGATGTACCACGATCAGGGCCACATCCCCATCAAGACGCTGGGCTTCTCGAGCGACGACGCCGTCTCCGGGGTCAACGTCACGATCGGGCTGCCGATCGTCCGAACGAGCGTCGACCACGGGACGGCCTTCGACATCGCCGGCGAAGGGATCGCCAGCGAGGCGAGCCTGATCGACGCGGTCGAGGTCGCCGCCGAGATGGCCGAGCGACGGCGCGAACGGGGCAAAGTACCGCCGGGGGGTGAGAGATGAACCTCGAGTTCCCCGACGCGGACGTCCTGCAGGCGACCAACGACCACACCGTCGCGGACCTCCCGCGGTTCGCCGTCGCCCGTCGGAAACGCGACCTCGAGGGGGTCGACGACGTGGAGGCGGCCGCCAGAGGCGCCGTAAGCGAAATCGACGCCTTCGAGTCGCTCCCGGAGGGAGCGGAGGTCGCCGTCACGGCCGGCAGCCGCGGGATCCACGACATGCCCGCGACGCTTGCCGCCGCCGTCGACGAGCTACAGGATCGCGGTCTCGAGCCGTTCATCATCCCCGCGATGGGGAGCCACGGCGGCGCGACCGCCGAGGGCCAGCGCGAGACCCTCGAGGCGCTCGGCGTTACGCCCGAGCGGATGGGCTGTGAGATCCGCTCGTCGATGGCCGTCGAGGCCGTCGGCGAGGACGCGCTGGGGCGACCGGTGTACGCAGCGAAGGACGCCCTCGCAGCCGACGCCGTCCTGCTGGCAAACCGCGTGAAGGTCCACACCGACTTCAACGGCGCCGTCGAGAGCGGACTCTCGAAGATCGCGGTTATCGGCCTCGGCAAACACCGCGGCGCGGAGTCGCTGCACAACGCGGCGATCGCCACCGAGTTCGCCGACGTCATCCAGGATCGGGCGGGAATCCTGCTCGAGGAGACGCCGATCGTCGGCGGGATCGCCCTGCTCGAGAACGCTGCCGACCGCGCGGCCCACATCGAGGGCGTACCTGCCGCCGAGATCCCCGAGCGCGAGCCCGAACTGCTCGAGAAGGCCCGGGGCTACTTCGCACAGCTCCCCGTCGACGATCTCGACCTGCTCGTCGTCGACGAGGCCGGGAAGGAGAAGTCCGGCACCGGGATGGACACGAACGTCCTCGGGCGGTACTCCTTCCACGGCGAGGACGAACCCGAGTCGCCGTCGATCACGCGGGTGTACGTTCGCTCGCTGACCGAACCCTCCCACGGCAACGCCCTGGGCGTCGGGCTCGCGGACTTCGTCCACCGGGAGTACGTCGAAGAGATCGACTTCGAGGACACGTACGTCAACATCGTCACGAGCGGCGAGACGGACCGGGCGAAGATTCCCTTCGTCGTTCCCGACGACGCGACCGCGTTCGTCGTCGCCTGTTCGACGACCGGGATCGCGGGACCGGAGGAGCTTCGAGCCGCCCGGATCCCGAGCACGATGGAGCCCGACTCGCTGGTCGTCTCCGAACCCGTCGCCCGCGAGCTCGCCGAGCGCGAGGACGTCGAAGTCGGCCCGCTCGAGCCCCTATCGTTCGAGGACGGACGACTGCCGTCGGACCCGTACGGACTCGAGGAGAACTGACCGATCAGCTCTCTTTTGGCTCCTCAGGGACGACGACCACCGGGCGGTCGGCCTCGAGGAGCACCGACTGCGTGACGCTGCCGAACAACGCCTTCCCGACGCGAGAGCGCTGTCGGCCGCCGATAACGACGTACTCCGCGTCGACGTCGTTCGCGTGCTCGAGAATCTCCGCCGCGGGATTGCCGCGGCGGCCGACGGCTTCGAACTCGCGGGTGAGGTCGGCCGCGGCGTTTTCGGCGGCCGTGGTGGCGATCCTCGCCCGCTCTTCCTTCGAGAGGGATTCTCCCGCATCGAGGGCTTGATTGAGGAGATGTTCATGTTCCGAGTGCTCGTAGACGGAGAGCACGTGCAGCGGTGTGTTGGATTGATCGGCCAGCCTCGCGGCCGCTTGCACGACCGCCTTCGCTCCCGTTCCGCTGTCGACCGCGGCGACAACTGTCATGAGTCAACGGACGACACAACGCTGCAAGTAAATTACGATCCGAACGTAAGACGTTGCGTTCTCCGATCAAATGTGCTATCTATTATGTTAATCAATAAGTACCCCTGATCTGATGTTCCTCGTGCATGGTACTCTCAAACCCGCTTATACCGTTCGTTATCGGGTTGGTTATCGCGGTGGTACTGCTAGTGTGGGTGAAACTGCCGGCGTTCGTCGGGTTGATCATCGCGGCGATGGCGATCGGGGTGGTGACGCCACAGATCGCGTTCGACGCGGTTCCCGCACAGGTCGCCGAGTCGTTCGGCGACGTGATGGTCTCGATCGGGATCCCGATCCTGATGGCTGCGATTATCGGAAAGACGTTGATGGACAGCGGCGCGGCCGAACGGATCGTCCGCGCCTTCCAGTCGCTCACCGGCGAGGACCAGTCCGAGTGGGCGCTAATGGGAAGCAGCTACGTGCTGTCGATTCCGGTCTTCTTCGACAACGTGTTCTTCCTCCTCGCGCCGCTCGGGCGGTCGATGAAAGCCAAGACGGGCGTGAAGTTCTCGCTGTACATCTCGGTGCTGTGTGCCGGAGCGCTGGCGACGCACATGCTCGTGCCGCCGACGCCGGGCCCGCTCGCGATGTCCGCCGAACTCGACGTCGACGTCGGGCTCGCGCTGCTTGTCGGGATCGGGCTCGCACTGCCGACGTCGCTGCTCGGCGGGATCGTCTACGGGCGTTTCCTCCACAGCCGCGAGGACTTCCCGCTCCGGGAGGCGATGGGCTCCTCGCCAGAGAGCCTCAAGGAGAAGGCCGAGACGCCGATCGACCAGCTTCCGGGGCTGTTCGAGTCCTCGCTCCCGATCGCCGTCCCGGTCGCCTTCATCGCGTCCGCGACGATCACCGACGCCCTCCTGGGAGAGGGATCGTTCGTCGCCGACCTGGCGGCGTTCCTCGGCGATCCGAACTTCGCGCTGACCGCGGCCGCGATGCTCTCGGCGTTCACGTTCTTCCGGATGGAGATGGACGGGGACCGCTCGCTGTTCAGCGACGAGCTGACCGAGTCGATCAAATCCGGCGGAAACATCATCGCGATCACCGCGGCCGGCGGGACGTTCGGCGCGATGCTCGAGATTGCCGGCGTCGGTCAGTACATCGCCGACGGCCTCGTCGAGTTCGGCCTGCCGCTGCTGTTCGCCGGCTGGCTCGTGGCTGCCGTGATCCGCGTCGCCCAGGGGTCGGGCACCGTCGCGATCCTAACTGGCGCTGCCATGATGGCGCCGCTAACGGGTGATCTCGCGGCACACCCCGTCTACATGATGATGGCCGTCGGCTTCGGCGGGATGATCGCGCCATGGTACAACGACAGCGGGTTCTGGACCGTCAGCAAGATCGCAGGTATCACGCAGGCCGAGACGTTCAAGACGTACTCCGTCGTCGCGACGATCATGTCCGTCTCCGGGCTGATCCTCGTCCTCGCGGCCTCGGTGGTCATGCCGCTCACCTAAGCGAACCTACCCCATTTACCTGGAAAACTGTCGGTTCGCTCACTCGGAGAACGTCGTTCCCAGCTCGCTTCGAAGCCGTAGTTGGACCTCGTTTGCGGTCCCGGCCGCCAGTTCGGGCAGCGTCTCCTCGAAGTACTCCCCGCGGAGCCGGTTTCTCGGACCGGCGACCGCGATCGCGCCGTACAGCCCGCTCTCGAGGACGACCGGGCTGGCGACGGCGCGCCAGCCCTCGATGTTCTCGCCGTCGTTGAGCGCGTACCCCCGTTCCGCGATCCGCTCGCGGGCCTCCTCGAGCTCCTCGCGGGTCGTGATCGTTCGCTCGGTGTGGCGCTCGAGCCCGTGCTCGGCGACGATCTCGTCGACCCGGTCATCCGGCAGGGCGGCGAGGATCGCCTTCCCGCCCGCGATGGTGTGGAGGGCGCTTCGCGTGCCGATCGAGGCGTAGGGCTGGAGCGCGTCGCGTCCGATCCCCCTCCCGGCGTAGACGCCCCGGCCGCGCTCCTCGACGATGTACCAGACGATCTCGCCCGTCTCGTCGGCGAGCTCCTCGAGGGCGGGCTCGACTCGATCCGCGTAGGCGACGCCGTTTCTCGCGTAGGTTCCGTGGGTGAGAAACGCGAGGCTGAGATCGTACTCCCCGCCGTCGTTCGTCAGATATCCGAGTCGGGTGAGCGTCGTCACGTAGTCGTGGACCGTACTCTTCGGCACGTCGAGCGCGTCGGTCACCTCGCTCACGCTGGCCCCGCCCTCCTCGCGGATGTACTCGAGTATTTCGAACGCCCTTGCGACGGTCGTCAGCGGCACGTCGGCTGTCATTGGCCGACTCTGGCCCGCTCGAGTCAATAAGCGTTCTGTCTCCGGTGGACGACATCTTGTCCGAATATTCCGGACGCTGTGGCCGATACGTCGAGCTTCGACACAGCCTCGGCCGAAAACGCGAATCTCTCGGGTAATATTCGCCTACTGACGTAGTGAGATCTCTGGTATCCGAGTTAACAGTTTACATGGATGAGAGGTCGTCCGGAATATTCGGACAGGGCAGCGGCGGTATCGGCGACGAAGTATCGGCATTGCGGTTCGAAGGCGTAGTCAGTACGCGCTCTCGAGGATTTCCTCGAGCGCCTCCCGATCGACCCGACGCGGGTTGCCGACCAGCAGCCGCTGAATCTCCTCAGTTTTCTCGGCCAGTCGCGGAACGTCGCCCTCCTCGACGCCGAGGTCGCGCAGTCCCGAGGGGATGCCGACGTCGTCCGCCAGCGCCTCGACGGCCGTCGCGGCTCGGTCGCCGGCCTCGCGGTCGCTGACCCCCTCGAGGTTCTCGCCGAGGCGGTCGGCGATCGTCCGGTAACGATCGAACGCCGTCGACGCGTTGTACCGCATCACCGCGGGCAGGAGCGCGGCGACGGTGACGCCGTGGGGCGTGTGGTTCTCGCCGGCGACGGGATAGGCCAGCGCGTGGGTCGCGCCGAGTCCGGCGTTGGTGAACGCCACGCCGGCGAGCAGACTGCCCAGCGCCATGTTGCGTCGCGCCTCGAGGTCGTCACCGTTGTTGACCGCCCGCCGCAGGTTCGACCCGATGAGCTCGATCGCCTTCTCGGCGTACAGGTCGGTCAGCTCCGTTCGCCCGCCGTAGTCGGGGCGCTCGTCGGGACGATCGGGCTCGGGCTTCGCGCTGTACCAGCGGGTCGTGTAGGACTCGATGGCGTGGGTCAGCGCGTCCATTCCGGAGGCCGCGGTCACCGCGGACGGGAGCGACGCCGTCAGCAACGGATCGACGACCGCGAGATCGGGGTAGAGGTGTCGACTCGAGATTCCGACCTTGAGCTCCCGGTCGGGGAGCGAGACGACGGCCGCGGGGGAACTCTCCGAACCCGTCCCGGCGGTCGTCGGCACCGCGACGACGGTCGTCTCGCTCTCGGGTACGGACGCGCCGTCGCCGATCGGCGGCGCGACGTACTCGAGCAGCTCTCGATCGGTACCGGCCAGCGAACCGGTGACTTTCGCCACGTCGATCGAACTCCCGCCGCCGACGCCGACGACGGCGTCGGGTTCGGCGGCGTCGGCGGCCTCGAGGGCCGCCTCGTACACCTCGAGATCGGGATCGGGCTCGACGCCGTCGAACACCGAGACCTCGATCTCCGTCGGAATCGACCCGCGAACCGCGTCGACCACGCCCGCCTCGAGGAGCCCCTCGTCCGTGACGAGCAGGAGGGTCGAAACCGACCGGCCCGCGAGCCTGTCCCCGAGCTCCTCGATCGACCCGTTCCCGAACGCGATTCGGTCGGCGATCGCGAACTCCCAGACGCTGTCGGATTCGTACACGGATCTCCGTACGGGGACGAACACTTAAAGATACGTGGAGTTCGCCTGACCGGTATCGTTCGGGAACCACGAACGAACCACCTATTACGAGCATACTTTTGTAAATACTGTCGGGAGAACCTATTTTGCGGCCTCCATCTTCGTGAGTACTTCCCACTATTGATCGATCGTGATGGAACACCGAGCCGACGGTACGTCCGACGACCGCGGACGGACGGAGCCGTTGAGGCGGACGGACCGGCCACGTTACCGGCTCCGACCGAACCGGCGTTCGGCGATCGCGGATACGCGTTCCGATACGAGGACGATCACTCGACTTATGTGACTCACTCCCATACCGGCGGGTATGACGAACGACTCGACGCGGACGGTCAAATCGGCGGCGACGCTGTTCGACGTCCTCGACGCGGTCCACCGTCTCGAGGGGGGCGGTGCGACCGCGGTCGCCGAGGAGCTCGAGATCGCCAAGAGCACCGCCCACGACCACCTCGCGACGCTGGCCGAACACGAGTTTCTCATCAAGGACGGAGGCAGCTACCGCGTCGGGCTGAAGTGTCTCCACTACGGCGTGCAGGCGAAGAGTCGGATGGTGCTGGCCGACGTCGCCAGCCCCTCCCTCGAGCAGATGGCCGAGGAGACCGGCGAGATCGCCTGGGTGATGGTCGAGGAGTACGGCAAGGGCGTCTACCTCGAGAAGGCGATGGGCGATCGGGCGGTCCAGCCCTACGGCGAGATCGGCAAGCGCGTTCCGCTGCACAACATCGCGGCCGGAAAGGCGATCCTCGCGCACCTTCCCGAGGAGCGGGTCAGGGAGATCGTCACCGAGACGCCGCTCGAGGAGCGAACCGAGACCACTGTCTCGGACCCCGACGAGTTGCTGGCGGAGCTCGAGACGGTTCGCGATCGGGGGTACGCGCTCAACGACGGCGAGACCTTTGAGGGCTTTCGTGCGGTGGCGAGCCCCGTCGTCAACGACGGCGAGCTGCTCGGCTCGATCGTCGTCTCCGGTCCGGAAAACCGGCTCAGCGACGATCGGTTCACCGAGGAACTCCCCGAGATCGTCACCGGCGCGGCGAACGCGATCGAACTGAGCATGGCGAGCCGGTAGCGCGATCGGATTGATTGGTGTTCCCAACCGGACACGAATCACAGAAGATCGTTATATTTATCAGTTCGGTAGCTGCCAATGAGTTGTAGTGATAGCAATGAACGTGATGCAGGTACTACTAGTGACGACAGTCCTATACTTCCTGATCGTGGCGGTGTGGGTGTGGAAGATCGAGGACCTGATCGAACAACGCAGCGAAAAGCGAGCGACGGCGGAGGGTGAGCGCTGATGCCGACGACCGACGCCGTGATCACCTACGGCTGGCTCTTTCTGGCGTTCTACCTCGTCGTCATCGCCGGCCTGGGCTACTGGGGATGGAAGCGAACGGGAACGCAGGACGACTACGCGACGGCTCGTGGCGGGTTCGGCTTCCTCGCGCTCGGATTCGCGTACGCGGCGACCGTCGCCAGCGGCTCGACGTTCATGGGAATCCCCGGCATGGCCTACGACATGGGATTCAAGGCGGGCTACTACGCGTTGATCTACCCGATCGGCGCCTACCTCGGAATCATGCTCGTCGCCCGCATTACGAAGAAGGTCGGCGACGAGGCCGGCTCCCAGTCCATCCCGGACTTCCTGGGCGATCGATTCAAGAGCCCGGTGCTTCGACTGATGGCGTCGCTCGTCGCCCTCTTCTTGCTGTTTTACGTCATGTCCCAGATCGTCGCCGCCGGCTGGATGTTCGACACGATCCTCGGACTCGACTACACGGTCGGCATCTGGGCGGCGGCCGGGATGCTGTTGTTGTACCTGACCCTCGGCGGCAGC
The DNA here is from genome assembly GCF_043677095.1 of Natronococcus roseus. Classification (NCBI taxonomy): domain Archaea; kingdom Methanobacteriati; phylum Methanobacteriota; class Halobacteria; order Halobacteriales; family Natrialbaceae; genus Natronococcus; species Natronococcus roseus. The sequence goes on from NZ_JBHLJR010000002.1 coordinate 455,043, forward strand.
CACGCCGACATCATCACCGACGCCGTTCAGGGGGCGATCATGGTCGGGATCACGATCCTGATCTTCGCGATGTTCCTGACCGGGTGGGGGTTCGACGGGGGCGTCTCGGCCGTCAACGCGAACCTGGACTCGGGCCAACAGTGGGACACCCACACCGACTCCGAGAATCCGATCTTCGCCAACTGGTGGGTAATCTTCCTGCTGTTCGTCGGCCACATCGGCTTCACCGCCCAGCCCCACCTCGGGAACAAGTTCTTCGCGATCAAGGGAACCCAGTACATGAAGAAGTTCTTCGTCGTCGCGGCGGTCGCGGGTATGACGCTGCCGCTGATGTTCCTCGGCGGCGTGCTGGGCGCGGCCCAGGGGATCGAGATCACGGATCCGGACGCGATCATTCCCGTCCTGTTCATCGAGACGCTACCCGCAGTTCTCGCCGCCTTCCTCGGCGTCGCGATCCTCAGCGCGATCATTTCCACGGCCGACGGGCTCATTATCTCGGTCGCCCAGATCTTCGCGAACGACCTCTACCGCAAGACGTACGTCCCCTGGAAGGGCGGCGATCCCTCGAGTCCCGCCGTGAACCAGCGGGCGCTGCTCATCTCGCGGGTCGCGACCGTCGTCGTCACGATCGTCGCGGTCGCCGCCGTGATGACGCCGCCGCAGTATCTGTCGGTGTTCATGTGGATCGGGATCGGCGGGATTATCTCCGCCTACAGCGGTCCGTACTTCGTCGGTAGTCTCGACGAGTCCACCTCGAAGAAGGCCGCGATCATCGGCTTCGTCGCCGGCTTCGCCGTGTACGCCGTGATCCACCTCGGCCCGCAGATGGGGCTGTACGACTCGATCGCCGGCTTCAGCCTCTACCCCTACAGCGAGAACCCCTACGCCTCGAGCGGTATCGGCTTCATCGTGAGCTGCGTCTCGACGTACCTCGGGAGCAAGTTCACCGAGCCGATGGCCGTCGAGGACCGCAACGAGGTCTTCCGGGGGAGCACCGAGCTCTCCGACGGCGGTCGGGTCGAGAGCGACGACTGACCCGCAGTCTCGGCCGCTCTCCAGTCTCGAGGACGCGACCTCGAGACGCCAACAGCTAAGTGATCGTCGCGGCTGTTCCCGTGTAATGGAACTCCCGTGTTTCGAACCGCGGCTCGAGCCGTCCGACGCCGCCGGGCGAACCGATCGGCTGACGCTCACGACGTTTCTCCGCTCGAAACTCGAGTCGCTGCTCGGTCGCGGCGGGACCGAACCGCGGGTGACCACGCTCTACTATCCCGACTACCTCGCGTACACGACGGTCGTCTTCGATCGGATCGGCCGCGGCGAGAAAACGGTCAAGTTCGTCGCGGGGATCGACGCCGCGACCGGCCGGGCGGGTGAGGTCGACGTCACGATTCCCGAGATCGAGACGCGAACCGCTCCCGACGGTCGGATCGTTCCGGCGTCGGTCGACGAGCGCGAGGCAGAGGAAACGTGGGACGACTGGCTGTTCGGCTACATCAACCGAAAGTACCGTCCCGTCAAACGACCGGAGACGTCGCTCGACCGACTCGAGCTCGTCTACACGCCCTACTACGTCGTCGACTACGGCGAGGACGGCGATCGGTACGCGATCAGCTCGCTGACGAAACAGACCGAACTGCTCGAGGACATCGGGCCGCTGGCGGACGCCTACCGAGAGCAGCCGGAGCCGGAGACGTGAGCACCACGTCGGCTCAGTACCAGGCCGTCCCCGCGTCGACGTTGATATCCTGGCCCGTGATCCGTCGCGCTTCGGGACCCAGCAGGAACGAGACGGTCTCGGCGACGTCCTCGGGCTCGACCAGCTCTCCCAGCGCCGCATCGTCGGTGAACACGACCTTCTTCGCCTCCTCGTAGGAGAGGTCGCGTCGCTCCGCCTGCTTCTCGATCACGTCGTCGATGCGCGGCCCCGACGTCGCGCCCGGACAGACCGCGTTCACCGTTACGTCGTCGTTACCCAGCTCGAACGCGAGCGTGCGGGTGAGCCCGATCACCGCCATCTTCGAGGCCACGTAGGGGGTGCGGTCCTCGAGCGGGCGCTTCCCGCTGATCGACGAGATATTCACGACGCTCGCGCGGTCGCTCTCGGCCAGCAGCGGTGCAGCGTGTTTCACGAGCAGGAACGGTCCCTTCGCGTTGACCGCCATCGTGTGGTCCCAGTCGTCGGCCGTGACCTCAGTGACGGGTGCGGTCGGTCCGGCGATTCCAGCGTTGTTCACGACGCCGTCGATGCCCCCGAACTCGGCCGCCGTCCGATCAACCAGCTCCTCGACCGAGGACTCGTCGGTGACGTCGGTTCGCACCGGCAGCGCTCGCTCGCCCGCGTCGGCCATCGCTGCCGTCTCCTCGATCCCGTCGCCCCGCGCCGCGAGGGCGACGTTCGCACCGTCCTCGAGCAGCGTGAGTGCGATCTCTCGGCCGATACCACCGCTCGCGCCGGTGACGATGATCGTCCGTTCGTCGTGCATCGGCCTCGAGTTGCGCCTCCGGGGGAATAACTGCTTGCCCACGCGGTTACCGTCGACAGTCGGCGCTCGTCTCCTGGGACCGTATCCCATGTTTTTTATACCACGATCGTGTTATTCGGACTCGATAGCATGTCCGATACAGTGGAGTATCTCAAGGAGGCGGGTAGCGCCTCGATCGAGATCGATCAGGAGGTTACGGAGTCGGTACACGACATCCTCTCGGAAGTCAAGGAACGGGGCGACGACGCCGTCCACGAATTTACCGAGCGGTTCGACGACGTCGAGGTCGACGAGTTCCGCGTGAGCGAGAGCGAGATCGAAGCTGCGGCCGAGGAGCTCACCGACGCCGAGAAGGAGACGATCGACAACACGATCGCGAACGTCCGCGCGTTCCACGAGGAACAACGCGAGCACGTCTCCGGCTTCGAGAAGGAGTTCGAGGAAGGTGTGAAACTCGGCCAGCGGGTCGTCCCCGTCGAGTCCGCGGGAACGTACGTCCCCGGCGGCCGCCACCCGCTCGTGGCCGCGCCCGCGATGTCGATCGTGCCGGCCGACGTCGCCGGCGTCGAGCGGATCGTCACCTGCGCGCCGCCCCAGGAGGACGGGAGCATCCAGCCGGCTCAGCTGTACGCGATGGATCGATCGGGCGCCGACGAGATCTACAGCATCGGGGGCGCCCAGGCGATCGGCGCGATGGCCTACGGCACCGACACCGTCCCCGAGGTCGCCAAGATCACCGGGCCGGGCAACGTCTTCACCACCGAGGCCAAACGCCAGGTGTTCGGCCACGTCGGCATCGACTTCCTCGCCGGGCCCTCGGAAGTGCTCATCCTGACCGACGAGACCGCCGACCCCGAACTCGTCGCGACGGACCTGCTCGCCCAGGCCGAACACGACCCCAACTCGCGACCGATTCTCGTCTCGACCGACCGCGACGTCGCCGAGGACGCCGTCGCGGCCTTCGACGAGCAGGCCAACGATCTGCGCACCGAGGATGTCGCCCGCGAGTGCTGGGAGGAAAACGGCGAGGTCGTCGTCGCCGACGCTATGTCGGACGCCCTCGAGGTCGTCAACGACTACGCGATCGAGCACCTGCAAGTGATGATCGACGAGCCCCGTTCGGTCGTCGACGACCTCTACAACTACGGCTCGCTGTTCCTCGGCGACCACTCGCCGGTCGTCTTCGGCGACAAGGCCGTCGGCACCAACCACTCGCTGCCGACCCTCGAGGTCGCCCGCTACAGCGGCGGCATCACGGTCAACACCTACCTCAAGATCCTCACCCACCAGGAGGCGACCGAGAAGGGCGCCGCCCGCATCGCCCCCTGGGCCGCGAAGATCTGCGAGCTCGAGGGCACCCACGCCCACCAGCTCTCCGCGGAGGCCCGCCTCCGCGAGGATATCAGTCCGGACTACGGTCCACAGGAATAGCGAGGGGGCAGCGCGTAGTGACAGCCCGCGATCGCTGACACCGGCTCGAACGCCTCAAGCCGAGCGTCGCGAAAGTAGCGTTCGGTCGGCAATCCTTCTTCCGAAATCACATATCGGTTACCTCCTTAAATATCAGACACACGTACAGGGAAGCCGGGTAATGTGCGACGCCGATCGCTCCGACTTCTCGGGGTACCCGAACGCACTACCGACGACCCTCACCCTGCAACCTCCCGATCTCGTATGGAGAGGACGGACCAACTACGAAGATCACGAATTTTAAGTGTTGTTCCGAGAAGAGGGAGACGATGGCAGATCGTTTCGATCCCGAGCGACTCGCAGTCGTAGGTGCCGGCACGATGGGGCACGGCATCGCCGCCACGTTCGCGAGCGAAGGCTACGACGTGGGGCTACACGACACGAACGAGAACCGACTCGAGACCGGTCGAGAGCGCATCCGGGAGACGCTCCAGTTGCTGCGCGACGAAGGCCGCGTAGACCGCGCGGCGTTCGATCGTGCGACCAGCGCCGTCACGTACTCGACCGAGTTAGAGCCGGTCGTCGAGGATGCCGATCTGGTCGTGGAAGCCGTGACCGAGGACCTCGAGGTGAAGCGGACGGTGTTCGAGGATCTATCGGAGCTAACGAGCCCCGAGACGGTGCTCGCGTCGAACACGTCGGGACTCTCGATTACGGAGATCGCGACTGCGACGGATGCCCCCGAGCGGGTTCTCGGCACGCACTGGTTCAACCCGCCCCACATCGTCCCGCTCGTCGAGGTCGTCAAGGGAGAGCGGACGAACGACGATCTCGCGGCGGCCGTCACGGCGTTTCTCGACGATCTCGGAAAAACGGCGATCACCGTCGAGAAGGACGTTCCCGGATACATCGGCAATCGGATCCAGATGGCGATGTGCTACGAGGCGTTCTCGTTGCTCGATCGCGGCATTGCGAGCGCGGAGGATATCGACAAGGCGGTGAAGGCTGGATTCGGCTTTCGGCTGCCGTCGATGGGGATCTTCGAGAAGGTCGACCAGTCCGGAATCGACGTCCACTACGCCATCGAGTCGTACCTCATGGAAGCGCTCGATCGCGGTACCGACCCGAATCCGGTCGTCGCGGAACTCGTCGAAGCCGGCGATCTCGGGTTGAAGACCGGACAGGGCGTCTATAACTGGGACGAGAAGAACCCGGAAGCGGTCGTCGCTGCGCGCGATTCGGAACTGCTCGAGCAACTCGAGCTGTACGAATCCATGAACGCGTAATTCTTGATATGTGGAGCCAGTACGCGCGACGAGGGTCGCTACCCCTCTTCCTGGGCGTCGACCGTCGCGACCGCCGCCAGGTTCACGATGTCCCTGACGTCGTCCTCGCGCTGGAGGACGTGGACCGGCCGATCCATCCCGGCGAGCATCGGGCCGACCGCCTCGGCGCCGCCCAGCCGCTGGAGCAGCTTGTAGGCGATGTTGCCCGCCTCGAGGTTCGGCAGGACCAGCACGTTCGCCGGCTTCTCGAGGTCGGAGAACTCGAAGGTCCCCTCGAGGAGGTCCTCGACGACGGCCGTGTCGGCTTGCATCTCGCCATCGACCGGGAAGTCGATCGCCGGATCCTCGCGCAGCTGCCGGGCCGCCTGCCGCGGTTTCCGGGTGCCCTGGTTGTCGACGCTGCCGAAGTCGGAGTACGACAGCAGGGCGGCGCGGGGCTCGACGTCGAACCGTCGGGCGATGTCGGCGGCGTGTTGGGTCACCTCCGCGAGCGTCTCCTCGTCGGGATCCTGGTTGACCGTCGCGTCAGCGAGGAAGACGACGCGGTTCTTGAAGGTGAGCATGTAGACCCCCGCGGCGTACTCGACGTCGGCGGCGGTGCCGATCACCTGCAGGGGCGGGCGCAGCGCCGACGGGTAGTGGTTGGTCAACCCCGTCAGCATCCCGTCGACGTCACCCCGTTGGACCATCACCGAGGCGAAGTAGTTGCTGTCGCCGACGAGTTCGGTCGCCTCCCGCCGCGTGACGCCCTTGCGCTTTCGCTGCTCGTAGAGCGCCTCGGCGTACTCGCCGTTCGTCCCGTCGTCGGGATCGACGACTTCGGGGTCGAACGCGAGGCCGAGGTTCGCCGCGGTGCGGTCGATTTCGGCCTCGTCGCCGATCAACACCGGCTCGGCGAGGCCACGCTCCTCGAGCTGGTAGGCCGCGCGGATGATCTTCTCGTTGTGACCCTCCGCGAGCGCGATCCGCTTGGGGTCGCTTTTGGCCTTGTTCCGGACGATCCGCGTCATCTCGCGGGATTTTCCGAGCCGAGCCTCGAGCTCCTCGACGTAGGGCTCGCGCTCGATCTCGACTCGAGCGGCCCCCGACTCCATCGCGGCCTCGGCGACCGCGGGCGCGAGCTCGAACAGCACGCGGGGATCCATCGGCTTCGGGAGAATGTACTCGGGGCCGAACTGCAGCGGCTGGTCGCCGTAGGCCTCCCGCACGCTGTCGGGGACGTCCTCGCGGGCGAGTTCCGCCAGCGCCTCGGCCGCGGCGACCTTCATCGGCTCGTTGATCTCGGTCGCCCGAGCGTCGAGCGCGCCCCGGAAGATGAAGGGGAAGCCGAGCACGTTGTTGACCTGGTTGGGGTAGTCAGAGCGCCCGGTGGCCATGATGACCGTGTCGTCGCGGGCCGACTTCGCCGTCTCGTAGTCGATCTCGGGATCGGGGTTGGCCATCGCGAAGATGATCGGATCGGTGGCCATCGACCGCACCATCTCCGCGTCGACGATCCCGCCCGCCGAGAGCCCGACGAAGACGTCGGCGCCGTCCATCGCCTCGGCGACGCCGCCCGCGGGGACGTCGCGGGCGAACTCCCGGCTGTGGGGATCGAGGTCGCCCGACTCCGCGCGCTCGGTCGTGAGGATCCCGTCGATGTCGGCCATCGTGATGTTGTCACGTCGAACGCCCAGCGAGACGTAGAACCGGGCGGTGGCGATCGCCGCCGCGCCGGCACCCGCGAAGGCCACCTCGAGCTCCTCGAGGTCCTTGCCGGCGATCTCGGCGGCGTTCAACAGCGCGGCGCCGGAGATGATCGCGGTGCCGTGCTGGTCGTCGTGAAAGACCGGGACGTCCATCCGCTCGCGCAGGCGCTGCTCGATCGTGAAACACTCCGGCGCCTTGATGTCTTCCAGGTTTATCCCGCCGAACGTCGGCCCCATGCCGGCGACCGATTCGATAAAGGCGTCGGGGTCGTCGTGCTCGAGCTCGAGGTCGAAGACGTCGATGTCGGCGAAGCGCTTGAACAGGACGCCCTTCCCCTCCATGACGGGTTTCGAGGCCTCGGGGCCGATGTCGCCCAGCCCCAGCACGGCCGACCCGTTCGAGACGACACCGACCAGGTTCCCGCGGGCGGTGTAGCGGTAGGTGTCGTCGGGATCGTCAGCGATCGCGCGACACGGGCCCGCGACCCCGGGCGAGTACGCCAGGCTCAGCTCCCGCTGGGTGTTGGTGGGTTTGGTCGTTTCGACGGCGATCTTGCCGGGCGGGTCGGCCTCGTGGTACTCGAGTGAGTCGTCCTCTAGTGACATGAGCGGTCGTTTCCCGTAGAGCACCAAAAACGTACGGTTGGTTGCCTCGCCGCTCGACGGGTGTCGGCGAATACGACGTGCATGTGGGCATTCAACACGCCTTTGGTGGCAGCAGCGAGAGTGGGAGTGGCCGTTCCGATTCCCCTCGTTGGCTCCGTATCGGTCATCGACTATGTGGAGAGTAGTCCCACTTTTGTACATACTAGGTCGGGATCTCAGAACTGGAGCGCTCGTTCTCGGGTATCGATCCGGTACAAATACGCTGCTCGCAAAAACAGCTACATCGGCTTTTTTGAGTTATAGACGGCTGTCTTCGGGGAAGGAGGCGGAGCAGCTGTCGACTCTCAGTCCGATGGAGCCGCGATCTCCGAACGACCGGGACTATTGAAGGCCGAGTGCACACCTGTCCCGCCCTGTAACGGTACGATTTACCGAACTACTGGTTCGACCGCGCCACCGCGGATCTCTCCGTGCGAGACGCATCGAACCGGTCTGACTCGAGCGCACCCTCCTCGGGACCTCCGAGCTACTCCTCGCTCTCGTAGGGCTCGCCGACCGACGACGGCATCCGCGTCTTTCCCCAGAGGGTCAGGACGACGATCACGCCGACGTACGGCAGCAGCCCCATCAGCCGGCCCGAGACCGCGATGTCGACGGTCTGGAACTGGACCTGAAGCCCCTCGAGCCCGCCGAACAGCAGGGCGGCCAGCGCCGCGCCGATCGGGTTGTAGTTCCCGAAGAGGTAGGCGGCGATGGCGATCCAGCCGCGGCCGTCGACCATCGTGTCGCCGGTGCCGATGAACGTGCCGGCGTGGGCGAGCAACACCGCGCCGCCGAGGCCGGCCATCGCTCCCGAGAACAGTACGGTGGCGTACCGAACCCGGTTGACGTCGATCCCGGCGGTGTCGAGGGCGGTCGGGTTCTCGCCGGCGGCCTGGACCCAGTAGCCGTAGCGGGTACGGTAGAGCACGACCCAGGCGGCGATAACCACGGCGAGCGTCAGTACTACGAGCGGGACTGGTTGAACAGGATCGGCCCGACGACGGGGATCTCCACCAGGACGGGAATCGAGTAGCGGTTCACGCTCTCGAGCCCCGGACACCGGACGGTTCCCCACAGCAGCGACGCGAGGAAGGGGGCGAACCCCAGTCCGATGAACCACACCGCGAGCCCGGCGACGATCTGGTCGGCCTTGTACCGGATCAGCAGGACGGCGTACCCCGCGGTCAGCGTCAGCGAGACGCCGACGGCCGCGACGATGGCGAGCCAGACGTGAAGCTGGCTCGAGGCGCCGACCAGCGACAGCGTCGCCGCCGCGGTGATCGCGCCGGAGATCATGAATCCCTCGAGCCCGATGTTGAAGACGCCGCTCTTCTCGGCGTCCAGACCCCCGACGGCGAGCGCGGCGGCGGCGAGCGCCGCGAGTCCGCCGAGCCGGAGTCGTCGTCGGCTCGCACCTGTCGCGAGACTCACCGGTTCTCACCTCCCAGACCCGTTCACTTCGCGAACATCCGGAACAGCTCCGGGGCGGCGACGAACAGCACCGACGATGCCGGCGATCGCGTCGAACCCGTACGTGCCGATCTCCGGGGTCGATGAAGTAGCCCTGGATCATGATCGCGAACACCGCCTCGACGAGGCCGGCGACCATCCCGAGAGGGTCATCGTCGCGACGATCGTCCGCTTGGGATCGACCCCGGAGAACGTCGCCGCGCTGGCCTGGTAGCCGCTGGTAACCATGTCGTAGCCGAAGCTGGTCCGGGTCATCCCGACGGCGACGGCGCCGACGACGGTCAGCGCCAGTCCCGGTCCGAGGGCCGAGAAGTTCGGATCCGAGAACACGAGCGATGGAAAGCCGACGCCCTCCGGCAGGTACTCGGTCCGAACCGAACGCGCGTCGTCGGGATAGGGAGGCCGTCGACGGCCCAGCCGACGATCCTGATCGCGATGAAGTCGAGCATGATCGACGTGATGATCCCGTTGGCGCCGTGGTAGGGGTCGGCTACCGCGACGGCCCGCGGTCTCGCGGTCTACCCGAACTCGAGGGCGTCGCGGATTCCCGCCTCGATGCGGTCGGCGTCGGGCAGGTAGTCGTCCTCGCGGGCGAACATCGGCATCGGGACGTCGTACCCGGTCACCCGTTCGATCGGCGCTTCAAGGTAGAGAAACGCCTCCTCGTTGAGCCGCGCGATGATCTCACCGGCCATCCCCGCCGTCTTCGGCGCCTCGTGGACGATCGCACAGCGTCCGGTTTTCTTCACGGAGTCGACGATCGTCTCGGTGTCGAGCGGGTACAGCGTTCGCGGGTCGATCACCTCGACGCTCGCGTCGATATCGTCGACGGCGTCGAGGGTCTCTCTCAGCATCGATCCCCAGGCAACGACGGTGACGTCCTCGCCGGGCTCGACCACCCGGGCCTCGCCGAGCGGGATCTCGTGGTCGTCGGGGACCTCCTCCCGGAACGAGCGGTAGAGTCGCGTCGGCTCCATGAAGATGACGGGATCGGGACTCCGGATCGACGAGGTGAGCAGCCCCTTCGTCTCGGCGGGCGAGGAGGGGAAGACGACCTTCAGGCCGGGGATGTGTGCGAACCCCGCCTCGAAGCTCTCGGAGTGAAGCTCCAGGGCGTGGATCCCGCCGCCGTAGGGCGTTCGGATCGTCATCGGACAGGTGATCGTTCCACGGGTTCGGCTCCGCATGCGCACGACGTGCTGGGCCAGCTGGTGGAACCCCTGGTAGAGGAAGCTCTGGAACTGGATCTCCGCGACGGGACGCATCCCGGTCGCCGCCAGACCGACGCCCGCTCCGACGATGCCTGCCTCCGCGACCGGCGTGTCGAACACCCGGTCGGGGTAGTCGTCGATCAGCCCCTGGGTCGCTCGAAACACGCCGCCGGCCTCGCCAACGTCCTCGCCGTAGACGACGACGTCGTCGTCGCGCGCCAGTTCCGCGCCGAGCGTGTCGCGGACGGCCTCGACCATCCGGAGTCGCTCGCTCATTGGCCCTCACCCCCGTTTTCGGCCTCGAACGCCGCGAGCTGTTGCTCGAGTTCGGGCGGGAGGTCCTCGTAGACGTGCCGGAACATGTCCGCGGGATCGAGCTCCTCGCGCCGTTCGTTCGCCTCGTCGATCGCCGACGCGAGCTCCGCCTCGATCCGCTCGGCGATCGACTCTTTCGTCTCCTCGTCCAGGATCCCTCGATTCTCGAGGTACCGCTGGAACCGGAGGATGGGGTCGCGAGCCTCCCACTCGGACTCCTCCTCGCTCTCGCGGTAGGCGGAGGGATCGTCGGAGGTCGTGTGCATCGATCGGCGGTAGGTCAGCGCCTCGATGAGGACCGGCTCGCCGTTGCGGGCCTTCTCGACGGCCTCCCGCGCGACGCGATAGACCCCGAGGACGTCGTTGCCGTCGACCTGCACGCAATCGATCCCCGCCGCGATCGCCTTCTGGGCGAACGTCTCCGCCTGGGTCTGTTTCTCGGTTCCTGTCGAGATGGCGTACCGGTTGTTCTGACAGACGAAGACGGTCTGGGCGCCGTAGACGCCGGCGAAGTTCATCGCCTCGTAGACGTCGCCCTCGCTGGTCGCGCCGTCGCCGAAGTAGGTGATCGCAACGTTCTCCCGGTCCTGGAGCGCCTCGCCCCAGCCGATGCCGGCGGCGTGCAGCGGCTGCGAGCCGACGGGAATCGCCGGCGGAAGCGCGCCTTCGCCGTCCGGAATCTCCGCGCCCTCCTCCATCCCCTTCGCGTACTGGAGGATCGCGTCCGGCGCCGTGCCGTGGACCAGGAGCGCGGGCTGTTCGCGAAACGACGGGACGAGCCAGTCGTCCTCGCCGAGGGCGAACGCGGTGCCGACCTGCGCCGCCTCCTGCCCGATCGCGGGGGCGTACGTGCCGAGCTCTCCCCGCCGCTGGAGCGCGATAGCGCGCTCGTCGAGGCGACGGGACCGCTTCATCTGTTCGTACACCGTCAGCAGCTCGTCGTCGCTCAGGTCCGGAACCAGTTCGTCGTCGACCGTCTCGTCCTCCGACAGTATCTGGACCGATCGGATGTGAAACTGAGCGACGGTCTCTTCGGGCATAGGGATAGTACGGGTTCGATAGTGTTAATCTACTGGTCGGTCCGGAACGGGAACGGGACGAAGAGCGACGCGGCAACCGCGAGTCGCAGGCCGACCGACGCGTCGGCGGCCGGTGGCGATTCCGCGCTATCGATCGGTGGTCCCGAAAGCGTCCGATCGGGCCGTCGAAACGCTCGCTCGCTCCGCGTTCGCGACCTTATATTGTCCATATCCGTAGGTATACGTCCGACCTTCTCGAGCGCCGTGCGAAAAGTAACGAATCGTAAACGATCACTGTTTAGTACCTCCATACGTATCCTGCACGTATGGATTTGTTCGTGGTGCGAGCAGGTCGGCTCTATTTGAGTTCCGTTTGTAAACTCGCAGCCGCGGGTTCGAGCGGCGGAGGGAAGCGGTCGTGACCGAGCTGGTGCCGACGACCTGCATGCGGTGTGCGGTCGGCTGCGGGCACGTCCAGCAGGCCGTCGACCGGGGGTACGGTCTCGAGAGCGTCCGCGGCGACGCCGCCCACCCCGTGTCGAACGGGCTCGCCTGCCAGCGCGGGATCAGCGAGAGCGCCGACCCCGACGGTGAGTGGCTGACCCGCCCGCTCGTTCGCCGCGACGGCGAGCTGGTAGCGACGACCTGGGAGACCGCCCTCGAGCGGGCCGCCGAGGGACTCGACACGGCCCTCGAGGGCGGCCGCGACCGCGTTGCGGTGCTCGGCAGCGGCCAGCAGACCAACGAGGCCGCCTACGCCCTGGGCAAGCTCGCCCGCGGCGGGATCGGCACCCGGTACTACGACGCCAACACGACGCTGTGTATGGCCTCGGCGGTGACCGCGTACTACGACGCCTTCGGCAGCGACGCGCCGCCGCCGACCTACGACGACGTCCCCGAGGCCGAGACCCACCTCGTCTGGGGGGCGAACCCGGCCGCGGCCCACCCCGTGTTGTTCCGGTGGATCAACCAGTCGGCCGACGCCGAGGACTCGGAGCTGCTCGTCGTCGACCCGATCGACAGCGAGACCGCCGAGGTCGCCGACCACCGCGTCCCGCTCGAGCCCGGCGGCGACCTCGCGCTGGCGCGTGCGGTCCTGGCTCGAATCGTCGAGACCGACCGGGTCGACGAGGCGTTCGTCGCCGACGCGACGACGGGATTCGACCAGCTTCGCGAGGAGCTTCCGGACCCCGCTCGAGCGGCCGAGCGCGCCGGCGTCTCAATGGCCGACGTCGACCGACTCGCTGCCGCGCTCGAGAACCGAACCCTCGTCTACTGGGGGATGGGGATCAATCAAAGTGTCAATGGCACCGACGCCGCGGGCGCGCTGATCGATCTCTGTCTGGCGACAGGGAACCTCCGGCCGGGCTCGGGGCCGTTCTCGCTGACCGGGCAGGCGAACTCGATGGGGACCCGGGTCTGTTCCTCGAAGGGGACCTGGCCCGGACAGCGATCGTTCGACGATCCCGCGGCCCGCGAGCTCGTCGCGGAGACCTGGGGCGTTCCGCCGTCGCGGCTGCCTACTGATCCCGGGCCGGGACCGGTCGGGATCGTCGACGCCATCGACGAGGAAGTCGACGCGGTCTACGCCGTCGCGACGAACCCCGTCGCGGGGATGCCCGACGCGACGAACGTCCGCGAGCGCCTCGATGACGCCTTCCTCGTCGTTCAAGACGCCTTTCGCAGTGAGACGGTCGAGCACGCCGACGTCGTCCTGCCCGCCGCGACCTGGGGCGAATCGGAGGGGACGACGACCAACATGGAACGGACCGTCTCCCGGGTCCGGGCCGCGACGGAGACGCCCTCGGGCGTCAGAACCGACCTCGAGCTGATCGGTGCGCTGGCCGATCGGCTCGCCCCGGGGCTGTTCGACGACCCGCCAGAACCGGAGCCCGTCTTCGACGAGCTCGCGGCGATGACCGAGGGGACCCCCGCGGATCTCTCGGGACTCTCCTACGACCGCCTCGAGGCCGAGCTGGCGGTGCGGTGGCCCGCCCCGGAGCCCGACGCCGCGGGCGGATACCGCTACTACGAGGAGCGGACGGACGCCAGCGGCGACGAAGCGGAGACGTGGTCGTTCCCGACGCCGTCGGGTCGCGCCCGCTTCTCGGACGGACAGGCCGAACCGCTGCCCGAGCCGACCGACGACGACTACCCGTTCACGCTGACGACCGCGCGCCGACCCGACGCGTACAACACCGGCGTTCGGACCCGCGAGGACGACCCGCCGACCGCGCGCGTGAGCCCGGCGACGGCCGTCGCCGTCGCGGACGACCTCGAGCAGGGGACGGACGGCCGGTACGGGCGCGTCGTCTCGAGGCGGGCGTCGATCACCGTCCGCCTCGAGGCCGACGAGTCCATCCCCGACGGCGTCATCTGGCTGCCGATCCACCACCCCGCGGTCAACGACCTCACCCTCCCCGCGGTCGACCCGCGCTCGAGGGAGCCCAACTTCAAGCAGTGTGCGGTTCGGCTCGCTCCGCCCCGAGATCCGGAGCTCGAGGCCGTCGTCGAGGCGAGCGCCTGACGGACGACCCCGTTCGGGAGGGTAAGCCGGCGACCGATCAGTCGTCGGTCGCTTCGTACCGGGCCTCGGTCCAGATCTCCTCGCCGGTGCCGTCCTCGAAGTGGATTCGGATCGCGTCGACGAACGAGTTCCGCAGCTCCCGCTTCCACTCCTCGAGGGCCGCCTCGTGGTACTCGTCGACGACGCCCTCGGTCACGTCGTCTCCGCGGTCCTCGCGGGCAGTCGCTCGAGCCTCCTCGCGCGTCGGGGCGGTCAGGTGCGTCTCGTTCGGGTGGACCCCCGCCTCGTTGCGAACGAACGTCGCGGGCTCGAGGTGGAGCGGTTCCGGATCTCGGCCGGGCGGATAACGCTTGGGGCCGTCCTGGGCGTACGGCTCCGCGCGCTGTTCCTCCTCGAAGGGCGGGACGAGCCGGAGCACGTGCGTTCGTCGGAAGTTGTCCTCCACGCGGTTTCGCTCGAACGCCTCGACGACGTCGTCGGGATCGACGACGACGACCTGAATCTCCGTCGCCGGGTGGTCGGCGAGCGGCCCGTCCGGGTTGGAATCTTGCATGCGACGTCAACTGACGGTCCGCGCGGTTACGTCGGTTACGGTCGACGGGTGCCGAAACGCGTCCACGCACGGTGTCGCCCGGGGGACCCTCTCGAGTGCGCGACGAGAGCGTCGGCGTTCGACGCCGAGGAATCTCGAAACGCGTCCCCGACGGCTCGAGCCGTCCGACCCTGACTCCCGACGCGGGCCGGCGGTCGGGTTCGCGCACCGACGCTACGATCGTGCCGTGGACGGCCGGTAGACTCTATTCCACTCGAGTCGAACGGGCCGGTATGCCAGGACTCGTCGGACTGCTCGTCACCGCGCTGATCGTCCTTCAGGTTCCGGCCGCGATCCTCGTCTACCTCGACGCGAAGCGCCTGAACGCCGAGAACCCGCTCGTCTACTTCTACGGGATCCTCGTCCCGGCCGCCGGGTTCGTGGTCGTTCCGGCCTACCTCTCGAAACGAGAGGAGCTTCCGCGCGAGTCCGCCGACTCGGAACCCGCGGATTCCTAGTCGTCGCTCGAGGGGGTCGCTCCGTCCGCGGGCGGCTCAGCAGTGACGAGCCAGCCGTCCTCGGTCGCGCGCTCGGCGACGGCGGGCTGGAACACCCAGGCGGCGAGCGCGACGATCGGAAGCATCGTGACGGCGACGACGAGGTACCCGAGGTGGAGGTTCGGGAGGAACGGCGCGGCGAACACGAGCGGGTAGACGGTGCCGCCGATCGTTCCGATCCCGCCGACGACGCCGGCGACGCTGCCGGAGCTGTCGGGGAACATCGCGGGCACCTGCGCGAAGATCGCCCCCTCGGAGAACGCACAGCCGACGCCGACGAGGAAGCCGGCGGCGACCGCGAGGTAGATGCTTCCGGAGAGGCCGGCGACGGTCATCCCGACCATCGAGACGACGACGAAGACGAGCGTCGCGAACGTCCACTGCTCGCGGTAGCGGCCCTCGAACCACGGCAGGATGTCGCGCTCCCTGCGCGCGACGACGTCGCTGATATAGCCGCCAAGCGGCCGGAGCAGCCCGGCCGCGATCGAGAACGTCGCCGCGAACGTGGCCGCGATGACGATGTCACCCTGCCCGAACCCCTCGCGGTAGTACGTGCCCAGCCAGCCGTTCATCGCGACCTCGAGGCCGAAGGTCATCACGTACGCCGCCGCGAGCACGACCGCGCCGTGGCGCGTGCCGACGTAGAGGAACTGTTTGAAGCTGGCCTTCTCCCTGGTCGCCTGCCGCTTGGCCTCGCTCTTTGCGGCGTCGCCGAAGACGTAGTAGACGACGCCGAGAACGACCGCGAGCACGCCGGTGTAAAAGAACGCAGCGCGCCAGTTCGTCGCGAACAGCGGTCCGGCGTACCCCTCGCCGAAGATCCGCGGAAGGGTGAAGTACGCGCCCAGACCTGCACCGGCGTTGCCGATTCCGGCGAAGACGCCCTCCGCTAGCCCGAGGTTCTCCTCCTCGAACCACTCGGCGACGTGCTGGATGCCGATGACGAACGTGATGCCCGCCAGCGAGGCGATCACCCGCGAGGCGGTAAACACCTCGTAGGTCGTCGCGAACGCGCTGATGATCGAGAAGATCCCGACGATCACCAGCGTGACGCTGGCGGTTACTGGTGCCCCGTACTTGTCGGTCAGCGGCCCGATCAGGATCCGACCGACCGGAACGGCGATCACGGCCGCACTTGAGACGAGCCCCAGCTGGGCGACCGAGAGGCCGAACTCGTCGGCGATTCCGCCGGTAAACGGCGCGAACGAGAACCAGATGACGAACCCCAGGTTGAACATCGCCGTCGCCAGCAGGAGGTTCTTCCACTTGCCGTGAATCATGGACGCTTACCTCCGACCGTAGTTGCGGACGTGCGTTCGCTTCTGCCACAGCTGAGTTCACAATTCGGATCGAAATTCGGTACGAGGATGACGTTCGGACTCACGTGTCTACGCTATCTGGACGTGCGACACTGTATAAACGTACTTATTACCTAAATCAAACAATCAAGTCGTCACCGGTGTCCAGTAATCAGTATATATTCCCCTATAGGTTCGACGTTCGGCGAAAAGTTGGAGGGCGTATTTCAATACCGGAAGCGAAACGGCCGCGGCTGGGTCGATCGGCAGCCCTCGTCGATCGTCCGACTCAGTCGCCGTCCGTCCCCTCGTCGTCGGTCCCCCACCTGTCGTCAGGATCGACGGGTTCGACCGCGCGAGCCAGTTCCGCCTCGGTGTATTCGCGATCCTCGAGTTGCATGCTCTGCAGGCGCCACTGCCGGCTCAGCTCGGGCTCGCCCTCGGGACCGACGCGGGCGCCGTGGGTCCGGAAGAACCGACCGTCCCGACCCAGAGCCTTCCCCTCGTAGGTGTGCTGGTCGAACGCGACGTCGTAGCGCCCGCCGGGTTCGAGCTCGTCGACGGGGTGGTCGTACCGCGGCTCTCGACCCTCCTCGCGGGCAGCCGCACGCTCGGCCGAGAGCTCGCCGAAGTAGTCGTCGGCGTGGGAGGCCTCCCGACTCGAGGGCGCTCGGGCGGCCGCCAGCGCGGCGTGGACCGCACAGAGCCGCCCCTCCCAGGAACTTTCCGACCAGCGCTCGCGGGCCAGTTCCTCGTAGCGGGCGATCAGCAGGGCGACCTCGTGGCCCGCCCGGAGATCCTCGACGACGTAAAGGTTGATCCGGTCCCAGAAGTTCCAGGCGAACCCCGATCGGGCCAGCTCCCAGGCGGCCCACGCCGCGACCTCCTCGTCCGATCGCCGCACCGCTTTCTGGAGCAGGCTCGAGACGTCGTAGCGGTTTGCGCCCGATCTCGTCTCGTTGTCGCCCCGTTCCTCGCCGAAGTCGTTGTGCTCGGGACCCGTCTCCTCCTCCTCAGTCCGATCCGCGTCGCTGTCGGTTCGAAGCTCCCCCTCGGAGCCGAACGTGGCCTGTTTGCCGTCGTCGTCCATACGTCCACTCGTAACGGTCGAGGGAAATAGCTGACTCCGTGCGAGACACCGTGTCGGCTCGAGGGCGCAGTTCGAAACTCTCGACTGCGACGGACTGCGCACTCGCCCGTTCTTCTCGAAAATACTATAATCGAAAGATAGTTTATCTCTCTCACCGTTTCTCGGAGTAGCATGCGAACGACGACGCGGTTCGGCGTTGTGGGTCTCGTGGCGGTGCTCGCGATCGGGTTGCTGTCGGCGGGCGCGGTCGCCGGCGGTAGCGGCGGTGCGGACGTGACCCAGGTCGGCAGTATCGATGCCTCGATCGAGGACGAACACGTCGAACTCGACGGTCTCGAGCTCTCCGCCGACGGACTCCCGTCCTACGAGATCGACGAACGAACGTACGACCTCGACTCGGCCGGCATCCAGAGCGACGGCGTCACCGTCGACGTCAACGACCGAACCTACGAGATCTGTTCGGTCGATATCTCGCTCGAGAACGTCTCGATAACGGTGTCGGACGTCTCGATCAACGGCGACGAGTAGGCAGCACTCGGCGGCTTCGTCCCGAACTTTTGTCGGAACCGACTCTCGAGTAGTTCGACGTCGGATCGATCGCCTCCCCGGACGAGAGAACAGTTATCGGGACTAGTGTGGTAGGTTCTGACATGGTTAGCGAACTCGCGGTCAAAGCGTTCGACGACCCCGACGAGACGGTTTCGTTCGACAACGGTCGGGGCGAACGCGTCCAACTGGAGGGGCGAACGTTCTGGCGCTCGACGGTCGAGCCCGGCTGGCAGTTCTCGAGGGACAACGCCCCCGAACTGAGGACGGACCGCTGTCCGAGCCCGCATCGGCTCTACGTGGTCGCCGGACGTGTCGTCATCGAGATGGACGACGGAGCCCGCAAGACCCTCGAGCAGGGAGGCGTCGCGTTGATCCCGCCGGGACACGACGCGTGGGTCGACGTGGACGAAGGGGCCGTCTTCTTCGAGGAGACGTTCGAGACAGAGCCCTAGTCACTCCATCGGGACGGCACCCGCTTGTCCGTCTTCGGCATCCGTCCCTCCTGTCGAACGATCGCAATACTGACGAGCGCCGATACTGTTAAGCCCGTCTGTGTTCATTGATAGCATGTAACGTGATTTGAGATGCCAACCTGCCACAACTGCGACAACCCGATTTCGGCGAACTTCGTCCGCGTCTTCGGCGACAACGACGGCTACCTCGAGGGCTGCGTTCACTGTCTGAGCTCGGCGGAACTCACCGGGGCCGACGAGGATCGGGACTCGCCGTCGCTGTTCGTCTGACCGTCCGAAATCAGTCGGTCGAGTCAGATCGATGTCGAGAGCCGACGGTTCGGGTCTGATAGCAATTTCTATGACGGTGTCCCGAGACGGCCCCGATATGGGCACCGTCTACGAATGGCCGACGCCGACCCGCGATCGGCTCGGAATCCTTCTGGTCGTCGTCTCTGCAGTGGGGTTCGGAACGCTCGGAATCTTCGGACTCTACGCCCAGGAAGCCGCACTCTCGATCCCGACGGTGCTCACGTTTCGCTTCCTGCTCGCGGCGGTCCTCGTCTGGGCGCTGCTCGCGGTACAGGGACGGCTGACGGTGCTTCGCGGACGAACGCTGGCGATCGCGCTCGGGCTCGGCGCGTTCGGCTACGCGACCCAGAGTGGGCTCTACTTCCTGGGCCTCGAGTACATGACGGCGGGACTCGTCGCGATCGTGCTCTACACGTATCCGGCGTTCGTCGTTGTCCTCGCGGTCGCGGCCATCGGCGAGCGCGCGACACCTGTGATGCTCGTTGCGCTCTGTCTGGCCCTCGGCGGTGTCGTCCTCGTCACGGGAGCCGACCCCGACGGCGCCTCGCTGATCGGCGTCGCCATCGTCCTCGGTGCCGCGACGGCTTACGCCGTCTACATCACGGTCTCCCGGGCGCTGCTCGACAGGGTCGATCCGCTGGTGTTGACCGCCTACGTGCTCCCCGCCGCGGGCGGAACGTTCCTCGCGATCGGCACCGCTACCGGCGAGTTCGCGATCCCGACCGCGCCGTCGGCGTGGCTGATCCTGCTGTGTATCGCCGTGATCGCGACGGCGCTGCCGGTGGTCACCTTCTTCGCCGGCATCAAGTACGTCGGCGCGAGTCGCGCGGGGATCATCAGTACCGTCGAGCCGCCGGTCACGGTCGCGCTCGGCGCCGCGCTGTTCGCCGAACCCGTCACGACGGCGACGCTCGTCGGCGGCACCCTGATACTGCTCGGCGTCGTCCTCCTCGAGCGCGAGTGACGCAAGATGCGCATCGGTCACAACACCAATACGGGATCGGTTCGTAACGAAGGTATGGACACTGAGAGCAGGACACAGGTTCGGGACGTAATGTCGACGCCGCTCGAGACCGTCTCGAAGGACGCGACGCTGACCGAGGCGGCATCCGCGATGCGCGACAACGAAATCAGCGCGCTGGTCGTCCGGACCGACCCGCCCTCGATCGTGACGAGCACCGATCTGGTCGCGGCCGCCGCGGAGGGCCACGATCCGACGACGATCGACGTCGACGCGGTGATGACCGAATCCGTCGAGACCGTACCCCCGGACCTCTACCTCGAGGAGATCGCCGCCATGATGACCGGGCTGGGTATTACCCACCTCCCCGTCGTCGACGGCAACGATTACGTCGGTATGATCTCCTCGACCGACGTGACCGCACAGCTTTCCTGAGCGATCGAGCGATACCTATTGTATGCTGGGCCTCGAAGCAGGGGCCATGACGGAGCAGTTCTCCCTCCTCGGCGTGTACGTCAGTCGGCCCGTCGCCGACGCGCTCTCCGAGGCCGCCTACGAGTCCGCCGGGGTGCTCGATCTCGAGGAGTACTTCGCAGAGACGACGGCGCCGGTTCCGGCGGGCGATCCCGGCGCCGAAGCGACCGACGAGATCGTCGCCGACATCCTCGCCCGGTTCCCCGAACTGTACGACGCAGCCGAGTTCGACGCGGCCGAACGGCTCGAACCCGACGCTTTCGATCTCGTCCGGCTCGCGGCCGCGCCCGATCGAACCGCGAACGCTCGAGAGCGGTTCCGCGCGGCGGCGACGGTTCGGGACGCGGATCTCCGCACCGTCCAGACGGCGATTCTCGCGGCCGCGCTCGAGGTCGATCCCGCTCCCTCGTAACGCGATGGAAACGACGTTCGCGGCTGCCGGAGTCGATCCGTCGCGTTCGAAATCGGAGAGCGGCGCTGTCGTACCGTCTCGGCGGACACACCGGTAACCGGGTCGTGTACGCCAAAAGGGTGGGGAACGGAGCGGGAATCGCGCTGGGGAACGCGATTCCGGCAGACGACAGGGGATCACGCGGCGTGGGGGTGGGGCGCCGCGTTGTGGGTGGTGGGTGCGAGTGAACGACGGTACTGAGGTCGTTCGGCTGGCAGGGTGGCCATCGGTGGGTGGGTGGTGGGTGGGTGGTGGGTGGGTGGGTGGTGGGTGGCGTCCTGCCGATTATGCGTAAGAGTGGGATCGTAAAAACGCTCATTCCAAACTGTGTTGGAACTGCACCGTGACGGAAACGCAGGTGTCCGATTCCGTTCCAGGAAGCGGTAGGCCGCGCGTGCTGAACGTTGTGATGGGTTCTCGCGTTCGGATCCGCTCACGAACCGTCATCTCTGTCGGAGAGTTAGTGTATGTAGAAACCAATAATCCATCTGGTTCTTACGATTTATTTATAAAAATGATTATAATTAATTCTGCCGTACGGGTAACGGCATGCAAGAGAATCCGAGTATGTTGAACAGGCGACGGTTTCTGGCGGGGACGGGCGCGGCCGCGGTCGGCGTAGCCGCCGCATCGGGAAGCGCCAGCGCACGAGCAGGAGACGAGGCCGAACACGACGATGGCCGGAAGGATCGGGCGACGGTGATCGCTCACCGCGGGTTCGCCGATACGTACCCGGAAAACACCGTCGCCGCGTTCGAGCAGGCGGTTCAGGGCGGCTCGAACGATGCGGCCGACCGCCGCGGCGCCGACTGGATCGAACTCGACGTCTTTCCAACGTGTGACGGCGAGATCGCCGTCTTCCACGACACGGAACTCGGTGATCTAACCGACACTGAGGGGATACTATACGAGACGCCCGCCAGCGAGGTGTTCGCGGCCGAAGTGCTCGAGAGCGGCCAGACCGTCCCCTCGTTGACCGAGGCGATGGAGGCGATCCCGTCCGACGTCGGCGTGAACATCGACATCAAGGAGGGATCGCCCGACGTCGAGTTCGGTCGGATCGACGACCCCGAAGCCGAACGCGAGGAGTGGGAGTGGCTCGAGACGGTCGTCGACGTCGCGACCGACTACGAGAACGAACTCCTTCTCTCGACGTTCTGGGAGGGTGCGCTCGCGGCGGTCCGCGATATCGACCCCGACGTTCCGGCGGCGTACCTGCTCTACGACTCCATCCAGGAGGGACTCGACGTCACCGACGAGTACGACACCGAGGGGGTCAACCCACCGCTGGAGATGATCTACGGGACGCCGTTTTTCGACGACGAGGCCTACGAGGAGATCGACGTCGTCGCCGAGGCACACGCTCGCGACCTGCCGGTCAACGTCTGGACGATCAACACCTGGTACGAAGTCGAACAGCTGATCGAGGCCGGCGTCGACGGGTTGTTCCTCGACTACTCCGAAATCGTCAGGTGGGGTGGACTCCAGAGCTAGGTTCGGTAGCCGCTCGGTTGGACTCGAGCCGGCCCTGATTCGGAAGAGATGCCGCACAACATCTCTAGTATCGGAGTGAACACAATTTATGTCTGATCGGCTAGGGCTTTGATCGACGCAATCTTGGTGCTCGCGTGCAAGCCCCTCAGATCGGCTTTACCGGCGCTTTGTAGTCCTCTCAGAGTCTTCAATCCCGTTTTGTCCCAGGGTCGTTCTGGATACGCTCCGAGGGTGACCACCGAGATCGCGAAAGAGCATTTTGGGCCACGAACGACCGAGTAAATCCGTTATGCGGACACGAGAGCTACACGAGTAGGCACTACCGATGTTCCCAGCCGAGCAGTACAGTACCACAAATAAAACCTTACTACTAATTGCTACATCGATAGTGGCTCGAGTCCGTCCTTTCGCTTGCACGGCCGGGCGCTCGAGCGGGACTCGAGCCGAGAGAAGCGAGCGATGCGGTGGTTAGCTCACTTTCTTTCGCAGGTAGGCCGAGACGACCTCGCTGACGACCACGATGCCGAGGATCGCGATCAGGATCGTGAGGACGTTCGACCACTGGAAGAAGTTGATCGCCGTGTCGAGGTAGACGCCGATCCCGCCGGCGCCGACGAAGCCGATCACCGTCGCCTCGCGGACGTTGATGTCCCAGCGGTAGGTTGCGACGCCGACGAACGCTGGTTTGATCTGCGGGACGATCCCGTAGACGACGACGTCGAGCGGCGAGCCCCCCATCGCACGGATGGCTTCGACCTGTCCGGCGTCGATCTCCTCGATCCCCTCCGCGATCAGCTTCGAGACGAAGCCGATCGAGCGGAACGCGACGGCCAGCACGCCCGACAACGCGCCGGTACCGAAGATCACGACGAAAAACAGCGCCCAGATGATCACGTTCACCGAGCGGGTGCCGACGATGAAGAACTTGCCGAGCGCGTAGGTGATGGCGTTCGGCGTCGTGTTCTCGGCGCCGATGTAGGCGATCGGCAGGGAGATCAGGATCGCCAGGCCGGTTCCCAGGATCGCGATGTTGATGGTCTCGACCAGTGGCGGGAGGATCTCCGCGCCGTAGGCGAGGTTCGGGGGGTACATCCGGAGCAGCAGGTCCCCGAGGTTCCGCGGCGCGTCGACGACGAACGTGTACTGAATGTCGAGCGCGCGCCAGGACAGCGCCGTAATCGCGATCGCGACGACGATGGCGGCGTACCTGATCGCGCGGGCCCGTCCGTCGTGTTTCCGCCACGTGGTGGATCCTTCGTACGACATTACTGGACCCTCCGTCTGGCGACCGCGCTCAGGATCTCGCCGAACATGACGACGGCGATGATCGCGAGGATGATCGCGAGACTGAAGTCGTACTCGTACCGGTCGAAGGAGTTCAGCAGAGTGACGCCGATCCCGCCGGCGCCGACGATGCCGACGATCGTACTCGCCCGGATGTTAATGTCCCAGCGGTAGATGATCAGACCGATCATCCGCGGAATCACTTGTGGTGCGACACCGTACAACAGGACCTGCACGGGGCTCCCGCCGAGCGCCCGGATCGCGTCGGCCTGTCCCTCGTCGATGTCCTCGAGCTCCTCGGCCATCAGCTTCGCGAAGAACCCCGGTGTTGCGATCACGAGGGCGATGACGCCCGCGAGCGGGCCGAGGCCAACGGCGACGACGGCGACGATCGCCAGCACCAGCTCGTGGAGCGACCGCGAGATCGAAACCAGCGCCCGACCGACGTAGTACACCGGTCGCGGAACGAGGTTCTCGGCGGCCATGACGGCGATCGGGATGCTAATCACGACGCCGATCGCCGTCGCAACGATCGACATCGCGATGCTCTCGACCATCCCGGTCCAGATTCGCCCCCGCGCCTCGGGCGTGAAATCCGGCGGGAACATCGTCGCCAGCAGGCTCGTCGCGGCGTCCGCACCGCCGATCAGGCGGGCGGGACTGGGACGTAGCTCCCAGGCGCTCCAGAGCACGAACAGCCCAATCGCGCCGTAGACGAGGTACTTGACGTTCTTGCTGTAGAACACCGTCGGCCGCTCCCAGCTCGAGGGGTAACCGCCGGTGCGCTCGGGATCCGCACTACCCATCGATCTCACCGCAGTCGTACGATCCGATCATGTTAGAACGACTTCTCCTTGCTAGCGTCGCTGATCCCGCTCGAGGACGACTCGTTCTGTGACTGGGGCTGGCTCTCGGTCCCCGTTTCCTCGCGGGACTTACCCGATCGGTAGATGGTATCCCGTGCGTTCTCGTCGAGCTCCGTCGGGGTTCCGTTGAATACGACCTCCCCGTCGGTCAGTCCGACGATTCTGTCGGTGTAGTCGAGGGCCAACTCGACCTCGTGGATGTTGATCAACACAGGGATATCTTCCTCCCTGGCGATCTCGGTGAGCATCTCCATGACCTCGAACGATGTCTCCGGGTCCAGGGCGCTGGTGGGTTCGTCCACGAGCAGGATCTTCGGACGCTGCAGGATCGCTCGAGCGATCCCAACGCGCTGGCGTTGCCCGCCGGAGAGCTCGTCGACGCGCTTGTTCTCCATTCCGCCGACGCCGACCCGGTCGAGGATCTCGTAGGCGTTCTGGACGTCTTCATCGTCGAAGTTGCGCCGGAACGCGTCCCAGCTGCCCATGTACCCCAGTCGACCCGAGAGCACGTTTTCCATGACGGTGAGGCGTTCGATGAGGTTGAATTCCTGAAAGATCATTCCCATGTCGCGTCGGGTCTTTCGGAGCTCCTTCTTCGAGAGCGTCGTGAGCTCCTCGCCGTCGAGGACGACCGAACCGGACGTCGGCTCGGTGAGCCGGTTGACGCACTTGATGAGCGTACTCTTTCCCGCGCCGCTGGGGCCGATGATCGAGACGACTTCGTTTCCGTCGACTTCCATCGAGACCCCCTGCAGCGCCTTGTCGCCGGTCGGATAGACTTTTTCGAGGTCAGTTATCGTAAGCATGAATTGAAGTAAATTTCGAGAGTGGTCCCCGCGCTGTTAGTCGATGTCGCCCGGATCGGTCAGGTCCACGTCGTTGGCCTCGTGGGTGACGAGAATGTCGTGCCAGTGGGTCGCATAATCGATCTCGGTGAACTGGCCGCGTCCGTCGAACTCCTCTGCGAGTTCCGTGTCCGAGTAGTCGTACTCGAGGAACGCTCGCTCGATTCCCTCCTGGACGTCCGGCGGGAGGTTGTGCCGGTAGGAGAACCCGGTGGTGACGATCGGGTCGCTCTGCCAGACGACCTTGATATCGTCCGGATCGACGTCGCCGCGGTCGGCGACGCGGGTCACGCAGTAGCTACAGACGGGGGCGACCTCGTGGTCCTGGTGGTACACCGACAGGATGAGGTTCTCGTGGCTTCCGATGTGTTCGACGTCGTAATCCTCGTCGGGCTCGACGCCGAACTGATCCTCGAAGATCGCCCGCGGCATCAGGTTCCCGGAGTTCGAGGACGGGTCGCCGTGTGCGCCCGCCCGGCCCTCGAAGTCCTCGACGGAGTTGATGTCGGTGTTGCTCATGTGAGTGATCGCCCAGAGGAAGTAGCCGGCGTCCTCCTCGGAGACCTGAATCGCGAACGGGACGGCCCCCGCGAGGTTGACGGCGAACGGGAGCGGGCCCGTCGAGAACCCGGCGATGTGGAGCTGTTCGCTGCGCATCGCCTCGACTTGCGCCGCGTAGTTCTCGACCAGATTGTTCTCGACGTCCCGGCCGGTCTCCTCCTCGATGTTCTCGATGAGGGGGTCGAACATCCCCTCGTAGGCCGCCGGATCCTCCGTCGGAGTCATCGCGAATAGAAGGGTGTCCGGATCGATCAGTTCGTCCTCGTCCTCGGGCGTCTCCTGGACTGGATCGCCGTACACCGGCTCGTCGCGCTCCTCGAACCCCTGAATGTCCTCGACGGTCCCGTTGTCGTAGTCCATCAGCGTCGACATTCGCTGCGGGAACTCGGGACTTTCGGGGTCCCACTCCGGGAAGTCCTCGTCGGCGTCGTCCGGAATTCCCTCGTCGTCGTCCTCGCTCACACAACCAGCCAGTGCACCCGTCGCCGCAACCCCGGCCCCCGCCAGCAGGTCCCGCCGGCAGATGCTACAGCACGGTATGTTCTCTCGAGCCATTGCGAAATGGTATTGATAAACCTGATATTTATAGCTGCCGGTTTAAAAAGAAAAGCGGGTAGAGCCGCGCTCTCGAACGGTATCGGCCGGCCCGGTCGGCGGCTCCGCTGCTACGATAGCCGGGACTTGAGCCGGGCGCTCAGCGGCTTCATCTGCCGGTACGACCGTCCCTCCCAGACGAGATCACCGTCCGGGTCGATCGCGTACAGGGGTTTCTTCTCGAAGGACTGGCTTAGGTAGACGAGCCACCCCTCGTCGCTCGAGTAGAGCCGAGCGTGGCTGGGGCTGGCCCACTTGCTCGTGTGGGTTACGCGGACCGAACCGTCCGGGACGTCGATCATGTACGTCGTCTCGTCCGGCGATTTCGTCCGAACGACGGCGATCCGACCGTCAGCGGAGAGATCGACGTCGGAGACGTTCGCGTCGAACTCCCGGACGAACCGTGATCTGCCGTCGGCATCGAACACGCGGACGGTCCCGTCCAGTCGATCCGTGGCCCCGTCCTCAAGGAATAGCCCTGTCCCGTCGTCGGCGACGAGCCCGAGCGTCGGGTGCTCGAGGGGCGTCGTCCACTCGAGGGTCCCCTCCCGGAACAGAAAGCCCCGGGACTGACCGTCCCTTCCCGGAGTACCGTACGCGATCGACCAGTCGCCGTCGGCCGACGTCGTGTGGCGACAGACGTACGTTTCGCCCTCGTGATCGACCGTCGTTCGATCGGATCGCCCGGCGCGGTCCAGCCAGGGACCGTCCCGATCCCACTCGAGTCCGGGTGTCGGGTCGTCCTCGTTGCGTCCGAAGAGCATCGATTGGCGGTAGTATCGGGCCCGCCGGCAAAACGCTGCCGATGATCCGGGGCCGGACCCGAACGCGATCGTCCCCGCACCTACAGCAGCAACACCGGTGCGCCGAAGACGATGCCGACGCCGATCAGGACGAGGTTCCAGAACAGTACCGGTCGAACGAGTTCCCGGGAGATGCTCGCGGCGAAGAACGTCTTGACCAGGATGCTCGCAGCGGTCCCGGCGATCACGCCGGCGACGGCCGCGTCCTGTGAGATCTGACCCGTGCTAACGAGCGTGACGGCCGTCGTCGTCGCGGTACCGCTCGAGACCAGCCCGGCCAGGAACGTCGTCGCGAGGAAGCCGGTCGTGCCGAACAGCTCCTCGGCAGCGACCGAGAGCAACAAGACGGCGAGAAACAGCGCACCGAAGGTGAGCGCGTTCCGGAGACTGAACGGCGAGTTGAGGTCGGCCTCGAACTCCGTCCGCCAGTCGCTTTGCCACATCGCGATCCCGACACCTGCGAGCGCGATCGCACCCAGCGGTGCACCGACGATGACGGCGGCTTCGGGAACGAACGCAACCACGATCACGGCATTTCGGACCGCCATCGCGGCGTTCGCGAGCAGGATCGCGCCGACGGCCAGCCCGAGCAGCCCCGACTGGTTGTCCGCGCGTTTGCCCATCTCGGCGACGACCGCCGTCGAGTTGACGAGCCCGCCGAAGAAGCCGGTGACGGCGATCCCGCGCCCCTGGTACTTCTTGACCAGGACGTAGTTGACGAACCCGATCGCGCTGATCGCGATCACGAGCGACCAGATCAGCCGCGGCTGGACGGCGCCCCAGGGATCGACCGTCTCGTCGGGTAGGAGTGGGTAAATAACGAACGCCAGGATGACGAACTCGACGGCGCTTCGCATCTCCTCCCGGGAGAGCCCCCACGCGAACTCGTGGAGTTCACGCTTCAGGACGAGCAGCAGCGACGACAGCACCGCCACCGTCACCGACTCGATCAGGAACCCGTTGGCGACGAGCGCGCCGATGCTGTAGGCGACCAGCATCGACACCGACGTCGTCAGCGAGAGCCCGTCGATCTCGTCCTCGATGAAACTCTGCACGGCCAGCAACACGGCGTGTGCGATGATCAGGAGGCCGCCGACGAGCAACAGTCCCTCGTGGTCGATGATCGTAAAGACCGCGGCCAGAAGGCTGATCAGCGCGAACGTTCGGATCCCCGCGGACTTCTGGGACCACTCGCGCTCGAGACCCAGGAACATCCCGAGCAGCGTCGCGATGACGATCCTGGCTACGTCCTCCTCGAGGTGAATGAGTACGTCGATATCGATCATGACTGGAGAACCGATCCGATGTCGCCGAGCGACTCGAGGACGTAGTCCGGCTCGATGGTCGACGCCGAAACCGCGTCACGGTCGGTAACGCCCGAGAGGACGAGCACTGTCGTCATGCCGGCAGAAAGACCCATCTCCACGTCGGTCTCGAGTCGGTCCCCGACGACGAGACATCGTTCGGGTGTCGTTCCGAGCCGTCGGACGGCGGCCTCGACGGCGAACCGCGATGGCTTTCCGAGGACACTGTCGAGTTCGCGGCCGGTCGTCCCCTCGATCGCGCCGACCGTCGCCGCCGTATCCGGGATTTCGCCGGTCTCAGTCGGACACGTTCTATCCGGGTTGGTCGCGTAGAATCGCGGATCGGACTCGCCCTCGAACGCCTCGAGGGCCGCGCGGATATCGGCGTACTCGAGCGACCGATCCATCGACGCCAGGACGACGGTAGCCCGGTCGGGGTCGCTCGTGACGTCGACCCCTGCCTGTCGTAGCTCCTCGACGAGGGCCGGCTCGCCGACGACGAGCGCGGAATCGTCGGGATGAGCCGTCGCGAGGTAGTCGGCTGCGATCCACGCGGCGGTGACGATTTCGTCGGTCGCCGCGTCGATCCCGAGCGAGCGAAGCCGATCGCGGTAGCCCGACCGGGAACCGGTCGGGTTGTTGGTCAGAAAGACCGGATCGAGACCGACCTCACGTAACCGCTCGACTCCCTCTCGAGCGCCGGCGACGGGCCGATCCCCACGGTAGACGGTTCCGTCGAGATCGACTACCGCACCCTCGAGTGCGCTACCGCTCATCACGCCCCGTCTGTCGATCGTTCCTTCCGAGATGATTCGTGGTGTGCATACGAACGCGAGTTCACGAACTGGTGTATGACCGGCCGTCGTACCTATATCTTACTATATAGTTCTATATAGCTCGCAGTCGGACTCCGAGGGAATCGCAGGTCGGGTCGTTCGTTCGACCTCCGCGAGCTGGCGGAGTAGAAACCGGCTCGTCGGCGAGTCGGCGCAGCCGACGGTCGAAGTCGCGGACGGACCCGACACTCGACCTCGAATCTCGCGGTTCGGCTCCCCCTCGGGACCCTGTGGATGCTTCTGTATGTAAATCCAAGATATCCTCCAGGAGATGCCTCGTTTCCCATGTCTCAGGCCAGTTGTTACCACTTCGTCACACAATTCGGATGGGTATTCCAACATCGCACCGGACAGTCTCTCTCCGGCGGCCATAATAATTTAATATGTAGAGAGTTGCTGAAATAGAACATACTCGCCGGAGCGATAGCTTCCCCAGCGGAGAGAACGGACTCTGTCGGTTGTTCGGTCGCTGTAGAGACGATATTACTACCGAATATCTCCAGAAAATAGTACTATATTCGACTACATAGTAGTATATAGTATTTGGTTTACAAAAGTATGTGTGTAAGAATATACCGTGCAGTCGGTTCCTGTCGCAACCGCTTCCAAACGACGGCGGTGTTTTGAAATGGAGTTAAAGTGTGTGAATTAGTTCACGACTCAATAGATCTTCATCATCCAAATTTGCCATACCAATAGTATTTCCAAACATGAAGAACAGTACACCCATAGTGTGTCCTTTACAAACTTCTACCCCGACGACCGAGATCCGTTTGAACTTCCTTATCCGTATTCAAACGTGCAAATTTCCCTCCTGAAGAACTGCTAGACGTCGGACGTTGTTGCCCGTTACATATGCAAATTTCGATAACAGCCATATCGAGGGTGAATCGAACCTACTTTATTACTGATACTTCTGCATTTCGCCATCTCGTGCCAAGCCATCAAATATACAATGTATATGTAGGCCCGAACGCCGCGAGGTGAGACGCGATCCGTCCAGTACTCGACGAACTGGGGCTCAACACGAACTCGCGGTCGTCGTCTCGAGCCCGTACTCGGAGACGATGATCTCGGTTCGAGCGTCCGCACAGTCCGTCGGCTGTGTGACCGAGGTCTCGCTCCGTCCGGTGTCGGTCTCGACGATCAGATCGTAGGTCCCGGTCTCGAGCAGCGTGATCTCGAAGGCGTCCTCCGACGGGAGCGTCTCCGTCCGCTCGAGGGCCGTCTCGCCGTCACGACGGAGTTCGATTCCGACCGTTCGCTCCTCCGGGCCGGCGTTTCGGACAATCACGTCGGTTCCGTCTTCCGCGTCGCCGTTTCCGACGACCAGGTGGTCCGGCGACGGCTCCTCCGTCTCTTCGGTCTCGGATCCTGTCGCATCCGAAACCGTCCCGAGACAGCCGGCCACTGTCGTGATTCCGACTCCCGCCGTCAGCCCGATCAGGGTTCGCCGATCCATACCGGAGACACACGGTCTTCGGTAAAATCCTCTTTTCACGAGAGTCGGACGTTCAGTCCGTCGAACCTGATTTTCTGACACATGTGCGATCCACGGGGATCGAATCAGCTGGAACGACGACCCGCAAACCGGACACGCACTTTCCGCCCGAGGAACTTTCGTCGTCTGTATCCAGTACGAGATAGTGCGACATATTCAGGTTACGGTGCCGGTGGGTAAGCGAGAGGCGGTGCTCGACGTACTGGAAGAAAAGGGGGTCGAGTACGTTCTCACGGAGGAACACGGGACCCGGGAGTACGACTCCATCGTCTCGTTTCCGCTGCCGACGAACGCGGTCGAACCGATCCTCGACTCGCTTCAGGACGTCGGAATCGAGAACGACTCCTATACGGTTGTCACCGACGCGGAGACCGTTATCTCGAGGGATTTTGACGAACTCCAGCAGGAACACACCACGGAGTCGGTCCAGGACGAGGAAATCTCCAGACAGGAGTTACTGACTCGAGCGGAGGAGCTGACGCCGACTTACAGCGTCTTTTTCGCGATGACGCTGATCAGTTCGATCGTCGCGACGGTCGGACTGCTGCTCGACTCGCCGGCGGTCGTCGTCGGCTCGATGGTGATCGCGCCCCTGATCGGACCCGCGTTGAGCGCCTCGATCGGGACCGTGGTCAACGACCGCGACCTGTTCTTCAGGGGACTTCGCTACCAGTTCTCGGGCGTCTTCGGCGGAATCGTTATCGCGGCGATCGTCGCGTGGCTCTTCCAGTCGATGTTTCTCGTTCCCCCCGGGGCCGAACTCACCGAGATCGACGAGGTGGCAGAACGGATCGCCCCGGAGCTGCTACTGCTGCCGGTAGCCCTGGGGGCTGGCATCGCGGGCATCCTCAGCCTCGCGACCGGCTTCTCGGTCGCTATCGTCGGCGTGATGATCGCCGCCGCGCTGGTTCCCCCGATGGCCGCGGCCGGCATCGCCCTGGCCTGGGGGATGCCCGCCGCCGCACTGGGCTCGACGGTGCTCGTGTTAGTCAACCTCCTCGGGGTCAACCTCGCCGGCCTCGCGACGCTGTGGTACATCGGCTACCGACCCGATAGCGGGTTCGGGATCTCGATCGCACAGCGCCGCGTCGTCAAACAGGCCGCCGTCTTCCTCGCCGTGATCCTCGTCCTCTCGCTGTTTCTGACCGGCGTGACCTACTCCTCCTACCAGATGTCGGCCTTCGAGGAGACGGCGACGCAGGAGTCCGAGGCGGTGCTGTCGGAGTACGACGACGCCTACCTGCTCGAGGTCGACGTCCAGGTCCGCGAGGAGGGGCTCCCGGTCGATAGCTCGCTCGATGCGACCCAGCAGATCGACGCCGTCGTCGTCGAGGTCGGCGGTCCGCCGGGAACGTACGACGCGGAGCTGATCGACAGGATCGACGAACGGATCAACGAGCAGACGACGGGCGACACCGCGGTGCAGGTTCGCTTCGTCGCGACCGGCGGGAACGACGCCTACCTCGAGGGCGACGAGCCCGGAATGGGCGACGCGGACGCCGACACCTGAGACGGTCCGTTGTAACGAGTTTTCGGGACGTCCGCAGGACGCCGTTGTTCCACTGAAAACACGTACAACGGTCCGTCCGAATCGCCTCAGACCGATTCGGCGTCGTCGGACCCACACCGCGGGCACCGCTGGGACACCGAGTCTTCGAAACTCGTCCCACAGCCTCGACACGCGTCCCGGCTCGTCTCGACCCCGCTCGTACCGCAGACGCCACACTGTCGACGGGTCGCCTTGAAGTGAGCGTTGCAGGACCCGCACTTGTACGTGCCTCGCATGGAGTACGGATCGTCCCGAACGACGAAAGGAGTTCTGCCGTCGCGAGCAGCGCTCGATCCAGCGATCGTTCGCCTCGAGCGCGAGTCCTGCCTCCCGCTGACACGTCGGGTTACGAGCGGACCGAAACGGGTCCTACACCGGTTCGAACCGGTAGCCGTCCCAGTCCTGGCTGTCGGGTTCCCTGATACCCGCGCCGGGCTCGCGCAGCTCCTCGGTGTAGACGGGTTCGACCTCGTCGCCGGTCTCGACGTCGCCGTCCGTGAGCTGTACGAGCGCCCGGACCGACGTCTCGCCGTCGTCGACGACTTCACCCACGTCGAACTCGACGATCGCGAGGTGGTTGGGCTCCCGAACGCCCGGCGGCGTCGCGGTGCTGGTCGTCCACGTCACGATCTCGGCGGTGTGCTCGCTCAGGTCGATCGTGCCGACCGGCTCCGCACCGTTCCGGCCGCGCGGGTGGCCGGGGTAGCTGATCGTGCCGTCGTCGTATCGGGTCGCTTCCATCGTCATCGTGCTGCCTCCATAATTGTCGTAATCACGCAGTTGCCGAAGCCGCCGACGTTACAACAGAGCCCGACGTCGGCCTCGACCTGGCGGTCGCCGGCCTCGCCGACCAGCTGTTCGTAGATCTCGACGCCCTGGGCGACGCCGCTGGCGCCAAGCGGGTGCCCCTTCGACTTGAGTCCGCCGGAGGTGTTGACCGGTAGCTCGCCGTCTCGCTCGGTGTAACCGTCCTCGACTAACTCCCAGGCCTCGCCCTGCTCGGCGAACCCGAGCCCTTCCATCTGCAGGAACTCGAGGATGGTGAACATGTCGTGGAGTTCGGCGACGTCGACGTCCTCGGGCCCGTAGCCGCTCATCTCGTAGGCGCCCTTCCCGCTCTCGACGACGCCGCCCATTACCGTCGGATCCTCGCGCTCGTGAACGACGTGGGTGTCGGTTGCGCCGTCGACGCCCGCGACGATGGCGTACTCGTCGGTGTACTCCTGGGCGACGGACTCCGGACAGAACAGCATCGCTGCGGAGCCGTCGGTGATC
Organism: Natronococcus roseus; assembly: GCF_043677095.1. Classification (NCBI taxonomy): domain Archaea; kingdom Methanobacteriati; phylum Methanobacteriota; class Halobacteria; order Halobacteriales; family Natrialbaceae; genus Natronococcus; species Natronococcus roseus. The sequence goes on from NZ_JBHLJR010000002.1 coordinate 488,691, forward strand.
GGACAGAAGTCGTACAGTCGCAGCGGATCGGCGACGATGGGCGATTCGAGGATCGTTTCGACGTCGACCTCCTTCTGAAACTGCGCGTGGGGGTTGTCGACGCCGTTCTTGTGGTTCTTCGAGGCGACCTTCGCCAGACTCTCTCGGGGCGCGTCGAAGCGCTCGAGGTAGTGACGCGCGGTCATCCCGGCAAAGGAGGGAAGCGTCACGCCAGTTTTGTACTCGACGGGGTGGGCGATCGAGGCGATGATATCGGTTGCTTCGCCGGTCGTCCGGTGGGTCATCTTCTCACCGCCGACGAGTAGCGTCATCTCGCTCGCTCCGCTTTGAATCGACTGCCAGGCGGCGTAGATCCCTGCCCCACCACTGGAGCTCGTCTGGTCGACGCGCTGGGTGTACGCCGGGATCGCGCCGATGTCGTGGGCCAGCGCGTTCATCACGCCCGTCATCCCCTCGAACTCCCCGCTGGTCATGTTCGAGACGTACAGATGCTCGACCTCGTCGGCCTCGACGCCCGCGTCCTCGAGACAGTCGAGTCCGGCCTCGGAGAGCAGCTCGAGGATCCACTCCTCGCGCTGTCCGAACTGGGTCATCGAGGCGCCGATCACCGCGACGCGGTCCGACTCGCGTCCCGTCATCGTCGTCCCTCCAGAAGCGTCGCCTGTTCGGGCCGCCCCGTCTCGTCGGTCGGTTGGTCGACCGCAATCCCGGTGCGCTCGGCGGTCGAGAGCCACTCGTCGACGGTGCACGTCCGGTCCGTTTCCGCCGTTCGGTCCGTGTGCGGGACGACGCCGCGAACCGTCGCCGCCTCGTCGGATTCTCCTCCATCGTCGCCCCCGTAGAGTGCGAGGGTGACGATCGGAACGCGAACCTCCTCGCGCGAGTCGGCGCTCGGAGAGAGCGGCGACGACGGGAGTTCCCGCCGCCGGAACGCCGGCTCGAGCGAACGGCCTCGCTGTTCGGCCCAGCGCTCGAACTCGGCGACGACCTCGCTGCGCGTCGATTCAGGACCGTCGCCGGCGTCCCCGTCGGGCGGCCACCGAACGATCCGGAATTCGTCGACGGTGCCGTCGTCTTGCAGTCGCTCGAGGCGCTCGACGACGTGACCGATCGCGTCGTCGGCGGCGGTCGGGACGGTCGGCCGAACGTAACAGTCGACCCGAAGGCCGTCCTCGAGGTCGGCAGTTACGGCTGGATCCGCCGTTCGCTTATCGGCTGACATACGTCCCCTTCCTCCGCTGGGCGTACCCCTCAGCGACCAGCGACGAGAGGGTCGGCAGCAGTGTCAGTTTCGACAGCCCCAGCAGCTGCTGAAGTTCGCTCGCCGTCGCCTCCTCCGTCTCGAGCAGCGCCAGATAGACGAGTTTGGCCTGCGGCGATCCAAGCTCGTCCGGAACCGTTAGCTTCTGTTCGCTCGCGAATTTCTGTTCGCTCGTGGACATCACAGAGGACGGCAACGGCCTGCGATATAAATATTGGCTGAACTGTGTCCACGAACACCACGGCTGTCAGTATCGAACTGCGGAGAGAGGAACGGCAAAGGGGTGATGTCCACGAGTGGCCGTCGAACGACGGCCAGCCGTGTGCGGCGGTTCCAGAGAGCGTCTGGATAGTCCGCGTCCTATCGGATGCGAACGGAGGATAAATTTCCCACTCCAACACAGTTTGGAGGTGCGATCGACGGGCACATCCTTCGGAGAGGGCCGCCGTCAGTTCAGACGCAGTTCGCTTACTCCTCGAGCAGCCGTCCGTCTCGAAGCGTCACGGTTCGATCGAACAGCCCCTCGAGCGACGGGTCGTGGCTGATCGTCACGAGCGCGGTCCCCGCCGATTCCTGGACGTCGACGAGCAGCCCCGCCACGCGCTCGGTCGTCTCGGGATCGAGCTGTCCGGTCGGCTCGTCAGCCAGCACGACGTCCGGTCGGTTCGCGAGCGCGCGGGCGATCGCGACCCGCTGTTTCTCGCCGCCGCTGAGCGTCGCCGGATACCGGTCGGCCCGGTCGGCGACCGCGAGCGTCTCGAGCAGTTCGTCGACCCACGCCTCGTCGCGCTCGCCGCCGTGGTGCTGGGGCAACAGGGCGTTCTCGCGGGCGGTCAGGTCCGGCACCAGCTGGAAGTCCTGGAAGACGAACCCGATCGCGTCCCGGCGAAGCCGGGCCCGTCGGCGCTCCGAGAGGCCGCTGGCGTCCGTCCCGTCGACGAACACCCGTCCGCTGTCGGGCGGCTCGAGCAGCCCGAGCACCGAGAACAGCGTCGACTTCCCGGCGCCGCTCGGCCCTCGAACGAGCGTCCGCGAGCCGGCCGGGATCGACAGGGACAGCGCCTCGAGGATCGGCTGGCCCCCGCGACGTATCGAGACGTCGGTCGCGGCCAGCACGGGCTCGTCGGTGGTCACGAGGGTCGGTTGGAACCCATTGCTCAAATAGCTGTACCTCTTCGGCGAACGGCGGCGACCCGCGGACGGACTCGAGTCCAGGACGGTCCGTCAGTCGCTCGAGTCAGCTGCCGGCTCCGGCTCCCGTTGTTGCTTTCGCTCCGGCTTCGAGTCGAGCCGTGCGCGGCGGTCGGTGGTCGTCGGTCCCGCCGAGGGCTCGGACAGCAGCGAGGCCGGCGAGCGCCACACCAGGGGTAGGGTCGCGACGAGCGCCGCGAGCAGCGTCAGAACGAGGCCGCCGGCGAAGACGCCGAGCGCGACCGTCGCCGTCGGTCGCGGCTCGAGCGAGATACCGAAGGCCGTCAGCCGACCCGCCGCGGCGAGGGCCTCGAGGGCGACGATCCCGATCCCGACCGCGGCGGCGGAGGCGACGGTTCCGATCCGCGCCGCGTCCCCGAGGACGATCGCGAGCACGCGCCCCGGCGAGGCCCCCGTCGCGCGGTAGATCGCGATCGTCCGACGACGGGCGCGGATCGCCCGCGCGAGGACGGCACTGGTCGCCCCGACGACGGTCACCGCCGCGAGCCCCGTCAGCGCGCTCAGCAGGACCTGGAGGTTCCCCATCGCGTACTCGACCGCCGACTCGATACCGCCGTCGGATCGGTGGTGGCCGCTGGCGGCGAGCGCGCTCACCACGCGGTCGTCGCCGACGACCTCGTACTCCGCGGTCGCCAGCGTTCGATCTCCGGCCCCGACGGCAACGGTGTGTTCGCCGGGTGGCTGGCGGGACAGCGTCGCCGTTCGCGTCGCCGTCTCGCCGGGATCGAGAGCCACCGTCGTTCGATCGGTCGTCCCGGTGCCCTCGAGTTCGATCTCGGTCTCGAGCGGGCGGTCCCAAGGGTTCTCGAGGTCGACCGTCGCGGTCGGCTGGGCGTGAACCGAGGGCGAGGACGGGCTGATCGACAGCGACGTCGCCGGCTCGGGGTCGGTATCGTGGGCCACTCGAATCGTCTCGTTTCGCTCGCGTTCGCCCGAATAAACCGTCGCGTCGTACGTACCGGGTGCCTCCGGCAGCTCGATCCGGGCGACGCCGTCGGACCCGGTTTCGGCCGTTTGATTCCCGATTTCGACGGTTGCGTTCGAGACCGGGTCCCCGGTCGTTTCGCGGACGGGAACCGACAGCGACGCACCCGTCGGACCGGACTCCGGTAGCGAGAGCGACTCAAGCGGCGGCGCGTCGTCGACGGTGACCGTCGTTTCGTCGTCGCCGACCGACAGCTCGTACTCGCCGGCCGGCGGCGCCGACAGCTCGAACGCCACGGTCCGTCGCTCGTAGCCCCCGAGCTCGACGGATCGGCGCTGTTCGGCCTCGCCGAACGTTGCCTCGAGCTCCCGCTCGACGGTCTCGGTCGTGGGGTTCCAGACGGTTGCCTCGACGGAAACCGTCTCGCCGGGACGGACGTAATCCGGCGCCTCGAGGTCGACGACCGTCACCGACTCCGTCTCGGCTCTCTCGGCCGCGTCGGACACCCCGGTCGCGGTCGTTCGAATCTGGTTCACCTCGTCCGACTCGAGCCCCGACAGGTGGCGGGCCGTCGGCAGCGAGACCAGCAGCTGGTGATCCGCGAACCCGCCGGTTTCGACGGTGCCGGCGACGGTCACCACTCCGACTGCGGGGTCGGTGCTGCCGCCGACCGCGAGCTCGTCGCCGGGCTCGAGTTCGAGAGCGTCGGCCAGTTCGACGCCCACGACGGCCTCCTCGTCGTCGGCCGGCGGATCCCCGTCGGCGATCCGGGCGTCGGAGACCGACTCGAACGCGGCGTAGTCGACGCCGCGGACGAGGTACGGCTCCTCGCCGTGGCTCGCGAACAGCAGGATCTCCGGACTAGCGGGGACGCCTCGCTCCGCGAGGGTCTCGGCGTAGTCGGCCGACACCCGGCTCTCGGCCGGGTGCGAGGCGTCGGGATCGGCGACCGTCGCCCCGGCCGTCGACAGCGAGGCGCCGATCGTTCCGAGCGACGCGACGAGCAGGACGATCACCGCGAACGTCGACAGCGTCGCCGTCGTCGGAACGACCGTCCGTGCCGCGAGCACCGTCGGCCCGAGGCGGCCCCGGACGCCGCCACCGATACGTCGGAGCCGTCCGCTCGGGGTGCTCGAGCCCCGATCGTGGCCGTCGCGACCGACCAGTGCAGGCGGTTTCGTCGTCGCGGCGCGAGCCGTGACGTAGCCCGTCGCGATCCCGACGAGGGTGATCGCGGCGAGCATCGCGGCGACGAACCGGATGAGGTCGGGCGTCACCGTCACCGACAGGGTCGTCGGCAGGCCGACCACGATCGCGGCGGTCACCGCCGCGTTGGTGACGACGACGCCGATCGCGTAGCCGAGAACGCCGCCAGCGGCTGCGATCGCCCCGGCTCGCGCCGCGAGCGCGGTCCGGATTCGCCGCGGCGGTGCGCCCGTCGCTCGAGCCACCCGGATCGTTCGCGCGCGGTCCCGGATCGTCATCCGGACGACGCTCGAGAGCGTCGCGGCGACGATCACGCCGGCGGCGGCGACGCCCGTCCGGACGATCCCGAGGACGTCGTCGGCACCCTGCGTGAAGAACTCGAGCGCCCCCACAACCGGAGCACCCTCGCGATCTTCGTTCCCGTCCCCGTCGGCCGGCGAGACGACGAGCGCGCCCGTCGGTCCGACCTCCTCGAGCGTCGCGGGTGTCGTCCGCAGCCACGTCGGTGGGACGACCCCGTCCGAGGCGTTTGCGGGCTCGACTTCCGTCGTCGTCGTTTCTCCGCTCCCCTCGAGGCGCCACGTCTCTCCATTCGCGTCGGGCACGACGGTACCGTCGGGCTGGGCGGGGAGTCCGAGCGCCGGGGCGTCAGCGGGAATCCCGACGATCCGATCGGTGTCACCCTCGGGGCCGACGGCGGTCGCCGTCGGAAGCACGACGTCGTCGGGACCCGCCGCCTGGCTCGCGCGGTCGACCGAGTCGTAGCCGACGACCGACGCGTTCCCCTCGTGTTCGGCCGCGAGGTTGTGCGTCTGGTCGCCGGCGGCGACGACGAGCAGCGCGGCGCCGACCAGCAGCGCTACCGTCAGCGCGATAACCAGCACCGCGAGTCGGTCCCGGCGCGACCAGCGACCGACGAGCACCCGAAGATACGTCATTGAGGTCAGACAGTGCAGTTGTAGGGGAAGTGTCGCCGTAAATAAATGCCGGAGTCGCTCCGACCGGCGGCCGCGGACCGCAGCTCGTTTCTCTCGCCGAAGAAATGCAGGATGTGATACAGCACCGCTATAGCGGTGATCGTCGTAGTAGCTGCTCGGAGCTATGCCCGCAAGTAATGGGGATTCGGACGACGCGGACGAGTCGTCGGTACTCGAGCGACGCTACGGCGAGCGGACCGCGGCCAGCATCGCGGTCGTCGAATCGATCGCCGCAGTCGAGGGAGTCGATCCGACGGCGATCGAGGACGAGTACGGCACGACGCTGCTCGACAGTGTCGACCCGAAGGCGCTCGACACCCTCGTCGGCGACGGCGGCGGGACCGTCGCGGTCGAGTTCGTCTTTCTCGACTACCGCATTCGCGTCGACGACGCCGGTCTGATCCGGATCTTCGAGGACGATCGGTGACGGGTCGGCTCGACCGACGGTCTCGGATCCAAACCGGTCGCTCGAACGAGAGATTTACGGTCCCCGCGCTCGCTCACTCGAGTAGATGCCGACCCAGCGCCGGATGCGGTTCGTCCACGGACAGCTCGCCTGGATGCTCGCGACGATCGTCGCGCTGACGCTGCTGGGCAGTCTCTCCTACGAGCTGTTCTTCGTGCTCTCGCTGATCGGGCTGTTGATCGTCACCGAGCTGACCGCACCGGTCAACATCACGCCGGCCTGGCGACGGCGCCTGCTGTGGCTGATCGGGCTCGGCCTCGTCGGATTCGCGATCATCGTCGTCCGCCGGATCCTCGAGATCCTGCCGCCGGAGGTGATGCCGTTTTGAACCCCCGCGAGTACGTCACCGACGGCGACGGGATCGACTGGCCCGCCGCGTTGCTGGTCGCCCTCGGAGCCGTCGTCGTCATCGGCCTGTTCGTCGCCGCGACCACCTCCTCGGCCGCGTTCGGCCCGTACAACCCCGCGTGGGATGGGACCGACGACTTCCGGGAGGTGATCCAGACTGACGACGACGTCGAGGGCGAGCTGATCCGGGAGACCCACCGCTACGAGGAGGTCCCCGCCGAGGAGACGACGGCGATCGTCGTCGCGCCCGACGAACCCTACGGCGCGACCGACGCCGCCCGCGTCCAGGAGTTCGTCGGCAACGGCGGCACTCTGGTCGTCCTCGAGAACTACGGCACCGACGCGAACGACCTGCTCGACGCCGTCGGCGCCGACGCCCGCACGAACGGGAGCGTCCTGCTCGACGAGCAAAGCCACGATCAGGGGCCGGCGATGCCGATCACCACCGCGACCGCCAACCACGAACGGACCGCCGGCGTCGACCAGCTCACGCTCAACCACGCGACGGCGGTCGATCTGAACGGCGCGACGGCCCTGATCGGGACTAGCGACTACGCTCATCTCGCCGACTCGCCGGGAACGGAGCTCGAGGACGACACCGCGTTCGACGCCTACCCCGTCGCGACCGTCGAGGACGTCGGGGGCGGCGAGGTCGTCGTCGTCGGCGACCCGAGCATCACGATCAACGCCATGTACGGCGAACCGGATAACGCGGCGTTCCTCCAGCGACAGTACGCCGACGACGATCACGTCCTGCTCGATCTGAGCCACGGCGAGGAGCTGCCGCCGCTGGCGAGCATTACGCTGACCCTGCGGGAGCTGCCGGCGCTGCAGGCGCTGGTCGGGCTGTTCGCCGTCGTCGCCGTCATCGGCGCCTCGAACCGAACCTTCCGAAACGGCGTCGGGACCGTCCGCGATCGGCTCAGCTCCGGCGACGAGCCCGGATCGTCCCTGTCGGACGGCGAACGGGCCGAACTGCTCCGGGAGCGCCATCCCGACTGGGACGACGAGCAGGTCCAGGAAACGATAACAGCGCTTAACCGTTCCCGCTCGAAACACGGGGATCGATGAGCGAGACGGACCGGAACTGGCCCTTCGCGGACGATCCACAGACGGTGTACGAGAAGATCAGGACCGAAACCGGGCGGGTCCTGGTCGGCAACGAGGAGGCGATCGAACACCTGACGATCGCGCTGCTGACGCGGGGCCACCTCCTGCTCGAGGGCGTCCCCGGCGTCGCCAAGACGACGATCGCGAACCTGCTGGCGCGGGCGACCGGGCTCGACTACCAGCGCATCCAGATGACCCCCGACATCCTGCCGGCCGACATCACCGGCACCCAGATCTACCGGGAGCCGACCGGCCAGTTCGAGCTCCAGCGGGGGCCGGTCTTCTCGAACCTCGTCGTCGCCGACGAGATCAACCGCGCGACCCCGAAGACCCAGTCGGCGCTGCTCGAGGCGATGCAGGAACGAACCGTCACGATCGAGGGCCAGACGCTGGCCCTGCCGGAGCCGTTCATGGTCGTCGCGACCCAGAACCCGATCGAGATGGAGGGCGTCTTCGAGCTTCCGGAGGCCCAGCGGGACCGATTCATGTTCAAGCTCACGATCGGGTTGCCGGACCGCGAGGAGGAGACGGAGCTGCTACGGCGGTTCGACGAGGAGCCAGAACTGAGCCCGTCGACGATCGACCAGGCGGTCCAGACCGAGGACATCCGCGGCGCCCGAAAGGCCGTTACCGAGGTCCACGTCGCCGACCCGGTCAAGGAGTATATCCTCGACCTCGTCGCCGCGACCCGGGACCACCCCGACGTCAGCTACGGCGTCTCCCCGCGGGCCTCGCTCGCCTTCCTCGAGGGGATCAAGGCCCGAGCGGCGATCCGCGGCCGCGAGTACGCGACGCCCGCGGACGTCAAGGCTCTCACGGAGCCCGTCCTGGTCCACCGCCTCGTCCTGGACACGGAGGCGGAGCTGAGCGACGTCAACCCCGAAGACGTCGTCGAAGAGATCCTCGATACCGTCACGGTCCCGGACACCGACGATCTCGGCGGGAAACCGACCCCGAGCTAGCGGTCCGTTTTCGCGGCGATCCGCGGTCCCGATTTTCGGACCGACTCGAGGACGGTTCGCTGCCGCTCCGGAGCCTACTTCTCGGGCACGGATTCGTCGCCTGGACCCCTCCGCGAAACTCCCACTACGTATGGGCAATCTACAGGCGGAACAGGCCGAGTGCCTCGGGGTCGTACGGAAATCTTCGATTTCCGTGATGACGAGAATCGGAGATTCTCGAACCACTTGACCCCGAGGCGGTTCACTGGGAAACCAAGACGACCCCGATAATTGCGAACGTTATCCCAGCAAATCTCACTATCGTAATCTCGTCTCCGAGGATGGCCATCCCGATGAGTGCTGCGACGACGAAGTACATCGCACCGAGCGTAGAGACGACCGTCGTCGACCCGCCGGAGAGACCGACGTACATCGAAATCAGGCCGATTCCGGTGAACAATCCGGCCACGCCGGCGAGCAGCCCTCCCTTCGCAGTAATGGCGAGCGATGCGTCCGAAACGAGAACGTATCCGAGCGCGAGGGGTCCCGCAACGAGATAGGAGATCGCGGCGGCCGTCCTCGGGTCGATAGACTCCGACGCAGCGTTGCCCAGAACGACCCAGATCCCCCACGTTACCATCGTAATCGAACCGAAGAATACGGCCGAATCTATCTCGGGAAGCCCCATTATGACGACTCAGCGTAACGGCTGAACAGTGTCGCCCAGAGCCGCTCGAAATGACTGGCGTAGAACGGTGGGGTATCCCCGGCGGGGAGGTAGAAGCTCGGTTCAGTGTCGCCGCCTCGGTCGTCGGCATGGTGTCTCTGTGCCATACGTACTCCATACCATCTATACCCGGATCGGTCTCTCTCTTAATCGAATAATCCATTTATATCGGGACCGAAAGATTTCGTGCACTCCCGACTGCTTTCGAAGGTTGGTCGGTGGCTGTAGTAAGGCCGACCGGCGCACGCAGAACGGGAACGTATCGCTCGACAGCTCCACGAGAGATGTTCGACACGCGTTCGTCCGCGTCTCGAGTAGTGTTCCCAGTCCGTCGGACGACCTGCTTGTACCGTTCCTACCAGCTTCCGTTCCACTGAGTGCAAACGTCGTATGCGACAAACCTGTTCTGAGCGGGACGACTGGCTTCACCAGATATACATGCTCATATATTATAGACGCCTATTCCGTAGAACAGTGACTGACATCAAAGCGGTTGTCCGAATCGAGCACCCCGACATCGTGCTCACGAAGACAGTCACTCACGACCAGAGCGCGAACGTCAAGTCTGTGTTAGAGGCAGGAACCGACCCTACGTCGGGGAAGTTCTTCTACCGCATCCGGTCGTCCGATTTTCACCGGTTCGAGGACGGATTGCGGAGCGATCACACCATCGGCGAGTTCGAACGAGTTATCGAGACCAGAGACGAGAAGGCGATTTACAGCTTCGAGTATACGGACGAAGCGAAGGTCATCTCACCGATCATTTCGACCGCGAACGGCGTCATACTCGATATGAAGAACGACGGAAACGGGTGGATTCTAACGGTATGGGTGCCCGAACGGACGAACCTGGCTCCGCTGTGGGACTACGCGGATCGGAACGACATCGAGATCGAGTTACTGCGCGTAAACGAGTACGCCAGTTTGGGGAGTACGGACGCAGGGTTGACCGATAGCCAACGGGAGGCGCTCCTCGTCGCGCTCGAGAGAGGATATTTCGAAGATCCACGGAGCGCAACTCTCAGCGAAGTCGCCGCCGATCTCGAGATCTCTCAACCCGCAGCCAGCGGTCTCCTTCGACGTGCGACCAAACGACTCATCGTCTCTTCCCTGTTAGACGACGGTGAGAACTCGAATTGAGTAGCGGCTACTCGGTGCAGTGTCAGAGAGATCACCCCGAAGCCACGATCTGTCTTCGCCAGCGTCTCGAATACTCGCGTTCACGGCCCGGAGCGAGAAGCCAGCGGCCTATTACCGACTATAGGGACAGCAGCCGTACTACTCGCCGTCGTCGAACTCGAGGTCCTCGCCGGGTTCCTCGTCGGTCGGCTCGTTCTCGTCCGTCCCGTCTTCCTCAGTTGTGTCGTCGGGCTCGAACCGACACGTGACGAGCCAGTCGGCGCGGTCGCCGCCGGCGTCGACCTCGAGCGTGACCGGGCGGTCGAGCCCGACCGCCAGCCCGACGGCGAGAAACGAGGCGATCGGGTGATCGAACCGATCGACGGCGCCGAAGGCGCTGCCCGTGATGCCGACGGTGATCCGTCCCGCGGCCGCGTCGACGTCCGGATCGGCGCCGTCGGCGAGTTCGAACCCCTCGACGAGGCCGTCGGCGAGCTGTACCGCGAGCGGCGCGGGTCGGCTCGCGAGTTCGCCCGACAGCGTCCGCTGGAACTCCTCGAACAGCGTCGCCCCGGTCGGCGCCACGAGCAGTCCCCGCTGGTCGCGCTCGACGATCACCGGCCCGTCGGCGTCCGTCGGTGGCTCGAACGCGGCGTCGGCGGGAACGTAGAGCCGGGCGGTGTCGGTTCGCTCGTCGGGGACGTACACCCGGTCCTCGCGCAGGCCGAGCTCGGCCGCGAGCGAGTCGCCGTTGGCCGCCCAGGCGGCGTAGACGCGCTCGCCGACCGAGGCGGCGACGAACTGCCCGGGCGTCAGGTAGTAGGTCAGCAGGCCGCCGAACAGCCCCGTCGCACCGAGCGCGAGGAGGATCTCGCGGCTGCCGGGGAAGATCACGCCGCCCGCGACCGCACAGAGCCCGATCGCGACGAGCCCGATGGCCGTCCGCCGGTACTTCGAGCGACGCGCACGCGCGTGCTGGGCCCGGAGCCGTCGGTTCTCCTCGGCGAGCAGCTCCGCTCGAGCCTCGGCTTGCTCGAGTCGGTCGGCCGTCTCGGCAGCCGTCTCTTCGGTGGCAGTCTCCGTCTCGGTTCGATCGCTGGATTCGAAATCGTGTGTACTCATTCGTCGGTAGTGGAGGATGGTTCGTCGTCGACGAGTCCGAGCGCGACCAGCCCGTACCGGTACGCGCCGTAGCTCGCGAGCGCGACCGCTCCGGCGGTGATCCCGGCGGCCTGCCACAGCGACAGCGAGACGACCGCGAGCCAGCTCACGGCGCCCAGTCCGGCGACGGCCAGCAGCGTTCCGGCGGCGGTTCGAAGCGGCGCTCGAGTCCGCAGGACGGGGACGACGAGCAGCGTGACCAGCCCGGCCTCGACGATGACGAAGGAGATCGGATCGATCCCGTCCGGAAACAGCGCCAGCAACAGTACGTGGCCGACGGCGACGGCGTACGGCGTTCCGAACCCGTACCACAGCAGGGCCGTCGCGACCCCGGCGCCGACGCCGGGCGGACCGGCCGCCGCGCCGAAGGTAGCGACGAGCGCGACCGCGCCGAGGGCGGTCGACCACGGCGAGGGTCGCTCCGTGAGGAACGTCGACTCGACGTAGCTTCCCGTCGGGTAGTCGGTCATCGGATCGCACCCCGCGAGCGCGAGCGCGTCGTCTCGAGAACCGCCGACAGCCGCTCCTGCGGGGCGACCTCGAACGCCGTGACCGCATCCATTCGGTCGAGGTCGCGTCGCAGCTCCTCGAACTCGAGGTAGCTGTCGGCGACCCGGTCAGGGTCGCCGACGCCGTCGGTCGCGAACAGCACCGACGGGGTCAGCAACAGCAGGACCTCGCTCCCGCGGGCGCGGGCGAATCGGACCGTCTCGTACAGCGTCTCCGGATCCGAGTCGTCCGTACAGATAACCGTCCACTGGCGGCTGTCCTGGCCGCCGAGTGCCGTTCGGACCGCGCCCAGCAGCGGCTCGGAGTCGAACCGAACGTCGTACCGGGTTCGGGCCGCGTAGTACGGCTCGAGCGTTCGCGCGAACGCGTCCCTCGAGTTCTCGAGGGCCGACAGGGCCGTCCGTGGGCGGGTCGGCGACGGTGCCGGCCCCGGAATCGAGTGGCTGCGTCCGGCCGTCTCCGGGGGGGTTCCGTCGCCGTCCGTTCCGGTCGGCTCGAGATCGAGCAGCCGTCGCCGGATCGACAGGTACGCCGCTGGCCCCGTCGTGGGGGTGATCCGGGTCGTGATCCCCTCGTCGCCGACGGCGATCAGCCCGAGCGGGTCGTCGAGTTCGCGGGCGTTTGCGGCGACCGCGAGCGCGACCTCCCGGAGGTAGGCGAGCTTCGACTCCCCCGGCGGACCCGCCGCGAGCCCACCGCGGTGGTCGACGATCAGCATCGTCGGGCGGTGGGTTTCGGTCTCGTACTCGCGGACGTGAAGCGTGTTAAGCCGCGCGGTCGCCTTCCAGTCGATCTCGTCGGCCGAGTCGCCCGGCACGTACTCGCGCAGCTCGGCCGGCTCGAGACCGGGACCGCGCTGGCCGGCCTCGTGTTCGCCCTGGGCGATCGACACCTCGTCGCCGCCGCGGCCGACGTGGACGGTGTGGGGCCCGCGGGGTTCGACGGTCACCGACGGTCGCGACTCGGCCGGCATCGTCGCCGTGAACAGCCCGTCGCTCGCGGTCACCGACACCGGATCGAACCGGTGGCGACCCGCGACGGGCCAGGAGACCGCGGTCGTTTCGCGGGTCGTCGCCGTCCCGGGCTCGAGCACCGTCGACAGCGGCGCCGCAGCGCTCGCGCCCGTCGGCACGCCGCCCTCGAACGACAGCAGCAGGCGAGCGGGCGCGTCGAGCGTCGCCTCGAGGGTGACCGGGATCTCCGCGTTCGCCCGGACGGTGTTTGCGGCCGGCAGCTGGCGAACCGTCAGCGAGTCGACCGTATCGGCGACGCCGCGAACGAACAGGAGCTGCCGAACGAGGATCCACGCGCCGAGCAGCGCCGTCGCCGCGAGCAACAGCGGACGGGCGAAGACGGCGGCGAGGACGGCGAGCGCTCCCGCGATCGCTCCCACCGCCCAGATCTGGCGCGTCGGTCGCATACTCCAGTGGTTTTTCGGTGACGTGTTGAACCTACTGGTTGTCCGTCGGGGCGAGCAGACAGGCTTTTGTTCGGCGGCGTGAATTACCGATCGTGAACCAGGTCGTCGTCCGTGCGCTCGTCCTCGCGCTGTTGGCGTGTTCGCTGCCACTCGCGGCGACCGCCGCGGGCGCCCCCGCCGACGAGTCCTCCCAGTCGATCGCGGGCGACGCGCTCGCGAGCGCGAACGACGACCCAGCGGCCAACGAGACGCCCCGCCACCAGAACCCCGACGAGTACGACGAGGCCGGCGACGACGAGGAGCTCGAGTCCTGGCTCTCCGACCAGCTCTCCGATCAGCTCCAGGACAGTTCGGTCGCCCTGAGCGAGGGCCAGTACGACCAGGCCCGCGAGCACCTCGGCGACGACTACGACGAGCGCCTCGAGCAGTACGCCGAGGTCTCCGGCGACACCGGCGACGAGGACGATCCGGCCGAAGCCTACCGGAACGCCTCCGAGTCCCAGGAACGGATGGCGGAAACCATCGAGGAGTACCACGAGACCCGCGCGGAGTACGAGGAGGCGCTCCAGGAGGGTGACCAGGAGCGCGCCCACGACCTCGCGCGCGAGCTCGAGGCGCTGTCCGACGAGATCGACGAGGCCGGCGAGGACGCCGTCACGAACTACGAGACGATCGACAACGAGACCGACGAGGACCACTCCGACTCGGCGGCGTCGGTCAACGAGAGCCGAAGCGAGATCGAGAGCGAACAGACGGCGGTCCGCGACGAGCAGTTCGTCGAGACCGAACTCGACCTCGAGGTCGTCGACGAGACGGCGTCGCTCGAGGATCCGATGGTCGTCCGCGGCGCGGTCCAAACCGCGGACGGCGAGCCGGTCGAGGGCGACCTCGAGATTCGAGTCGAGGACGAGCCCGTCGCCGTCGGCGAGCCGAGCGGCGACTGGTGGGCCGGCGACGAGGGAGACTTCGAGTTCGAGTACCGACCGACCGATCTCGCGCTCGACGAGGAGACGGTGACCGTCGAGTACGTTCCCGACGGCGACACGAACTACCTCGGCGCCGAGCAGGAGGTCGAAGTGACGCCCGAACAGACGACGGCGACGATCGACGATCTGACGGCGACCGACGAGGTCGCCTACGGCGACCCGCTATCGGTCAGCGGAACGGTGACCGCCGCGGGAGAGCCCGTCGACGACGTTCCGGTCGCGATCACCGTCGACGGCGAACTCATCGGGACGGTAAACGCTTCGGAGGGGAACTTCGAGGGTGACGTCGAGACGCCGGCGAACGTCTCGGCCGGCGAGGGGACGGTAACGGCCTCGCTTCCCTACGAGGACCGAACGCTCACCGCGACGCCCGCCGAAGCGCCGATTAGCGTCGCCGAGACCGAAACCGAGCTGACGGCGACGGCGACGGCGATCGGCGAGGAGGAGGTCGCGATCGACGGCAGCCTCGCGACCGCCGACGGCGAGCCCCTCGACAACCAGACCCTCGAGGTCCGGGTCGACGGCGTGGCGGCGGAAACGGTCGAGACCGACGAGGACGGCGGGATCGCCGGCACCGTCGACACGGGCTCGGTCGACGGCGAGGAGGTTACGGTCGCCGTCAGCTACGACGGCGCCGGATCGAACATGGCCGCGGCAGAGGCCGAGGAGACCGTAACGATGCCCGACGGCGGCGACTCGCTGCCGGTCCCGCAGTCGGCCGTCGTCGGCATCGGCGCACTGCTGGGGATCGGGATGCTCGGACTGGCGGGCTGGTGGCGACGCCGCTCGAGGCGAGACGACCTCGATCGGGCGCCGTCGATCGCAGTCGGCGGACCCGCACGCGGCCCCGATCCGGCGATGACGCAGGACCGCATCGACGCCTTGCTCGACCGGGCGGCCGAACAGCTCGCGGACGGCCGAACCGACACCGCGGTTCGAACCGCACACGCCGCCGTCAGACACGCCTACGGAAGCGCGGTCGGTCGGCCCGGCGCGGCGACTCACTGGGAGTTCTACCGCGAGCACGCCGACGACGCGGCCGACGGGGTCCCCCTTCGGGAACTCGTCGAGACCTACGAACAGGCCGCCTTCACGCCCGACTCGGTCACCGAGGACCAGGCCGAACGCGCCCTCGAGACCGCCGAGCGGCTCTGTGAGGGGGCCGACCTCGAGGCGACGACCGGGTCGGCGTCGGCTGCCGCGTAGGGCGGTTCGATCGACCGACTTTTATTGGCCGCTCGTCAACGACGTACTGAATGGACGATCGACGGTCGCTTCGGTTGCTGATCCCTCGCCCGATCCGCAGGCTTCCCGCCGACCTCGCGGCGATGCTCGTCGTGACCCTCCTCGTCAACGTCGCCGTCTTCGTTCCCGTCGTTCGGGATACGCCGCTTCGGGTCCCGCTGGGGCTCGCCTTCGCGCTGTTCGTCCCCGGCTACGTCTTCATCGCCGCGCTGTTTCCGGAGGCCGGTGAGTCGCCGACGGCCGACGACGCGGACGACACCACCCGCTTTTCGGGCGAGTCGATCCGCGCGGGGATCGACGGCATCGAGCGCGTCGCGCTCGCGTTCGGGCTGAGCATCGCCATCGTTCCCCTCATCGGCCTCGTGTTGAACTTTACGCCGTGGGGGATCCGACTCACGCCGATCATGCTCTCGCTGTCTGGCTTTACCGTCCTCGCGACTGCCGTCGCGGCCCACCGCCGCTGGGAACTCCCCGCCGAGGAGCGGTTCGCGGTTCCCTACGGCGCGTGGTACGCCGCCGGGCGCTCGGAGCTGCTCGAGCCCGACACCCGCCTCGACGGCGCCCTGAACGTCCTGCTGGTGCTCTCGATCGTGCTCGCGGTCGGCGTGGTCGGCTTCGCGGTCGTCTCCCCGCCGGCCGGCGAGCAGTTCTCGGCGGTCTACCTGCTCACCGAGGACGACGACGGCGAGCTCGTCGCCGACGGCTACCCCACCGAGTTCACCCAGGGCGAGAGCGCCGAGGTTATCGTCGGCGTCGACAACCACGAACACGAGACGACCGACTACACCGTCGTCGCGGTCGAACAGCAGACCGAAACCGTGGTCAACGAGAGCGCCGTCACGGACTCGGCTGCCGAGGACGGGAACCAGACCGCAGTCAACGAAACTGTCGTCACCGAACAACAGGAACTCGAGCGCTTCGAGACGACGCTGGGCCACGACGAGAGCTGGCACCAGACCCACGAGCTCGAGCCGACGATGGTCGGCGAGGATATCCGGATCGTCTGGCTACTGTTCCCCGACGGCGAGGTACCCGACGAGCCGACGACCGACGACACCGAGTACCACGTCCACCTCTGGGTCGACGTCGAGGAGCCCTGATCGGCGCTCACCACCTCGAGTCCGTCCAAGGGGCTCGAACTCCCGTCTACCGATCACCGCCGCTGGAACGACGGGTCGACGAGTATGTATCGACTAAGGTTGTCATACGAACTCGTATTCCTTCTATCGGTTTCGGTCTGACTAGTGGGAAAGCTTATTACTGGACGCAGACTCGTCGAAGATACGGTGGTGATGACAACGAATACCACGCTACTCACGCGACGTGACCGATCCCGTATCGAATACCGCGATCCCCTGGTACGACTCCTGTGGCGGCCGAACGCCGACTTCGGCCACACTCGACGTGCGCGTTTTGTACACCGCTGCCGTTCGCTTTTCGAACTCGACCCCGCGTCGGAACCGTTTCACCGTCGATCGGCGACCGACTATTCGTAGACGTACTCCTCGGCCATCTCCGCGGGCGTGATCACCTCGAGCTCCCCCGCTTCGACGTGTTCCTCGAGCGAACGAAGCGTCTCCTCGAGCGCCTCGAGCTTGCTCTCCCCGTCGAGTTCGTAGAACGGGATCGCCGTGATCCCGCCCCACTCGGCGGTCCACTCGAGCAGGTCCGTCGCGTCGCCCGGGTCGGGGGTCTCGGCCATCGAGCAGAGATGGGGGTTCCCCGCGTACCCCTGCGAGCGTGAGCGGCCCGCGAAGGCGAGGTCGTAGTGCTCTTGAACGAGTTCGTAGCTCTCGTCGGTGTACCGTGAACCGGGGTAGGCAAAAACGCGGACGTCGTCCCCGTAGCCCGCCTCGGAGAGCCAGTCGCTCGGGTCGACGACGGCCTCCTCGAGGGCGTCCGAATCGACGCCGTCGAGGGGCTGGCCGTTCGCCGACTGTGCGCCGATCGTCCAGCCGGCCGCGGCGAGGTCGTCGACCTGCTCTCCGGTGAGTCGGTCACCCTCGGCGGCCTCATCCTCGCGGAGTCGAGCGGTCGGGACGAACGCCGTCGCCGGGAGGTCGGCGTCCTCGAGGCGAGGTAAAGCCTCGGTGGCGTGGGTCTCGTACCCGCCGTGGAGCTGGAGCAACACCGTTCCCTGAGTCGGTCGGGGAACGAAGTGGAAGTCGTCGACCCACTGGCGGCCCTCGGCGTCGCCGCCGAACCAGCGGATCACCTGCAGGACGACGACCTTGCTCAGGTCGGGCTCGCCCCGGATTCGGGTAATCCCGAAATTGTGACGCGTCAGCGACGTTCCGCCCGCGAACCCCTGGCTGTACTCGACGTAGTGGGCGTCTGCGTCCTGGAGCTGGATACGCACGACGCCCGAATCCGTGTCGGTGGCCAGATCGAGCCCGGGCGCGACCTCCCGAACGTCGATGGGCTCCTCGAGTTCGCGGCGAACCCGAACCTGCCCTCGCGAGTCGACCGACGACGTCAGCAGCGCCGACTGGGAGCCGAGCGAGGCGCGACTCGAGTCGGCCTCGAGCGTCCCGATGTCCTGCCACTCCCACCACTCCTCGAGCTCCTCGAAGTCGTCGAAGGTGCCGACCAGTTCGGGGTACTCCTCCTCGTCGTCGTTCTCGGGACCCCCCTCGTCGTCACCGTCCTCGGAACTCTCGTCGTCGTCCGACGTCTCGTCGGTCGGCTCCGTCCCGCCGTCGTTGGCCCGTTCGTCGCTCGTGTCCGGTTCCCCGGGGCCGCCGAGTTCGGTACAGCCGGCGAGGACGGTCGCCGCTCCGATCGCGAGGTAGGTCCGTCGGTCCATCGTTCGTCGAACCCACACCCGGGACCGGGGGTTTGTTATGCTTCCAGTATCTCCGCCGGGTCGATTCGTACGCCCTCCATACCCCGAGCGACCGGCCTCACCGCCCGAACATGGTCGTCGATCGCGGGGACGAACGTCGCCGTTCGCTACCAGACGAGCCACTCGAGTGCGAGCACGAGCGCGGCCAGGAAGACGTGTTCGCCGTCGACGATCCCGCCGTAGAACAGCGGGCCGCGACCCCGGCTCGCGAAGGGGATGTAACAGCCGACGTAGCCGTGGAACGCCAGTAGAACGAGAAACCGGGCGTCGAGGACGCCCGCGGCGACGACCGCGACGACGACCGCGACGGCGACGTTGGCGAGCTGGGCGACGATGCGTGTCCGGCGGGGCCCGAACGCCGTCGGGATCGTCGCGATCCCCTCCTCGCGGTCCCCCTCGATGTCCTTGACGTCGAAGATCGCCGCGGCGATCGTGATCATGGCGCCGATGTAGGCGGCGAGAAAGAGCACCTCGCGGGTCAGCAGCTGTTCGTAGTAGACGCCGACGCCCAGGGGGATCACCGCCCAGGCGAAGCCGACGAAGAGGTTCTTGACGAGGAAGACTCGCTTGATTCCGAGGGTGTACAGCCCGGCGACGACCGCGGGCAACAGCAGGTAGCCGACGCCGGGGAGCTCGAGGACGACCGCGACGGCGATGGCGCCGAGGTAGAGCCCGACCCCCAGCGCCAGCCAGGCGAGGCCGGCGCGCTCGACGAACGCCGCGCGCCGGGGGACGTTCTCCCGGTCCTCCTCGAGGTCGGTAAAGCGGTTTATCGTGTAGACGAACATCGCCGCCGCGAAGACGATGAAGGCGGGTAGCGCCTCGAGGGGCAGGTCGGCGAGGACGGCGGTCGTGACGACGACGCTCGCGGCCGCGAGCGAGATGAAGAGGTTGCTGTGGACGAGAAAGCGGAGCGCGGTAAGCAGCCACGCCGGTAGGTGGTGTCCCTCGCGTGCGGTCGTCGAGGTCGACACTACGATACCGCCTCCGGTCGCCGGCAATCGCGTCGGCTCCGGAGCTGTTCGTCCCGCGCGTCTCGCTTCTCGGGAGTACGGGGATACACCGCTGACTTCGGGGTAGGAGCCGTACGGAGTCAAACGCTTCGGTACACTCACTCGAGCTACCGTCGGCTACCGGGTATCGAGGGCAACAGAAACAACGCCGCGCTCACGACGAAGGGCTCGATCGACTACTGGTACTGGGACTCGCGTCGCGCCTGGTACATCAGCTCCCAGACCGCGTCCTCGATCGACTCGGGGTTCTCTTCCTCGAGCTTCTTGTACAGGGACTCGGAGACGTTTACTTCGGGCATCACCTGTGTATACCGCAGCCGAGGTAATAAAAGTACCCTAATACGGAACTGAGTTAATTTCGGCCGAGCGTCGAGGAGGCGCCGCGATACGGCAATCACTGCCGCAAATCGAACCGAAACTGGCAGGATTTAAGCAAGGCCGGGACGGCCGTTCGAATGGTATGAAACTACATGAGTACCAGGCGAAGCAAGTCTTCGCCGACGCCGGAATTCCGACGCCGGAGTCACAGCTCGCTTCGGACGTCGACGGCGTACTGACCGCAGCCGAGGAGATCGGGTATCCGGTCGCGGTCAAGGCACAGGTACAGGTCGGCGGTCGGGGGAAAGCCGGCGGGATCGAGCTCGTCGAGAACGAGGAGGAGGCCCGCGAGGCCGCCGAGTCGATCATCGGAATGGATCTCAAGGGCTACCACGTCGACCAGGTCCTCGTCGAGGGCGCGGTCGACTTCGTCGACGAGCTCTACATCGGCATCACGATGGACCGCGGCGAGGGCAAACCCGTCGCGATGGTCTCGACGAAGGGGGGCGTCAACATCGAGGAGGTCGCCGAGGAGGACCCCGAGGCGATCGCCCGCGAGCACATCGATCCCTCCTTCGGCATGCACCCCTACCAGGCCCGCAAGGCCGTCTACGACGCCGGCGTCGACAAGGCCGTCGCCCGCGACGTCTCGAGCGTTCTCACCACGCTCTACCAGCTCTGGGACGACCGCGACGGCTCCGACGCTGAGATCAACCCGCTGATGGTCACCGACGACGACGAGGTCATCGCGGCCGACGCCGTGATGAACATCGACGAGGACGCGCTGTTCCGCCAGCCCGAACTCGCCGAAATGGAAGCCGAGGCCGCAAGCGGCGGCGACGAGCTCGAGCAGAAGGCCGACGAGTACGACTTCGACTACGTTCGGCTGGAGGGTAACACGGGGATTATCGGCAACGGCGCCGGCCTCGTGATGACCACGCTGGACCTCGTCGACCACTACGGCGGCGAGCCCGCGAACTTCCTGGACGTCGGCGGCGGCGCGAAGGCCGACCGCATCGCGAACGCGCTCGATATGGTGTTCTCGGACGACAACGTCGATTCGGTCGTCTTCAACATCTTCGGCGGGATCACCCGCGGCGACGAGGTCGCCAAGGGGATCAACGAAGCCTTGGAGCAGTTCGACGAGATCCCCAAACCGGTCGTCGTCCGCCTCGCGGGGACGAACTGGGAGGAGGGGATGGAAATTCTGAACGAGGACCTCGTGACGGTCGAACAGACCCTCGAGGACGCGGTTCAGCGTGCCGTCGAGTACGCTGAGGAGGGACAAGCATGAGTGTACTAGTCGACGACGACACGCGCGTCGTGGTACAGGGCATCACCGGCGGGGAGGGCAAGTTCCACGCCGAGCAGATGATGGAGTACGGCACGAACGTCGTCGCGGGCGCCGTGCCCGGGAAGGGCGGCCAGGAGGCCGCCGGCGTTCCGGTGTACGACACGGTCCACGAGGCCGTCGAAGAGGAAAACGCCGACACCTCGGTGATCTTCGTTCCGCCGGCCTTTTCCGGCGACGCGGTCTTCGAATCCCTCGACAGCGACCTCGACCTCGCGGTCGCGATTACGGAGGGCATTCCGACCCAGGACATGGCCCGGGTCAACAAGCGTCTGACCGAAACCGACACGCGACTTATCGGTCCGAACTGTCCCGGCCTCATCACGCCGGGTGAGGCCAAGCTGGGCATCCTTCCGGGGAATATCTTCTCGGAGGGGAACGTCGGCCTGGTCTCCCGTTCGGGAACGCTGACCTACCAGGTCGTCGACAACCTCACCAACCGCGGGCTCGGCCAGAGCACCGCGATCGGCATCGGCGGCGACCCCATCATCGGGACCGACTTCGTCGACGCCCTCGAGCTGTTCGAGGACGACCCCGAGACCGACGCCATCGTCATGTGCGGCGAGATCGGCGGCGAGGACGAGGAGGAGGCTGCCGCCTTCATCGATGACTACGTCGATACCCCGGTTGCGGGCTTCATCGCCGGCCGCACGGCCCCGCCGGGCAAGCGGATGGGCCACGCGGGCGCCATCGTCTCCGGCTCCGGCACCGGTACCGCCGAGAGCAAGATCTCGGCCCTGAACGACGCGGGCGTCCCCGTCGGCGACACTCCCGAGGAGGTCGCCGACCACATCGAAGAGTTCCTCGCGTAGCCCGGGACGCCGTCGTTCCGTAGCGAGCGAACGCGATCGACGAACGGTTCGATCGTACGGCTTTCTCTCTCACGGTTCGTCTCGAGGCGAGCGCTCGAGTCCGACCCGTCCGTGAGTCCGTCGACCGTTCGCGGGGAGGGGACTCGAACCGGCCGCAGGATCGGAGAGTCGTCGTCACCCGCTCGAGATCGTCGACCCGGATCGGCAGTACCTGCGGAACGTCAGCTTTCGGGCGGCACCAGGAACCGTTCGATTATGAATCATCGCTCGAGCTGGACACATAGCTAGCAACAAAGCTTATTACAGTACACGAACTCGTCGATACTACGGTGGTGATGACAACGAATCCCACGCTACCCCCACACACTGGATACGGCGATACCGCCCCTCTGTGAGTTCGTGAGGCTCCTGACGCCGAACCCACATCTCGTTACTCATGATTCGACGTGCCGTTTTTTACCTGTTGCTCGCCTCAGAGCGACCGCGAGCGTAGCGGCCGTCCCGTACACGTCAGCGAGACGCTGCCACCTGGGGTTCATCGGATCCTGGCCCGTCCGATACGGTATGCCAGTCGACCTCGAGTGCGATACCTGTGGTCACCGCCACACGATTCCGGAGCGGCCGGACGACCCCGAGGGCGGCGGAACGGTCTGCCCGTCCTGCGGCGCGAAACCCTTCACCGTTCGCCGGGAGGGGGTTGCGTGGCACCCCGACGGCTGAACCGCCTACGACTCGGCCTCGGCGAGCAGGTCCGGACTCTCGAGGTACTCCTCGATCCCCTCGGCGGCGCGGAAGGCCAGCGCGCCGACGGTTCCGGTCGGGTTGTAGCCGCTGTTGTGGGCGAACGCCGAGGCGCCGGGGATGAACAGGTTGCGGGCGTCCCAGCACTGCAGGTAGTCGTTGACCACCGATTCGTCGGGATCGGCGCCCATAATCGCGCCGCCGGTGTTGTGGGTCGTCTGGTAGGGAATGATGTCGAAGTCGCCCTCGAGGCCGCCGCTGGCGTCGATCCTGTCGGCGCCCATCTCCGCCATGACCTCCTCGCAGACGTCGCTGCCGTACTCCGCGAGCGCGTAATCCTGGTCGTGCCAGTTGAACGTCATCCGGATCAGCGGAAGCCCGTAGTCGTCGGTGTAGTTCGGATCGAGGTCGAGGTAGTTGTCTCGAAACGGAAGGACGGCGCCCTGGCAGGAAATCTCGAGCCGGCTGTGGTTGTACTCGAGGCTCGTTTCCTTGAACTCCGACCCCCACGACGGGGTTCCCTCGGGGACTGGATTGTTAGCGATCGGGCGCTCGCCGGTCTGGTTGATCGCGACGTTGCCCCCGTGGAGGAAGTCGAGCTCCTCGTGGTCGAAGTTGTCGCCGTTGATGTCGTCGAAGGAGGCCCCGAGCGCGCCCGCACCCATGTAGAGGTTCCACTCCTCGTCGTCGAAGTAGCCGGTGGCGCTGCCGCCCATGTTCTGGTAGCAGTAGTTCTTCCCGACGACGCCCTCGCCCGTCTC
The DNA here is from genome assembly GCF_043677095.1 of Natronococcus roseus. Lineage (NCBI taxonomy): Archaea > Methanobacteriati > Methanobacteriota > Halobacteria > Halobacteriales > Natrialbaceae > Natronococcus > Natronococcus roseus. The sequence goes on from NZ_JBHLJR010000002.1 coordinate 512,146, forward strand.
GGGATCGTAGGGCTCGCCGATTCCCGACAGGAGGAGCAGCCGGACGTTGTTGAGGACGTAGGCGGTCAGCGCGACGGCGTCGGCCGGCTGTTCGTAGACCGTGTTGGTCCGCGAGTCGACGTACTTCACGCCCGTAACCTGCCGCGCGTCCTCGTCGTAGAGCAACTCGACGACGTTCGAGTGGGTCCGCAGCTCGAAGTTCCCCGTCTCCTCGGCCGCCGGCAGCACCGTTACGGTGGGATCGGACTTGGCGCCCCACTCGCAGCCGAACCGCTCGCAGTAGCCGCAGTACTCGCACCGGCCGAGCCGGACGCCGTCGGGGTTCTCGTAGGGTTCGGAGAGGTTCGCCGACGGTTGCATGAACGGCTCGTAACCGGCCGCGTCGGCGCCCTCCGCGAACCGCTCGAGTGGCGGCGACTGCATCATGGGTCCCACCGGGTAGTCGTTCGACCGCGGACCCTCGTAGGGGTTCCCGTCGTCCCTTCTCTCGCCGTCGACGTTGCCGGCGACGCCGGAGATGCCGGCGATCCGCTCGAACTCGTCGTAGTACGGCTCGATCTCCTCCCAGGAGATCCCCCAGTCCTGCAGCTGCATATCGTCGGGGATCGCCTCCTCGCCGTAGCGATCGATCGTCTCCGATTCGATCTCGAAGTCGTAGGGTAGGAAGCGAAACGTGATTCCGTTCCAGTGGACCCCCGCCCCGCCTTCGCCGGTGCCGGGGAGGAAGGCCCCGTAGCGGCGCATCGGCAGCGCCGTCTCGCCCGGCTCGTGTCGGAAGGTGATCGTCTCCCGGGAGAGGTCCTGCATCAGTTTGTACCGCAGCGCGTAACCGAGTTCGTCGTGGACCGTGAGCCAGTCCTCCGTCGATCGTTCGCCCCCGCGTTCCAGACTCACAACGTCGTACTCCGCCTGCGCCAGTTCTTTCGCGACGATACCGCCCGTCCAGCCCGCGCCGACGGTGATGACGTCGACGGGATCCAGTTCGATTGTCATTGTCTCTCGTATCGTATCGCAGTCGTTCGATCGCTCCGTGCCGCGCGTCCGTGACCGGCCGTCCCCCTCGAGTCAGTGATCGTGCTCGCCGTCCGGGTTGAGTCCGATCTCCTCGACGTCGTCCGCGATGCTGCGCGGTTCGTCGATCTCGTGGTACTCCTCGTCCTCGATGTGCGCCCGGAAGCTCCCGAGCGCGCCGGGCGTCCCGGGGAAGTTCTTTAGTCGCCAGCCGATCATCTCCTGGTTCCCGCCGTACATCGGATCCGCGAACATCCCCTCGAGGGTATTCTCGCGAAGCGTGAGGAAGAAATCGCTCGGTTCGAGCAGTTCGAACGTGTCGACCTCGTCGTTCTCTAGCGCTTCGATGACCTCGTCTTGCTCCTCGCCGTCCAGGTCGACGAAGCTGTCGCCGTACTCGCTCTCACAGTACGCCTCGACGAAGTCGATCGAGTAGGTGTAGGCCTCCGCCGGCGTGATCGGGTACTGCCAGCCCTGGCCCGCGACGGGTTCCTCGTCGGCCCACGCGACCTCGGTCTCTTCGTCCTCGGGATCCTCGGGGTCCGCTTCGAACTCGTCGGGCTGGTCAACGACCTCGTCCTCGTCCCCGTTCCCGTTCCCGTTCTCAGCCGTCTCCTCCTCGTCGCCCTCGCCGTGTTCGGGCGGCTCTCCCACCCCCTCGGCCTCGACCGGCGCGCCGGCGCGACCGGCGTCGTCGACCGCCGTGTCGAGATCGAGCTCCTCGACGCCGGGAAACGGCGGCTCCATATACCAGTTCTCACCCTGCCCCCAGTCCTGGTTCATCTGGCGGTCGATGAAGTACACTACGCCCGCCTCGGGCGCTCCCGGCCCGTTCTCGTCGGAGGGGTAGATTCGGTTGGCCATCTCCTGGACGATTTCGGCCTGCTCGAGCGTAAAGAACTGCAACCCCTGCTTTTCGATCTCGGCCTCCTCGAGGTCCTCGAGCGAGAACCCGCTCGACGCTTCGGCACGCCTGGCGACGATGCTCAGACCGATGAAACCTCCGCCCGTCGCGATCGCCTCGCGCCGGGTAAAATCCAACCGCGGGTTATCGTTCGGCATGGAACGCCCGACACCGAACCCGTATATAATGGTGAGACCCTTGATTTGCAAGCTCCGCGCCCGGATCGGCGACGGAACCCGAGCGGTGCCGCCGCCACGTCGCATCCACTGACCGTCTCCCCAATTATTATATACCCGTCAACCAGCTAGTCGTGTGTGGTTTACGAGACTGGAAATCCGACGGTCGACGACGCCCTCGAGCGGGTGGTGGCCGGCGAACGGCTCGATCGCACCGACGGGCTCGCGCTGATCGCCCAGCCGGTCGAGCCCCTCGCCGAAGCCGGCGCGGCGGTTCGGGATCGCTTCGGCGACGGCACCGTCGACGCCTGCTCGATCGTCAACGCGAAGGCGGGCAACTGCGCCGAGGACTGCGGCTTCTGCGCGCAGTCGGTCCACTTCGACACCGGGATCGACACCTACGACTTCCTCGGTCCGGAGAAGATCCTCGAGGCCGCAAAGCGGGCCGAACGCGACGGCGCCCAGCGCTTCGGGATCGTCGTCGCCGAGAAGGGCGTCTCGCGAAAGCACCGCCCCGAGGAGTGGGCCGAGGTCCTCGAGTCGATTCGACTCGTTCGCGACGAGTGTGACCTCGAGATCGACGCCTCCCTCGGAATACTCACCGAACGGGAGGCCGCGATCCTCGCCGAGGTGGGGATCAACCACTACAATCACAACATCGAGACCTCGCCGCGGTACTTCCCCGAGATCGTCGACACGCACAGCTTCGAGGACCGGGTGGAGACCCTCGAAATCGCCAGGGATGCCGGAATGGACCTCTGTGCGGGCGTCATCCTCGGGATGGGCGAGACCCCGACTGACCGGGTCGAGGCGGCCGTCGCCCTGCAGGAGATCGGAATCTCCTCGCTGCCCGTCAACGTGCTCAACCCGGTCGAGGGAACGCCCCTCGCCGAGCGGGACGTCGAGATCACGACCGAGGAGATCGTCAAGACCGTGGCGGTGTACAAGCTGCTCCACCCCGACTCGCGGGTGCGCCTGACCGGGGGTCGCGAGGTCAACCTCGCGCCCGAGGAGCAGCATCTCCCCCTCGAGGCGGGCGCCGACGGGCTGTTGACGGGCGACTATCTCACGACCGAGGGCCAGTCCCCCGGCGAGGACATAGCGATCGTCGAACGGGCGGGGCTCGAGCCCAACCGCGAGGTAAACGAGTTCGATCCCGAGGCGGTCAAGGCCCGTCACAGCGGGTCGACGGACTCGACGAGCAACGAGGGCGCGGGCAACTCGAGCCCGAGCGCGGGCGCGGAACCGAGCGACGACTGACGACCAGCGAACCGACGAGAATACACTCATGAAGGAAACGACGTTTGCGGTACTCGGCACCGGCGGTATCGGACGACGAACGCTCGAAGTGAGCCAGCACAAGGAGGGGCTCACGCCCGTCGCGGCCTGCGATCGCCACGGTACGGCGATCGATTTCGACGGGCTGGACGTCGACGAGCTGCTGGCGGCGACGGAGGGGAACATCGACAGCGAGGTCGCGACGGACGGCGGAGCGACGGCCGCCGAGGACGGCGTCAAACAGCACGGCGAGAACAGGGGAGTGGTCGCCTCCGAGCAGGCCCGCCCCAGCGACGACCCCATCCAGGACGTCATCGATCACGGCGACGGGATCGACGCGGTCTTGCTGGCGCTGCCGAACTACGAACACGACTTCATCCCTCGCGTCGCGGACCGGTTCCTCGAGGGCGGCTACGGCGGCGTGATGGTCGACGTTCTCAAGCGCTCGCGCGTGATCGGCATGCTCGACGAGCGGACAGCGGAGTTCGAGGAGGCGGGGATCACCTTCGTCTGTGGCGCCGGCGCGACGCCGGGGCTGCTGACGGGCGCGGCCGCGCTCGCGGCCCAATCGTTCGTCGAGATCGAGGAAGTGGAGATCTGGTGGGGCGTCGGCCTCGAGTCGGGATACGAGGACAACCGCGGCACCGTCCGCGAGGACATCGCCCACCTGCCCGACTACGATATCGAGACCGCACGCGACCTCTCCGCCGAGGAGATCGACGCGATCGTCGACGACCACGACGGCGTCATCGAGTTCGAGGACATGGAGCACGCCGACGACGTGTTGCTCGAGCGCGCGGGCGTCTGCGACGCCAAGGACGTTACGGTCGGCGGCCTCCTCGACGTTCGCAGCGACGAGAAGCCGACCACGACGACCGTCTCCGTGACCGGAACGACCTTCGACGGCGAGACGGGGACGAACACCTTCCAGCTCGACGACGCGACGAGCATGGAAGCGAACGTCAACGGACCCGCGCTCGGCTACCTGCGAGCCGCCGTTCGCCGCAACCGCGCCGGCGAGTACGGCGTCGTCGGCCCGGCGGAGCTGATGCCCCGGTTTTGACCGATTCGAACGAACTCCGCGGTCGCCCCGACGCGAACCGTGACAGTGAAAACACACGGCAGACTCCCTTTACTCGAATGGAAGACCGCGGGTTCGACCTCGAGGGTCGGCTCGACGCCCTCGTCGAGCACGACCTGAAACGATCGCTCGCGCCCGCCGACCGGGTCGCGGAGCGGGGGTACTTCGCGTCGCCGTCGGGAGGCGAGCTACCGGTGCTCGACTCCGAGGAGGCGCTCGTGTTCGCCTCGAACAACTACCTCGGACTGACCGCCGACAAGCGCGTCCAGGACGCCGCGCGCCAGGCCGGGGCGACCGTCGGTACGGGCGCCGGCGCGAGCCGACTCGTCACCGGCGACACGCTGGTCCACCAGGACCTCGAGCGCTTGCTCGCCGAGACCAAGGGCACCGACCGCGCGCTCGCCTTCTCGTCGGGGTACGCCGCCAACGTCGGCACGATCACCGCCCTCGAGCCGGACGTGATCTTCTCCGACGAGCGCAACCACGCGAGCATCGTCGACGGCTGTCGCCTCTCGGGCGCCGAGACGGTCGTCTACGATCACTGCGACGCCGCGAGCCTCCGGGCCGAACTGGCCGCGCGCGCCGAGCGACCGGGCGCCGCCGACGAGTCGTGGTTGATCGTCACCGACACCGTCTTCAGCATGGACGGCACCGTCGCCCCGCTCGAGTCGATCTGTGCCGTCGCCGAGGAGTTCGGCGCGTGGGTGATGGTCGACGAGGCTCACGCGACGGGGCTGTACGCCGACGGCGGCGGGGTCGTCCAGGCCGAGGGGCTCGAGGACCGGGTCCACGTCCAGCTCGGGACCCTCTCGAAGGCGCTGGCGAGCCAGGGCGGCTACGTCGCCGGCAGCGACGCGCTCGTCGAACTGCTGGTCAACGAGGCCCGTCCGTTCGTCTTCTCGACGGGGCTGACGCCGATGGCGGCCGCAGCCGCCAGCGAGGCCCTCCACCTCGCCCGTCACGGCGACGCCCGCGAGCGGCTCTGGGAGAACGTCGCCCACCTTCGGGACGGGTTCGAGTCGATGGGGTTCGAGGTGCCCGGCGAGTCCCAGATCCTGCCGATCGTGGTCGGCGACCGCGAGGACGCGCTGGCGCTCGAGGCCGGGATCCGCGACCGGAACGTGATCGCGCCCGCGATCCGACCGCCGACGGTCCCCGAGGGGACCTGCCGGATCCGCGTCGCGCCGACCGCGGCTCACGATCGTAACGACGTCGTCGCCTGCCTCGAGGCGTTCCAGGCGGCCGGGACGGAGGTCGGACTCCTGTGAGCGACTCGACGACGGTCGCCGTCGTCGGCACCGACACCGGGGTCGGCAAGACTGTCGTCACGGCCGGGCTCGCCCGCGAACTTCGCGAGCGCGGCGTCGACGCCCGCGCGATCAAACCCGCACAGACGGGGCATCCACCCGACGACGACGCAGCGTTCGTCGTCGACGCCTGCGGAACCGACGAGGCGGCGACCTGTCTGCGCTACCTCGAGGAGCCCCTGGCGCCGCGGGTCGCGGCCGAACGGGCGGACGATCCCCTCGAGTACGAGTCGCTGCTGGCCGACTGCCGTCGCGAGTGCGAGCGGGTGCCAGTCGCCCTCCTCGAGGGGATCGGCGGGCTCCGAGTTCCGCTGGCGGGCGACCGCGAAGTGGTCGACCTGGTCGCCGACCTCGCTTCGGGCGCGGTCGTCGTCACGCGCTCCGGGCTGGGCACGCTGAACCACACCGCGCTCACCGTCGACGCGCTCGAGCGACGCGGGGTCGACGTTTTTGGGATCGTCTGTAACGGGTACGAGGGAGCGTCCGTCGCCGAGCGAACGAACCCCGGGGAGATCGACCGCATGACCGACCGTCCCGTGGAGACGGTGCCGCCGCTTTCGGGTTCGGACCCGACGGCGCTCGCGGACGGCGTTCGCGACGCGCTCTCGCGGTCGTTCGCCGATCGGCTCGTCGAAAAAGCGTAGCTACCGGTTACAGCCTCGGTGCGGGTCGGTCGCCCTCCAGAACGGGGTCGTCGGTTCCCACCGCCGAGTCGGTCGTCGCCTCGACGAACTGGGAGACGATCGCCGACTTCCGGTGGTTGACCTCGAGATGGATCCGGAGATCCGTCCGTTCCTCGTAGCCGTTCGAGCAGAGCGGGCAGTCGTAGTCGGTCATTATTCTACACTCACCAGGAGTGGGTGTCCACATCGACTGCCGTAATAGTGTCGATTAGTTCACACCTGGACATGTTTGTACACCAACAGCAGCCGCAGTTACATGAAATCCGAGAGACCGGACTGGTCGTCGTCGGGTTCGGCGGGCTCGTCAGCCGCCCCCTCAGAGGGTGACTCATCGTCTCCGGTCTCGGCGACGGCCTCGAGCGACTGCTGGTCGTCCCCATCGTCCTCGTCGTCTTCGTGGTCTTCGTCGAGGTCCTCGAGTTCGTCGTCGCTCGAGGCGCTCCCGAAGAAAGCACCGCCGGAGTGTTCGACCGCCTGCTCCTCCCGGTGTTCTTCCGCGTCGGCGACGATCGACTCGACCTTGTTGGTCGTCTTCCCGCTCCCGGTGACGAAGGAGACCTCGCCCTCGTCGAGTTCGTAGATGGCGGCCATCCGAACGGTCAGCTCGCGGTTCTTGCAGTGGTGGGTCATCGCCGAGAGGAACGGCAGGATCTCCCGGCGGGCCGTCGCGACGCTGGTGCCCTCCCGCTCGGCGATGCGCTCGGCGATGGCGTCGCGGGTGTTTCTGGTCCCCTTGGTGCGGCCGAGCTTCGACCAGTAGCTGGGGGGTCCGTAGCGGGTCCAGCCGCCCTTCGGCTCTCGACGGGAGGCCGCGACTCCCGCGGTCATGTTGTCGGTGGCGTACCGCCAGAACGAGTAGTCCTGCGTGGCCCGCACCCGGCCGAGCCAGCGGTCGGCGTTCGAGAGGAACCCGTAGGCGTCGGCCAGCTCCTCGCCCGCGTAGTCCTTCGGGACGTTGTCCTCGATCCAGTTCAGCAGGTCGTCGGGCGTCTCGTCGACGTCGTAGGAGGCGTACAGCGCGCCCTGGGCGTCCTCCTCCTTGATCAGCGCGTCCAGGAAGTCGAAGATACCCTCCGTCGTGTCGCGTTCGCTCGTGACGACGTCCTCGACGGTCAGCCGTTCGGCCTCCTCGGCGACGGCCTGCAGGTCGTTGACCGCCGAGCGGAGGTCGCCGCTGGTCGACTCGGCGATCTTCTCTAAGGCCTCCTCCTCGAACTCGACGCCCTCGCGACGGCAGATGTCCCGCAACACGGGGACGATCGAGCGCTTGGAGACGTCCCGGAACTCGATCGTCTCGCAGGCGTTGCGAAGCGACTGGCTCATGTCGTAGAACTCGTTGGCGACGAGAACGATCGGCTGGTTCGCGTCCTTGACGACCCGCGTGACCTCACGCGAGCCGCCGTAGTCGGCGTTGCCGTGGAAGTTGTCCGCCTCGTCCAGGATCACGAGTCGTCGCCCCGAGCCGCCGGCGGTGAGGGTCCCGCTCTTTGCGGCCTCGCCCGCGACGCGCTCGATCACGTCGGCGCCGCGGCTGTCGCTGGCGTTGAGCTCCATTACGGGCCAGCCCATGTCGTTGGCCAGCGCGTGGGCCGCGGAGGTCTTCCCGACGCCGGGGCTGCCGTGGACGATCACCGCCTTTCGGTGGTCGTCCCAGCTCTCGGCCCACTCCTTCAGCTGGTCCCGGGCCTTGTTGTTCCCGCGTACCTCCGACAGCGTCGTCGGACGGTACGTCTCGGTCCAGTCGCTCATTACGACGTGGTTGGTGCGAGTCGCGTTTAGGGATTGCGGAGCGTCACTCCTCGGCGACCGTCCTCGGGTCGAGGCGAGACGTGATGTCCTCGTACCGCGTCGGCGCTCGAGACGATGTATCCTCGGATCGGATGAGTGCGAACGGCGGTGCCACAACTCCTCTCGGTAGGGTTGAGACACCGTTTCGGGGCGTCTCCGAGCCAGCTTTCGTCCGTCTTTCGAGAAGACGATCCGTTTCCGTGGACAGTCATCGAACGGCCTCGTCCGTGCCGTCTCACACGCCCATCCACGAAGGTTATCTACACGGAAGAGGGACAGAGCGTCTCGATGCCCGAAAGCTCGGCCCGTGGCGACGGGCTCCGATCGGATGCAAAATGGGTTCTGTTGTTTTCGGTAATAAAATTACGCATACGCTGCTTACTTTGATACTAGATCTTCATTATAAATACCTCGTCTGCTACGTAGGAATATATGGTGCACGATACCTCACGACGGGCGGTACTGATAGGAGCGGCGGGCATCGGACTGGGAGCAGTTGGGACGGCAGCCGCGGACGACGAAGCCCTCGCACAGTACATCGTCACCGGCGGCAACGCGGCACAGCTCGAGCGCGAGGGGTTCACCGTCGCCCACGAAATCCTGGACGCGAACGTCTATCTCGTCCGGGGGCCCGCGGACTCGGACCCCAGCACCGCGAACGGCGTCGACGCGGCGTTCGAGGACTTCAGCTACAGTCTCGACGTCCAGGAGTCGCCGGCCGATGCCGAGACGGACGGTGCGACGGAGGACGATCAGTGGGACAAGCACCTGATGGACGCCTTCGAGGCCCACGAGTATGCGACCGGTGCCGGAACTCGGATCGGGATCCTCGACACCGGCGTCGACCACGAGCACCCGGACCTGGGGAACGTCGATGCCGAGACGAGTCGGTCGTTTCTCGGATGGGAGGAGTCCGAGCACATCGGTGATGCACAGACACATGGGACACACGTCGCCGGCATCACCGGGGCGACCGGAGCCGAAGGCGTCACCGGCGTCGCACCGGCGACCGAACTCGTCTCGCTTCGGGTCTTCGCCGAGGAGGGGGGCGCGAACGTCGGCGACTCCTTCCTCGCCCTCGAGTACGCCGCCGAGCTCGGTCTCGACGCAGTTAATATGAGCATTGGTAGCGCACCTCAACCACCAGAGGACAATCAGGAAGGGTTCCGAATCGCCCGGCAGCGCGTCGTTCGCAGCGTCACCCAGCGCGGAACGGCCGTGATCACGAGCGCCGGCAACGACAGCCAGAACCTCCAGCAGGGCGGCTGGATCTCGCTGTGGGGGAGCCTTCCGAACGCGACCTCGGTTAGCGCGACGACGATCGATGACGAGCTCGCGGACTTCTCGAACTACGGCGCGAACGAGATCGCCGTCGGCGCGCCCGGTGCCGAGGTGCTATCGACCCTCCCGGATTCGTCGTACGGTCTGGCGTCGGGAACCTCGATGTCCGCCCCGCAGGTCGCCGGACTCGTCGGCCTCGTGCGCGAACTCGAGCCGGACGCCAACGCGAATCAGGTCGAGAACGTCATCGAGCGCGGGGCGGAGGGCGGCGGTCGAGGCGACCCCGAAACAGGTGCCGGGCGAATCAACGCACTCGAGACCGTCAGAACGATCTAAAAGCTCGGTTCGCTCTTCTTCGTCGAGCCGGACCGACCGTCGTCGAGGGCCGGAAACAGCGAGCGCAGTCGCTAACTGACTCGAGCCCCAACCCGGTCCATGAACGTCGCGATCGTCACCGTCGGCGACGAGCTGCTGGCGGGGACGACCACGAACACGAACGCCGCCTGGCTGGCCGAACAGCTGACCCAGCGAGGCGCGACCGTCGAGCGCATCCTGACGATCCCAGACGACCGCGAGCTCATCGCCGCCACCGTCGCCGACTGGAGCGAGGCCTTCGACGCCGTGCTCGTCACCGGCGGGCTCGGCGGGACGCCGGACGACGTTACGATCGAGGCCGTCGCCGAGGGACTCGACCGGGAGCTGGTCGTCCGCGAGGAGATCTACGACAGCCTGACCGAGAAGGCCCGGCGGTTCCGCGAGGAGAACCCGGATCTCGTCGCGGAGTACGACCTCGAGATCGACCTCGAGGCTGCGGCCTCACTCCCCGAGGGGGCGGTGCCGATCGTCGTCGACGAGGCCTGGGCGCCGGGCTGTACGGTCGAGAACGTCTCCGTCTTCGCGGGCATCCCCGAGGAGATGCGGGCGATGTTCCGCGAGGTCGCCGGAGAGTTCGCGGGCGAGGCTCGCTCCCGGACCGTCTACACGCCGGCCCCGGAGGGATCGCTGACGGCCGTTCTCGAGGGCGTGACCGACGAGTTCGACGTCGCCGTCGGGAGCTATCCCCGCGGGGAGGATCGGCCCGGCCGGATCCGTCTTTCGGGGTCGGATCCGGAGACCCTCGAGGCCGCCGCGAGCTGGATCGACGCGCGGATCGAGACGGTCGATCCCGCGCCGTCGGAGCCGACCGACTGACCGCGATCCCGCCGACGGCCGCCGGTTTCGGGGGACGCCGACTCCGGTAGCTACTTGGGCCGACCGGACGACCGTCGCGTATGGGCGGCCGTGGACCCAAGCGAGAGCTCGCCGAGAAGATCGCCGGAGAGATCACGCTGAGCGACGACCCCGGCGCGACGTTGCGAAAGTGGCGCACCGACTTCGGGGTCTCCCAGACCGACCTGGCCAGCGAGCTCGAGGTGTCCTCTTCTGTCATTTCGGACTACGAGAGCGGTCGCCGGGAGAGTCCCGGGATCGGCGTCGTCGGCCGACTCGTCGAGGGGCTGCTCGCGATCGACGAACGCCGCGGCGGCGACCGGATCCGCCAGTACGGCCGCGTGCTCTCGGCGGGGTTCGAGAGCGACGTCGTCTACGACCTCCGGGAGTACGCCACCTCGAAGCCGCTCGTGCAGCTGTACGACGAGATCGGCGCGACCGAGGTCGCCGCCGGCAACACGGATCGGGTCAGCGGCCACACCGTCATCGACAGCATCGGGGCGATCACCCGCCTCTCGAGCGAGGAGTTCTTCCGGCTGTACGGCCAGAGCACGAACCGCGTACTGGTCTTTACCGGCGTCACGCGAGGCGAGGCCGTCGCCGTTGCGCTCCGGGTCGTCAACCCGACCCCGAACGCCGTCGTCCTCCACGGCATCGAGGAGGACGATCTGTGGGAGCACGCCGCAGACCTCGCCCGGATCGACGGCTACTCGCTGGCCGTGACGACCGAACCGCTCGAGGAACTGCTCGACCACCTCGTCACGCTCGAGTAAGGAATGTCGGAGACACCGGCCCGCCGAAAGGATCTGTGGACGGCGGCGCTGACCGCTGTCTTTCTCGCGACGCTTGCCGTCGTCTACGTCGTCGACGAGCCGGAACTGTGGCTCGTCTGGGCAGTTCTGACCGTCGTCGTCTCCGGAGCGGTGATGGTGTTTTTCAACCGGGAGACGCCCCAGGAGCCCTGATCAGGCGATCTGATCAGGCGATCTGATCCTCGTACTCGTCGGCCGACAGCAGCTCGTCGAGCTCGGTCTCGTCGGCGCCCTCAATCTCGAGCATCCAGCCCTCGCCGAACGGATCCTCGTTGACGAGTTCGGGCGAGTCGAACAGCGCCTCGTTGACCGAGAGTACCTCCCCGCCGACCGGCGCGTACAGGTCGGAGACGGCCTTGATCGACTCGATGACGCCGAATTCCTCCTCCTGAGCGATCGACTCGCCCTCGTCGGGAAGTTCGACGAAGACGACGTCGCCCAGTTCGTCCTGTGCGAAGTCGGTGATGCCGACGCGGATTCCGTCGTCGGTCGGGAGTGCCCATTCGTGCGATTCGCGGTACCGTCGGTCGTCTGGAACGTCGAAACTCATGGTTATGCTGTGTCGATAAACGGCGTGGTCTCAACTCTTGCTTTCTTCGATCGGCCGCGAACGACGACCTGGAGCGTCGTTCCCGGGTCCGCGTACTCGACCGGGACGTAGCCGAGTCCGATCGGCTGCTCGAGGGTCGGACTCATCGTGCCGCTCGTGACCTCGCCGACGACTCGGCCCTCGGCGTTCGTGATGTCGTAGCCGTGACGCGGGACGCCGCGGTCGATCAGCTGGAAGCCGACCAGCTGCTCTTCGACGCCGTCCTCGTTCGCCTCGGCCAGGACGTCCCGGCCGACGAACTCGGTGTCGAGGTCGACCGCAAAGCCGATCCCCGCCTCGTAGGGCGTTCGCGGGTTCGACTCGAGGTCGAACTCCTGGCTGGCCAGCAACAGCCCCGCTTCGATCCGGAGCGTGTCGCGGGCGCCGAGCCCGCAGGGCTGACACTCGAGTCGGGACCAGACCGTCTCGGCCTCGGCCCACGGGACGACGAGTTCGAACCCGTCCTCGCCGGTGTAGCCGGTGCGGGCGGTCCAGCACTCGACGCCGGCGACGGTCGCATAGGTAGCCTCGAACCGACCTAGCTCGGTCGGCGCATCCTCGGAGACGTCCTCGAGCAGGTCGGCCGCGTTCGGTCCCTGCAGGGCGAACATCGCGTACTCGTCGGTCTGATTGTCGACGGTCGCCTCGAGCTCGAACTCGTTGCGGTAGCCGATCCAGCGCTCGTGGGTCGCCTCGTCGGTGCCCGCGTTGGGGACGAAGAGATACGTCGCGTGGCCGTCCTCGTCGGGAAGGCGGTAGACGACGGTGTCGTCGATGATTACGCCCTCCTCGTCGGTTATCGCCGCGTACTGGGCGTCGCCGACCTCGAGTCGTGTCACGTCGTTGGTCGTGAGCCGCTGCATCAGCGTCGTGGCGTCCGGGCCGGTAACGTGGATCTGACCCATGTGAGAGACGTCGAAGATCCCGACGTCCTCCCGGACGGCCCGGTGTTCCGTCTGGATCGAGTCGAACTCCACGGGCATGTCCCAGCCACCGAACTCCGTAAACTTCGCTCCACGATCGGCGTGGATCCCACGCAACGGCGGCGTCTGAAGCGGCATAGTCGGCCTCACACTCCGGGGGTAGTAATGTCTTTTCGTCGGTCGTGGCCGTCTCGCGAGCGCAACTCGGTTCGACGTCGCTCGAAGGGCGGGTCTACACGGCGTCGTTTCGCCACACCTTTTTTCGCGGAGGGGGTATTCGACGGCATGTTCGAGCGCCTCCGGACCCGGTTTGGGACCGGAACTGACGGACCGACGGTCGGCCTCTTCGTGGACGGGCCGAACGTCTTTCGCGAGGAGTTCGACGTCGATCTGGACGACCTGCGAACCGCCGCCGAGGAACTCGGTCGGGTGGGCGTCCTCCGACTCTACCTCGACGAGCACGCGACGCCCGGTCTCATCCAGGCCGCGGAGGCACGCGGCTTCGAGGTGATCGTCACCAGCGGCGACGTCGACGTCAAACTCGCCGTCGACGCGACCGCCCTGACCAGCGAGGATGCGATCGACCGCCTCGCGATCGCCTCCCGGGACACCGATTTCAAGCCCGTTCTCGAGCACGCGGGTCGGAACGGGGTCGAGACGATCGCCATCGCCCCGGGCAGTTACGGTCGTTCCGACGCGCTGCGGAACGCGGCCGACGACGCGGTGACGCTCGGCGAGTAACGCCGTCGGTGCGAGCCCGGACGCGAGCGAGTCGGTGACTTTTCGGCCGCGGACGCCCCAGGGTCGACCATGATCGACGACGAGACGCCGGTTCTCGACAACCACCTCCACCTCGACCCGGACAACCATCGCGGTATCGACGCCGTCCGCGACTTCGTTCGCGTCGACGGCACCCACATGCTCGTGGTGAACAAACCCTCCTGGCACCTCGGGGTCGAGGCCGACGAGGGGGAGGACTTCAGACCCGTCTTCGAGCGCACCCTCGAGATCGTCGCCGACGCCTCGGCCGAACTGCCGGGTCGGGCCTGGCCCGTTCTCGGCGTCCATCCGGGTCTGATCTCGCGGCTCGTGAACGAACGAGGGTACGCCCCCGAGGAGGCGAAAGAGATCATGCGGGGCGGGATCGACGTCGCCGCGGAGTACGTCGAGAGCGGCGACGCGCTGGCGCTGAAATCCGGTCGGCCCCATTACGCGGTCGACGACGACGTCTGGGCGGCCTCGAACGCCGTCATGCGTCGCGCGTTCGAGCGCGGAGCGGACCTGGACTGTGCCGTCCAGCTCCACACCGAGGGGAGCGAGGATCTCACCGAGGTCACGGCGTGGGCCGAAGAGGCCGGGCTCCCCGCCCACAAGGTGGTCAAACACTACGCGGGCGGGCGCCTCGAGGGCCCGATCCCGAGCGTCATCGGCGAGAAGGACGAACTCGAGCGCGCGGCCGAGCGCGGCGAGCCGTTCCTGATGGAGACCGACTACATCGACGATCCGGACCGTCCGGGCGCCGTGCTTGGCCCGAAGACGGTTCCCCGACGGGTCGCGTGGCTGCTCGAGAACGGGTACGACGACGCCGTCAGAAACGCCCACGTCGAGACCCCGAAGCGGGTGTACGGTATCGACACCGAATCGACGCTCGAGCGGGCCTGAAACGGCCGTCTCGGGATTGTCGTCGCGGAATACAGGTAGAGAAAGGCATTTCAAGCGGCCGGTGTAGGTGTCTGTATGAGCAATCCCCCCACCGAGTACTACTCGGCGGAACGCTGGCAGAACTGGATCGATCGCATCAAAGACGAGGAGATCGATCCGGAGGACGAGGACTCGGCCCGACTGCTGCTTAACCTGCAGGACGACACCGCGATCGCGATCGCGAAGATCGTTTCCGACTACGACGACGGCGAACTCGAGCAGGAGGACGCGCTGGCCGAGATCGAGGACGTCCGCGAGGTCGTCCTCAGTGAGGTCGACATCGAGGACGAGGAGAAGCTGATCCTCGTCGACGGCGTCCAGACGAGTCTGGTCTGTGTCTTTTTCGCCGCCGAGGAGTACGTCGCCAACGGTCCGGCCGAGGAGGGGACCGTCACCGACTACCTGGGCGCGGCCGCCGACGCGGAGGCCGAGGAGAACCTCGACGCGGCGCTGGGGTATGCCGCCCAGGCCGGCACGCTCGTCATCGACGACGAGGAGCTCGATATGGGCGTCGCCGAGGAGTTCGAGTACGGACTCGTCACCGAGTGGATCAACGGCCTCGACAGCCTCCAGAGCGCGATGAGCGATCCCGAGGTCGTCGAGGAAGACGAGGACTGAATTTTTCGGGCACCGTTCGACAGCCGACGAGCGATTCTCCCGCGATACCCGTCGTCCGCACCGGCCGGTTCGTCGATCGTCGCTCCCGGAGCGACTCGCACCGTCGACGCGGTGTTCGACGACCGTCGAAACGACGAACGACAATATCATATAGATCGGACAGTATTCCCGTACTATGACCACAGTCGGTATCGACGCCGTCGAGATCTGGACCGGGAACCTCAAGCTCGACCTCCCCGGCACCTTCGCCCCCCAGAAGGGCGAGGACCCGGAGAAGTACACGAAGGGGCTGGGGCTCAACGCCAGCTCGTTCCCCGACAGCTACGAGGACATCGTCACGATGGCGGCGAACGCGGCCCACCGACTGATGGACCGCAAGGGCCTCGAGCCAGACGACGTCGGCCGGATCGACGTCGCGACCGAGAGCGCCTTCGACAACTCGAAGCCCGTCTCGACGTACGTCGCGGGCTGCCTCGAGCAGGTGTACGACGGCGACTTCCACCACGCCAACAAGGGCGAGCGGAAGTTCGCCTGCATCGCCGGCACGCAGAGCCTCGACGACGCCTACAACTGGATCCGCGCGGGCCGCAACCGGGGCCGGGGCGCGATCGTGATCGCAACCGACACGGCGCTGTACGCCCGCGGCGACGCCGGCGAGGCGACCCAGGGAGCGGGAGCCGTCGCGATGTACATCGCCGAGGACCCCGACCTCGTCGAGCTCTCGCCCGAACAGGGGTACGGGAGCGCCGACGAGACCGACTTCCTCAAACCGAACCAGCAGTTCCCCTCCGTCGACGGCAAACGGTCGGTGCAGGTCTACCTCGCCCGGATGCGCGAGGCCCTGCAGGACTTCGAGAGCGTCGCGGGCGACGTCCACCCTGACGACATCGCGTTCATCCCGTTCCACACCCCGTTCCCCGGAATGGTTCGCAAGGCGGGCCTGCTGGGCTATCGCTACATCACCCGCGATACCGCCATCGAGGAGGAGCTCGCCGAGGAGATCGGCCGCCAGCCTCGAGAGGAAGCGTTCGACTCCGAGGACGACTACCACGAGGCCCTCCGGGAGTACACGGACGCCCTGAAGGGGACCGACCGCTACCAGCAGTGGTACGCCGAGACCATCGACCCGACGCTGACGGTCTCCCGCGAGGTCGGCAACTGGTACACCGGGTCCGTCCACATCGCCCGCATCAGCGCGATGAAACACGCCCTCGAGGACGGCCGCGATCTGACCGGCGAGACGCTGCTGGTCGGCTCCTACGGCAGCGGCGCCCAGGCCGAGATCCACGCCGAGACCGTCTGCGAGAGCTGGGACGAGGAGCTCGAGGCGCTGAACGTCGACGAACAGCTCGCGGCCCGCTACGACATGAGCTGGGAGGACTACGAGGAGGTCCACGACGCCCACAACCACGAGATGGACGTCGACGTCGAGGAGTTCACAACGCCCGAGGAGGAGTTCGTCTTCGACGGCTGGGGCCGGATGGGCGAGCGCAAGTACCGGTACGTCGAGTAGCGGGTTTTGTAGCAGTAGTTGGTAGTGCGGCTTCTTTATTCAGTCTGGGCTGTGAATCTGCATCGCTCGAATCGTCGCGTAGATCTGCGAACTGAGCGGGGTACGCTCAATCACTCAGTTAATCAAAACAGCCGTGGACCGTGAAAATGATACGCATTTAACGTTATGAGGGACGATAGCTGAAGGCGAGGGAGATAGAATGGTTAATTATGACAACTTGTTTGACGCATTGGCGGCCGGCCACCGACGACAGTTACTAGTAGAATTACTCTCCAGCCCCCAATACGTTTCAAAGCCGTCCGGCATTTCCCAGGAGATTGTAGAAGCGGACAAGGCCCTACTTCAGAGATATCTATCCAGTTCTCGAACGATTGTAGATGCGGATGAGTACTCGGTCAGTATGCACCACACCCACCTTCCTAAATTAGCAGAGTACGGATTCATCGAGTGGGATCGAGATGACAATCTCGTCGTACAAGGCCCCCGTTTTGACGAGATGAGTCCTCATCTCAGACTGGTGGCTGAACAGCAGGATGAACACCGTACAAAAGGTCCCGTCTTGACATCCTCCCCCGACTGAAGGCGGGACACACCGTTATGTACTGTTAGCGTAGATTTTTGCGATCCGAGCGGGACATTCGGTCCCGCTGGCCGTGTGAATAGTGCGAGACCGAAGGTTTCGCATATCGCGCGAACGGTGCGCGGTTCGGAGTGAACGCAGTGAGCGAGAACCGCGATGTGAACGGGGAACAGAGTGAGCCGTGAACGGACGCTGCGCGTCCGTGAGCAGAGGGCGCGAAGCGCCAGTGAGCGACGAGTGCTCGTGCGAGGGAGAAGAAAACGGAGACCCGCAGCCGCGGTTAGTCTACCGCTCGGCCCCAGCGGTTCTCGCCTCGAGCGCCCCCAGTTGTTCCGCGAAGCCGAGCGTATCGTACGCGAGCCACGTTTCGATCAGTTTCCCGTCCTCGATGCGGTCGAACTCCATGCCGACGACCTCGAAGGCCTCGCCGGTCGGCTCGAGGTCGAGGTCCGGAACGGGTCCCTCCTGGGTCCCCCGGATAGTGAAGTGGACCGCGACGAACTCGTCGTCGGCGATCACGTGCTCGATCGTCGCCGAGAGGTCCGGGGCGGCCTCCCGCAGGGACTCGACGTGGTCTTTCAGTCCCTCGCGGCCGCGGATCGGCTCGGGGCTCATCGGGTCGTAAAGCACGTACTCCTCGCTCACCAGTTCGTCGATCGCATCCGCGTTGTCCTCGGTGTAGGTCTCGAAGGAGACGCGCTCGACGAGTTCCTCGTTCGATTCGTTCCTCGCCATCGTTCTCACCCCACGTGTACTGGGGTCGTGTGTGGGGTTAACACACTCGTTCGAAATCCTCGCTCCCCGGGGTCGTGTCGGCAATGTGGCAGGCAGCGATGAAATATAAGTCGCCCGGGAAACGACTCCACACGATGACGAGACGAGAGATCGGGCTGGTCCGCGAACCGGAAACCGGCGACCGCCGCCAGGAGTGGGGCACCGTCGGGACGAACGACCTCCGGATCGAGCCCGAGGCGGCCGAGGCGATCGTCGACGCCCTCGGCGTCGACTGCGCCGGCTCGTTCAACCTCTTCTACCTCCTTCGAAAGCACTACTGGACGGCCGAGGGTGCCGAGTTTCGCGAGGTCGCGGCGTTTCTCGAGGGGGCGTACAAACGAGTCCGCGCGATCAACGACGATCTGGCGGTCCGGATCGTCGAACTCGGGGGGATCCCGCCGAACACGCCGCCGACGATCCAGGAGCGCGCCGCGGTCCACCTCGAGGCCGAGGATCTGTACGACCTGCGGGCCTCGCTCGAGGGCGATCTCGAGGGGTACGCGACGCTGGTCGCGAGCGTGCGCGAGCACGTCGAGCTCGCTCGGGAGGCGGGCGACTTCGGGACGGCTGAACGGCTGGACGACCACCTGACGGCCCTCGAGGACGACGCCCACGCGATCGAGCAGTTCCTCGAGGGCGATACGCTCGTACTGACGGAGGCGACGACGTAACCATGGCGAGCGAACCACATCTCCGAACTCCCGGCGCGGAACGAGTCCGTCAGGAGTGGAACACGATCGGCGAGAACGAGCTCGGAATCGACCGGGACGTGGCGGAGTGGATCGTCGACGCGCTGAACGACGAACTCTCGGGACTGTACATCCTGTTCAACCAGGTCCGGAAACACTACTGGCTGCTCGAGGGGGCCGAACTCGAGGATCTCGGCGGCGTTCTCGAGGACGCCGCCGATCGGCTCGCCGAGACGACCGACGCCCTCGCCGTTCGCGTCCACGCCCTCGGCGGGGTGCCGGTCTGCGGTCCGATGGGGATCCGCCAGCACGCCCCGCTCCACATCGAAGCGCCCCACCACTACGACGTGCGATCGTCGCTCGAGCGCGATCTCGAGGGGTACGCGACGCTCGTGGCGCTGTTGCGCGACCACGTCGAGCAGGTCGAACGACTGGGCGACACGGCTACCGGCGAACTGCTTCGCGAGCGCCTCGTCGTCCTCGAGGACGACGCCCACGTCCTCGAGCGGTATCTCGCCGAGGACACACTCGTTCGGCGCGAGGCCCTCGACTGACGGATCGTTAGGACCGACTCACTCCCGCCACCGCTCCCGCTCGGCCGCCCGCGCCCGCGACTCGAGCTCGTCGGCGTCGGCGTCGCTCTCGAGCGTGACGTCCCCGCCGTGAGCGTGGGCCACGGACGCGTCGAGTCGCGAGCCCGCGAGTTCGGAGTCGGTCTCGTCCCGGTCCGAGCCCGTCTCGTCGCGACCGTCGTCGGACCCGGGCACCACGCGCGAGATGAGGGTTCGAAGCATGCGTCCTCGTTCGGGGGCGAACGTGATAGCTGTTTGTCCGTTTCGATCGTGACGTGGTACCGGTTCGAACCCGAACGCGTACGGCCGTTCGGCCCTCGCTCCCCCGAGGCCGCGACCGAGCGTGCCTCGAGGCGAAACCGATTACCCTGTCCGGCGGATAGCTCGAGCAACGAGTACCGCCTCCCGATCGCCCTCGACTCCGACCACACATGGATCCGTTCACCCTCCTCGGCATCGACGTCGCGCTGTTTTTGCTCATCGGCCTGCTGGCCGGCGCCCACTGTATCGGAATGTGTGGGCCGCTGGTGACGGTCTACGCGGGTCGGATGGACGACGGTGGCTCCGAAAAGCGCGGCTCGCACCTCTCGACCTACGAGGTGCGCCAGCACGCGCTGTTCAACCTCGGTCGAACCGCGAGCTACACGCTCATCGGTGCCCTCTTCGGCGCGCTCGGCGGCCTCCTGTTCGTC
This sequence comes from Natronococcus roseus, assembly GCF_043677095.1. Lineage (NCBI taxonomy): Archaea > Methanobacteriati > Methanobacteriota > Halobacteria > Halobacteriales > Natrialbaceae > Natronococcus > Natronococcus roseus. Next base: position 532,327 of record NZ_JBHLJR010000002.1, read on the forward strand.
ACGACCGACTCGCTGACACCCCTGGTCGAACCGATCCGGGGTGGCGTCGGCCTGCTCGTCGGCGGGTTCGTCATCGCCACCGGGATCTACTACCTGCTCGGGCGGACCACGGGCGGGATCCACCTGCCCGGCCTCGAGCGGCTGACGGGCTGGCTGATGAGCCGCGTCGATCGGTTCGCGAACGGCCCCGGCATCGTCGGACTGGGCGCGCTTCACGGGCTGCTCCCCTGTCCGATCCTCTACCCGGCCTTCCTCTATGCGTTCGCAACCGGGTCGCCGGCCGGGGGTGCCCTCGCGCTCGCAGCGCTGGGAATCGGGACCGTTCCCGCGGTGTTTCTCTACGGCACCGTCGTCGAGTCGGTCGACGTCGTCCACCGCCAGCGGGTCCACCGCCTGCTCGGGGTCGCGTTCGTCGTGCTGGGCTACGTCCTCTTTGCCCACGGGCTGATGAGCATCGGGATCCACCTGCCCCATCCCGAACTCCCGTTCTACGACGGGATCGACGCGCCGGGCGCCGACGCCCACGATCACTAACTCATGACCGATCACACCCACGAAACCGGTTGCACGCTGTGTGAGCTTCCCGTCGAGGGCAGCGACGTCACCGACGACGAGGGGAACCGCTTCTGCTGTGTCGGCTGCCGGGACGTCTACGACGCCTTAGGCGACGTCGAGGACGTCGCCCCCGAGGACGTTCGTCGACAGCGGGCCGACGACGGGGAGCGGGCGGTGCCCGACGACCACGAGTCGACCTACCTCGAGGTCGACGGGATGCACTGTGCGACCTGCGAGGCGTTCATCGAGTCCGCGGCGCTGCGCACGGAAGGGGTCAGCAACGCCGACTCGAGCTACGTCACCGACACGGTGCGGATCGACCACGATCCCGACGCCGTCTCACAGGTCGACCTCCAGGAGGCGATCAGCGGCCTGGGCTACAGCGCCTACGACCGCGAGGACGCGTTCATGCGGCGGAAGGCCGACAACTGGATGATGGGCCGGATCATCGTCGGCGTCCTCATGGGGATGATGGTGATGATGCAGTACCTGCTGATCATCTACCCCACCTACTTCGGCGGGCTGTTCTACGACCAGCGGACGTACGAGTTCCTCAGCCAGGCGCTGGCGAGCGAGCTCGCGACGCCGTTTTACCTCATGATCGCCGCGCTGACGACGATCGTGCTGGGCGTGACCGGCAAACCGATCCTGCAAGGTGCCTACGTCGCAACGAAGACCCGGTCGCCGAACATGGACCTGCTGGTGACGATCGCGGCCGTCAGCGCCTACCTCTACAGCACGCTGTCGATCGCCGTCGGCGGCGACCACATCTACTACGACGTCACCGTCGCGATCATCGTCATCGTCTCGGTCGGCAACTACTACGAGTCGACGATCAAGGAGAAGGCCACCGAACGGCTCTCGGACCTCACCGCCGTCCAGATCGACGAGGCCCGTCGCGTCGGCCCGGACGGGGGCCACGAGGAGGTCGCCGTCGACGACCTCGAGCCCGACGATCGGCTCCTCGTTCGGGCCGGCGAGCGGATCCCCGTCGACGGCGAGGTCGTCGAGGGCGAGGTCGCCGTCGACGAGGCCGTCGTCACCGGCGAGTCCCTGCCCGTCGGGAAGACGGCCGGCGACCGGGTCGTCGGCGGCTCGCTGGTCACCGACGGCGCCGTCACCGTCCGCGTCGGCGAGGACGCCACGAGCAGCCTCGATCGCGTCACCGAACTCGTCTGGGACCTCCAGAGCTCGAGCCACGGGATCCAGAAGCTCGCGGACAAGCTGGCGACGATCTTCGTTCCGCTCGTGCTCGTGCTCTCGGTCGTCGTGACGACAGTCTACCTCTTGACCGGTGCGGGCGTCGCCGACGCCCTGCTGGTCGGGCTCACCGTGTTGATCGTCTCCTGCCCGTGCGCGCTCGGGCTGGCGACCCCGCTGGCCGTCGCCGCGGGGGTTCGGGATGCCCTCGAGCAGTCGATCGTCGTCTTCGACGACACCGTCTTCGAGCGCATCCGCGACGCCGACACCGTCGTCTTCGACAAGACGGGGACGCTGACGACCGGGGAGATGACCGTCGTCGAGACCGACCTCGAGGACGAACTGCTCGAGAACGCTGCCCGGCTCGAGCGCCGTTCGGCCCACCCGATCGGTCGGGCGATCGCCGCCGAGCGCCCCGTCGCTGACGGCGGCACGCTCGAGGCCGAGTCACCCGCGGACTCGGCTCGAGCCGACGGCGAGGCCGAGGACGCCCTCGAGGCTCAGGGGGGAGCCGACGATGGTATCGAATCCTTCGAGAGCCACCGCAACGGTGTCTCAGGCGTCGTCGACGGCGACGAGATCGTCGTCGGCCACCCCGATCTCCTTCGCGGTCGGGGGTGGACGGTTCCCGACGACATCGCCTGCCGAATAGAGGACGGTCGCGAGACGGGACGCGTCCCGGTCGCCGTCGGCAGGAACGGCGTCGCGGAAGGCGTGATCGTCGTCGGCGACGACCTCCGCGAGGGCTGGTCGGAGACGCTGTCGGCCATCGCGGAGACGGGCACCGAGGTCGTCGTCCTTACCGGCGACGACGCCAGCGCGGCCCGTCGGTTCCGGGAGGAGCCGTCAGTCGACCGGGTGTTCGCGGGCGTCCCGCCGGAGGGGAAAGCCGAGACCGTCGACCGACTCAAGAAAACGGGCCGGACGGTCATGATCGGCGACGGTACCAACGACGCGCCGGCGCTGGCCGCCGCGGACCTCGGGATCGCGCTCGGCGGCGGGACGGCGATGGCCGCGGACGCGGCCGACGTCGCGCTCGTCGACGACGACCTCGGCTCGGTCGACACCGTCTTCGAACTCGCGCGGGCGACCGACCGCCGAGTAAAGGGCAACATCGGCTGGGCGTTTTGTTACAACGGGATCGCGATCCCGCTCGCCGTGACGGGGCTGCTCAACCCGCTGTTCGCCGCGCTCGCGATGGGCGCCAGCAGCCTGCTGGTCGTCACGAACTCCTCGCGGTCGCTGCTCGAGGGCTGAGACGGGCCGCCTACCGGTTTTCCCGGAGAGCGCAGGACGGCTCGCGGTCGCGTCGGAGCTGACCGACGACGCTCCCTCGTCGACAGCGGAGCGATCTCAACGCGAACTAATTAGTCCTGGACGTCCAATCGGGGACTATGTCTACGCGCCCGGAGCTGTCGGAGTGGCTCTCCGACCGAGCGGGATTGGTCGTTCTCACTCTCATCAGCGTCCTGCTCGCGGCGCTTATCGTCCTGCCGTATCTCCAGTACGTCCTGCTCGGCGTGATCCTCGCGTACATCCTCATGCCCGCCCAGCGCCAGCTCGAGAAGTACGTCCGGTCGATGACCGCCGCGCTCGTCCTCGTCGTCGTCGCGATCCTGACGATCCTGCTGCCGGTGATGTACGTGCTCGCGATCGCGCTGGGGCAGGCGCTCGACATCGCCATGGACGTCCAGGACGGGACGCTCAACGTACAGGATATCGAACGGCAGATCGAGACGGAGTTCGGTTATCCCGTCGACCTCCAGGAGACGTATGACACCTATCAGGAGCCGATCGCGACCGGGTTACAGGAGCTCGCGACCGGTGCACTCGAGTTCGTCGGCGGGGTGCCGTCGATCGCCATCGGACTGACGGTGACGGTGTTCGTGCTCTTTGCACTCCTCCGCGACGGCGATCGGCTCGTCAGCTGGGTGCAGTACGTCCTTCCCGTCGAGGACCACGTCCAGCGCGAACTCCTCACCGAACTCGATCAGCTCATGTGGGCGTCGGTCGTCGGCAACGTCGTCGTCGCGATGATCCAGGCCGTCCTGCTGGGCGTCGGGCTCATGTTTCTCGACGTGCCGGCGGTCGTTTTGCTCACCGTCGCCGCGTTCGTCGCCGCGTTGCTCCCCCTGGTCGGCGTCTTTGCCGTCTGGATGCCGATCTCGATCTACCTGGCGGTGATCGGCGAAACCGTCCCTGCGGCGATCCTCGTCGGCTACGGCCTGCTCGTCAGCGCCTCCGACACGTACCTCCGGCCCGCCCTCATCGGGCGGACGAGCGCCTTCAACTCCGCGATCGTCGTCGTCGGCATCTTCGGTGGCCTCGTCGTCTTCGGCGCGGTCGGGCTCTTTATCGGCCCCGTCGTCCTCGGCGGCGCGAAGATCACGCTCGACCTCTTCGCCCGGGAATGGGCGATCAGCGAGGGGAACCCGCCGATCGGCCCGCTTCCCGCGGCCGACCCCGCGGCCGACACGGCCCCGAACACGGGGATCACCGACGACTCGCCGATCCCCGACGCGGAGAGCGACGACCCGAACGAGGAACCGAGGTCGGAGTCTCCGGCCGAGTCCGAACCCGAACCCGAACCGGAGTCCGGAGCCGACGCCGATCGGCCGGAGTCGACGGGGTCGGAAACTGACTCCGCCGAGTGATCGTCGCCTCCGCGAAGAGGTGCGTTCATTACCCCGTGTCCGCAACTACCACGTATCGTGTCTCGGAACGAAACCCGGACTTGCCGCGATCGCAACGGGCGAAGCCGAGACGATCGGGACCCTCGCTACACATGAACGGATCACACGCTACCGGGAGCCCCTACGCTCCCTACACGGACGACGAACGGACGGCGATGCTCGAGTCGGTCGGCGTCGACGACGTCGAGGAACTGTTCGACATCCCCGACGGCGTTCGCTTCGACGACGCCTTCGGGATCGACGCGCGAAGCGAGCGGGAGACCCGTCGACTGGTACGATCGGTGCTGGGACGAAACGACGAGCTAACCGAACTGCTTGGGCGGGGCCACTACGGCTACTACGTCCCCTCGCTGATCGACCACCTGGCGGATCGGTCGGAGTTTCTCACCTCCTACACCCAGTACCAGCCCGAGGTCTCACAGGGTTTCCTGCAGGCGCTGTTCGAGTACCAGTCGCTTTTGGTCGAGCTAACCGGTCTCGAGGTCGCGAACTGTTCGATGTACGACGCGGCCACCGCGCTGGGCGAGGCCGCGACGCTTGCGGAACGGGTTCGCTCGACGAGCGGCCACCGCGTGCTCGTCCCCGACCTCCTGCTCGAGGGACGGCGCTCGACCCTCGAGAACTACGTCGCCGGCACCGACCTCGAAGTCGAGACGTACCCGACCGACGACGCGAACGCCGATCTCGACGCCCTCGCTGACGCCGTCGACGACGACGTCGTGATGGTCTACGCCGAGAACCCGACGGTGCGAGGGACGATCGAGGAGCGACTCGCCGAGATCGGCGACCTCGCACGCGAGGCCGACGCGCTGTTGGTCCTCGGTTCGGACCCGGTCGCGCTCTCGGTGCTCCAGCGCCCTGCCGACGTCGGTGTCGACGTCGTCATCGGCGACGCCAGCGTACTCGGACTGCCGACGAGCTACGGGATGGGGCTTGGCCTGTTCGCCTGCCGCGAGGACTACCTCCGACAGGTGCCGGGCCGACTCGTCGGCGCCGGCGAGGACGCGACCGACCGACGGGCGTACACACTGACGCTGCAGACCCGCGAACAGCACATCCGTCGGGAGCGCGCGACGAGTAACATCTGTACGAACCAGGCCTGGGTCGCGTTGCGAACCGCGATGCACGCCGCGTACCTCGGACCCGACGGCATGGTCGACCTCGCGAACCGCGGAGTGACGCGCGCGGACGACCTCGCCGAACGGCTGGACGAGATCGTCGGCGTCACGGCGCCGATCCACGATCGCCACCACCTCCGGGAGTTCGTCGCCCGCGTCGACCAGCCCGCACGGGCCGTCGCCGACGACCTCGAGAAGCGCGGCTTCGCCGTCCACGTCGTCGGCGAACACGAGATTCAGGTGTGCGTCGCCGGCGTCCCCGACGAGCGGATCGATCCGTTCGTCGACGCCTTTGCGGAGGTGGCCCGATGAGCCGCGACGAATCCGAACCGGCGACCGACGACCAGGTCCGGTACGATCAGGCCCGATACGTCGAGGACGGACAGTACGAACCCCTGCTCTCGGAGAAGGATCGGACGACGGTCGAGATCGGCGGCGGCGACGACTCCCCGCTGCCCGACGACCTGACGCGGGACTCCCTCGAGCTGCCGGCCCTCTCCGAGCCCGAACTGGCGCGCCACTACACGCGCCTCTCGCAGATGATCTACGGGATCGACACTGGGCCCTACCCGCTTGGCTCGTGTACGATGAAGTACAACCCCAAGTTCACCGAGGACGTGGCGGCGCTGCCGAAGGCCGCGGTCCACCCCGACCGTTCCGAAACCTCGGTTCAGGGAAGCCTCGAGCTGCTGTACCGACTGCAGGACTACCTCGGGCGGATCGGCGGAATGGACGCCGTGACCCTCCAGCCGCCTGCAGGGGCGGCCGGCGAGTTCGTCGGAATCCGCGTCGCCGCGGCCTACCACGAACACAACGGCGAAGGCCACCGCGACGAGGTGATCGTTCCCGAGAGCGCCCACGGAACGAACTTTGCGACCGCCGCACTCGGCGGCTACGACGTCGTCTCCCTGCCCAGCGACGACGAGGGACGGGTCGACCTCGAGGCGCTCGAGGCCGCCCTGAGCGAGAACACGGCGGCGCTGATGCTGACGAACCCGAACACGCTCGGCCTGTTCGAGCGCGACATCACCGAGATCGCCGAGATGGTCCACGACGTGGGCGGGCTGCTGTACTATGACGGCGCCAATCTCAACGCCCTGCTGGGTCGGGCTCGGCCGGGCGATATGGGATTTGACGTGATGCACTACAACGTCCACAAGACGTTCGCGACGCCCCACGGCGGCGGCGGCCCCGGTGCGGGCCCGGTCGGCGTCGTCGACGAGCTGGCGCCGTTTCTGCCGGCCCCCCGCGTCCGCGAGGCTGACGACGACTCGAGCGGCTCCGAACCGACCTACGAGCTGTTCGACCCCGATCACACCATCGGCAAGGTCCACGGCTATCAGGGTAACTGGCTCGTGCTCGTCAAGGCGTTCGCCTACATCGCCCGGCTGGGCGACGAGGGCCTCCTCGACGCCAGCGCGACGGCCGTGCTCAACGCGAACTACCTCGCGAGTCGGATCGAGTACGACGTCCCCTACGAGCCGTTCCACCACGAGTTCGTCGCCAGCGCGGGCGACCAGGACGCGGCCGACGTCGCCAAACGGATGCTCGACTACGGCGTCCACCCGCCGACGACGAAGTGGCCCGAGATCGTTCCCGAGGCGCTGATGACCGAGCCGACGGAGGTCGAAAGCAAGGACACGCTGGATCGGCTCGCCGCCGCGTTCAACGCCGTCGCCGAGGAGGACGACGAGACCCTCGAGGCCGCCCCCGAGCGGACCGCCGCCCGTCGGATCGACCAGACGGACGCGGCGCGGAGCCCGCGACTGTCCTGGCACGCCCTCGAGAACGACGAGTCGTAAAGAGCGGGCTACGTCCGGAACGGCTCGAGCATCGCCTCGTCGAACGCGACTGGCGCCCCGGAGCGATCGAAACAGCCGTACTCGGTGACCCCTTCGATGTTCGTTCGGCCGTCGCTCGAGAGCTCGTGGGCGATCCGGATCCTCTCGTCGGTAACCTCGAGGACGTCGCAGTCGACCCGCAGCGTCGTCTCGAAGTGAACCGGTGTCTTGAACTCCCAGCGCCAGTCCCGGATCCGGTAGGGCTCGCTCTCGCCGCGCAGTTCGTCGAGGCTCGTTCCGCGCTCCTCGAGGTGTCGCTCGAGGGCGACGTCGGCGAAGCGCGGATACTCCTCGAAGTAGGCCAGCTCGGCGCCCTCAATGTGGGGGCTGCGGATCTCGAACGACGAGGAGAACGACGCCAACGCTCCGGTTTCGTCCTCCCCGTTCGGCTCCCTCGCGGGACCGACCGATGGATCCCGATCGACGCAGGCGTCCGCGAACGCCGCCCGAACGTCCTCGGGCAGCGCTAGCGCGGCGCCGTCGGGCCCGATCGTCACGTGAATCATTCGGGCCGTCGCCAGCCGATTTCCGTCGCCGTCGTTGACCTCGTAGACCAGCTCTACGCTCGAGTCACCGACGCGTCGGGGCACCGTCTCGACGGAGACGACGTCCCCGATCCGGGGATAGCGCTCGACGGAGGTGCTGACGACCACCGGAGCGTAGGGGATGCCGCCGTCGGCGAGGATCTCCGCGAAGGAGTAGTCGAACGCCGCGGCGACCTCCTGTGTCGAGATCAGCTGCCAGTCGAAAAACGACGCTCCGTGCGCGAGGGGGCCGGCGAACTCGCCGAACTGCACCCGACGATCGGCGATCGTTTGCATGTGTGTGGCTGTACGTCCCCGCCCGTTAGGATCGTACAGGAACCGGCAAGCGATGCTCGAGGGAAGGGAAAAGCTGGGACCGACCGTGGTCGGCGACCGCCTCCGGATCGTCCCGTCCCCGTTCGAGTCGGCCAGTTAGGTCGTTGTTAGGATCACCACAAAATAAATAACGTGTCGAGCGGGAACGGACAGTTAACGGGAATGTTGGTAGTGAAACAAATCGTCCGAACGGGGCCGGCCGAAGCTGAGCGATGATCGGATCGACGGCGACGTCCGTCGACGTCCTCCAGGCCGCGATCCGAGCCTTCGGCCTCCCGGTGCTGTTCGGGGTATTCGTGCTGAAGGGAGCGCTCGTCGGCAAGGTCTTTCCGACGAGCGTCTTCCTCCCCGGCTACGTCGTTGGGGGCGGCTTCACGGGTCGCGAGGCCGCGCTCGTCGTCGTCGTCGTCACGATCGCCCACGTCCTCGGGCAGCTGGCGCTGTATCTCGCCGTCAGTCGCTACGGCTGGTCCGTCCTCGAGGAGCTCCCGTACGTCGAGCTCGACCCGCAGTCGGTACGGTACCGTCGGCTCGATCGCTGGTTCGAACGACACGGCGGGATCGCGATCTTTACGACCAACGTCGTCCCGGTGAGTCGGGGCATCATCGCCGTTCCCGCGGCGTTGAGTTCCTACCCGGCGGGCCGGTACGCGTTTCACATGTCGATCGCGACCGTACTCTATCACAGCGTCTACGTCGGCGCCGCGGTCGCCGGCGTGGCCGTTCTGACCTGACCGCTGTCGACTCTCTCCGGCCGGCTACCGCTCGCAGTCGTCCCGTCCGCCCTCGAGATGCTCGAGCAGGGCCGGATGGAGCGGACCGTTCGAGCCCAGCAGGGCCGACCGTCCCTCCGTCTCGAGTTCGAAGACGAACGGTTCGCCCCGCTCGTCGGTGAGCCGGGCCCCGGCTTCGCGAGCGATCACCAGTCCGGCGGCGACGTCCCAGGGGTAGGTGTCGTACTCCCAGGTGGCGTCGGCGCTGCCGCTGGCGAGGTAACAGCAGTTGAGCGCGGTCGACCCGAGCCGTCGGACGCCGCGGGTCTCCTGGTAGAACCGCGTGAGAAAGGAGCCGTCCGGGTCGTAGCCGGAGATGAGCATACTCTCGTCGAGGCGATCCCGGTCGGTCGTCTCGATCGGATCGCCGTCCCGGCGGGCACCCTGTCCCGCGATCGCGCTGAACAGTTCGTCCGTTTCGGGGACGTAGACGACGCCGACGACGGGGTACTCGCCCTCGAGCAGCGCGATCGAGATCGAGTAGTTGGGGTTGCCGTGGGCGAAGTTCCCGGTCCCGTCGAGGGGGTCGACTACCCACGTGTAGCCGCCCTCGCGGACGTCTCGCGGATGTTCCTCGGAGACGATTCCGTGGTCGGGGAACTCGTTTTCGATCACCGTCGTAATGATCCGGTTGGCCTGGTAGTCGGCCTCGGTGACGATGTCGGACTTGTCGCTTTTGACCCCGACGGACTCGACCTGGCCGTGGAGCTCCCGAAGCGGTTCGCCGGCCGCCTCGGCCGCCTCGGTGGCGATCGTCCGCGCGCGCTCGAGGAGGCCGTCACCGTCGACGCCGGTTTCCGACCGCGACGCGGGAACCCGCGGGGGCTCGTCGTCGCCGCGAACGTCCCACCCGAGCTTCTTCGAAATCGCGGTGAAGAAGTGGTCGTCGTAGCTGGTGTGAACGACGTGAGCGAGCCGTTCGGCACCGGTAACCAGCACCTCCTCGCCCTCCTCGAGGAGCGCGTTGGCTCGTCCGCCGTCGACCAGCAGGCTCGCGGGTCCCTGAGTACGGATCCGGAGTTCGGTCTCGGGCGAGACGACGATCGGTCGCACCCCGAGCTGGTGGGTGTGCAACGGAACCAGCTGGAGGGTGTGGTTGTTCGCGGGGTAGTGGATCGGGCCGTTGGCCGACAGCGAGACGCCCGTCGACCCCGTCGGCGTCGAGACGGCGATCCCCGTCCCCTCGAACTCGCCGACGTACTCGTCGTCGGCGTAGACGTCCAGCCGGGTGATCTTCCGATCGATCGGGTTCTCCGGCGGGACGTGCTCGATCATGACGTCGTTGATCCCGGTCGCCTCGAGTCCCGGTCCGCGGACGGCGACCTGCTGGCGGCTGTCGATCGTCGCCCGACCGTGGATCACCTCGTCGAGGGCCGCCTCGAGGTCCTCGGGCTCGATCCGCGAGAGGAACGCGAGCGTTCCCGTGTTGACGCCGAGCTGGGGAACGCCGCGCGGGGCGAAGGTCTTGATCCCCTCGAGGAAGGTTCCGTCGCCGCCGATCGTGACGCCGAGTGTGGCCCGGTTCCCGTCGTAGACCTCGTCGATCGACTCGCCGACGTCGACCGTCGAGAGCCCGATCCCGCGGTCGTCGGCCCAGGCCGCGAGGCGAGCGACGACGTCGTCGCTGTCGGGGCTAACGATCGCGATGATCTCCTCGGTCGTCGCGAGCCGGCGTCCTTGCATCGAGTGAGTCGTCGAACCGCGAGACTATGGGTCTGGCGCTCGCCCCCGACCGAAAGCCGCGTTCGACGCCGCAAGAAGGTGCTCCGCGCCGTCCGAAACGACGAAGTCGAGCGTTCGATCCGTCTCAGGCCGCGCTCGAGTCGATGCCGTTGATCTGCACGAAGCCGTAGTCGCAGTCCGGACAGTGCCACTTGATCTTCTCGCCGAGGTGCACCGTCGTGCTCGCGGCGCGGTAGAACGTCTGCTCCTCGCCGCAGTTCGGACACTCGTGATCGAGTTCCAGAGCCATACCGGCCACTACCGAATCGAGCGTGTTTAACGTACTGATTCGACCGAGCGCCACCGACCGTCGCTGTGGACGGCGAAGTTAAGTGCGAACCGTCCGTCGATCCCGCCATGGCGATCTACACCGGTCGCGGCGACGACGGCGAGACCGACCTCCGAGACATGACTCGCGTCTCGAAGACGGATCCCCGAATCGAGGCCTACGGTACCGTCGACGAGCTCAACGCGCTGGTCGGCACCGTTCGCCCCACCGGGTACGACGACGTCGACGACCGACTGCGAACGGTCCAGAACCACCTCCACGTCGTCCAGGCCGACCTCGCGAACCCCGATCCCGACGAGGACGACCCCGAGATCCGAGTCGACCACGTCGAGACGATCGAGGACTGGATCGACGAGTACGACGAGGAACTCGAGCCCCTGACCTCGTTTATCCTGCCGACCGGCAGCGACCACGGTGCGCGGCTTCACCACGCCCGCGCGGTCTGTCGGCGCGCCGAGCGCCGCACCGTCGGGCTGGCCTCGAGCGAGCGGATCAACGAGCGGACCGTCGAGTACCTCAACCGCCTCTCGGACGGGCTGTTCACCGTCGCCCGACTGGTCAACCAACGCGAGGGCGAACCCGAGGAGGCGCCGCAGTACTGATCGCTCGAGCGAAAGTCGGGAGTGAAAGGAAGGCTTAAGTCGAGCGCACGGATATCACGGGATGCGGGTTGGTGATCTAGTCCGGTTATGATACCTCCTTCACACGGAGGAAGTCGGCAGTTCAAATCTGCCCCAACCCATTTTTGACGACACAACGACGACGAGCAGCGCGAGGAGTCCGTGTCGTCAAAAATGGTCGGCAGTTTAAACCAGGGAGTGAAGCGTAGCGGAACGACCGTGGTTCAAATCTGCCCCAATCCATTTCCGAGGAAACGAACTAACGAGCGAATCAAGTCATCGTTCCGTTAGAGATTGTACGATAATCTCGAACTGGACCGAGACTCTGCGAGCAAGGCGTGCAGGTTCTCGAGCGTCGTTCAGATCTGTCTAACCCCTTCGACGACCTGCCGACGATGACCGAGGCGTGGCGCGCTGGTCCCACGGGAACGCGAGCGACGAAGTCGTAGGTGGAGCGGGGAGTCCGTCGTGCCAGGATCGGTACCAGGGGGTCAGTGTCGTACACCCGATCGACCGCTGTGTGCAAGAACGAAGGCTGGTTCGAGTGGACGTCTCGTCAGAACGGGAACGACCGGCCGCCGATGGTAGTTGCAAATTCAAATACGAGGGCGAAAAACTGACTGTTCGTAACTGTTTAAACGGAGTGGAGAGATCGTACTACGCAGTGGCCTACGAACACCTCGATACGGAGCTAGTAAACGAACTGCTCGAGAACGGACGTGCCAGCCTTCGGAGCCTCGCCGAGGAGCTCGACGTTTCCGTCACGACCGTCTCGAACCACCTCTCGGATCTCGAATCGGAGGGCGTCATCCAGGGGTACACACCGGTCGTCAACTACGACGCCGCGGGATACGACGTGACCGCCGTCATGCAGCTCAAGGTGGAAGGAAGCGCCCTGTCGGAGATCACCGCCACGCTCCGGGACCACGCGCAGATCGTCTCCGTCTACGAGGTCACCGGCGACTACGATATCATCGCGATCGGGAAGTTCGAGGATACGGACGACATGAACGACCAGATCAAGGCCCTGATCACCGATCCCGACCTTACCCGATCGAACACCAGTATCGTCCTCGAGGCCGTCTCCGAAAACGAGCAGTTCCGTCTCGGGGCCGACGCCGACGACTGATCGGCCCCGCTTCGGCGGCATCCGTTCGCTCGGGAGCTGAAGCGTTCGGCATCTCGAAAGAACCGGAGTTTGAGACCGAAACGGACCGGGTTCTTCCCTCGTCGCTCCAGTTCGTAGAACGATCCGACACGGTGTCGATGTCGATTCTTCGTGAGGGGACTCGAGTCGTCTCTCGTCCGGAGAGTCGTTCGAGGGGCGTCGAAAAGGACACATACGATCCAGGTTCGAAACGGGCGTCTACAGTAGCCACTGGACAGTAGGCGTCCGGTCGCAAGACAGTCAGACGATCAGCATCGAATCGTCTCGGCCGTTGTTACAGCGCCGGATGTAACACAGCCGTACATTCTCTATCGGTACTACTAACAAATTTGGAGCCGCCCCTATGCAACTGGGACATGTCGTTCGAATCGAACACATGACCTCGATCATCAATCTCGAGATCTCGAGCGAGGGGACCGGACTGGCGGAACTGTTCGAATCCGTGCCGTCGCTCACGTGCGAAGCGGAGGCCGGGGTCGTCTCGAGCGGGTACGACCTGTGGCTCTCCGGTGCACCGAAAGCGGAGATCGAGACGGGCCTGGCGGAAGCCTCGACGATCGAGGAGTACGCGCTGGTCAGCGGGGACGACGAACAGTGGCTGTACAACGTCGAGTTCGCGCCGAAAACGATCGACCTCTTCGAGCTGGTGCTCGAGGAGGGCGGAACCATCCTGGATGCCTCGGCCACGGGTCGCTCCTGGGTCCTCGATATTCGAGTACAAGAGCGCAGCGACGCGAGCTCGATTCACACCCGACTCGAGGAACACGACCTCGAGCCGACGGTGATCCGCCTCTACGATACGGACGGCGAAACCGGCTCGCAGTCCGGCCTCACGCAGAACCAGTACGAAACGCTCGTCGCGGCTATCAACCACGGCTACTTCGAAATCCCGCGGGACGTTTCGATGCAGGAACTCTCCGAGGAGCTCGACGTCTCCCACCAGGCCCTTTCCGAGCGGCTTCGTCGCGCGTACCGGTCGCTGGTCGCGTCGGAGCTCGACGTCTCGGCCGAGGAGGCGGAGCCGACGCCCTCCCCGGGGCTCTCGGACTAACCGTCGTTCGGGCTTCGAGGAACGGGAGCCAGCGAAGAGCGCATACTCCTGAACACCAACGACGTGTGTTGCATCGTCCGTGGAGATCCAAACGCGCAGAACGCATTTAGCCACGGGGTCGCTAGCGCCGGTAATGGACGAGTCCGGATCGGCACGCTCGAGCCCCCAGATCCATACGGCCCCGCGAACGGCGGTTTCACAGGATCAGGGCAACTTCAGGACGCACTTCAACTTTCCCGGCCGAGCGGTTCCCGGTCACGACGATCACGGCTACGGGCCGCTGGCGACCGTCGTCGAGTCGTTCATGGATCCGGGGACGGTGATCCGAATGCACCAACACCGCAACGAGGAGATCATCTCGTGGGTTCCCGAGGGCGTAATGCGCCACGACGACCGACAGGGAAACGAACTGATTACCGATCCGGACCACCTGATGGTGATGAACGCCGGCAGCGGCTTCTGGCACGCCGAGGAAACCGCCGCCGACGATCCGCCGCTGCGGATGCTCCAGATATTCGTCCGACCCCACAGCCTCGAGCTCGAGCCGGGCATCCAGCACGAGCGGATTCCCGACGCGGTTCGAAACGAGTGGCGTCACCTGTTCGGTCCCGAAGGCGGCGAGGCCCCGCTGTCCGTCCGCAACGACGTCCACTGCTACGACTGCCGTCTCGACGCCGGAGCGACCGTTACGCTCCCCTCTCAGTCGGGATGGGACACCTACCTCTACGTGTTCGAGGGTGAGGTCACGGTGGACGGCGTGCCGGTCGGGTACACGGAGAGCGCGCTCGTAACGGGGGGAAGCGACGCGTCCGTCGCCGCAACCGAGGAATCGACAGTGGTCGCGTTTCGTATCGATCCCGACGCTCCGGTCACCCGCAGCGGAACGATCGGCCGCTGAGGTCGAGGCGTCGACGCCGGGAGGGAACCGTCTCCTTGCCGGAGAACGCGACCGTTCGGACGAACCCCACACCTTGCAACCGCTTCAGGGCGAGTCCGAACGGTACGGTAGCGGAACGGTCGACCGTCGCCGAAACCACCTCCGGACGAGCGATTTCGCCGCAGGTTTTGGTAGTCTATACGACAGGATCCGCCGCTCGAGAGTCGATACAGTTCCGGAGCTCGGTCGATGCTGACAGTCGTTACCACGACATTCGATCTCTAGATAACGGTCAGCAAAATAGAAGTTAGGACAGTCGGAAACGCCTGCTGTACTTACATCATTTCGAGAATCGAAACTCGAGTTGGGGGTGCGAGTAATCGTTCGCTCTCGCGAACAACGTCGCCTGCTTGCGGTTTGCTGGTTGCGTTGTCGACGGCTCGAGTTAGACTGAAACAGTCTCCCGATCAGTTGTGGTTCTGAGAGATGTCTGGAGCGGGTAGAAGTTTCGTAAAGTTCGGGGAAGCGTACAGAACGGCTGAGCCCGTTTATACTCCCTCCCTGATGAGAAGCAGTCGATGTCACGGAAGCCGCAGATGACACGTCGAAGTGTACTGACAACTACTGGGGCCGTCTCGCTGCTCGGACTCGCTGGGGTCGCGTCCGGAAGCGGATCGTCCGATGGGGTACCGATTCCGGACGACGCCGGCGAGCGCACGTATCCGACGATCGGATCGAACAGCGACGCGCCGACCGCAACCTTCTACGGGAACTTCAAGTGTCCGTCGAGCCAGGACTTCGTCTCCGGAAACCTCCAGGAGATCATCTCCGAGTTCGTCACTGAGGGACAGCTCAACGTCGAGTTCTGCAACCTCGCGTACGAGCCGGGCGACACCTCTCAGTCGTTCATTTCGGGCACCGATTCGCGGCTCGCGGCCGTTGGACTGGCCGTCTGGGACGAGGACCCGAACAGCTACTGGCAGTTCGTGACCGAGACCTACACCGACATGCCGTCGGGACACATCAGTTACGACGAGCTCGAGAACCGAGCGCGGGATGCCGGCGTGTCGAACGTCGACGCCGTTATCGAGCGCGCGGAAGCCGGCGAGTACGACGCGGACGTCGAGGAGGTCGCTACCCTGGCCAGCAACGACGGGATCACCTACACGCCACAGCTCGAGCTGGCCGGTGACACGACCGCGCCACACCACGGAACCCAGGCGGTCATCGACTGGCTCGACAGCCGTCTCGAGGACGCGCCCGAGGGAGAGCAGTCCGAGGGCGACTCCGACACGGACGACGACGACGACTACGACGAGGACGCTGACGACGGCGACGAGGATGTCGAGGAACCGAAGGAGGAAGCCGAGGTTGAGGACGCCGAGGACGACGATACGGACGGCGAGGAGTCGGACGACGACTCCGAGGAGTCTGACGAAGCCGACGACGACTACGACGACGAGGACTCCGACGACGATGACGAGGACGCTGACGACGATTACGACGAAGCCGACGACTACGATGACGAGGACGCTGACGACGATTACGACGCCGACGATGCCGACGATGACACCAGCGGCGGGAGTTCGGACGGCAGCATCGGCGCCGGCGAGGACTACGACCTCAGCGACGACCGCACCGTCGACGACCTTCCGGTCGACTGCTAACCCGCGATCCGTCGAGACGAGTTGCCGTCCGTCGCCCGGATTCGACTGACGAACGCCGTGCTGTCGTCCGCGGTATCGATCGCGACCGTTATCTCGTTCTTCGAACGGCCTCGAGCTGGACGCTGCCGTACCGTCACGTAGCTACAGGACATCTCGGTCGTCTCGAGACCGACTGCGCTAGCCGTCTCAGTCTGCCGGCAGCCGGTCGGCCTCGAGGGCGTTCGTAACGTGCTCGAGTAGCGACTCGAGGGCGCCGCGCTCGAGTTCCCACCAGTCCGTCGACCGCTGGTAGCTGGCGAGCGTCGTCTGGACCGCCTCGAGCTGGGGATCGGTGAACCGAACCGCTCCGCCGTCGATCGTCTCGAACGCCTGAAACAGTTCGAGGGGAGGCGAGTCGACGTCGGTCGGGTCGGTGGCGGTTTCCTCCTGTTCGATTCGGTGGAGCAACACGTGATGGAGCGTCCAGCGTTCGTCGTGTGACAGCGAGAGGGTGGTCGATCGGGGCGGTCGGGACCTGGATGGCATCGGTGTGTACGCGGGGCTATGGGTCCACCCGTCATAAGCCTTGCTAGCAGTTCGCATACAGAGAACGAAAGTTCGGCGTGAGGAGTCGGTGGAGATGGGACAGCGAGACCGAAGACCGTCAGCGCGACTCGAGCCGATCGACCAAAAGCTCGACGGCGTAGCCGAACGTTACAGCGATGCCGTAACAACCCGCCAGGAACGGCATCCAGTAGACCCAGAGTTCGAACCGCGGCGCGAGGAGGTTGCCGATCGCCGATCCGACCGTGTAGATCAGATACCCCGGCAGCGCGAGCGGTGACAGCAGGGACGTTCTGAGCCACCCCAGCGCCAGCGGGACGACCAGCAAGAGAAACGTCGCGACCGTGACGGGAGCGGTCAGCGCCCGTCGAAGCGACGGGGTCATTACCGACCCTCCTCGAGCAGCCCGTGTCGGTCGAGCACCGCTGCGGTCGCGATTCGCGTCATTTCGTTTTTTGTCTCACGATCGAGGAGGAAGTTAGTCGTCTCGAAGAGGTACGACGCGGCGTCGAGTTCCCGTGCGACCTCGTGGAACAGCACCGGCCCGGAGAGGTGGCTCTCGTGGGCGACGAACCGGTGCAAGGGAAGATACCACGGGACGGCCTCGTCGTTGAGCGTCGCCGCGATGGACGCGCCGTCCGCACCCGGCGAGTAGAACAGCGCCTGGCCGACGTACTCCTGGTGAACGCCGTAGACGCCGAGCGACCGGTGGAGATCCAGTGCGACGTCGGGATCGTGACGTTCGATCGCATCCCAGATACCGGCTGCGAGGGCGCTCGTCGGTTCCTCCTCGGCCGGAAAGTGGCGGTTCAGGTCGCCGTCGACACCCTCCCGTTCGTCGTTTTCGACCGCGACGCGGTCGGTTTCGGGAACGATGACGAGCGTTCCCGCGTCGGGACCCCAGTCGACTACCTCGTGTGCGACGTCGATCCCGTTGTACTCGTCACCGTGAACGCCGCCGAAGATCATCGCCGTCGGGCCGTCCCTCGGCGCGTCGATCTCGTACAGCGTCGTCTCGTGAACCGTCTCGGACAGCAGCGTCTCGGTGTTCGTCTCGAGCCCGCTCTCGTCGCTCGAGTCGCGGGCTCTCGCTACCAACTCCGTGCCGTCTGTCGGTCGGCTCACCGCGCCGGCGACGGCTGTTCCGGCGAGCACGCCGCCGGCAGCCAGAAAGCGACGTCGCATCATTGGTTCACGAGAATGGACCAACCCTAAAGCGCCTTCCTATCTTCGAATCAGATGGGATAACGATAGTAACAGTCACGTGTCGCCCTCGAGTCGGACCGTCGTCTCGGCGGTCAGTCCCGCCGGCTGTCGATCGCCGGGAGCGTAAACGAAAACGTCGCACCCGAACTCGAGCCGGAGTCGACCCAGATCCGTCCGTCGTGGCGTTCGACGATCCGTTTACAGAGGGCGAGCCCGATTCCGCTTCCCGCGTGTTCCTTGTGGCTGTGTAGCCGCTGGAACAGCTCGAAGATCCGTTCCTGATCCTCGGGATCGATCCCGACGCCGTCGTCGGAGACGTCGATCCGCCATTGTCTGCCCTCCCGCCGTGCACTGACCCGTATTCGAGGGGGTCCGTCGCCGCTGTACTCGATCGCGTTGTTCAGCAGGTTCTGGAACACCTGTCTGAGCTGATCGTCGTCGCCCAGCACGGTCGGGAGCGGTTCGGCTTCGATTTCGGCGTCGTGCTCGCCGATCTTCATCCTGAGATCCGCGAGCGCCTCGTCGAGGACGGCCTCGAGATCCGTCGGCTCGAGCGGACTGCCGCGGGTGTCGACGCGGGAGTACTCGAGCAGCCCCTCGATCATGTCCCGCATCCGGTTGGCGCCGTCGATGGCGTAGCCGAGAAACTCCCGACCCTCCTCGTCGAGTTCGTCCTCGTAGCGCTGATCGATCAGCTGCAGGTAGCTCGAGACCATCCGCAACGGCTCCTGGAGGTCGTGAGAGGCGGCGTAGGCGAACTGCTCGAGCGAGCGGTTCGACTCCTCGAGCTTCGAGATGTAGTGCATCAGCTCCTGGGACTGGCTGCGTCGAACGAGCAGCGTGTTCAGTCGCCGAAAGAGCAGCGTTCGATCGATCGGTGCCTCGACGATGTCGTCGACGAGCAGCGGCGGGTCGCGTTCGTCCGGGTTCGGTAGCGGAACTCTGTGATGGTCGTCGTCGCGGCGGACGAGGACGACGGGACAGAAGACCGGATCGCTCTCGTTGACGTGCTCGCGGAGCGCGCTGTGGTAGTCGTGAAACGAGTAGTCATCGACGAGATAGAGGTCGGCCTCGACGAGCGACGAGGCGGTCTCGACCTCGTAATAGTCGGTAAGCAGTTCCCGAACCGCAGCGCGATTCCCCTCCTCGTTGATGAGCAGTTGGATCGTGTTCCGCTGATCGTTCCTACTCATACGCGGACTCGGGATCTCGTCGTACTGCGGTGTGATGTGATCATTCGTTCTGTACGGGATCGACCGTTCGTCCCATCGGTGATCCCTGCAAGATACCGTGAAGGCCGGTTAGCGGCTCGCCGACGTGGATACCGTCGCCGGTGATCTCGAACTCCCGAAGCGTCTTCTCGAAGCTGCCGGTGCGTTTCTTGAGCACGCCGATGACCTTCCGCAGACTCCCGTCCATCTCGACGTAGCTGACGAACGCGATGTTGTCCGCGATGTAGCTGAGCTGATTGTCGGTCGCCTCCGTGATGCCGGTGATCTCGGAGATCTCGTTCGTGATCAACACCGTGACACCTTTGTTCTTCAGGTAGCGCGCCAGCGCGTGGAGCTCTCGAACGAGTTCGGACTCCTGTCCCTGAATCGAGATCGTGTAGCCGTCGATCCCGTCGATCATCACGATGTCGGTGCCCTCCGCTTCGACCTGCTCGATAACCATATGGGCGAACTCCTCGCTCGAGAGCGCGAGCGGTTCGACCTCGTTCACCGAGATCGTTCCCTCCTCACTCAGTTCCGTGACGGGGATGCCGATCGACTCCGAGCGGTGGGTGAACGTCTCCATGTTCTCCTCGAACAGGTAGATCGCGGAGTTGAGTCCGTCCCTGGCGGCCTGGGTCAGCAGCTGTGTTCCAGTCGAGGTCTTGCCGGCACCCGTCGGTCCGCTGATGAACGTGACGGTCCGCTGGTCGAACCCGCCGCCGAGCAGCTCGTCGAGTTCGTCGATCCCCGAGTGGATCCGTTTGGGCTTGAACGTGTGCTGCTGTGACTCGGGGATGAGCCGCGGAAAGATCTCGAGTCCGTTCTCCCGGATCGCCATCCCGTGATCGCTGCCCATCTGACCGAGCGCACGGTGTTTCGTCGCCTCGACTCGCCGACCCTCCTTGTCGCGGGTGAGCTTGATGATGCCGTCGCTGAGCGAGCGCAACTCGGTGTCGTACTCGGGTTTGGAGTTGAGCGTCGCCGTGACGAGGACGGTGATCTCGTGTTGCTTGAGAAACCGCATGAACGAGAGGATCCGCTTGCGGAACTGGTACTCGTTGGCCTCGACGTACCTGAGCTGTGAGATCGGGTCGAGGACGACGCGGGAGGGGTTGATCTCCCTGATCGCCTCGTGGATTCGCTTGGTGTAGCGATCGCGCTCGATGTCGCTCGGCTCGACTAAGTCGTAGGAGTCGTCGTCGGTGAAGAAATCCGACTCAGGTCCGAGGTCGAGAAACTCGGCGCCGCTGATATTGATGTTGACCGCGGCGCCGTTGGACAGAATCTCCTGTTTGGACTCCTCTCCGTGGATGAACAGCACCGTCTCGTCGTTTTTCAGCCCCTCCTCCAGGAAGTGCATTCCGTGCAGCGTCTTCCCGGTGCCGGGTTGACCGTGGACGAGATACATCCGTCCCTTCGCGAGCCCCCCGTTGAGGATCTCGTCCAGGCCGTTGAT
This sequence comes from Natronococcus roseus, assembly GCF_043677095.1. Taxonomy (NCBI): domain Archaea; kingdom Methanobacteriati; phylum Methanobacteriota; class Halobacteria; order Halobacteriales; family Natrialbaceae; genus Natronococcus; species Natronococcus roseus. The sequence goes on from NZ_JBHLJR010000002.1 coordinate 553,180, forward strand.
CCCGCTGTTCATCAGGGTAATATCGGATGCCACAGCCAAACCAAACGAAATTGAGAGGTATTAATCAATTGATTCCCGGTAGGAAGATCTGTATGAATGTCACCGGAACCGACGCGATTCCGAACGCCCTCGGACCGGGACGAACCGAGCAGTGCGGTGGCCTGCGTCCGGTCGGATCGCTCACAGTTTTGTACACGGTGTGTGTACCCCTGCCATATGAGAGCTGCAGTGCTCGCGGAGTACGGCGAACCGCTCGAGATCGAAACCGTCGACTACCCGGATCCCGAGCCCGATCAGGTCGTCGTCGAGACCGAAGCCTGCGGGGTCTGTCGGAGCGACTGGCACGCCTGGCAGGGCGACTGGGAGTGGGTCGGCGCGCAGGCCCAGCCGGGACAGATCCTGGGCCACGAACCGGCCGGTGTCGTGGCGGCAGTCGGCGAGGACGTCGAGACCCTCGCGGAAGGCGACCGCGTCACCGTTCCGTTCCACCTCGCCGACGGAAGCTGCCGCCACTGTCGGACCGGACGAGCGAACGTCTGCGAGACGGTCGTTCCGCTCGGGTTTACGAGCATCGCCCCCGGCGCGTTCGCGGAGGCGTTCCCAGTCCGGGAGGCGGACTTCAACTGCGTGAAACTTCCCGATGACGTCGAGTTCGCCGAGATGGCGGGGCTCGGCTGTCGGTTCATGACCGCCTACCACGCGCTGGCCGATCGCGCCGATCTGCGGCCGGGCGATCGGGTCGCCGTCCACGGCTGCGGCGGCGTCGGACTCTCCGCGATCCACATCGCGAGTGCACTCGGTGCACACCCGATCGCCGTCGACGTTCGCGAGGACAAACTCGAGCGCGCCCGCGAGCTCGGCGCGACCGAGACGGTCAACGCCGCCGAGGCCGACAACCCCGCCAGTGAGGTGAAGGCGCTCGCCGACGGCGGCGCCGACGTCTCGATCGACGCGCTCGGAATCGCCGAGACCTGCCGCAACTCGATCGGCAGCCTGGGCAAGCGCGGCCACCACGTCCAGGTCGGCCTCACCACCGGCGAGGAGGGCGGCGAGGTCTCCCTCCCGGTCGACGCGATGACGATGCAGGAGATCGACTTCCACGGCTCCTTCGGCATGCCGCTGGTTCGCTACGAGGAACTGTTCCGGCTGATCGCCGCGGGAACCCTCGAGCCGAGCGAGATCATCGGCGAGCGACTCTCGCTCGAGGAGTTGCCCGAGACCCTGGCCGCGATGGACGACTACGGGACGATCGGCATTCCGGTCGTCACCGAATTCTGATGCGGTTTGCCGTACCTGTTCGCCGGAGCGACCGGATGCCGCCTCGCGGTCGCTTCGGCAGTGACGTACGGCCGACTGTATGAGCCCCGGGCTCGCGAGCGTGTTGGAACCGGGTGGGGGCGGGAAACCCACCCTGGCGTGAGAGACATGAGCGTACTCGAAGCGGGGGCGAGTCCACGTCCGAGCATTCCGGGTACGACCGCACGTAGTCGGCCGGTCAGCGCGTCGGCGTCCGGGCCGAGCGCGCACCCGGCGGGGGGTATCCCCGCGGACGAAGACTCGCTCGAGAGCGACATTGTTATGCGGCGGCTTGTCACGCACTAGTACGGCCGAACTCTCGACAGGGAGCGTATACCGCAGACGTAGCGCTCGGCTACGGGAGCGAACGTCCGGTCGGTGGCGATCCGCTGCCAGCAGCGTGTGAACTGACGGGCGAACCGCCCCTCCGACGGAGGCTGACTCCGGTGCGGAAACGCGCTCTCTCCGCCGCGCCGCCGACCGATTCGACCCGCAGTCAGCCGGGTTCGCTCCGGTCGGTGGTTTGGGATCGGAGTCGCCGGCCGATCGTTCGGTCCGACGTCAGTATCTCGTCGTTCGCGTCCGGCATACCGACAGTTGTTCGGTCACTAATTCGGCTCTCGATACCCGAACGATCCCGCTCCCGTCTTGTGATTATGGCTCGTTTACTCGGAGTTTGCGCCGCTTCACAATCGCTCGAGAGGAAGGGTGTCCAGCCGGACCCGCTGCCCGTCGACGCCTGACAGGTAAGACGTCCATAGGGGGTCTCGATCCATTGGTTACAAGCCGGATAACTACAACCGGTCACGGCTACCTCACCGATATGATCACCTGTGCCAACTGCGAGACGCCGCAGTTCCTGCAGATCGTCCAGAGCCGCGTCTACTTCGAGGACGGCGAGATGATCAACGAGATTTCCGAGAACTACGAGTGTACGCTCTGTGGCGGCTCCGGACAGTACGTCTACGACGAGGACCGCGACGAGGAAACCGTCTCCGGAGAGGTCGAACTCACGACCGAGCGACCGACGTTCGCCTGACCGTTCGATCCCTCCTCCGGATCGGGCGTCCCGTTACTCGAGTTCGTCTCGCTCGCGGCCGTTGACGGTGATCGACTCGCGATCGTCGTCGCGCCCCCGACCGTACTGCCGGCGTTCGACCGCTCTGGCCCGGCGGTCGACGTCCCACTTCTGGAACAGTCCGTACTCGGTCATCGTCTCCATCCCGGCGATCGCCGCCGAGAGCTTGATCCCGACCAGCGGCACGTCCGCGACCGAGATGATCACGTCGGCCCGGAGGATCGCCCCGTCCCTGAGCACGACGTCGAGTACGTCCACCAGCGCGTCCTCGTCCTTTCTCGGTCTCATGGCTGTCGTCCCCCGTCGGTTGTTCCCTCGCCGCTGCCGAGTTCCGGCGCGAACGTGTACGGCGGCCACGGCCCCGTAAACCGGACCTCGAGCCCGTCAGTCGCCGCCACATCGTCGAGTATCGAGCCGATGGCCCCCTCGTCGTCCTCGTGGGCCAGCAGCGTGAGTCGACACAGCGTCTCTCCCTCACCGTCATCCTCGTCGGCGACCTCGTCGGAGAGCGACGCCGAAGGGGAGCGCTCGAGGGAATGCACCTCTCGGGCCTCGGCGGCGAGGCGCTCCTCGAGGTCGTCGGTCGCCGACTCCCGGCGATTGGCCCGCACCGCGGCCAGACGCTGATCGAGTTTCTTCTCGAGCAAGAACGCCGTTCCCTCCTCGGAGTCGGCGATCTTCCCGTGAAGTTCCCGGAGTCGGTCGTCCCGTTCGATCAGCGTCTCGTCGTCGACGGGGTCGACCTCGACGACCTCGACGCGGTACTCCCAGTGGTCGGCCAGTCCGGAAAGAGCGCGCTCGAGCGTGTCCCGCTCGTCGTCGATCCACTCCCGGACGCGCTCGTCGTCACCCCGGAGGATCGTGTCGAACTGGAACGGAATCGGCGTCCCGAACCGTTCGCTGGCCTCGTCGATGACCGTCTGGTGACGAACGAGCCAGCGTCTGACCTGCGCGAGATCGGCCGAGTCGTAGATCCCCTCGCAGGCGTGGACGACCGCGCCGATCCCGTCCTCAACGACGATCGACACCGGTTCGTCGTCGATCCCCGTCAGTTCGAGGTCGGCGTCCTCGTCGGCCCGAACGAGACAGTAGAGGTACCGACCCTCGTCGATCTCGGGGACCTCGTCGGCGTCGACCCCCGGTTCCGGATCTGCGCGTTCGGACCGGTCGTCGCGGTCGTCGGAACTCACTGCTCCTCACCTCCGAACACGGAGTAGCCGGGCTTGTCCGAGGCGGTCGTCTCCCCCTGGAGCTGTTCGATCGCGTCGGTGACGAGTCCGTCCAGCTCGCCCCGGAGGTCGTCGACGCCGTCCTCGATCCCCTCGTCTTCTTTGAGCTGTTCGATCTCGGCCTCGATCGTCGCGAGCTGGCCGCCGAGGCGTTCGATCTCCTCGTCGGTGAGGTCGCCCGACTCCATGCGCCGGACGGCCTCGCCCTCGAGGGCCTCGATCAGGATCTCGACGACGGCGATGACGAGCGTCAACAGCCCGTCGCGCGCGTTCTCGCCGTCGCCGACGTCGATCGTCGACACGGATCAGTCCTCCTCCGTTTCCTCTGTCTCCTCGTCGGTCGAGTCCTCCGCCGACTCGTCGGCCGAGTCGTCGCTGAGCAGGTCGAACCCCCCACTGGTCGGTCGATCGGGATCGGGGCTCAGTCCGGGATGGTCGGCCGCCACGACGTCGTCCCCGCCGTCGGATTCGGCCTCGTCCTCGCCGTTCGAATCGTCTTCCTCCCCGTCGGATTCGGCCGTCACGTTGACGCCACGGGTGGGGTCGACCGGAGCGACCGACTGTCGTTCCTCGGCGAGTTCGGGGTCGTCGACGGCCTCGGCGAGACGTTGCATGTCCGTTCCCTCGGGGAACTCGAGGCCGTACTTCGCCGCGGTCTCGAAGGAGGCGATCGCGGCCCGGAGCTGAATGCCGAGCAGCTGGGTGTCGCCGATCGAGACGGCGATGTCGGCGTTGATGACGATCCCCTTGTCGAGCAGCATCTCGACGACCTCGGCGAGGTCGGCCTTCTGGCGGCTGGGCTGGAACTCATCGACCATACCGATCACCCCCGCCGTGTCGCTCGCTGTCTCCGCTCGGCCGTTCAGCCGCGACCGTTCCGATCGCGCGAGCGTCGCCGCTCGAGGATCGGCCGGCGATACTCGGTTGCTTCGGTCGGCTGTTGGATAGGGTGTTAGTCATTGTTCTGTTGGCGTCGTTTTCGCTCGAGTTCGAGTTCGAACCGACGGCCATAGATTCGCCTGCGGGTCGGCGCCGTCGAGAGCTTGACCTGCTTTGGGACCGTCGAGTGGCGCGTGTCGCTGGTGCCGATGTCGCGTCGTTCCGTCGGCAGCGTCGAGGCGGCGGTCGGGTTTCGCGAGGACGGGCTCGTGTCCTCCCGTCGCATCTTCTCCCGGTTGGTCTCGTAGAGCCCTTGGAACGTCTCGTGGGTTTCGAGCAGGGCGTCGCGGAAGGCGTCGATCCCGCGCATCGCCTGCTGCTGGATGAACACCTGGTAGGCCTCCGGATCGTCCTCGATGTCGGGTTTCTCGAACGCCTCCATCGCGGCTTCTCTCGGATCGACGTCGTCGAAGAGCCCGTCGCCGTCCTCGTCGTCGCCGATCAGGTCCGTTCCCTCGTCGACGACCGACTCGGCGGCGTCCTCGAGGGCACCGTCGTTCTCGCCGTCGCCGAGCTCGTCGGTCGCGTCGTCGAGTTCGCGTTTCTCCTCCCAGATCTCGGTCAGGTCGGCGGCATCCCACATGCTCAGCAGGTCCAGCGCCGAGAACAGCTGGGTGAGGTCGACGACGTCGCTCGCGCCGGTCTCCTCGTCGGCCAGCGCATCGGGGATCTCGCCCGTCTCGATCGCCTCGAGCAGCTCGTCGCGGTCGACGGCCTCCGGAAGCTCCGTCAGATCCAGCGACTCGATTAGCTCGGTCGTCTCCTCGGCGATCCGAACGAGCGTATCGACGTCGCCGAGCAGCTCCTCGAGGTCGCCGTCGCCGAGCTCGTCGGGCGTATCGACTCCCTCGAGCGACGACTCGAGGTTCTCGAGGCTCGACTCGGCCTCCGAGAGCAGTTCCTCGAACGTCTCTCCGTCCTCGTCCCCGCTCATCGACGGTCCTCCACGGGTTCGACGACGACGGTGAGCACGCCGTTCTTGACCGTCGCTCGTGACGTCCGATCCGCCCAAGGGACGTCGACCCGGCCGAGCTCGTTCCCGGCGACGGCGACGACGAGTTCGTCCCCGTCGAACCCGACCGTGACGTCGCTCGAGTCCGTTCCGGCGACGTCGGCCGTGACAAGCAACTCGTCGTCGTGCAGCCGGGAGGTTACGTGGCCGTCCGGGGAGGGCGAGCTGCGTGAGCGCCGTGTTCGCTCCCGGATCCGGTTGCCGTCGGTCGGCGTCCGAACCCTGTCGATCGCTCGGTCGAGCCCGGAGCCGACGGACACGTCGTAGTTCAGGCTCATCGAACTCCGTTTTCGGCGACCGGTCGCCGGCCCGTCACCGCCCTCGAGTCGCTCGAGGGCCGACAGCAGGCTCGTCAGCCAGTGGTCGGCTCGGTCGTTGCGGTCGTCGTTCGGTTCGGTCGGATCGTCGGTGTGGTCGAACATTTATCGTTTCACCTCTACGCGGCCGCTCGAGAACCGCTCGTGGACCTCGCGAGCGATCTCGATCTCCTCCTCGAGCTCCGCTTTGCGTTCGCGGTACTCCGCCTCGGGCCGTTCGCCGAGTTCGTACAGCAGCTGGTTCTCCTTGAGCTGGTCCTCGAGTTCGTTCAGGTCGTACAGTTCGTCGAGCGCAATCGAGTGTAACGCGTCGACGATACCGATGAACGGCCGAAACAGGAGATCGTCGAGCACGAACATGGTTACTGGGCCCCGATCTTGACGTCGACGAAGCTGTACGGCGCGAACGGGCCGGTGTACTGGACGATGAGTCGATCCTCGTACTCCTCCTCGAGCTCGCCGACCGCGTCGCCGAACGCCTCCTGCTCGTTCTTTTCGACCAGATACGACCGGTTGAACACCAGCCGGTCGCTGAACAAGTCGTTCGGCACCGACTGCTCGGCGATCGGCTCGAAGCGGTCGGCGACGTCGTCCTCGACCGCTTCCCGATCGACGTCGGCGTCTTCCTCCTCGACGAGTTTGAGGCCGAGCTCGATCTTCCCGTCGATATCCCGCAGGGCGCGGCGAAACGCCGGCTGTGCGTTCCGGAGGACGTTTTTCAGCTCGCGGTTCCCCTCGAACGCCATCCCGAACCGCATCGGAACGATCGTCTGGCCGCCCTCGTACTCCATGATCTCCCGGAGTACGTCGTCGTGGCGCTGGGCGTCCTCGTCGGTCTCCTCGGGCTCGGTCGTGTCGATGTCCGAGACGACCGCCGCGTAACGGCGGTGAGAGATCGTGTAAACGCGGTCCGCGTCGCCGACCGCGTCCGTCTCGAACTCGACGTCGTCGCTCGCCTCGACGACGCCGTAGACGTACCTGTGGCTCACGACCGCATCACCGTCCGTCGTTGCGATCGGTCGTACCGTCCGAACGAGGTGTGTGTCCGTACCATAAGATAAGACCTACTGAATCGACAACTCGTCGTATCGTAGGGTTCCCGCGCGCGTCATGGTGATGCTTGCAGACGCAGCGTCGACGAGTACACCCCCCCGGAGCAAGAGTCAGCTTGCATGCGCAGCGACAGTACTTGTACGGGTCGCACGAGAACGGCGGGTTACAATGGCATCCCAACAGCGACCAAACGCTTCGAGTCTCGCGGAAGTACTGGACCGTGTTCTCGACAAAGGCGTCGTCATCGACGTCTGGGCGCGCGTCTCGGTCGTCGGCATCGAGCTCCTGACGATCGAAGCCCGCGTCGTCGTCGCCTCCGTCGACACCTTCCTCCACTACGCGGAGGAGATCTCAAAAATTGAGCAAGCGACCGCAGAGGGCGATCTCGAGGACCTCGAGGAGCTCGAGATCGAAGAGCGACCGGAGTCCTCGCCACAGTCCGCCTCCGAATAATCCACATGGGGGATTCGTCTTCGCGGGACCGCAAGGTTCGTGGCCGGAAGATCAGGTCGGATCGAAGCAAGAAGAAACGTCGGAAGGCGAAGAAGATGGCCAAGAAAGAACGCGCGTCGAACGGGACGAGCGGCGGCTCCAGCAGTTCCGGCAGTTCCGGCGGTTCGGACGGATCACCGCTCTCGAGCCCCGAGGAGATCGCCCCCGATCCGTTCATCGAGACCGACGCGGTCGCGTCGGTTCGAGACCGGATCACCGGCTGGCTCGAGGCCGACCAGCCGGTCCACCTGATCGGTCCGACCGGCTGCGGGAAGACGGCGCTCGCGTTGTCGGCGGCCGCCAAGCGCGGCCGTCCGGTGGTCTGGATCAACGGTGACGAGGCCGTCGGTACCGCCGAACTCGTCGGTACCCACTCCGGCGGCGAGCGCTACGAGGAGCGCGACCAGTTCGTCAGCGGCGTCAGCAAGACCACCGAGGTCGTCCGTGAGCGGTGGGTCGACAACCCGCTCTCGGTCGCGGTCAAGGAGGGCGCGACGCTCGTCTACAACGAGTTCTCGCGGAGCGATCCCGCGGCACACAACGTCCTGCTGTCGGTGCTCGAGGAGGGGATCCTCGAGCGACCGGGGAAACACGGCGAAGATCGGACGATCGACGTCCACCCCGAGTTCCGGCTGCTCGTGACCTCGAACGACGTCGAGTACGCTGGCGTTCACGAACAGCAGGACGCGCTGCTCGACCGGTTCGTCGGCGTCAACGTCGACTACTACGACGCCGAGACCGAGCGCGAGATCGTCGCCGCCCACGTCGACGTGCCCGAGGAGACGATCGAGCAGGTGGTCGACGCGATCCGGACGCTCCGTGACGAACTCGACGTCGTCGTCGGCACCCGCGCGGCGATCACCGCGGCGGAGGGGCTGTCGGTCTTCGCCGAGGACGGCGCCGAGGAGTTCGACGACGAGCTGCTGGTCGACGTGTTCACGGACGTACTCGCGCCGAAGATCGCCGGCGAAGGCGACGGAATCGACGAGCTCCGCGACGCGATCAGCGACGCACTTTAGGACGATGGCCGAAGCCGAATCGAACACAGCGGACCAGTGTCGGGCGCGCACCGGGGACGGGGAGCGGTGCTCCCGCCCGGCCCAGGACGACGGGTTCTGTTATCAACACGACGAGAGTGATCCAACCGTGAGCGATAGCCAATCAGCCGACGAACAGGAGCAAGAGGACCAGGACGACGACCAAGAGCAGGCGGAGGCCGAAAACGAGGCGCAGGAGGACGTTCAGTCGGCCGAGATGGCCGACGAGGAGGCGACCGACCCCGAGGACGTCGACACGAGCGACGTCGACGGGGAAGACGAGATCGCCGGCGTGCTCGCGATTCGGAAGACCGTTCAGTCGACCGCCGGCAAGCTCATCGGCCACGAGTTCGACGGCGTCAGCGAGATTTCGCCGATGGACGAGGGCTGGCGGGCCGTCGTCGAGGTCATCGAACGGTCGGCCGTCCCCGATACCCAGGACATCATCGGCCGCTACGAGATCGAACTCGACGATGACGGCGTCGTTCAGGGGTACCGACGGCTCAGTCGCTACCGCCGCGGCGACACGAAGACCTTCGAGTAGCCCCCGTCGCTCTCGAATCGGACAGCTCCCGTCGATCACTCCCCAGTCTACCGTTTTTCGCCGCAGTTCGTCGAAACGACGAAACCGTTCCCCATCCTCGAGACGACCGTGAAACTCGTCGGCGAACACCCGGTTTACGGGCTCGAGGTCGATCCCGAGACGCGCTGTGAGCACTATCACACCGAACGCGACGTCGTCGCGTTCCGCTTCGGCTGCTGCGAGCGGTACTATCCCTGTTTTCGCTGCCACGCGGCCGTCGCCGACCACGAGGGGGTCGTCTGGCCCCGCGAGCGGTTCGGCGAGCCATCGGTTCTCTGTGGCGCCTGCGGGACGGCGATGACGGCACCCGAGTACCTCGAGTCGGACTCGCAGTGCCCGGAGTGCGAAGCGGCGTTCAACCCCGGCTGCACGGATCACCTCGAGTACTACCTCGAGCGGTAGCCGACGGTACTCGGCCGGCCCGGGAAGCAAGCTATTTCCCCGTCGGGCGGCCGAGTGCGGGTATGGATTCGGCGCTTGGCCCGCCAGAGGCGATGGCCGAGAAACGCGACGAGCTGACGCCGATGATGCGTCAGTACCACGACCTCTGTGCGCGCTACGACGACGCGCTCGTGCTCTTTCAGGTGGGGGACTTCTACGAGACGTTCTGCGGCGCCGCCGAGCGCACCGCACGCCTGCTCGAGGTGACCCTGACCAGCCGCGAGGACAGCACGGGGGAGTATCCGATGACCGGAATTCCGGTTGACAACGCCGAGTCGTACATCGAGGAGCTGCTCGAGGCCGGTTACCGGGTCGCCGTCGCCGACCAGATCGAGGAGCCCGGCGAGTCCCCGGGCGTCGTCGAGCGGGCCGTCACCCGCGTTATCACGCCCGGCACGCTCACCGAGGACGAGCTGCTCGCGAGCGACGACAACAACTTCGTGGCCGCGCTCGCCAGCGCCGATGGGGCCGAACCGACGCTGGCGCTGGCCCTGCTCGACGTCTCGACGGGCGACTTCCTCGCGACGAGTTCGACGTCAGCGGAGGCGATCGCCGACGAAGTAAGTCGGTTCGACCCCTCGGAGGCGGTCGTCGGCCCCGACTCGAGCGGCGACCCCCTCCCGGACGACTGCATGGTGACGCCGTTCGACCCCGACGCGTTCGCCCTCGAGCGTGCGACCGAGACGATCTCGGAGTACTTCGGCGAGCCCGACACCCTGCTGGCCGGCGACGCGGAAATCCGGGCCTGCGGGGCCCTGCTCGAGTACGCGGAGTACGCCCGCGGCGGCGCCGAGAGCGGTACGGACGAGGACGCCGACGGGACTGCACGGAATCGCCTCGAGTATCTCACTCACCTCACCCGGTACGACCCTCGCGAGTACCTGCTGCTCGACGCCGTCGCCCTGCGGAGCCTCGAGCTGTTCGAACCCCGCGCGGTCCGCGCTCGGGAGGACGCGACCCTGATCGGCGTTCTCGACGAGACCGCGAGCGCGCTCGGCGGGCGAGCGCTCAGAGACTGGCTCCGCCGACCGCTGCTCGAGCCCGATCGGATCGAGGCCCGCCTCGACGCCGTCGAAGAGCTGACGGGCTCGGTCCAGACCCGCGAACACCTCCACGAGCTGCTGCGGGACGTCTACGACCTCGAGCGACTGATCGGCAGAATCTCCCGCGAACGAGCCAACGCCCGGGATCTGCGCTCGCTGCGGGACACGCTGGCGGTCGTCCCCGAGATCCGGGATTGGCTGGCCGACGCCGACTGCGCGCGGCTTCGGGAGCTACGCGAGGAGCTCGATCCCCTCGCCGACGTCCGCGAGCTGATCGACGACGCCGTCGTCTCGGATCCCCCGATCGAGATCACCGAGGGCGGGATCGTCGCGGAGGGGTACGATGCGGACCTCGACGACCTCCGCGGAACCGCACGAGACGGGAAACAGTGGATCGACGACCTCGAGGCCAACGAGCGCGAGCGGACCGGGATCGATTCGCTGAAGGTCGGCTACAACTCCGTCCACGGCTACTACATCGAGGTGACGAACCCGAATCTCGATTCGGTGCCCGAGGACTACCAGCGCCGCCAGACGCTGAAGAACTCCGAACGGTTCGTCACGCCCGAACTCAAGGAGCGCGAGGACGAGATCGTCGGCGCCGAGGAGCGCGCGGACGAACTCGAGTACGAACTGTTTTGCGAGGTGCGAAGCGCGGTCGCCGACGAGGTCGAGCGCGTCCAGGCGCTCGCCGACGCGCTGGCGACGGTCGACGCCCTGGTCTCGCTTGCGACCGTCGCGGCCCAGTACGACTACTGTCGGCCGGAGATCACAGCACGTAGCGAGGAGGCGAGCGACGGCCTCGAGATCGGTATCGAGGGCGGGCGCCACCCCGTCGTCGAGCGCACCCAGGAGTCGTTCGTCCCCAACGGCGCCGCCCTCTCGCCCGATCGGCGGCTGGCGGTGATCACGGGGCCGAACATGTCCGGGAAGTCGACGTACATGCGCCAGGTCGCCCAGATCGTCCTCCTCGCGCAGGTCGGCAGTTTTGTCCCCGCCGAGTCGGCTCGGATCTCGCCCGTCGACCGGATCTTTACTCGAGTCGGCGCCAGCGACGACATCGCTGGCGGGCGCTCGACGTTCATGGTCGAGATGGACGAGCTGGCGACCATCCTCCGGGAGGCCGACGAGCGCTCGCTGGTCCTGTTAGACGAAGTGGGTCGGGGAACCTCGACGGCCGACGGGCTCGCGATCGCGCAGGCGATCACCGAACACCTCCACGACGAGGTCGGCGCGACGACGCTGTTCGCGACCCACCACCACCCGCTGACCGAGCTGGCCGACGAGCTCCCGGCCGCGTTCACGCTCCACTTCGAGGTCGAGCAACGCGAGGGCGAGGTCGTCTTCCACCACGAGATCGCTCCCGGCGCGGCGACGGGCTCCTACGGCGTCGAGGTCGCGACCGCGGCCGGCGTCCCCGAGGACGTCGTCGAACGCTCCCGGGAGCTCGTCGCGGAAAACGCCGACGAACCGGAGGGAGGCGGACTGGGCCCTCAGGCCGATCCGCAAAGCCGGGCGGACGAGCCCCGCGTTCCGGCGTCGACCGACGGGGGGTGCCAGGGGGTTCCCGACGACGTCGCGAGTGAGCTCCGCTCGCTCGAGCTGGCCCACCTCACGCCCGTCGAGGCGCTGACCGAACTCGATCGGTTACAGCGGCTGCTCGAGGAGTAGTCGAAGCGGCAAAGAAGCGATCGTCGACGTTACTTCGAGCGACGGGCGACCCGCGCGAACGCGAGCGCGGCGCCGAACAGCGCGGTGTTTTTGAGGAACTGGATCTGCTCCTGCTGTTTCTCCTCGGGATCGTCCTGGTTCCAGAAGTCGTGCATCACGGGCGTCGTACCGGCCAGGAAGCCCGCGATCCCCAGCGCGGCCGCGGCCGGGAGCTTCCAGAGGACGACGCCGAGCCCGCCGAGCAGCAGGCCGACGCTCGCCGCGGGAACGGTACGGTCGGGCTCGGGAGCGCCCTTGAACTCAGCGTAGCCGATGCGCTCCTCGAGGTTGCGCAGGTTGTCGATCGCGTTGAACGCGAGCACGCCCCCGAAGAGGACGCGCCCGAGTCGGAAGAGGGCGGTGTCGGCTACCGAACGGTCGTCGGCCGGCTCCGAAACCGTCTCGGTGCGCTCGACGGGTTCGTCGTCGCTATCGCTGCGGCTCGTAAGTCGAGAGGCAACTGTCATCACCAGCGCTAGGGGATCGAGCGGGATAAGTCCGCGCTGACACCGATGTCACTGCGCTCCGGTATAACGTACTTCGTGGCTCGGGTGGGAGAGCCGAGGCGATGGCGACGCTCACCCTTACGAGTCCCGCGTTCGACGACGGCGAACGGATTCCCGAGCGATACGGCTACGACGAAGCAAACATCAACCCGCCCCTCGAGATCGAGGGCGTGCCCGACGAGGCCGAGTCGCTCGCGTTGATCGTGGACGACCCCGACGCGGTCGAGCCCGCCGGAGCGATCCGGGACCACTGGATCGTCTGGAACGTTCCCTTGGAGATCGAAACGATCCCCGAGGACTGGGATGCCGACGACGCGGCGGAGGGGACGAACGATTTCGGCGACGTCGGCTACGGCGGCCCGAGTCCGCTCGATCGGGAGCACACGTATCGGTTCGCGGTCTTCGCGCTCGACACGACCCTCGAGCTCGGTCCCGAGACGGACGCCGACGGCCTCAGATCGGCGATGAGCGGCCACGTCCTCGCACAGGGCCAGCTAGAGGGACGCTATCCGTCGACGTAGCAACTCGAGGAGCGGTCGCCGCCGACGTAGTTCACGCTGTCGGCTCGAGGGCGACGAACTCGAGGTCGTGGCGGGCCAGCAGCCGCTCGGCCCGATCTGTCACCGAGGGCGCGACGAGGATCCCCCGGACCGAGGCGTCGGCGTGGAGATCCCGCTCTAAGGCGTCGACGTACCGACGGAGCTGGCTCACCGCGTCGGGGCCGACCCGTCGGCGCTTGAGTTCGACGACGACCGATCGGCCCGCGGCATCCTCGCCGTAGATGTCGACCGCTCCCGCGGGCGTGTCCCGCTCGGTCGCAAGCGGCGTAAAGCCGGCCTCGAGCAGGGTCGGCTCCTCGAGGATCCGTCGACGGAGGTCCTCCTCGGTGCCGACGACCGAGAGCTCCGTCGGATCCGAACCCGCGAACGTCGAGACCTGTAGCACTTCCTCGAAGCTGACCAGCAGTCGTTCGTCGGGCGAGGAACGCAGGCTCTCGATGACGAGGGCGTCGTCCTCGCAGCGAACCGCGTGGTCGCAGCCCGGCGGCTGCCAGTTGACGGGCTGTTGGCCCTCGTCGGTGTGAACCAGCGCCGCGCCGTCGGGTTTGAGCATGAGGTGACGGTCGCCGGCCTCGAGCCGGCTCGAGGCCCGACCGTCGTAGTCGACGGAACAGCGGCCGAACACGGTGATCATCGCCCCCCGGTCGATACCGTCGGCGATCGCCTCGCGGGCGTCCTCGAGGGTGGGACGCTCGAGCATCGTCGCCTGCGGAGGCCGGATACCGGATGTCACTGGCCCGTGGTAGCGGGCTGACGGACAAAAGGGATCCGGACCGCAGGTGTGGGGCGATCGAAAACCCTTATTTTCGTGGGGGGACGCGTTCGAACCACCAATGACCAGCGAACACGATCGACGGCGGTTCCTTCAGCTCACCGGAACGGGGACCGCCGCGGCACTGGCCGGCTGCAGCGATCTCGGCCTGCTCGGCGACGACGAGGGCGAGTACGACGACGTTCTGACGGCCGTCATCGGCCCGGACTCCGCGGAGATCGAGGAGCTCCAGGAGCAAGTCGAGAACGAGGAGATCGACATGATGGAGGCCCAGCAGCGCCAGCAGGAGCTCGTCGAGGAGGCGATCGACGACTTCGAATCCCGGGCCGAGGAGGACGACGACATCACGATCGAAGACTCGAGCCCCGAGTACGGCATCTACCGGATCGACGGCGAGGCCGAGGCGATCGTTGACGAGCTCAAGGGAGGGCCGATCGCGTCGCTCTCCGAGGGCGCGGCCTACGACCGGATCCTCGAGGAGCAGGAACAACAGCCCGATCCGGCCGATCCCGAGGAGGACATCGACGTCGAGGAGGAGCCCGAAGACGGCGAAGGCGAGGAGGACGAGCCCGAAGACGGCGAAGCCGACGACGGCGACGAGGAAAACGGCGCGGACGACGGCGACGAGCCGGCCGACGACGAAGATCCCGAGGATCTCGAGACCGAAGACGAGGACGAAACCGACGAGGCCGACCCCGACGCCGATGACGAGAACGGCGACCTCGAGGACGAAAACGCGGGCGACGACTGATCGCTCCTCGAGTTCCTACCGCACCCCGAACGGGCTCTCCCGTTCGGTCCAGTTCCAGCCCGGCAGTCGCTCCTGGAAGCCCGCGGCCAGGGCCGCCTCGCAGTCGTCGACGCCCGCGTTCTCCTCGGCGTCGCCGTGAACCTGCAGATCGGCATAGTGAAACGTCGCCTCGCCCAGCGTTCGCAGGGGCTGGGTACCAGCGATCGTCGCCGCCAGCTCCCGGCCGATGATCTCGTCGACGATGAAACCCGGGTAGTCTCCCTCGACGTCGAGTTCCCGCAGGATCGCGACCATCGCGGCGACGTTGACCGCGAGGTCGCCGTCGGCGAAGACGGCGTCGACCTCCTCCCGGTAGGCGTCCTCGGTGACCGAATCGACGTCGGTCTCGAAGATCGATCCCAGATCGTCGCGCACGTCGTTGATGACCGGGACGACAGTGTCGGCTCGCTCGGTGACCCACTCGTACTCGGCCGCGACGCGGTCCGGCGTGAGGTGCATACGGTCGCTTCGGGCCGAACCACCCTGGGTTTTGCGAAGGCTTTTATACCACGCAAAGAATAGCCACGGGTAAGCGGGTTCTCCCTGGAATCTTCCCGCACGAACCAGGATAACCGACCTGGGTACGTCTTCGTTGGACGAACCATCACACAATGATTCGGGACACCGGACGGAACGGATCCTCCGTTGTCCGATGGCACCGTCACTCGAGGTCGTCGGCAGTATCACTGCAGCAGCCGACGGCCGCCCGGCGATCCGTCGACGGTCCCCGCGGTGGTGCGTTCGATCCGGCGACTCCGGCGTCTCCCCGTCGGCGAGTTCACGCAATCGATAACTGGCGATTATGAGCACTGTAGAGCAGCAACTCGACGATTTGAAAGCAGAGATCACGAGCGAGTTACCGAACGATATCTCGGTTTCCTCGGTGAAGTACGAAGGCCCGGAGCTGGTCGTGTACACGCGCGACCCCAAGGAGTTCGCCCAGCAGGGCGACCTCATCCGGAAGCTCGCGAGCAAGCTCCGCAAGCGGATCACCGTCCGCCCGGACCCGAGCGTTCTCTCGCGGCCCGACGAGGCCCGCGAGCAGATCACGAACGTCATTCCGGAGGAGGCCGGCGTTACCGACCTCGACTTCCACGCCGACACCGGCGAGGTCGTCATCGAGGCCGAGAAACCCGGCATGGTCATCGGCCGCCACGGCTCGACGCTTCGGGACATCACCAAAAGCGTCGGCTGGACGCCCGAAGTCGTCCGCACGCCGCCGATCGAGTCCTCAACGGTCTCGAACGTTCGGAGCTTCCTCAAGCAGGAACGCGACGACCGCCGGGACATCCTCGAGCGCGTCGGCCGGCAGATCCACCGCGAGGAGATGTCCGACGACGAGTACGTCCGGATCACGACGCTGGGCTGCTGTCGCGAGGTCGGTCGCGCCTCCTTTATCCTCTCGACGCCCGAAACCCGGATCCTCATCGACTGCGGCGACAAGCCCGGCGCCGAAGGGGAAGTACCCTACCTCCACGCCCCTGAGGCGCTCGGCGCTGGCGCCCAGACGATCGACGCCGTCGTCCTGACCCACGCCCACCTCGACCACTCCGCGCTGATCCCGCTGCTCTTTAAGTACGGCTACGACGGCCCGATCTACTGCACCGAGCCCACGCGGGACCTGATGGGGCTGCTGACGCTCGACTACCTCGACGTCGCCTCCAAGGAGGGACGGGCCCCGCCCTACGAGTCCGAGATGGTTCGCGAGGCGATCAAACACACCATCCCACTCGAGTACGGCGACGTCACCGACATCGCCCCCGACGTCAAGCTGACGCTACACAACGCCGGTCACATCCTCGGTTCGGCCGTCTCGCACTTCCACATCGGCGACGGCCTCTACAACGTCGCGTTCTCGGGCGACATCCACTACGACGATACGCGCCTGTTCAACGGCGCCGTCAACGACTTCCCGCGCGTCGAGACCCTAGTCCTGGAGTCGACCTACGGCGGTCGCAACGACTACCAGACCGACCAGGAGGACTCCGAGCGAAAGCTCGTCGACGTTATCAACGAGGCTCACGACCGCGACGGGAAGGTCCTCATTCCCGCCTTCGCCGTGGGCCGTTCCCAGGAGATCATGCTCGTCCTCGAGGAGGCGATGCGATCGGGCAAGATCCCCGAGATGCCGGTCCACCTCGACGGAATGATCTGGGAGGCGACGGCGATCCACACGACCTACCCCGAGTATCTGCGCGACGACCTGCGGGATCGGATCTTCCACGACGACGAGAATCCCTTCCTCGCCGAGCAGTTCAACCACATCGACGCCGGGGAGGAAGAACGCCAGGACGTCGCCGACGGCGGTCCCTGCATCATCCTCTCGACGTCGGGGATGGTCACCGGCGGCCCGATCATGTCCTGGCTGAGCCACCTCGGTCCCGACCCGGACTCCTCGCTGGTCTTCGTCGGCTACCAGGCCCAGGGGACGCTCGGCCGACGCATCCAGAACGGCTGGGACGAGATCCCGACCAGCGAGGTCGGCGCGATGGGCAACGGCGGCGGCCGCGGCACGCTCTCGCTGAACATGAACGTCGAGACCGTCGACGGCTTCTCCGGCCACGCCGACCGGGCCGGCCTCGAGAACTTCGTCAAGACGATGAACCCCCGCCCCGAGAAGGTCCTCTGTGTTCACGGCGACGAACGCTCCACGCAGGACCTCTCCTCGGCGCTGTACCACGACTACAACATGCGGACCTTCGCGCCGAAGAACCTCGAGACGTTCAGGTTCCTCTGAGGGCCCTTCGGAGCGCAGGTCGGCGACGCGAGAACTGTACCGGTCCCCTGGTTCGACCCGTCACTCGTCGGTCGAAAACAGGGTGTAATCCTTCTCCGAGGCCGCGAAGGGCATCACGGTCGCGTTTCGCTGTGCGACCCACGACAGTCGAAGAACGAACGACGCCAGGATCGAAAGCGGCGCGAAGCAGGCGACCATGGCGACGAGCGTCGTAGCGACGATTCCCGCTGCCGGGAGCGCTTCGATCGCCGCGAGATCGTACACTGCGAGCGTCGCGGCGAGAAACAGCTGCGCCGGGAGTCCGACGATCAGCAGCACCCGCGAGAGAAAGGAGAGTTCCTTCGTGATGTACACCGTCCGGAAGTACTTCCGGGCGACGTCGATGTGCAGCAGGTGCTCGCGGATCGACGTGAACAGCTCGCGCTGCTCGTCGGTCAGTTGCACGTCGTACTCCGTCTCGATCCGGGTGAGGTCGTACAGCTGCTCGGCCTGGGTCGTCCCCAGCGTCGCCGCGATCGCCCCGAATATCTGCTCATCGGCACCGGGCGTGTCGACCGCCCTCGTGACGGTTCTGACGTCGCCTCGGAGCGCGCCCACCAGTTCGTCGATCTCCGCGGAGAGACCACCGTCGAGGGAGTCGGTCACCGTCTCGCGCAACGCCTGGGCCCGCTTACCGAGGTTCTTGTGAAGGACGAGCAGAAACAACCCCGGCATCACCGGACTCACCGCCCGGTCCATCACGTCCTGGACCTGATCGCGGTACTCGACGGCGTTTCGGGTTCGCCGTTCCAGATCGCCCGGCGAGCCGAGTTCTCGAGAGAACACGAGCTGGTTGATCGCGATGACGACCGTGATGAGGGTGAGGTTTCCGCCGAGAAACGAGCTGAACAGGAGATAGAGCGGTTCGCCGGGCGCCCGCGGAAACAGGTTTACGACGAGCAAGACGAGCAACAGCAACGCGATCCCGCCGAGGAGCACGCCGGCGACGGTGAGCCGGTTGCCCTCGATGACTGTCCATCGAAACACCGAGTGACGCCAGCTGGTGTCGTCGGTCATAGCCCGACTACAGGGATCACCCACCTGTAGCTTCTACCCTCGTTCGTATACAGTCTCGAGTAGTGTCAGGTGTATGCGATCGGCATATCGGACGAACGATGGTTCGTCCCTACCGCGCACTGACCCGTTCGCCCCTGTGGTTCGAGCGCGCGATTGAAACCCGGAGTCCGCGACGAACCTTCCGTGTGAGCGTGTGACACCGGAATCTCCTTACAGGAGACTCTTGGGACTCGAGACATTCGGTCAGGAACGATGGAATGCGACGAGAGCGGTCGCCGTCTCGAGGGTTGTAACGCCGGTCGGTCGTTGGCGAACGACACCGTTCTGGGGGCGCCCCGTCCATGATGTCGACCTGGTTCTTCTATGCCTTCCTGACTGCAGGGATCTACGCCGTGATCGCATTGCTGTCGAAGGTCGTCAGCGGGGTCGAGATCGACGACCCGCTGACGCTGGCGATCTACAACTGCATTCCGTTCTACGCCGTTTACGTCCTCGTCGGGCTCGCCCTCGAGTGGCCGGCGATCCGAAACAGCCTCACGGGAACGGGCGGCGGCCCGGTTCCGGGAGCCGAGCCCGCGCCGGTCGCGGTCGCGCTGGGGTTCGGCGTCGTCTCGACGATCGCCTACGGGATCTACTACTGGGGGCTGGTCAACGGCGACGTCTCGCGGTTCGTCCCGGCGCTGTCGCTCGAGACCGTCTTCGTCCTCGTCCTCGGGTTTTTGATCCTCGACGAGGCGTTCCCGTCGGGCGTCTACGCCGGCGTCGGACTGGTCGTCTTCGGGGCGCTGTTCATCTCCTACGACCGGGAGGCCGGTTCGATCCGCGAGAGCCTGACGTTCTCGACGGTCGGGGTCGCGGTCCTCGCCGCGATCGCCTTCGCGGTGTTCAACACGGGGATGAAGGTGCTCACGGACGGCTTCGGAACCGTCGAGATCCTGTTCTGGATCAGCCTCGGCGGACTGGCCTCGATCGCCGCGGTCGTCCCGTTTCGCGGCGGCGGGGTCGAACCGAACCCCGCCGACCTGCTCGCCGGACGCGTGCGGCTCACGAAGGGAACGAAGCTGCTGCTCGTCGGCGGCCTGCTGAACGCCGTCGGCCTCTTTACGTTCATCCGGGCGCTCGAGCACGGCCCCGTCTCGCTGGCGACCGCGATCACCAAACTCGACGTCATGATGGTGTTCGTCGGCGCGCTCGCGCTGTCGAAGCTCGCGCCCGCGTTGCTCCAGGAACAGTTCGACCCGTTCACGCTGGCCCAGAAGGCGTCGGCGTCGATGATCGTCCTCGCGGGCTCGGCGCTGATCCAGTTCAGCTACTGAGAAAGGAGAGTCGCGAGGTCAGGAGAGCTGTTTCGACAGCCACTCGAGGTTCGTCGCGACCACCGCCAGGAGGATCCCGACGACCGAGATGACGATCAGGAACGTCGAGACGACGCTGACCATCGGATCCAGCGCCTGCCGGATCTCGGTCCAGGCGAGGACGGGGATCGTCTCGGTGCTGGGCGTCGAGAGGAACAGCGCCATCACGAACTCCTGGAGGCTGATGATGAACGCGAGCAGTCCGCCGACGAAGATCCCGTGTTTCACGTTCGGGAGGACGACGTGAACGAACGACTGGACCGGGCCGGCGCCGAGGTCCTGTGCGGCGTCGAGTTGCTGCCAGTCGAACCGGCTGAACACCGACCGCATCACGAAGTAGACCAGCGGCGTCGCCCACAGCGTGTGGGCCAGCACGATGCTCGCGTACGAGCCTCGGAGCCCGACCTCGTTGAAGTACATCAACAGCGTGATCCCGAGGATCACCGGCGGGATCAGAAGCGGGATCAGCACCAGCGGCGCCAGCACCGACCCTAGCGAGCCGTCGTCGATCTCTTGGCCGAACGCCCCCATCACGCCCAGCAGCGTCGCGACCAGCGCGGTGCCGACGCCGATAACGATGCTGTTCGTGAAGGCGTCGAGCCAGCGGACGCTGTCGAGGAACTCGACGTACCACATGACCGAGTAGCTCTCCGGCGGGAACGCGAGCCGGCCCGTGCCGGAGAACGACGTCACGACGACGACCAGCAGCGGCAACAGCATGAGCGCCAGCAGAGCTAGATAGCCGGCGCGAAACGCCGCGGTCTCGAGGCGTTCTCTATGCAAGCTCGAACTCACCTCCGAGTCGGTTGAGCAGGGTAAACATGATCGCGATGCTGACCAGCATCAACAGGAGCATCACCACGGAGAACGCGGCCGCCAGCGGGTAGCGCATGTCCGAGAGCATCAGGCCCTCGACCTGCATGGCGAACGTGATGTTGCCCGACAGCAGATCGGGTGCGGCGTAGGCCCCGACGCTCCAGGCGAAGGAGATCACCGCCGCGACGATAATGCCGGGCATCGCCTGCGGGACGACGACCTCGAGCACCGATCGGGGTCGGCTCGCGCCGAGGTCGCGGGCGGCCTCGACGACGTGCCAGTCCATCGTCGCCAGCACGCTGTAGATCGCCAGCACGGCGTAGGGAAGCACGATGTAGAGCTGGCCGACGACGACGCCGACGGTCCCGGGGACGAACTGGATCGGACTCGAGATGAGTCCGAGCGAGAGCAGCAGCTCGTTGAGCGTCCCCGACGGCGCCAGCAGGGGATTGAACGCGTACGTCCTGATGACGAGCGTCGTCAGCAGCGGGAGCACGACTGAGAACAGCAACAGCGACTTGACGAGTCCCGTCGACCGCCAGATCGCGTACGCGTAGAACAGGCCGATCAGGACCGACAGTATCGTGACGACGACTCCAAGCAGGAAGGAAAAGCCGACGATGCTCCAGAGGAGGTCGCTCGTGAGAACGCTCGAGTAGGCCTCGAGCGTCCAGGTCCCCTCGGCGTAGACGAGGTCGCTCGACTCCTCCGCGAAGCTGATCCGCAGGAGGATGAAGAAGGGGACCACGAACACCAGTAGCTCGAAGGCGAGCAGCGGCGCCATGAGCAGCAGGGCCCGATTCGAGCCGGACTGCTGGCCGAGCGACTCCCGAACGCCCTCGAGCGAGCGCGGAAACTGCGAGTTCGCCTCGGCCATCGTTAGAGCGTCACCCGCGAGCCGTCGGCGCGGAACGCGAGCACGTCGGTGCCGTCCCACTCGATGCGGATCTCCTCGCCCGCGGTCAGCGCGTCGGTGCTCGCACCCGTCCGTTCGGCGAACATCGCAGTCCCGTTGACCGAGACGGAGTACCGCACCGTCGACCCACGGTAGAGGACGTTCTCGACGGTGCCGACGACGGCGTTGAGCGTACTGCCGTCGGCGAGCACCGGCTGTTCGTCTCCCTCCACGGCGTCGGCGGCCGGATCCCGTTCGATCGAGAGCACCTCTGGACGCAGCGACAGCGTCAGCTCCGTTCCCTCGGCGACGTCGGGGTCGCGGTCGGTCGGGAGCACGAGCTCGTACCCGAGTTCGGTCTCGACGCGGACGGCTCCGTCCGTGACGCCGACGACCTCGCTGTCGACGAAGTTCGTGTCACCCAGAAAGCCCTCGATGAAACGGTTCGCGGGATTCTCGTAGACCTCGGTGGGCTCGCCGACCTGGATCAGTTCGCCCTGATCCATGATCCCGATGCGGTCGGCCAGGGTGAACGCCTCGTCCTGGTCGTGGGTGACGTGGACGAACGTCTCCTCGAGGTCCTCGTGGATCTCGCGGAGTTCGATCTGCATGTCCTCGCGGAGGCGCTTGTCGAGGTTCGACAGCGGCTCGTCAAGCAACAGGACGTCGGGATTGACCGCGAGCGAGCGGGCCAGCGCGACGCGTTGCTTCTGGCCGCCGCTGAGGGTCGTCGGATCCTCGTCGCCGTAGCCGCCCATCTGGACGCGCTCGAGCATCGCCTCGGCGCGCTCGCGGCGTTCCTCTTTGGGGACGTCGCGCATCTTCAGTCCGAACGCGACGTTCTCCAGGACCGTCTTGTGGGGAAACAGCGCCCAGTCCTGGAACACGGTCGAGGTGTTGCGTTCGTACGCCGGCTGGTCGGTGACGTCGGCCCCGGCGAGCGTGATCTCGCCGTCGGTCGGCGTCTCGAGGCCGGCGATCATTCGCAGCGTCGTCGACTTGCCGCTGCCGCTGGGGCCGAGCAGGCAGAGCAACTCGCCGTCCCGGATCTCGACCGAGACGTCCTTGACGGCGGTCGTCTCGCCGTAGCGCTTCTCGAGTTCGTTTAACGTGATTTCTGACATTGGTGACGGTGTGGTCGGTAATCGGATGTAGAACGGTGGTAGGCGGCGATCAGGAGCTCTGTTGGATACTCGAGAACGCGTCCGAGAGCTCGTCGTCGTGGTCGGCGAGGTACTCCCAGTCGGGGAAGGCGATGGTCTCGGCTTCCTCGGTCGTCGTCGGGAGGTCGTCCTCGAGCTCCTCGGGGTAGTCGATCTCCTCGTTGCTGAACATCATCGGGTGGGTCTCGGCCCACTCGGACTGGACCTCGGCGTCGAGCAGGAAGTTAATGAACTCCTCGGCCTCGTCGCGCCGGTCGGTCCCCTGGACGACACACCAGTTGTTGAACCAGCCGGTTGTCTCCTCGGGCATCGTGTGGGTCAGGCCGTCGTAGTCGTCGATGTCGGCGGCCGTCTGGTCGTAGTACCACTGGGCGACGTCGATCACTTCGTTGTCGAACGCCTGCCAGATATCCTCGCCGGAGCTGGCCCAGCTCTCGACGTTCCACTCCTCGAGGGTCTCGAGGACGTCCTCGTGGAGCTCCTCGTCGTGCATCTCCTCGGCGCCCTCGTCCTCGTCCATGCCGATCGCGGCGGCGTAGAGGGGGTACCACCAGAACCCGGTGTCGACGCCGATCCCCTCGCTGTCGGCGACGGTCTCCGAGGAGAGGTCGCCCCACGTTTCGGGGTCGACGTCGGCGTCCTCGCGGTGGATGATCGTACATGGCGCACCGTCGACCGGCAGCCCGTACTCCGTCCCCCGCATCTCCGCGTAGTAGTCGATGATCCCGTCGGCGTTGGGGACGTTCTCCTCGCGGATGGGCTCGAAGAGGTCGTCCTGGCGGCCGTAGTAGTAGAAGTTCCCCTCCGCCACCGTGACGTCGAACGGCGGCTCGTCCTCCGGGGCGTTCTGGATGTCGGTGAGGATGTCGTCCCAGCCGCGGTGGACGTCGACTTCGACGTCGTGCTCGTCCTCGTACTGCGTGACGAGCCCCTCCTCGAAGCGGTCGGCGTAGTTCCCGCTCCAGACGCTGACGCGCAGCGTCTCTTCACCCCCTGCGAGTTCGGCACAGCCCGCGATCGCCGTTGCGGAGCCGACTGCCGCTGCGGACAGAAATCGCCGTCTCGAGGTCGGGTTCGCTCGAGAGTCGGTTGAAGATCCGGTCGCCGGTTTCGCGTCGTCGGTTTCTGCATCCCGGTGTGGGCCTGCAGCCATGAGTACCCGGTAAACCCGGATTGCGACATAAAGGCGTTATGATGTAGTAATAATATCCGATAAAAATCGCGAAGATCGGTCGCCGCATCGAGCGTTCGCGGGCGAATCACCGCCAGGCGGACGCTCCTATCCGTCCGCCAACCGTCCGAGGCCGTCCTCCTCGGAGTTGTCGCCGGGGATCCGCCCTCGGACGCGGACCCGGTCTCGCTCTCGAGTTCGACCGCCGACGTTCGGCGGGCTTACGAGCAGGTGACAGTTGGCGGTAGCGACCACTGGGGATCGAATCGGCACTCGCTCTCCGGTAATCGGTGGGTAACGGGCAAGCAGACGGACTGTTGTAACCGTTTACCGACACACCCGGCAGATGTCCCTAGAATGTCGACGATGAGTTACAGGAGACCGTATCAGTCTTCGCCGTCGCCGAACTCCGTCTTGAAGTTGGAGACGCCCCGGTCGGTGCCCGCGACGAGGACCTCGTCGTCGGTCTCGAGCCCGAAGTCGTCGTCGAACGCCGTGACGATCTCACCGTTTCGTTTTACGGCGACGATCGTAGAGTCGGTCCGCTCTCGAACCTCGTCAGTGTCCGGGTGCTGTCCGGCGAGTTCCGGTGCCCGTGTTCTGGTGAGCTGGATCTGTTCGCGGAGCGTCATCACGTCCTCGTCGTAGAGGCCGAGCGTCGTCATCCGGCCGGCGACCTTCGGCAGCGCGAGGACGTAATCCGCGCCCGCCCGGTAGAGGTCGCTCGCGCTCTCGGCGTCGTTGGCCGCGACGACGATCTCGACGTCGTCGTCGGCCTCGCGGGCGACCAGCGTCGCGAGGGTCGCGTCGTCGTCGTCGGGCAACGCGAGGATGACCGTCTCTGCGTCGTCGATCCCCGCCTCGTCGAACGTCGTCGTCTCCGTCGCGTCGCCGACGACGTCGACGCCCTCTCCGGGCTCGGTGTCGATCACCGTCGTCTGCTGGTCGGCCTTCCGGAGGATCCCCTCGGCGGTCGTGCCGACGAAGCCGTGACCGGCGATGATCACCGGACCCGCCGTCGCGGACCGCCCGCCAGACCGGGTAATCGGCTCGATCCGCTCGAGCTGCTCCTCGGTGCCGGCAACGACGAGGACGGTACTCTCGTCGGCGACCGCCTCGCTCGAGGGATCGGTGACGAACTCGCCGCGTAGCCAGACGCCGACGAGCGTCGCCCCCGTCCGCTCGAGGGGGTCGAGGGAGTCGAGGTGCTGACCGTAGAGCGGGCTGTCGTCGGTCACCGGGAACTCGGCGATCTCGAGGTCGACGTCGAAGTCCTCGATATCCTCGAGTGCGGTGCTGACGACGTTCTGGGCCTTGTCCGCGAGGCTCTTCCCGAGACGGTGTTTCGGCGAGATAACGGTCGTCGCGCCGGCGAACCGGAGGTATCGTGACTGTTCGGGGTCGTCGATCAGACAGATGATCTCGAGATCCGGGTTGGTCTCCGCGAGCGAGAGGAGCGTGCCGATGACGTTCTCCTGCTGTTTCGCGCCGACGACGACCGCGACCGCGTTTTCGATGTTGACCGCTTCGAGCGTCTCCTCGTCTTCGATCGTCCCGTGGACGACGTTCCGTTCCTCCTCGAACAGCGTTTCGGCCCGCTGCTCGTCGTCCTCGACGATGACGTACTGCTCCTCGCGGGCCTCCAGATCGTCGACCAGACTCTCACAGAGCGAGGTGTATCCCCAGATAACGGCGTGGTCCTCGGCGCTCTCGACGGCGTCGGGGACCCTCGTCTCGGTGAGCTCCTCCCTGGCCCAGGGGACGACGAACTGCGGGACGGCGACGGCGATGTAGGCGATCCCCGTAAACTGCGCGACGACCATCAGCGCCTGCATTCCGATGGACGTCCACGGCGCGTCCTGTCCGTACCCCGTCGAGGTCAGCGACTGGACGATAACGTTGAGCGAGTCCTGCAGTGACCGCGGTCGCCCCTCCAGTTCGGCCATCCCCCATCGATACAGCAGCGTCTGAACGGCCACCACGACGACGAACGAGAGCAGAAAGGTCACGAGACGTCTGTTCCGACCGATCCACTGGAACGGAGACGGTTTTCGAAACTCCATATAGCCCGAGCTAGATGACTCGGACGTGTAGATATTGGAGTTGCATATGCGGCGTGGTAATCGCTGTCAGTCGGCAGCTTCGGCCGGATCGACGACCTCGTTCGTCTCCGGGTAGACGCCGACCTGCTCGCAGACGTCGGCCATCGGACAGGCATCGGGATCCTCGAGACAGGCCGGCTTGCGGGCCGTGCAGTACTCGCGGCCGAACTGGATCGAGGCGGTGTGACCGAACCCACACTTCGCGGCAGGGATGTCCCGCTCGAGGACCGCCCGTACCGCCTCGTGGTCGGCGTCGGCGGGGGCGATCCCCAGCCGCCGGTAGATTCGGTGGACGTGCGTGTCGACGGGGAAGACGCCGCCGCGCCCGCCCGCGAACAGCAGGACGCAGTCAGCAGTTTTTGGGCCGACGCCGTGGATCTCGAGCAGCCGTTCGCGGACGGGTTCGGGCTCCGCCTCCCTGACGAAGTCGTCGAACCCCGCAGCGGAGTCGAACTCCTCGAGGACCTCCTCGGCAGCACCGATGATCATCGCCGACTTCTGGTTGTACAGGCCGGCGGAGCTGATCGTCTCGGCGAGTTCGGACTGCTCGGCGTCGGCGAGCGATTCCGCGAGGTCCCCATCGGGACTTCCGTATCTGTCGACCAGCGCGTCGTGAGCCGGCTGGCTCGCCACGTCGCTCGTGTTCTGGCTCAGGATCGTCCGGACGAGGCAGGTGAAGGCGTCCTGCCCGCCGTACGTTTTCTGCCAGTACAGCTCGCCGAGGCGGTCGACGACGCGCTCGGCGCGGGTGTCGGCGGTCGCCGGGTCGAACTCGGCGGCGGCTCCACCGCCCGTCTCGCCGCCGCTGATGTTGACCGACGGCTCGTTGTCGTCACTCATGCGCCAGGATTCGGGCTCGAGGAGCAAAACCGCCGTGGAAGCGGTGATCCGACTCGAGCACCAGTCCACCGATACCCCTCGCTCGAGCGGTCGCCTCACCGTCGCTTACGAGTTCCACGGCTACGGATTCCCAGAGGTGTACGAGACCGTTACCGTCACCGAGAGCCCCGTCGTCCCGCCGGCGACGCTGAGCTGGTAGCTCTCCGCGCCCTCCTCGGCGGCCAGCGTCTCGAGTTTCTCCCGAATGCCGCCGAGCAGTCGCTCGAGGCCGCCGATCACTCGCTCCTCTCGCTGGGTGTCGATCGGTTTGGTCGACGGCTCCTCCAGTTGCCGAGACGTCGCGGCGACGAACGCCTGGAGCTCGTCGAGCGAGTCGACGCTGTTCAGTCGCTGTTCGAGGTGGTCGGCGGTTTGTGTATCGAGCATCGTGGCCCTTGCTACCAATCGTTGGTTCGGCGGAAAAATAGTTCGGTGCCCGGGACAGTTGTCCGCGACGAACGATCCGAAAGCGACACCGTCGGTGGAGGCCGCGGAAACCGTCGATCGCGGGATACCCCCGCTACTCGACCGTCAGCGTCACCGTCGCCTCGGCGCCCTCGGCGAGCGCGTCGACGAGTTCTCGGTCGAACCCCTCGGCCGCGAACTCGGCGCCGACCACGACCGTTCGGTCGTCTACGTAGTCGCTGGTTCGGCCGACCGCGCTGCGCTCGTTCGTGAACTCGAGATCGGGATCGCCGCGTCCCTCGACCGACTCGCGGTGGCCGTCGGCCTCGATTTCGACGGTGATCGTCGCCTCCTCGTCCCGGCAGGCCTCGACGAACTCGGGATCGAAGTCGGCGGGTGCCCGATCGGCGTCGATCGCCAGGATACAGTCTCCGGCGGGCGTGAGGTAGTCGTCGGTCGTCACCTCGAACGTGCTCGCGTGTGCGGCGCTGACGTGCTCGTGTCCTCGAGCGCGGATCAGTTCCTCCATACCGAAGCAGAGTCGAGCGGCTCGGAAAACGGGATCGACTCGGCGCTACGCCGTCTCCCCCCGGTAACCGGTGCGGAACTCGCGAACGACGGCCCCGCCGAGGACGCCGAAGACGACGACCGCGAGGACAGCCGTCAGGCCGACGCCGACCTCGCCGTGGAGATCGGCACCGAGAACGCCCCAGCCGAGAGCGAGAAGGGCACCGACAGCGGCCAGGACGGCTACCCCCAGCCGGAGCGGGTCGTCGGACTGCCTCGAGAGGACGTACTGCGGGCCCGCGACGCCGACGAACAGGTAGATCGCGATTCCGACTGGCGTGGCACCGAGGACGGCCATCGAGCCCGTCTGCCAGCTTACCAGACCACTCGAAAACACTGCGAGGAGGATGCCGATGCCGACGAGTCGTCCGCTCATACGGAGAGTTGTCAACGGGTTACAATATTTGTTTCGACGGCACCGTCCGTACTATCGGTTCGACCGCGTCTGCGATCGGTTTCCGTCCGTATTGTCGACAGGAAAAACCGCGCGTGGAGTGATCTCGTTCGGCCTCCTCAGACCAGGCTCGCGCCGTCGAACTCGCCGCGGTTGTACTCGAGGTCCATCAGATCGAGGATCGTCGGGGCGATGTCGTAGAGGTCGGCTTCGCCGATCGAGGCGTCGGGGTCGTCGATGTACAGCGAGGTGTCGTCGAAGCTGTGCATCCCGTTTCGCGGACCGCTGGTGAAGATCTCGGAGTCGGCCTTGAAGCCGGATTTGAGGTCGAAGCCCTTGTTAGGGATCGCGACCAGATCCGGCGCGATGTCGTCGTGATCGCCGCGGAAGGCCGCTTCCTTCTCGACGACGCGGTCGACGACCTTGTTGCCGTTGGGGCCCTCGAGGGCCTCGAGGTCGGCCTTGAGCTCGTCGCGGACCTCGTCGTACTCGTCCTCGGGGACCGAACCTCGCGGTTCGCGGCCCTCGAGGTTGAGATAGAATCGGCCGGGGATGAAGGAGTAGGCCGTCGTCTCCGTGGCGATGTCGCCCAGCTCCTCGGGCTCGTCGTCCTCGAAGGAGAGCCACCCCTCCTCGATGAGCCACTCGTTGAAGTGGACCTCGTAGTCGAGGCTCGTGAAGCCGTGGTCGGAGGCGACGATCAGCGTAACGTCCTCGGGAAGGGCCTCCCGAAGGCGGCCGACGTAGTCGTCGACCTTCTCGTAGAACTCGAGGAACTCCTCCTTGTACTGGCCGTCGCGCTCGTAGTCCTTGAACAGGAAGTGGTTGACCCGATCGGTCGTCATGAAGACGCCGAAAAAGAGGTCCCAGTCGTCCTCCTCGATGTAGTGTTCGAACGCCTCGAAGCGGGCGTCGATCGTCTCGTGGGCGTCCTCGATGAACGCCTCCTTTTCCTCCTCGTGACCGAGTTTCGGATTGACGTCGATCCGGTAATCGAGCGTCTCGAGGTACTCACGAACGTCGTCGGGGTAGGCGGCCTTCTCGAGGCCGGGCGAGAGAAAGCCCGACACCATGCGCTGGACGTTTCGCTGTGGCGGGAACGTGACGGGGACGTTCATCACGGTCGCCTTGAGCCCCTCGTCCTGGACGCGGTCCCAGACGCGGTCGGCCTGGACTTCCCGTCCCATGGGGACGTAGGTGTCGTAGGTGCCGACCTCGCGGTCCTGGAAGCCGTAGACGCCCGTCTCACCGGGGTTGACCCCGGTGGTCAGCGACGGCCAGCAGGCGCTGGACTCGGGTGGGACGATACTCGAAATCTCGCTCGCAGTACCGTCTGCCGCCAGCGACGCGAAGTTCGGAAACCGGTCCTCGTGTTCGGAGAGTAAACTGTACGGCACGCCGTCGACGCCGATAAACGCGACTCGGGGGGAGTCGTCGCCCCGCAACCGGTCGAACAAACCCATGCGGGGCCGTAGTCCGACCGCATACAAGAAGGTTCGTTTCCGGACACTGTTTTCGAGAATCGGTGACGACAGTCTCGGTGTCGCGTTCGGCGTTGCCGACTGTCGCGTCGGTGCTGCGGACCGACGCCAGCGGAGGAGGCCCTCGAGGTGCTCGTAGAAACCGGCAGGATCTCCGGTCGCGCTCGCGGCGGGCGATCGGGAACCGGGCTACTCCGTCTCCTCGTCCGCGCTCTCGGAACGGAAGTTCGTCGGGACGACCGTCAGGTGGGCCATCCCGGTACCGGATTCGACCGACTCGGTGGTCGACGCGGACTCTCGTGGGGACGGGTTGGTTGCTGCCATGACGGACGGTAGTACGACGGCTCACCCAATAAAATTACCCATGCTCATAACACATACGGCGGACGGGTGGCGATAACTCCGACGAATCCGTTGGCAGAAAAATCGAACGCTGGCTCGGGAGGTCGCCGCTAGAAGTTCTCGTCGTAGAGATCCTGGGCGTGTTCGATCGCGTCGTAGGCGGCCTGTCGGTCCTCCCAACCCTGGGTCTCGACTTCCTTGTCGGCCTCCAGGTTCTTGTAGGTCTTGAAGAACTCGTCGATCTCGTCGAGTTGCTGCTGGGGGATGTCCTCGAGGTCCTCGATGTGGTCGTAGCGGGGGTCCTCGCTCGGGACCGCGATGACCTTGTCGTCCTGCTCGCCGTCGTCGTCCATCTTCATCAGGGCGACGGGACGGGCCTCGATGATACAGCCGGGGAACGTCTGATCCTCGACGAGGACCATCACGTCGAAGGGGTCCTCGTCGTCGTAGTACGACTGCGGGATGAAGCCGTAGTCGGAGGGGTAGTGGACGTTCGAGTGGAGCACGCGGTCGAGGACGACGCCGGGGACGTCCTTGTCGTACTCGTACTTGTTGCGCTCGCCCTTGAGACACTCGACGACCGCGTAGATCTCTTCGGGCGGGTTCGGTCCGGTCTCGAGGTCTTCCCAGAGATTGACCATGTATCTCGAACGTTCACGGTGGGTCAAAAAGTCCTTTCGTAATCGTATCGGACGGTATGGCCGACGACCGTCGACGGAGCGCCGAGTACGTGGCTCGTCGGGACGACGTTCGAGCCGGTATCGGCTGCTGGACGGGGTCTGCGGGACGATCGGGCAAAATAGTTGAGAAGTCTTAAATAGTCCGATGACTGTTAGACAACTATGTCAGAGGCACAATCAATCAGCGGCGATCAGAGTGTCGCACGCGAGCTGACCGCGTTCCAGACCAACATCCTCACCATCCTCGCCAAGGAGCCGATGTACGGCCTGGCGATCAAGCGCGAACTCGAGGAGTACTACGGAACGGAGGTCAACCACGGCCGGCTCTACCCCAACCTCGACGAACTCGTCGAGCTCGGGCTGGTCGAGAAGAGCGAACTCGACAAGCGGACGAACCAGTACTCGCTGACCGACGAGGGCTACGAGGCCGTCCTCGACGGCGTTCAGTGGTCGCTCTCGAAGATCGTCACGGACGACGACCGCGCCGACGAGATCCGCCAGCTCGTCGACGAGAGCTACAGTAGCAACTGAAAGGCAGTGCGTATCCGATCGCACGGCGGCCGTGCGATCGGGTGCAAACAGTTTCAGTCGGTACTGCACCGAGCGGCAACCAGGGTGTCAGAACCTCCGTTCGCGCTCGATCGCACGCGGGTGTGATCGACGCCGAACTGTTTCGTTTTATTCGACGGCTGAGGACTCCCGGAGCTCCGGATGTGGCTCGTCGGCCGCCTCGAAGACCAGGTCGATCGACTCCTCGACCGCGTCCTGTTGTGCTTCGGAGGGCCAGGCGTTCCGAACGAAGTACCCCGTCAGGAACTCCTCGAGCTCCGTCGGCGTCGCCGATTCGATCGGCTTCGCGTAGTGATTCCCGAAGAAGTCCGCGAGGGCGACCGCGTTGTCGCCGTGGACGTCGCCGTGGGCCGCCCTGACCTCGGCGACCAGCTCGCGGTTTCGCTCGTCGACGACCTGCCAGTCGTCGGGATCCTCGGTGCCCTCAAGCTGGATCTCGATCGCCCGGTCGATCTCCTCGACGCGGTCGGTTCTGATGACGCCGTCCTCGTGCCACTCCTCGGGGTGGAGCACGAGCGTCGCGTCCTCCTCGTCCCGAACGCGGGCGGTGAACTCGTACTCGGAGAGCAGGTCGTCGCGTCGCTCGAGCCGAGCCGTCCGTTCGTTCTCGTCGGTCGCAGTACGGGCCAGCCGCGTCAGTCGTTCGGCCTCGTCGACGACGTCGGCTGGCAGTTCCCCGGGCGGTCTCTCTTCATCGCCTCTCTCGTCCGCGAGGTCGCTCATACCCGTCGTTCGCGCTCGACGCCCTTTCCGTTGCTGTTTTCGGCGCTACCCCTGGTCCAGCGCCTCGTTGGCCAGTCCGTCCGCGCGGTCGTTGACCTCCCGCGGAACGTACTCGAGGGTCCAGTCGTCGAACGAGGAGAGGAGCTCGAGGGCCCGAACCCGCTGTTCGCGCAGTTCGGGATTGTTGGTGTCGTACTCGCCCCGGACTTGCTTGACGATCAGTTCGGAGTCCCCGCGGGCGTGGACCTCGCCGTAGCCGTACTCCTCGGCCGCCTCGAGGGCCGTGATCAGCGCGGTGTACTCCGCCTGATTGTTCGTCGTTCGTCCGATCCGTTCGCCCCCCTCGGCGACGATTCCCTCGCTCGTGACGATCACCCAGCCGATCGCCGCCGGCCCGGGGTTGCCGCGGCTGGCGCCGTCGAAGTAGACGTGGGCTCGACCGCCGCCCTCGCGAAGCAGTGACTCGAGCGTGCGGGGCGTCTCGCCCTGAATCACGACCTTGTCGTCGTAGGCGACGGCCGTCGCGCCCTCGCGACTCGCCCGCCAGCGTTCGTGTTCGGTGTTTCCGGGATCGACGGCGACGCCCGCCTCCTCGAGGCGCTCGCGGGCGTCGTCGACGTCGCACTCGATAACCGGCATTCGTGCCTGTGCTCGAGGAGAGTCGGATAAAGGTTTTCCGGTTTCAAATCGTAAACCATCTCGCTGAACGTCTGTAGGTGCCGTTTTCGACGGATAACAGGAATGTGTCGTGAGTGGAACCCCAGAACTTATATATCATAGTAGTACTACTATAAAAGCGCGATGACACGGTCCACCCGCCAGCGGGAGCGAATGCGTGAAACGGACGAATCCGAGGAACAGGACGAGGTACGTGCCTGTCCCGAGTGTGAATCGGATAATCTCGTGAAAGACTCCGATCGGGGTGAGCTCATCTGCGAAGACTGTGGGCTCGTCGTCGAGGAGGAGAAGATCGACCCCGGTCCGGAGTGGCGGGCGTTCAATCACCAGGAGCGACAGGAGAAGTCCCGCGTCGGTGCGCCGACGACACAGACGATGCACGACAAGGGGCTGACGACGACGATCGACTGGAAGGACAAGGACGCCTACGGTCGCTCGATCTCCTCGAAGAAGCGTAGTCAGATGCACCGACTGCGCAAGTGGCAGGAACGCATCCGAACCAAGGACGCTGGCGAGCGCAACCTGCAGTTCGCGCTCTCGGAGATCGACCGGATGGCCTCGGCGCTGGGTGTGCCGCGGTCGGTTCGCGAGGTGGCGTCGGTCATCTACCGGCGCGCGCTCAAGGAGGACCTTATCCGCGGCCGATCGATCGAGGGCGTCGCGACCAGTGCGCTGTACGCCGCCTGTCGCAAGGAGGGCATCCCGCGAAGCTTAGAGGAGATCTCGGAAGTTTCACGCGTCGAGCGAAAGGAGATCGGTCGCACGTACCGGTACATCTCGCAGGAACTCGGCCTCGAGATGCGCCCCGTCGACCCGAAAAAGTACGTTCCCCGCTTCTGTTCCGAACTCGAACTCTCCGAGGAGGTCCAGACCAAGGCCAACGAGATCATCGAGAAGACGGCCGAGGAAGGACTGCTCTCGGGCAAATCCCCGACCGGGTACGCCGCGGCGGCGATCTACGCCGCCTCGCTGCTGTGTAACGAGAAGAAGACCCAACGCGAGGTCGCAGACGTCGCCCAGGTGACCGAAGTCACGATCCGGAACCGCTACCAGGAACAGATCGAAGCGATGGGAATCCACGGCTAACACCGACACCACCTCTTTTATTCGACCACCGCCGCCTACCGTTCGTCAGCGTCGTCGCTGATCAGGCGGCGTTTCCGCGGATGCTCGCTGCCGAACGTCGGTGCAACGTCCCTGCGGCCGCTCGAGGACGAGTTCGGAGGGTTACTCCTCGTCTTCGTCGTCCTCGACGTCTTCTTCCTCGTCATCCATCGGGTCGTCTTCCTCGTCATCCTCTTCGGGATCTTCATCGTCCATCGGATCGTCCTCCTCGTCATCCTCTTCGGGATCTTCATCGTCCATCGGATCGTCTTCTTCCTCGTCCTCCGGGTCGTCCTCTTCATCGTCCATTGGATCGTCTTCCTCCTCGTCCTCCGGATCATCCATCGGGTCGTCCTCCTCTTCGGGATCTTCCTCCGGATCATCCTCGGGGTCGTCGTTACACCCCGCGATCGCGATAGCGCTAACTGAGCCGCTCAGTGCGATCAGACGCCGGCGTGTGAGATGGTCTTCCATGTTTGGTCACTCCGAATCGGGTCTGAGAAGTCTATCGCAAAGAGAATGCGCTGCCTATTCTCGCTCCGTCGGACACAAACTGCAGTTACGTCGAACGGGTTCTCGAGCGAGATAAATCGCGGGCGCTCGAGCCGGCAGATCGGCGGTCGGAGCGTTCCGCCGACGACGGTAACGGAAGATCAACTGACCAGAGCGGGACGACGACACGACAGAAAACGTCAGTTACCGTTTCAAGCGGATGGAACGGTCGGGCTCGTCCGTCGGAGCCGTCACTCGTCCTTGCCGACGCTGATGACCTGTAGCAACGAGTAGACGGGAACGCCCTCGACCTCCTCGACGCCCTGCTTGTCCGCGAGGACGACACACGCCAGCGGCTCGCCGCCTTCCGCCCGAATCGCTGTGATCGTCTCGCGCATCGTCGTTCCGCTGGTGATCGTGTCGTCGACGACGTAACACTCCCGGTTGCGGATACCCGCGAAGTTCCGGGAGAACGTCCCGCCCAGCTCCTCGATGTCGCCCTCTTCCCACTGGTGTTTCGCGGGCGTGTACGTCGAGAGATCGGTCTCGAGCTCGCTCGCGATGAGCGTCGCGATTGGGCCTCCCGCCTTCTCGATCCCGACGGTCAGATCGACGTCCTCGCCGTGTTTGGCGAGCAGGTCGGCCATCGCTTCCGCGATCGATCTCATCCGTTTGCTGTCCCGGCCGATCGCCGACCAGTCGACGTGGATGTCCTGTGGACCGCCGTTCTCGGCGGACTGTTGGGTCGACTGGCTCGAGAGGTCGGTCGTCGCGTCGCCGCGCTCGACCAGCCAGCTCGCGGTCTCCCGGGAGACGTTCAGTTCGTCCGCGATCTCGCCCTTCGAGAGGCCCTGGCCCGCGAGCTCGGCGGCGCTCTCGATGAGGTCGTCAACGTTTTTCATGGTTCGGAGTTCGCACGCCGTTTTTATAGTCGTGTCGCAGCCGACGAACGTCGCCTCGACTCCCTGGAAAGACTCTCAGTATTGGCAAGGATTATCACTCGTCTCTCCGGTATCTCGAGTATGGAACGGTACGATCTCGTCTACCAGCTCTACGACGAGTACGACACGAAGACGTTGCGAGAGTACCAGGAGTTCGTCGACGTCTTCCCGGCCGTCGACTCGCGGGTCGCCCTCGAGCACTGGCAGTCGGCAAACGAGGAGCTCGAGGACCGCAAGGACGAGATCCGGGCGGCGTTCGCGGCCGGCGAGACGTTCGCCGAGATCGCCGCGCGGGCGACCCGCGATCAGGCGTTTACCGCGCTCGACCTCGAGGCCAAGTACGGCCGCGGCGTGAACGTGCTCGTCCTCGACGTCGACGAGACGCTGCGCTCGGCCGGCAGCACCGACAACGAGATTCCCCGGGACACCTTGCACGTCCTGACGGAGTTTCACGAGGCGGGCGTCCCGATCGTGATCTGTACGGGCCAGACCTTAGAGAACGTCAAGGGGTTTGCCATCCAGGGGCTCGGCAGCGAGATCGTCCACTCCGGGGAGCTGTCGATCGTCTACGAGGCGGGAACCGGCGTGTTCACGCCGGGCCACGGCGCCGAGACCAAACAGCTGCTGTACGAGGAACTCGACGAGGAGATCCGCGACGTCTTCGACGACCTGCGGGCTCGAGTCCTCCCGGAGGCCCCCGACGCGCTCAGGCGGGGCTGTCACCTGCAGGGCAACGAGTTCAATGTCACGATGAAACCCAACTACGAAACCGGGTCGGCCGACGCCCGCGAGATCATCGACGACGCGCTCGTCTACCTGATCGACCTGCTGGCCGACGCCGTCAGCGAGGCGATCGAGTTCGACGGCGAGGAGATCCATGACCGGACCCGCGCGTTTTACGCCGATCAAGATCCCGAGATCAGGACCGTCCTCGAGGAGGAAGGCGCCTACCCCGATCGAGACGACGAGGAAATTCCCGACGAGCTCGCGGCCGTCCTCGAGCGGATCGACGTCGCCTACTACGAGGCCGACGCCGCCGAAATCGGCAGCCTCGAGCTGAACAAGGTCGTCGGCGTCGAGCGCGCGCTCGAGGTGCTCGGGATCGACGACCCGTTCGCGCTGGTGATGGGCGACTCGAAGAGCGATCGTCGCGTCATGGAGTGGGTCGCGGAGAACGACGCCGGGATCGCGGCCGCGCCGGAGCACGCCTCCCAGGACACCCTCGAGCACGTCCTCGGCACCGACGAGCTCGTCTTCGATCGCGGAAAGAGCGTCGACGTCCTTCAGACGGCGTACGCGCTTAATCGCCTCGCGAGCCTCGGGTGAGCGAGGTCGACACTCACACTGCCGGAACGAAGGGACCGTCTCCGCGGGAACGAACGGCCCGACGACACAACGACGGCAAATCGACCGAGCGAACCGGTAAGGATCGGTCGCTCGAGTGGTGGCCATTTTTGCCACCGCGCTCGAATGGGGGCGTATGGAACTCACCGACGAGCAGGCGGCGGTTCGCGACGTGGTCCGCGAGTTCGCCCGCGAGGAGATCAGACCGACGGCGCTCGAGGCCGACCGGAGCCAGGAGTTTCCCGAGGACGTCTGGGACGGGCTCGCCGAGCTCGACCTGACGAGTCTTACCGTTCCCGAGGCGTACGGCGGCTACGACGCCGATCCCGTGACGGCCGCCGTCGTCAACGAGGAGGTCGCCTACGGCGCGCTCGCGGTCGCGACGGCGCTGTCGGTCCACTCGCTGGCGACCTCCTGTCTCGCCGAGTTCGGCACCGAGGACCTCAAAGAGCGCTGGCTCCCCGACATGGCCGACGGTCGGCCCGTCGGCGCGTTCGCGCTCTCGGAGCCCCATGCCGGTTCGAACCCCGCCGAGATGTCGACCGAGGCCCGCAGGGAGGGCGACGAGTACGTCATCAATGGCGAGAAGCAGTGGATCACGAACGGGAAGCGGGCGGGCGTCTACGTGCTGTTCGCGAAGACCGACCGCGACGATCCGTCGACGGTGACCCAGTTCCTCGTCCCCGGCGATGTCGACGGGCTCTCGGTCGGGGAGAAGGAGGACAAGCTCGGGCTCCGCGCGAGCGACACGACCAGTCTCACCTTCGACGACGTTCGAATCCCCGCCGAGAACCGGCTGACCGAGGAGGGACGGGGCCTCTCGGCCGCCTTTCACATCCTCACAGGGGGTCGGATCGCCATCGCGGCGCAGTCGGTCGGTCTCGCACAGTGTGCGATGGACGAAGCGCTCGAGTACGCCGGGGAGCGCGAGCAGTTCGATCAGCCGATCGGCGAGTTCCAGTCAATTCGCCACAAGCTCGCCGAAATGGCGACCCGAATCAAGGCCAGCCGGCTGCTGACCCGGGAGGCGGCACGCGAGCGCGCGTCGGGCAGCGCCGGACTGACCGCGAGCATGGCGAAGTACTTCGCCAGCGAGACGGCCATGCACGTCACCAACGAGGCCGTCCAGATCCACGGCGGCTACGGCTACGTCACCGAGGGCGAGGTCGAACGGCTCTACCGGGACGCCAAGATCACCGAGATCTACGAGGGGACCACCGAGATCCAGAAGAAGGTGATCGCGCGCCACCTGCTCGAGTAGCGGAACCGAAGTCGCTATTCTGTTCCCGTCCGTATCATCCGTCGTGACCGAATACGATGCCGTCGTCTACGACCTGGACGGAACCCTCGTCGACCTCGCCGTCGACTGGAACGCGGTCGCGATCGACGTTATCGCGGTGTACGCCCGGGCTGCGACCGAGCCGCCCAGCGAGAACCTCTGGGAGCTGCTCGAGGCCGCGAGCAAGTTCGAGATCGCACCGGCCGTCGAGGAGACGATCGCCGACCACGAACGCGAGGGCGCGCGGCTGTCCCGCCGTCTGGCCCGCGCCGACGAGGCCCTCGAGCGGCGGGTTCCCGTGGGGGTCTGCTCGCTCAACTGTGAGGCCGCCTGTCGGATCGCGCTCGAGGAACACGACCTCGAACCCGCCGTCGACGCCGTCGTCGGCCGGGACACCGTCGAGACGCGAAAGCCTGACCCCGAGCCACTGCTCGAGACCGTCCGCGGGCTCGGCGCGGAGCCGGCGTCCACGCTGTTTGTCGGCGACACCGAGCGCGACGAGCGAACGGCCGACCGAGCCGGCGTCGACTTCGAGTACGTCGAGGGCGGCGAGTATAGTAGCAACTGAAACGATTTACACACCGATCTCGATGCGGTTCGGCGATCGGGTGCGCATTGACTTCCAGTTGCTACTATAGCTACCCCTGCGTGCGCTTCGCGTACGCGAACACCGACAGCGCCACGAGTAGCCAGACGACGGCGCCCACTCGGATCGCGAACTCGGCTCGAGCGCCCCAGGTCGGGAGCTCGGTGCCGATCGATAGCAGGGCGACGACCGGCGCGCCGACGAGGATCGTGACGACGAACGTCGTCTGCATCACCCACCCGAAGTCGACGCCGTCCGGCGAGGTCGTTTCGACGCGTTCTGGCACGTTCGAACGTGTTCACCGGGTCCTCTTAAGGCTCGCGGGTGGCAGGTCGTCGGTGCGGAACGATGACGTTTACTCGCGGGAGCCGAACCCACACGTATGCCTACCGTACGGGAGCTGCAGTCGATGGCCGGAACCGAACCGATCACGATGCTAACGGCCTACGACGCGCCGACGGCCGAAATCGTCGACGAGGCAGACGTCGACGTGATCCTGGTCGGCGACAGCGTCGGCAACACCTCGCTCGGGTACGAGACGACGCTCCCGGTAACCGTCGACGACGTCGCGGCTCGCGTCGGCGCGGTTTCGCGGGCGACCGACGAGGCACTGGTCGTCGCCGACATGCCGTTTCTCTCCTTCGGCGTCGACGAGACGGACAGCCTCGAGAACGCCGGTCGGATGCTCAAAGAGGAGGGCGCCGCGGCTGTCAAACTCGAGTCCGGACCCCACACCGTCGATCTCACCGAAACGATGGTCCAGCTCGGAATCCCCGTGATGGCCCACCTCGGCCTGACGCCCCAGCACGTCAACCAGTACGGCGGCTACCCGCGCCAGGGAACCGATCAGGAGGCCGCAGAGCGCATGCTCGAGCTGGCCGTCGCCCATGAGGAGGCCGGCGCGTTCTCGCTCGTCTTAGAGCACGTCCCCGCGAACCTCGCGGCCGAGATCACCGAGACGCTCGAGATCCCGACGATCGGGATCGGCGCCGGCCCCGACTGCGACGGGCAGGTGCTCGTCGTCGACGACGCGGTCGGCCTCAGCGACTGGTCGCCCTCCTTTGCCAAGCAGTTCGGCAACGTCCGCGAGGAGATGAGCTCGGCCGTCGAGGGCTACGTCGAGGCCGTCGAGTCCGGCGAGTTCCCGGCCGAGGAGCACAGCCACGAGGAACGGGACCTCGACGACCTGTACTGATACGGGTTGCTGTAACGATTTACCGGTGGGACCGCAGGACGGATCGCGGTCCCAGCGGAAGTGACTTACAGCAGACAGTATGACCCTCGAGACGAATCACTCCTCGAGGCCGCCGACGAACGCCGCGACGGCCTCGTTGAACGCCACAGGTTGCTCGAGCATCGCCAGGTGAGCTGCGCCCTCGATTTCGACGAGGTCGCCCTCGCCGATCTCGTCCGCGAGGTACTCGTGGTACTGCGGGGGCGTCAGCTGGTCGTGCTCGCCGTAGACCGCGAGCGCGGGAACGTCGATCCGGTGAACGTCGTCGCGGACGTCGAAGCGGTGGCAGGTTCGGAAGTCCCGCCGCACGGTTCCCTGCCCGCACTCGCGCATCCGTTCGATCGACTCGTCGCGCAGTTCGGGGTCGGGATCGTGAAAGAGCCGATCCGAGCCGTGGAGGAACTCGAGGGCCCGATCGAAGTCGTTCTCGAGCCACTCGAGCAGATCCTGGAGCACGCCAAGTTTGGCGCCCGTTCCGGCCAGAACGATCCCGTCGATATCGGGGTCGCGCTCGAGCAGAAGCTGCATAGTGACGGCTCCGCCAAGGGAGCTACCTGCCAGTACACTCGCGTCCGTCGCCTCGAGGACGGCCGCGACGTCGTCGGCGTACGCCGACAGCGCCGTGTACCCCGCGCTGGCGTCGACGTCCTCGGAGTCGCCGTGCCCGCTGAGGTCGACGGCGACGACCGGGTACCGATCGGCGAGGCG
Source organism: Natronococcus roseus (assembly GCF_043677095.1). Lineage (NCBI taxonomy): Archaea > Methanobacteriati > Methanobacteriota > Halobacteria > Halobacteriales > Natrialbaceae > Natronococcus > Natronococcus roseus. Next base: position 593,740 of record NZ_JBHLJR010000002.1, read on the forward strand.
GTGCTGTGCCTTCCAGGCTGCTCGTGAGCCCCCGCTGCCGTGGACGAAACAGATCGTCGGCTCCGTCCCCCCTCGATCGGCGACCTCGTAGGCCGTCTCCCGGCCGTGGTGTCGAACCGTTTCCATACACCTCCGGACGCGGGGGACCGGTATAAAGGCTCGAGCCGGATCCCGAGACAACCGGCAGGAACGGACGGATCCGATAGGAACCTGGGACCGGAGTCCGTACGTCGAACTGCGAACAAGCCTCTTCTATGGTGCCCCGATTCCGTACCGTGGTTTCTCGGAGAAATGTTTATATACTAGTAGCGCTTACCCGTAGTTAGTATCACCATGACACTCGATCAATTCACCCGTGGAGACGAGCAGATTGCTCGTCGCTACGAGTACGAGGACGGATCGGTGCTGGCCGTCGATTTCGGCACGGCGAGTACCGACGCCACCGCCGACACCGTCGACGGAACGGTCATCGTCGTCGACGGCGACGACCAGTACGAGTTCGAGCTGCCCGACGGCGCAGCTGACGCGCACACGTTTATCAGAAACGGCGTGCTCACTGTCGAACTGGAGGGCAACCAATGAAACTCACCGTCAAACCCCTAAAACAGAAGGACGCGGGCCGCGGACTCGCCGCGATCGACCGCGTCTCGATGCGCGAGCTCGACCTCGAAAACGGCGATTACATCGTCATCGAGGGCAACGATGACAGCCAGGCCGTCGCGCGCGTCTGGCCCGGCTACCCCGAGGACGAGGGCCGCGGCATCGTTCGCATCGACGGCCGCCTGCGTCAGGAGGCCGACGTCGGGATCGACGACAACGTGAGCGTCGAGCCCGCCGACGTCAAACCTGCGAACTCGGTCACGGTCGCGCTCCCGCAGAACCTCCGCATTCGCGGCGACATCGGCCCGCTCGTGCGCGACAAGCTGTCCGGCCAGGCGGTCACCGAGGGGCAGACGGTGCCGTTCTCGCTGTCGTTCGGTCCGATGGCCAGCTCCGGCCAGTCGGTGCCGCTGAAAATCGCCAGCGCCGACCCCTCCGGAACGGTCGTCATCACCGACTCGACGAACATCGAGATCTCGGAGACGCCGGCCGAGCAGGTCAGCTCCGAGGCCGGCGAGTCCCCCGAGGGAGTGCCGAACATCACCTACGAGGACATCGGTGGACTCGACGACGAGCTCGATCAGGTCCGGGAGATGATCGAGCTGCCGATGCGCCACCCCGAGCTGTTCCAGCAACTCGGCATCGAACCGCCGAAGGGGGTCCTGCTGCACGGTCCGCCCGGCACCGGGAAGACCCTGATGGCGAAAGCCGTCGCCAACGAGATCGACGCTCACTTCGAGACGATCTCCGGCCCGGAAATCATGTCGAAGTACTACGGCGAATCGGAGGAGCAGCTCCGGGAGGTGTTCGAGGAGGCAGAGGAGAACGCCCCCGCGATCATCTTCATCGACGAGCTCGACTCCATCGCCGCCAAACGGGAGGAGGCCGGCGGCGACGTCGAACGACGCGTCGTCGCCCAGCTGCTGAGCCTAATGGACGGCCTCGAGGAGCGCGGCCGAGTCACGGTCATCGCGGCGACGAACCGCGTCGACGCGATCGATCCCGCACTCCGTCGCGGCGGCCGGTTCGACCGCGAGATCGAGATCGGCGTCCCCGACAAGGGCGGCCGCAAGGAGATCCTGCAGGTCCACACCCGCGGGATGCCGCTGGTCGAGGGCATCGACCTCGACCACTACGCCGAGAACACCCACGGATTCGTCGGGGCCGACCTCGAGAGCCTCGCCCGCGAGGGCGCGATGAACGCCCTGCGACGGATCCGCCCCGATCTCGATCTGGAGTCCGACGAGATCGACGCCGAGGTCCTCGAGTCCCTCGAGGTGACCGAAGACGACATCAAGGAGGCGATGAAGGGGATCCAACCCTCGGCGCTCCGGGAGGTGTTCGTCGAGGTTCCCGACATCACGTGGGACGAGGTCGGCGGGCTCGGCGACACCAAAGAACGGCTGCGCGAGACGATCCAGTGGCCGCTTGACTACCCCGAAGTGTTCGAGCAGATGGACATGGAGGCCGCCAAGGGCGTCCTCATGTACGGCCCGCCCGGCACCGGGAAGACGCTGCTGGCCAAAGCCGTCGCGAACGAGTCCCAGTCGAACTTCATCTCGATCAAGGGGCCCGAACTCCTGAACAAGTACGTCGGCGAGTCCGAGAAGGGCGTCCGCGAGGTCTTCGAGAAGGCCCGCTCGAACGCCCCGACCGTGATCTTCTTCGACGAGATCGACTCGATCGCGGGCGAACGCGGCCAGCGCCAGGGCGATTCGGGCGTCGGCGAGCGCGTCGTCTCCCAGCTGCTCACCGAGCTCGACGGCCTCGAGGAGCTCGAGGACGTCGTCGTGATCGCGACGACCAACCGCCCGGACCTGATCGACTCGGCGCTGCTGCGACCCGGCCGACTCGACCGCCACGTCCACGTGCCGGTCCCCGACGAGGAGGGCCGCAAGCGGATCTTCGAGGTCCACACCCGCGACAAACCCCTGGCCGACGCGATCGACCTCGAGTGGCTCGCCGCCGAAACGGAGGGCTACGTCGGCGCCGACATCGAGGCCGTCACCCGCGAGGCCTCGATGGCCGCCAGCCGCGAGTTCATCAACTCGGTCGACCCCGGCGACATGCCGGACACGATCGAGAACGTCCGCATCAGCAAGGAACACTTCGAGCAGGCGCTCGAGGAGGTCCAGCCGAGCGTGACCCCCGAGACCCGCGAGCGCTACGAGGAGATCGAACAGCAGTTCCAGGCCACCGAACCCGAGGGCGAAGAACAGCTCGGCCGCACCTTCCAGTAACGGCAGCGCCCTCGTTCTCACCGGTTTAGTCTCGAAAGGTCGAGAGAACGGCTATTTCAGAAGACGAAGACGGCAACGAAGATAACGATCCCGAAGGCGGCCGTGAGCGCCATCCAGACGGCGACGATGATCGCGGCCTGTCGACCGGTCAGCTCCTCGCCCTCGAGCACATCGACGAGCCGTTGTAACTCCATACTGGTGGGTCCGGCTATCGGTGCAAAACTCTTTGTCCCGAAATATCGAGACGGTACCGGGATCGGAACCGCCGGCCGAACCGATTCGCCTCGCGGTCGCCGCCACCTCAGAGCGGGCCGCCGAAAGCCTACCGCTCCGGAACGGCCTTTCCGGTCCGTCGTTCGTCGAGGTTCTCGAGCACGGCCTCGGCGTGTCCATCGGGCGAGACGTCCCCGTAGGCCGCCTCGATCGTGCCGTCGGAGCCGACGACGTACGTGGTTCGGAAGACGCCGTCGAAGGTGTTGCCGAACATCTGCTTCTCGCCGTAGGCCTCGTACAGCGTCGCGACCTCTCCCTCGGGATCGGAGAGCAGGTCGAACTCGAGGTCGTGGTCGGCGGCGAACGACTCGAGGTCCGCGACCGAGTCGTCGCTGATCCCGACGATATCGACGCCGCGGTCTTCGAACTCCTCTCGAGCCGCCTCGAACTCTCGAGCCTCGGTCGTACAGCCGTCGGTGCCCGCTCGCGGATAGAAGTAGACGACGAGTCGGCCGTCGAACTCCGAACGGCGAACCGTCTCGCCGTGTTGGTTTTGTAGTACGAACTCGGGTGCGTCGTCGCCGGTTTCGAGCATACCGTCCCTTCGACGGAGACGTCGTATGCCTTCCGGTTGCGTCCGACGGGCCCGGCCCTCAGTCGAGCCGTTCGGCCGCGTCGCGCTCGAGCAGGGGCGAGGCGTTCTGTTCGGGGAGCATGACGACGTCGTCGGAGGAGAGCGTGTACTCGCGGTCGTCGACGCCGAGGATCGACCCGACGTCGCGGGTCATCCGAACGGTAACGCGATCGACGGCGTCCTCGGCGGCGGGCTCCGGGTCGTCCTGTCCACCCTCGAGGTCGGGGTCAATGGACTCGCCGGGAGCCGAGTCGCTTCCATCCGGCGTAGCCGCTCCGTCATCGGCAGCGTCGACCGGTGACGGCGGCTCTCCGTCGGGTCGCGGCGCCTCCTCGCTCGCGTCGGCGGTCGCCGGGCCGGCACCGCCCATAACGTCGGCGGCCGTGACCTCGCTCTCGCTTTCGCCCGCGTCCGCCGCTGGGGAGGCGTCGTCGGGCTCGAGGGTCGTCGGGTCGACGGCCGCGTCGTCGTCGGTCGGATCGGGCTCCATCGGCGGCGCAGGTGGCGCGTCGTCGGTCGACGCGTCGGGTTCGGCGGCCGATCTCGAGGACTCCCTCGTCGAGTCGGTTGGTGGGTTGGAAACCGGATCCGACTCGGGTTCGGACGCCGGACCCGACTCCCGTTCGGGGTCGGGATCGGCCTCGAGACCCTCGAGGACGTCGAGGACGCGGGTCTTGTTCGCGTCGATACGATCGACGAGGTCGTCGAAGAGATCGGCCTCCTCGGCGGTGAGTCCCTCGTCGTTGGCCGCCATTCCCGCCGCGGCGAGGCTGGCCTGCTTGACGAGCTTGCCCATTCGTCGCTCGTAGATCGCCTCGACGACGTCCTTGGCGGTCTCGATCTCGTCGGTGAGTCGGCTCACCTCGGGCGAGGAGAAGGGGTCGTCGGCCCGTTCGGCCGCCCGATCGCGTTCGGCCTCGAGTTCGGCGATGTACTCGCCGACCTCCTGGTAGAACGAGGGGCGCAGGTTCTGGAGGCTGTCCTTCTGGCGCTCCTTGCTCTGGACGGATCGTAGCTCGTCGAGATTCATTCTTTCTCCTTCTCGGCTCGGCCGCGGGCCATGAGGAACACGGCAACGTACTCCGGAAGTGACTGGTCACCCTCCGGAACCGTAAAGCTATCTCCTCCCAGTTCGACCTCGCCGCCGTCGGTGACGTCGACCCGGATCTCGTGGCCCGTAAACGTCTCCGGGACGGCGTCGACCAGCGGGTCGAAGGCGTCGATCTCGTCGCGCCCGAGTCTGACCGTCTCGAGCCCGCTGCCGCCGTGGAGACTGCCCGGGAGGCGGATGAGCCGGTTCGTATCGGTCGTCACCGGTTCGTCGATCGGGGCGTTGTCGGCCTCGACGGCTCGGTGAGCGAACCGTTCGGCAAGCTGGGAGACGGCGGTGTGGACGGTGACGTTGCCAGCCTCGAGCCCCTCACGGTTGTTCCGGGCGGCGTTTAACGTCGCCGTCGCCTTCCCCTCGCCGATCCCGTCGAACTCCCGGAGGCGCTCGAGGGCAGCGTCCTCCTCGAGGGCGAGCAGCTCGTCGACGAAGGCCATAAACCGGTCGTGGGTGCGGGCGCCCCAGCCACCCTCGGTTCGCAGGGTGCGGCGTTCGGTCGGGGTCTTGCGGCCGAGTCCGGCGACGGTCTCGGTCTCGATCAGCTCCTCGAACTCGAGGCCGATCCCGCGGACGTAGTCGACGACCTCCCGACGGTGCTCCCGGTCGAAGTGCCGGATCGACTCGTCGCGGACGTGCACGTGGTACCCCCGCCCGCCCGAGAAGACGATCTCCAGCTCCTCGAACGCGAAGTCGTCCTCGAGGAAATCCAGCAGGCGAAGGAGGGCGTCCTTGCACGTCGCGAGCATCTCGGCGTAGGAGTCCTCGCCGAGGGTCACGTTCGGCAGGTGGTCGGCGTCGAGGTCGAAGACGAGATCCGCGGACTGCCAGTCCTTCTCGTGCATCGAGCTCGCGCCGGGGTCGCGAAACCGCCCCGCCGAGAAGTAGACGTGGCGGGGCCGCTTGCGGACGAGGAACTCCTCCAGGTCGCCGAGTTCGAGCAGCGAACGGTGCCGGACCATCGTCGTGTCGGGTCCTTCGGTCCAGGGGATGTACCCCCACTCGCGCTCGTTGGCCGCGGGCGGGAGCGTCAGCTCCGTGCGGCGGTAGTGATCGCGGAATCGACCCCGAAGGTAGGCCCTCGTTCGCTCCTCCATGCGCCTCGTGTGCTCGTCGTCGTGACGGTATAATCCTGCCGAAAGCCCCGGCCCGTGGGGACCCCTCCCGAGCGGCCGCTCGCGGGGCGGCGAGTGCGGAACGACGGCGGTCTACCGGCGGACGAACTCCGAGATCCGGTCGGCCAGTCCGGAGTCCGAACCGAGTTTGAGGTAGTAGGCGTCGCCGCCGTCCTCGTAGTAGCCGTTGATCCGGCGTTTGATCTCGAAGCCGAGGTGTTCGTAGAACTCGAGGGCGTTCTCGTTGCTGGTCCGGGCATGGCAGGTGATCGACTCGTTGTCGTCGGCGACTCGCGCGACGAGTCGCTTGCCGATCCCCTGGCCGCGAAACTCCGTCGAGACCGCCAGAAAGAGAATGTAGCCGTCGCGGCGAACGGCCGCAAAACCCACGAGATCGTCCTCCTGCAGGTAGCAGTGGACCGTCGAGCGACGGTACGCGTCGGTAAAGAAGTCGTGGCGCTGCTTCAGCACGCCCTCCTGGCTGTTGATGCGCTCCTTGAGCCGCCAGGCCTCGTCGACGTACTCGTCGCTCCCCGGGGCGACGACGCGACTGTCGATGTTGACGCTCACTACCACAGTGTAGCAGGCTCGCCAATATAATTCCACCGGCAGCGCGGTCGTTCGCCGGGAACCGCCCGACCATCCGCCGTCGGTACTGCCCGAGACGCGACGGCGGCGGGTCGAAGCGACGGACATACCTCGCGGGCTCGAGAACGGGAGAGTATGGGATTCCAGCTTCGCGACCACACCGCCGACATCGGGGTCGAAGCGACCGGGGGGAGCCTCGAGGCGGTCTTCGCGGCTATCGCCGACGGACTTGCGGCCGCCTCCTGCGAGTCGATCCCGGACGGGACCGGCGAGCGCTTCTCGGTGTCGGTGACGGCTGAGAGCCGCGAGGCGCTGCTGTTCGACTTTCTGGACGAACTGATCTACCTGCGGGACGTCCGGGCGGCCCTGCCCGTCGACCACCGCGTCGAACGGGTCGACCAGTTCGGCGAGGAGGGGTGGCGCCTCGAGGGCAGCGCTCGCGGGATCCCCCTCGAGGCGATCACCGCCCGCGAGATCAAGGCCGTCACCTACTCCGAGATGCGACTCGAGGCGGTCGACGACGGCTGGGAGGCGTACGTGGTCTTCGACGTCTGAGACGGGCTGCGGTACCGATGTCCCGGAGCGCCCGCGAGCTGTCCTGCGGTCGCTCCGGAATCGATGTACAGGAGTTCGCCCGAGGGAGTTCGGGAACCGCCAGGTGGGGTGTTTTTCCGTCGCCTCCGCGATACACTACGCGATGGACGGCTATCGTCGCTCGCGACCCGTCGCGGCCCCCGCCGCGACCATCGGCTCGCTGCTCGCGCTCGTCGCGCTCGCAACCGGGTCGGCCCGCGCCCACGAGGAGTACGTCGCCGACGAGGAGTACGACGTTCCCGTCGCGGAGTTTCTGACCGACGCGCTGACCGATCCCCTCGTCGTCGGTCCGCTCGTCGCCGGCGGCCTGGCCGCCCTGGCCGTTCTGGGCGGCTATCTGTACGTTCGGCCCGCGCCGCGGGACGTGGCCGCGTTCAGGGACGCGATGGGCGAGTACACCGGGTACGTCCCGTGGCTGTTGCGGATCTCGTTCGGGATCCCCCTGATCGGCGCCGGGTTCGAGGGGTACTTCGTTAGCCCCGCAGTCGAGGTCGAGCTCCGGCTCCTGCAGGTCGGCCTGGGCTTCCTGTTGCTGTTCGGGCTCGGCACTCGAGTCGTCGCGCTGGCGGCGCTCGCGGCGTACCTCGTCGGACTGGCGTTTCGCCCGCTGTTGCTGTTACAGCTCGAGTTCGTCGGCGGACTGCTCGCGGTCGCGCTCGTCGGGAGCGGGAAGCCGAGCGCGGACCACGTCCTCCAGCGGATGGCCGGAATGCACGGAACCCTCTACGGCCGGATCGACGTCGTCTACGACCACGCCCGCCGGTTCCAGGAGTGGAACGAGCGGTACAAGCAGTACCTGCCGACGGTAGTCCGGATCGGTCTCGGCGCGGCGTTCATCTATCTCGGGCTGACCCAGAAGATCCTCCGGCCGGGAATCGCGCTGGCGGTCGTCGACCAGTACGACCTGACGAGCGTCGTCCCGGTCAGCCCGGAGCTGTGGGTGATGGGCGCGGGGCTGGCCGAGATCGCCCTCGGCATCGCCCTGATCCTCGGCCTCTTCACCCGCGCGACGGCCCTGTCGGCGATCGCGATGTTCACGCTGACGCTGTTCGCGCTGCCCGACGACCCCGTGCTGGCCCACGTCGCGCTGTTCGGAATGGCCTCGGTGTTGCTGATCACCGGGAGCGGTCCCCTCGGCGTCGACGGCCGGCTCACCGAGGTCGACTGACGGCGTCGAGGCGAACGTTCTTTCATCGTCGCCGTCGGAGTGTCGCGTATGACTACGTTCGACGCCGACGGCATCACCCTCGAGAAGGTAGGCGACTACGTCTGGGAGATCCCACAGGAAGGGGAGATGAACGTCCCCGCGCGGGTGCTCGCCAGCGAGGCCTTACTCGAGGAGATCAGTGAGGACAAGACCCTCCAGCAGCTCAAGAATACGACCCACCTGCCGGGGATTACAACCAACGCGATCTGTATGCCCGACGGCCACCAGGGGTACGGCTTCCCCGTCGGGGGAGTCGGCGCGCTCGACGCCGAGAACGGCTGTATCTCCCCTGGAGCGGTTGGTTACGACATCAATTGCGGCGTAAGAATGATGCGGACGAACCTCACCTACGACGAACTCCAGGGCCGCGAGGAGGAGCTCGTCGACTCCCTCTTTGCCAACGTTCCCTCCGGACTCGGCGGCGGCGGGATCGTCGAGGCTGACATCGACACCGTCGACGAGATCCTCGCTCGAGGCGTCGACTGGGCTCTCGAGCACGGCCACGCCGTCGAGGACGACCTCCTGCACTGTGAGGACGAGGGGATGCGCGAGGGCGCCGATCCCGACAAGGTGAGCCAGAAGGCCAAGGACCGCGGCAAGAACCAGATCGGCTCGCTGGGCTCGGGAAATCACTTCCTCGAGGTCCAGCGCGTGACCGACGTCTTCGACGACGGCGTGGGCGAGGCGTTCGGGCTCGAGGAGGATCGGATCGTCGTCCTCATCCACTGTGGCTCGCGGGGGCTGGGTCACCAGACCTGTAACGACTACCTGCGGAAGATCGAGCAACAGCACAAGGGGCTGCTCGATCGGCTGCCGGACAAGGAACTCGCGGCCGCGCCCGCGGGCTCCCAGCTCGCCGAGGACTACTACGGGGCGATGAACGCGGCGATCAACTTCGCATGGGTCAACCGCCAGCTGATCATGCACCGCACCCGGCAGGTCTTCGAGCGCGTGTTCGACCGCTCGTGGGAGGAGATGGAGATGGAGCTGCTGTACGACGTGGCACACAACATCGCGAAGAAGGAAACCCATACTGTGGACGGGGAGGAGCGCGAACTCTACGTCCACCGCAAAGGTGCGACTCGAGCCTTCCCGGCGGGCCACCCCGAGGTGCCGAAAGCCTACCGCGACGTCGGTCAGCCGGTTATCATCCCCGGCAGCATGGGCGCGGGCAGCTTCGTCCTGCGCGGGGGCGAGCACTCGATGGATCTCACGTTCGGGTCGACGGCCCACGGCGCGGGTCGGCTGATGAGCCGTACCCAGGCCAAAAACGAGTACTGGGGCGGGGACGTCCAGCAGGAGCTACAGGACCAGCAACAGATCTACGTGAAGGCCCAGTCGGGCGCGACGGTCGCCGAGGAGGCGCCGGGCGTCTACAAGGACGTCGACGAGGTCGTCCGCGTCTCCGACGAGCTGGGCATCGGCGACAAGGTCGCGCGAACCTTCCCCGTCTGTAACATCAAAGGTTAGTTCACGCGGAACGGGTTCTCGTCGTCGCCGTCGCGATCCGAGTCGCTTCCGTCGTCCTCGCTCTCGTAGGGCTTTCGGGCCGTGATCGTCACGGTCGCCTCGGGATCGTCCTCGTCGGACCACGGGCTGTCGTAGGCCGAGATCTCGAGGTCGGTGACGTCCCACCCCTCCTCCTCGACGAGTTCGACGAGTCGCTGCTGATCCGCGAGCATCTCTCGGTCCATGCGGGTCCGTTGCTCGCCGACGGAAGTAGGTGTTCTGCCGGCGCGCTCACCGCGTCTCGTCGGTGCCGACCGCCTCCCTCACGAGCGCCAGGTGCGCCCGGCGCAGCCGCTCGGAGAGCGCCTGGTGTGAGATCTCGAGCTCGTCCGATAGCGCCTCCATGTCGATCTCCCGGGGGATGTCGTAGTAGCCGTGCTCGAGGGCCGCGACGAGCGTCTCGTACTGGGGGTCGGTCAGGTCGAACCGACCGTGGCGGGTCTCCTCGAGGCGATTGATCTTCCGCAGGTCGATCGGAACCCCCTGATCGGTCGCGAACTCGTAGCTCCGGGCCAGCGCTTCCCGATCCGGAAAGAGGACGCGAAACCGCCAGCGATCGCCCTCGAGGCCCGCCTCGAGCACCGTCGCGTGCTCCCTGGTGAGCAGATGGACGGCGTCGACGACCGTCTCGGTCCATCGGATCCGGTAACAGCGTTCGTCCTCGAGTTCGAGGATCGGCGTCGCGGCCTCGACCGTCGGATCCCCGGCGAGCGCGTCGTCGGCGCGCTCGAGCATCTCCTCGCTCCCGAAGAGTCGGACGCAGGGTATCACCGCCTCGGGACCCGCCGCGACGACCCGTTCGACCTCGACCTCGAGGTCGGTGACGCGCTCGAGCGTGTGCCCGAGCGCGAACGCCTCGGCGGGGATCGTGAACTCGGCGATCGTGCTCATGCCGAGTCACACGACGGCCGGCTGCAAGAGTCATACACCACGTGAGGTGGAACTGCACCGCCGCTGACGAAACCGAAATAGGTTACGAAGGCTGATTTCGTCCGGCGAACTTAAGCGGTTTCACCTGAAACTGGGTGGTATGTTAACCGACGAGTTCGGACGCGAGGTCACGGGGGTTCGGATCTCGCTCACCGACCGGTGTAACTTCGACTGCATCTACTGTCACAACGAGGGGCTCGGCGACACGCGGGGACCGATGGACCCCCAGGACGACGAGATGAGCGCCGACGACGTCGTGCGCTTCCTCGAGGTCGTCGAGGAGTTCGGTGTCGACTCGGTGAAGTTCACGGGCGGAGAGCCGATGCTCCGCCAGGACTTAGAGGAGATCATCGAGCGTACGCCCGACTCGATGGAGGTCTCGCTGACGACCAACGGCACCTTCCTTCCCGGTCGGGCCGAGGACTTAGTCGACGCCGGGCTCGAGCGGGTCAACGTTTCCCAGGACGCGCTCGACCCCGAGGACTTCGCCGCGGTTACGAAAAGCGGCGCCTACGAGAAGGTGCTCGAAGGCGTGCGGGCGGCCGTCGACGCCGGCCTCGATCCCGTCAAACTCAACATGGTCGTTTTCGAACACACTGCGGGATACGTCCCGGAGATGGTCGACCACGTGGCCGAGAACGACGGGCTCCAGCTCCAGCTGATCGAGTACATGCCCGAGCTGACTGGCCGGCCGGAGTGGAACATCGACATCCAGCGGGTCCACGACTGGCTCGCCGAGCAGGCCGACGAGATCGAACACCGGGAGATGCACGATCGCAAGCGCTACTGGGTAGACGGCGGAATGGTCGAGATCGTCGACCCCGTCGAGAACCCGACCTTCTGTGCGAACTGCCACCGCGTTCGGGTCACCCACGAGGGGTACCTGAAGGGCTGTCTCAACCGCAGCGACGACCTTCGCCCGATGGGCGAGATGACCAAACCCGAGATCCGCGAGGCCTACCGCGAGGTCGTCGCGAACCGCGTCCCCTACTACGGGGAGTACATGGTCAAAAACGACGACGACGAGTGGGAGATCAACGACAAGTACGTCGAGGGGTACGCGGAGGTCTAATCCAGTCCGTCGACGGTCGTCGAGTACGTCTCACCGAACGCGTGGTGTTCGGTCGCCGCGACCCGCCGGAGCTCGTCGCCGACCGTCGCCTCGAGGCGGTATCCTTCCTCGACGAGATCGTCCGTACACGCCGACGTCCACCCTGAGTCGTCGGCCGCGACGACGAGGACGTCGAGTCGAGCCTGGGAGTCCTCATAGTCAGCATGCGCGAGTTCGACCCCGCCGCAGCTGCTCGACCCGTACTCGAGCGTGCCGCGGACGGTGACGACGCCGTCGTCGACGGTCACGTCGGGCGGGTCCTGTGGCCGAAGTTCCGGATCGGTCGTCTCCAGGGAGGCGTCGAGACCGACGCCCGGAAGCCGCTCGAGACAGCCCGCGGTGGCGACGAACCCCCCGGTCGCCGCCGTCGCGAGAAACGCGCGTCGCTCCATACCGGTCGTTTCTGTTAGTACACAAAACTGTTGTGGCCGACACGCTCCGCGGCTCCGCCGCTCAGTGGCGAGTTCGCCGACGACGGCTCGACCCCGCCCGTCCGCCGCCGAACCCGACGACGATGAGCACCGCCGCGACGAGCAACAGGACGACGGCCGCGACCGGTTGGCCGCTTCCTCCGAAGACGTACACCGCATAGCCCGCCGTCCCCGACAGCAGCCCCACGAGAAGGCTCGAAACCGCTCGGATCGCCTCGAGCCGGCGCGTCTCGGCCTCGTGGCCGAGCTGGTCGCCGAGCGCGATCGCCCCGTGGGCGAGGTCCCAGGCGACGACGGTTGCGACCGTGGCGACGATCGTCGCCTCGACCGCGGTCGCCTCGAGCCCGCCGGCGACCACCCCGAGGAAGAGCGCGAGCGCGCCGACGTCGACGGCGCGGTGACGGCCGGTCACCAGCCCGACGGCGAAGACGAGCCCGCCGACCGCGCCGAACCCGAGGGCGCTCGCCGACTGGCTCCCCGCGGCGAGGACGGCGACGAGGACGACGGCGCCGGCGGCGACGCTCGAGCGAACGGCCGGTCGGCGGGTTATCTCGCTCACCGGCGATCACCCGCGCTCGCGGCTCGCCGGGCGAAGACGGTATCGATCGACTCGTCGGCGGGCCAGTCGACCACCGGTATCCCGGCCCGTCGGAGGTCGAATCCACGAACCTCCCTGGCGACGCGGGCCAGTCGTTCGCCGGCGGTGCCGTCGGCGGTCGGATCCGGGCTGACGATCGTGACCGGATACCCTCGCGAATCGAGTCGGCGGGCGACGTCGGCCGAGACGTCGTCGCAAAGCGGCGTCAGGAAGACGACCTGCGTCCCGGTCGCGAGTCGTCGCCTGAGCCCGCGTAGCTGCCAGAGCCACCGTCCCTCGTTCGTCGGCGGGATCGTCGAAAACTGCGGGTGGGTCGCGAGCAGCTCCGCGAACCGAGCCTCATGGTGACGTCCGGCGGCCGGTGCGAGCCAGCAGGGCTCCGCGTCGGCCTCCTGCGGGAGTGCCCCCAGTCCGGCCAGGCCGACGGTATCGCCGTCGGCCAGCAGCGAGGCGGCGATCCGACCCGCCGCGGCGATCGACCGGTCGACGGCGTGGGTGGTTTCGGAGTCGGGCGCCAGGTAGGCGTCCCGCCGGGCGTCGATCAGGACGACGACGCGGGCCGAGCGCTCCTCGTGGAACTGCAGCGTCGCCAGCTTGCCGGTCCTGGCCCGGCGGTTCCAGTCGACCCGAGCGAGGGGGTCGCCCCTTCGATACTGTCGCACCGAGTGAAAGGTCGTCCCGGCGCCCGCCTCTTCGGTTCGAAGTCGACCCGAGACGGTGGCTCCGGCGGGACGCAGCGGAACCGGGGCCGCGACCGGCCGCAGCTCGGGCTCGCAGACGACCGTCGTCTCCGCGCCGACCAGGTACTCGCGTTCGGTCGACCGCGAGAGGTCGCCGACGACCGCGAGCACGGGGTCGAACTCGTGGCGTCCGCGGCCGACCGCGACCGCGTACTCGAGGCGAACCGACTCGCCGGGCCGGAGCGCGGTTCCGAGCCGACTCGAGCCCTCGACGACGGCCATCCCCGCGGGGACGCCGTCGACGATCCGGAGGTCGGGGACGAACCCGTCGCGCTCGTTGGTGATCGTCACCGTCACGTCGATCTCGTCGCCGGGCGCGGGCTCGTCGTCGCTCAGTTCGCGATCGATCGAGAGCTCGAGTTCGGGCGGTTCGAACGCCCGGGAGAAGCCGGCGTAGCCGACGCCGACGACGCCGGCCAGGACGACCGCGGGGGCCTCGGCGACGACGCCGACGCCGACGGCCAGCAACGCGACGACGCCGATTCCGTGCCAGTAGTTCGTCGCGCGCTCGCGGCGCCGTCGGGTGCCGTCGATCGGGTCCGTGGCGGTCCGTGTTCCCCGATCGCGAACGGGTCGTCCCTCGCCGGGATCGTACCGGGGAAGCGAGCCGTCGCTCTCGCCGTCGCCGACCCTCGCGATGGCGGCGACCGCGCGTCGAACGCCGTCGTCGAACCGCGATCCGCGACCGGCAACGGCGGCGATTCTGTCCCGAATCGACCCCGACGGTCGCTCGAGCGAGGGCGAGAGGAAGGCGGCGGCGACGGCGTCGTCGGTCCACTCCCCGGACTCGACGCGCTCTCGGGCCTGCTCCTCGCCGTCCCCGCCGAACCGCGAGCAGACCGCGATCGCCGCGGCTCGAAGCCCCTCGACGGTTCTGCGGCTCGTCACCGCATAGCTCGTCTCGACCGACCGGAAGGCCCCGAGCGACTCCCGGAGGGTTTCGCCCGGGACGGGAACGTCAGTCGGGCGCTCGGGGTCGGGCGTGCCGACGTTCCGGGGCGGTTCGCGGGCGAACAGCGCCCGGAGGGCGATTCCGACGGCAGCGAGGCCAACGACGACGATCACCGGCTGTGCGAGCCCGAACTCGAGGACCCCGGCGAGGACGGCGAGCGCGGCGGCGAACGCCGCCAGGCCGAGCGCCAGCGCGACGGTTCGGCGGTTCACGTCCCGTCGCCTCCGTCGGCGTACTCGGACTCGATCTTCCGGAGGACCGACACGGCCCGTCGCTCCATCGCCGCCGTCGTCTCGCTGTCGCCGTACCTGACGTCCTCGAACAACCGGGTGAGTTCCTCGACGTGGTCGCGCTCGAGTCCGGCTTCGATCGCGGCGTCGGCGAACTCCCGGGGGGTACTCGAGTCGGGGCGCTCGACCTCGAGGGGGGCGGTCATCTCCCGCCAGGCGCGGTACACCTCGTTGTCGGCGGCAGTCCCCTCGTCGATCCGATCGGCCGCGCGACCCGCGGCGGAGCCGACGGCGGCGGCCTCGGCCTCGGTCGGCGCTCGTCCCTCGTCTTCGGGTGTCGCTTCCGAGGGCGGAGACGTCGGTTCGGTCGCGTTCCGAGTCAGCAGGAGTCCGCCGACGAAGACGGCGGCAAGGACGGCGAGGACGCCGAGCAACGGCCCCGTTGGCACCGATCGCTCGCCGTCACCCTCCCCGGGCTCACCCCCCTCCTCGCCGATGCCCGGCTCCTCGGGTTCGTCGCCGGCCGGCTCCTCGCCGTCGAGCGGGACCGTACCCAGGGCCGCCAGCGCGTACGCCAGCCCGAGGGCAACGAGCGCGACGACGAGGGCGATCGCGAGCAGTCGAACGGCGTCCCGGCGGTGGGCCAGCAGGTACCAGACCAGGACGATCGCCAGCAGCGCGACGACGGCGTAGAGGAGGTACTCGAGAAACGGCGGGATCTCGCCGCCGGTTTGCGGGGCTGATTCGGGCGGCTGTCCGGTTCCCGTTCCGTCTCCCTCGCCAGTTCCCGTCCCACCGGAGCCGCCGGTCTCGAGCGGTGAGCGAACGGTCGCCGCGGCCAGCCCGATCGCGACGATCGCGGCGGCCGCGGCGACGAGGCGAACGAGGACGGTTCTTCGTGACACGCGTTGACGGCGGTACGAAGGCGTCGGTAATAAGCGCCGGTCCTTCCGTTTTGCCAACGTCTGGCGCCCGCAGTCGAGGGGATTCGTTGCGCTTAAGTACCCATCGGCGATAGGTGTGAGTGCAATACGTGCAGGGGACGCCGTCCCCGAGTCCGTACGGGCGACGATACAACACACCGTGTCGTGGTAGCCAAGCGGCCCAAGGCGCATGGTTGCTAACCATGTGGCGTCAAGCCTCCGGGGTTCAAATCCCCGCCACGACGTCGGCTTACCCGATCGACGTCCAGTCGGTCGGCTCTGAAACGCGCGCACACCAGACACAGATTCACCACACATGAGCGAGGAAGAACCTCAAGAGCAAGAGGACGAAGATCTTCAGTACTTCGTCCGCATCGGTCAAACCGACCTCGACGGGACGAAGTCCGTCGAACGCTCGCTCTCGGAGATGAACGGGATCGGTCGTCGGACCGCCCGACTCATCGCCGAGAAAGCGGGCGTCGACCGAACGGCGACGTTCGGCCGACTCGACGAAGACGTCATCGACGAGGTCGTGACAGTCGTAGAGAACTACGCCGACGAAGTCCCGGACTGGCTCAACAACCGCCAGAACGACTTCTACACCGGCGAAACAACCCACGAGATCGGCAACGATCTCCAGTTGACCCGACAGCACGACATCAACCGGATGAAGATGATCGACTCCTACAGGGGCGTTCGCCACAAGCGCGGCCAGAAGGTCCGCGGCCAGCGAACGAAGTCCACCGGTCGTACGGAGGGCACCATCGGCGTCAACGTCGAGGAGATCCGCGAGGAACAGGAAGAGGAAGCCGCCGAGGAGGATGACGAATAATGCCGCTCGGAACCGACACTAAGCAGTACGAGACGCCGAATCATCCCTACCAGGGCGAGCGTATCGCCGACGAACACTCGCTGGTCGAGCGCTACGGGCTCTCGAATAAGGAGGAGCTCTGGCGAGCGCAGTCCGAGCTTCGTTCCTACCGACGCGAGGCTCGTGACCTGCTCGGTCAGGCACAGGACGACGAGACCGTCATGCGCCGCTCCGAGGAGTTCCTCGGACGGCTCAAGCGCGTCGGCATCCTCAACGAGGCCGACGAACTCGGCGACGTTCTCTCCCTCGAGATCGAGGACGTCCTCGAGCGCCGTCTCCAGACGGTCGTCTATCGGAAGGGGTTCGCGAACACGACCCAGCAGGCCCGTCAGTTCATCGTCCACGGCCACATCGTGGTCGACGGCCAGCGCCACCGGGTCCCCTCTTACGTCGTCGACATCGACGAAGAGGACCTCGTCGGCTTCGAGGAGAACAGCCCGCTGTCGGACGACCTGCACCCGGAACGCGCGGAGGAGCAATAACATGAGCCAGGACGACGAGAAGTGGGGCGTAGCCCACGTGCACGCATCGTTCAACAACACGATCATGACCGTCACCGACCTCACCGGGTCGGAGACGATCGCCAAGTCCTCCGGCGGGACCGCGGTCAAGCAAAACCGCGACGAGGCCTCGCCGTACGCGGCGATGCAGATGGCCGAGTCGATCGCCGAGGAGGTCAAGGCCGCCGGCATCACGGGACTGCACGTTCGCGTGCGCGGTCCCGGCGGTAACCTCCAGAAATCCCCCGGTCCCGGCGCGCAGGCGACGATCCGCGCGCTGGCCCGCTCGGGCATCGAGATCGGGCGCATCGAGGACGTCACGCCGATCCCGCACGACGGATCGCGCGCACCCAAAGGCAAGGGCGGCTACTAACCCATGAGTGAGGAGTACGACGTCGAGTTCGTCGAACGAGGGGATCGAGAGGGTCGATTCCTCGTCCGCGGGATCACCCCCGCGTTCGCCAACGGGATCCGTCGCGCGATGGTCGCCGACGTCCCGACGATGGCGATCGACACCGTCCGGTTCGTCGAGAACTCGTCGGTGATGTTCGACGAACAGCTCGCCCTGCGACTCGGGCTCGTTCCGCTGACGACCCCGCCGGAAGGCGAGTTCGTCGAGGACGACACCGTGACGCTCTCGATCGACGTCGAAGGACCGGCCACCGCCTACTCGGGCGATCTCGTCTCGAGCGACTCGCTCGTCGAAGCTGCCGACGAGAACGTTCCGATTATCGAGCTCAAAGAGGGCCAGCGCCTCGAGGCCGAGGCCGAGGCCCGACTCGAGCGCGGGAAGAACCACGCGAAACACCAGGGCGGGGTCGCGGTCGGCTACCGACACCTCCAGCGCGTGGAGGTCGTCGACGACCTGCCGGAGTTCCAGGAACCGGAACCCCAGATCGTCCGAGGGGTCGTCGAGGAGAACGGCGAGCTCGTGCCGACAAGCGAGTTCGACCACGACCTCTCGACCCGACACCCCGGCAAGGAGGTCAGCCTGGAGGACGTGCCGAACGCCTTCGTCTTCCACGTGGAGACGGACGGCTCCTTTACCGTCGAGGAACTGGTCACGCGAGCCGCCGACTCGATCGAGGCGCGCGCGACCGAACTCGAAGAGGCAGTACAGCTATAGATATGATCCGACGCCCCCGAACCCACGTCGCCGATGCGTCCCTCGCCAGTGCCGTCTCCAGCGAGACTGGCGAGACGTCGGCAGCTCGAATCGAAAGGGGTTTGAAGGGGCGACGGGTAGACGGAAGTGCGAGCAGGGATAGCCAAGTCAGGCCAACGGCGCAGCGTTCAGGGCGCTGTCTCGTAGGAGTCCGCAGGTTCAAATCCTGCTCCCTGCATTTTTCGGCTCGACCGAACGGAAGAGCCGCAAAAATGAAACGCACGGATTTGAGCCACGGGAGTCGCGACAGCGTCTCCCGACGGTTCGAATCCTGCTCCCTGCATCCACTTCTCAGCGACCAACTGCACCGACGAGACAGTTTCCCGTCTCGTCGCGTGCCCGCAGTATTTGGAGGAAACCAATGAGTAGCAAAACCAATCCGAGGCTCAACGATCTCATCGCCGAGCTGAAGTCGACGTCCCGGGAACGGGACGCCGACGTCTGGCAAGACGTTGCGGATCGACTCGAGAAGCCCCGGCGTACTCACGCCGAGGTCAATCTGGGCCGTATCGAGCGATACGCACGCGAGGAAGAGACCGTCGTCGTTCCCGGCAAGGTGCTGGGATCCGGCGCACTACAGAAAAACGTCACCGTCGCCGCCGTCGACTTTTCGTCCTCCGCAGAGACGAAGATCGAACAGGTCGGCGACACCGTCCCGCTCGAGCAGGTGCTCGAGAACAACCCCGAGGGAGCCAACGTCCGGGTGATTCGATGAGCATGGCAGAGTTCGAAGCAGACGTCGTCGTCGACGCTCGAGACTGTATTCTCGGCCGCGTCGCAAGCCAGGTCGCACAGCGCGCCCTCGACGGGGAGCGCGTCGCGATCGTCAACGCAGAGGACGCCGTTATCACCGGCGACGCCGAGGACGTCTTCGGAACCTACCGCAAGCGTCTGGAGCTTGGCTCCGACAGCGGTCCGTACTACCCGAAGCGACCCGACACGATCCTCAAGCGCTCCGTTCGCGGCATGCTGCCGTACAAGAAGCCCCGCGGCCGGGAGGCGCTCGACAACGTTCGGGTCTACGTCGGCAGCCCCTACGAGGACGACGAGGCAGAGGTCCTCGAGGACACGTCGCTCGATCGACTCTCGAACATCCGCTTCGTGCACCTGCACGAGGTCAGCGAACAGTTAGGTGCTAACGTCACATGGTAACGAACACGAGTGGAAAGAAGAAGACCGCCGTCGCCCGCGCGACCGTTCGCGAAGGCGAGGGCCGCGTCCGTATCAACTCGAAACCGGTCGAACTGGTCGAACCGGAGATGTCGCGACTCAAGATGCTCGAGCCGTTCCGCATCGCCGGCGACGAACTCCGCGACGAGATGGACATCGAGATCCACGTCGAGGGTGGCGGCATCAGCGGACAGGCCGACGCCGTCCGCACCGCCATCGCCCGCGGGATCGTCCAGCACACCAACGACGCCGAGCTCCGCGACGCCTACATGGAGTTCGACCGCTCGCTGCTGGTCAACGACGTTCGCCAGTCCGAACCGAAGAAGTGGGGCGGCCCGGGCGCTCGGGCTCGCTACCAGAAGTCCTACCGCTGAGGTGATTCACATATGATGGTACCGGTCCGGTGTTTCACCTGTGGAAACGTCGTCGGCGAACACTGGGAGGAGTTCGACGAGCGAGCCAACCAGGGCGACGAGGACCCCCAGGAGGTGCTCGACGATCTCGGCGTCGACCGCTACTGCTGTCGGCGGATGCTCGTCAGCCACACCGACCTCGTCGACGTGGTCTCACCATACCAGTAACAATGCAACAGGAACGCCACAACCGATACGAGAAGGCACGCATTCTGGGCGCGCGAGCGCTGCAGATCTCCTACGGTGCGCCGGTGCTGATCGAGACGGATCGGAGCGAGCCGATCCTGATCGCCGCCGAGGAGTACGACGCCGACGTGCTCCCCTTTACCGTCAACCGGGGGCCGAAGCGATGACGCTCGTCACCGACGTCCGGCTCCGCCGGATCCTCGACTCGCGTGGCAACGCCACGGTCGAGGCCGACGTCGTCACCGAGAGCGGCGGCTTCGGCCGCGCCGCGGCACCGAGCGGGGCGAGTACCGGCGAGTTCGAGGCAATCGAACTGCCGGCCGGCGAGGCGATCGCCGCGGCCCGCGAGCACGCCGTACCGCGACTCGTCAACGAGACCTACGCGGGCAACCAACGCGAGATCGACACCGCACTGCGGGCCGCCGACGGCACCGACGACTTCTCGAAGATCGGCGCTAACAGCGCGGTCGCGATCTCGATGGCCGCCGCGAAGGCCGGCGCCGACGTGCTGGGCGCGCCGCTGTTCCAGCATCTCGGCGGCACCTTCCGGGGCGAGAACTTCCCGACGCCGCTTGGCAACGTCGTGGGCGGGGGCGAACACGCCGCCGACGCGACCGACATCCAGGAGTTCCTCGCCGCACCCGTCGGCGCGCCGAGCGTCGAGGACGCCGTCTTCGCCAACGCCGCCGTCCACGGCGAGGTCGCCGACATCCTCGAGGAGCGAGACTACCCCTCGGGCAAGGGCGACGAGGGCGCGTGGGCGCCGTCGATCGACGACGAGGAAGCGTTCGAGATCGTCGAGGAGGCCGTCTCACGGGTCGAAGACGAGGTCGGCTTCACGATCGGCTTCGGACTCGACGTCGCGGCCGCGGAGATGTACGACGCTGACGCCGAAACCTACGAGTACGAGTCGGCGGGCGTCAGCCGCGACACCGACGAGCAGATCGAGTACATCGCCGATCTGGTCCGCGAGTACGACCTGGTCTACGTCGAGGATCCCCTCGATGAGAACGACTACGACGCCTTCGCCGACCTCACCGACGAGGTCGGCGATCAGACGCTGGTCTGTGGCGACGACCTGTTCGTCACGAACACCGACCGACTGCGGGAAGGAATCGATCGCGACGCGGCAAACAGCATCCTGATCAAGCCGAACCAGATCGGGACGCTGACCGACGCCTTCGACGCGATCGAACTCGCGACCGAGCACGGCTACGACTCGGTCGTCTCCCACCGCTCGGGCGAGACCGAGGACGCGACGATCGCACACCTCGCCGTCGCAACCGACGCGCCCTTTATCAAGACGGGCGCCGTCGGCGGCGAGCGAACCGCCAAGCTCAACGAGCTCATCAGAATCGCAGACGACGCGACATGACAGACGAAAACGCAACCCAGGAAGGGCTCGACGCCGCCGACGAAGAGATCGACGAGGAGCCGGCCGAAGGGCCCGGCCCCGCCGCCGATCCCGACGAGGACGTCGAGCCTGCTGACGAACAGCCCGCCGAGGCCGAGGAGGCCGAGGCCGAAGAAGACGCAGGACCCTCGCTCGACGACGACGTCATGAGCGACGAGGAGGCCGACCTGCTGATCCCCGTCGAGGACTACCTCGGCGCCGGCGTCCACATCGGGACCCAGCAGAAGACCAAGGACATGGAGCGGTTCATCCACCGCGTCCGGACCGACGGCCTCTACGTGCTCGACGTCTCGAAGACCGACGGCCGCATCCGCACGGCCGCGGACTTCCTCTCGAACTACGACCCCGAGCAGATCCTGGTCACCTCGAGCCGCCAGTACGGTCGGTTCCCGGCCGAGAAGTTCGCCGAGGCCGTCGGCGCTCGCGCCCGTACCGGCCGCTTCATCCCCGGCACACTCACGAATCCGAAGTACGACGGCTACATCGAACCCGACGTCGTGGTCGTCACCGACCCGATCGGCGACGCCCAGGCCGTCAAGGAGGCGATCACCGTGGGTATCCCGGTCATCGCGATGTGTGACTCGAACAACCAGGTCAGCAACGTCGACCTGGTCGTCCCGACCAACAACAAGGGTCGCAAGGCCCTCTCCGTGGTCTACTGGCTGCTCGCCAACGAGGTTCTCGACCGCCGCGGCGCCGAGCCGTCCTACGCGCTCGAGGACTTCGAGAGCATGGTGTAGCCGACGGATTCGATTTTCTCACGATCGTCAATCGTCGCTTCGGAGCGATAGCGTTAGGGTTCTTCCCTGTGAAACGAACTGTATGCTCCAGCACGTCTTCGAGTTCGAAGAGAAGAAAATGCCGCTGCCGGTGTTGCTGTCGACGATCGGCCTGATGGTGCTTTTCGCGGTCGGGCTCGTCTACCGGCTGGTTTCGTTCGCCGTTCTGTAGGGTCGACCGACGTGAGTGGAAAAATCCGGCCCGACGAGCGCCGCACCCGGACACAGTCAACTATTAACCGCCGTCGTTCGAACGGCCGGGTATGACACGCTCGAGCGCCCCCGGCAAGGTCTATCTCTTCGGGGAGCACGCGGTCGTCTACGGCGAGCCCGCAGTGCCGTGTGCGATCGAACGACGGGCGCGCGTCGGCGTCCGACGACGGGACGACGGCAAGCTCCGCGTCCACGCGGAGGATCTCAGTCTGGACGGCTTTACGGTCGAGTACGGCGGCAGCGCGGACGAACAGCCAGACGTCGACGTCCCCGAGTCGCTGGTGACGGCAGCGATGGGCTACGTCGACGGCGCGATCGAACAGGTTCGCGAGGTCACCGGCGAGGAAGAGGTCGGCTTCGACGTCACCATCGAGAGCGACATCCCGCTGGGTGCGGGGCTGGGCTCCTCCGCAGCAGTGGTCGTCGCGGCTATCGACGCTGCAACCCGCGAACTGGGAGTCGAGCTCGAGCCAACCGAGATCGCCGAGCGCGCCTTTCGGACCGAGTACGAGGTTCAGGACGGCCAGGCCTCCCGCGCGGACACCTTCTGCTCGGCGACGGGCGGTGCGGTCCGCGTCGAGGGCGATGACTGCGGCTCGATCGAGGCGCCCGACCTCCCGCTGGTGATCGGGTTCGACGGCGGGGCGGGCGATACGGGCCAGCTCGTCGCGGGAGTGCGGAAGCTCCGCGAGGAGTACCCCTTCGCCGAGGACACCGTCGCGGCGATCGGCGACGTCGTTCGCAACGGCGAGGACGCCCTCGAGGCGGGCGACCTCGAGGAACTCGGTCGCCTGATGAACTTCAACCACGGACTGCTGTCGGCGCTGGGGGTGTCCTCGCGCTCGCTGGACTCGATGGTCTGGGGGGCGAGAGACGCCGGCGCCTACGGCGCGAAGCTGACCGGCGCCGGCGGCGGCGGCTGTATCGTCGCGCTCGATCCGACCGACGAGACCGAAACCGCCCTCTCGTACACGCCCGATTGCGAGGAGACCTTCCGTGCCGAACTCGCCGAGACGGGGGTGGAGCGACTCGAATGATCGTCCTGAAACTCGGCGGCAGCGTCGTCACCGACAAGGAACGCGCCGAAACGCTCGACGGCGAAGCCCTCGACCGAGCCGCGGACGCCGTCGCCGCCGCGCTCGAGAGCCCATCGGAGTCGCTCGCCGAGGGGCTCGTCGTCGTCCACGGCGGCGGGAGCTTCGGCCACCACAACGCGAGCGAACACGGCGTCAGCACGACCGTCGGAACACGCGATCCGGTTGCGGTGCAGGACATCCACGGCGCGATGACGACGCTGAACGCGTTCGTACGGTCGCGGCTGCTCGAGCGCGACGTCCCCGCGGTTCCCGTCCACCCCTTCTCGGCGGGCCACCGCGACGCCGACGGCGACCTCCACCTGCCGACGGGACAGGTCCGGACGCTGCTCGAGGAGGGGTTCGTCCCCGTCCTCCACGGCGACGTGATCGCTCACGCGGGCGAGGGGGCGACGATCGTCAGCGGCGACGAACTCGTCGCCGAGCTCGCGCGAGCCCTCGAGGCCGACCGGATCGGCCTCTGCTCGACGGTTCCGGGCGTACTCGACGACGACGATGCGGTCATCGACCGCATCGAATCCTACGGGACCGTCGCCGACGTCCTCGGCGAGAGCGAGGCGACTGACGTCACCGGCGGGATGGCCGCGAAGGTCCAGGCGCTGCTCGCACTCGAGGCTGACGCGTCGATCTTCGGGCTCGAGGAGCTCGAGGGGTTCCTCGAGGGCGAGGGGGCGGGGACGACGATCGAATAGCGCGTCGGTGACGTTCGTCGGCGCCGAACGGTCGCTCCGCGGTGAGGAAACGATTATCGAGAGCGGGGCTGTACGCCCACTATGTTTATTGGTAGCACACCAGCGGCGCCGCGAGAGGCGATCGACGACGTTGCCTACCTCGCTCGGTCGGAACACCGCGTTCCGGCGCTGGCCGCGATGGCGGCTCGTCCGCGGACCCGCAGCGAACTCCGCGAGCTGACCGGGGCGTCGCCGTCGACGATCCGACGGACGCTCCGAACCCTCGAGGACCGCGGCTGGGTTCGTCGCGACGGACACCGGTACGGGGCGACCGCGCTTGGGACGGCTGTCGCCAGCGGGATGGAGACGCTGCTCGCCCTGATCGAGACCGAGCGAACGCTGCGGGGCGTCTGGACCGAGCTCCCGGACGCGATCCTCGAGCTCGCCCTCGAACAATCGGGACGGACGACTGTGACCGTTGCCGAACACGACACGCTGTATCGGCCGGTAAACCGGTTCCGGTCGCTGCTTCGCGAGACCGACCGGTTCCGGTTCGTCGGGTTCGACGTCGGGCTCTACGATCCCTGTACGGACGTGTTCGGTCGACGCGTCCTCGACGGGATGGACGCGGAGCTGATCGACTCGCCCGACGTCGCCGCGTACATGCTGTCGACGTATCCCGACCGGTGTGCCAGGCTCCTCGAGACCGGGAACCTGACCGCGCTGGTTCACGACGAGCTGCCGTCCTATGGGATCAGCCGCCTCGACGACCGGGTCGCCGTCAGCGGCTACGACCCCAACAGCGGCGGCGTGACGGTACTCGTCGATACGGACCTCCCCGAGGCCCGCAAGTGGGCCGACGCGGTCTACGCGACCTACAGAAGTGAGGCCCGCCCGCTCGAGCCCGAACGGGTCGAGGATGTAGAGATCGAAGCCTGAAACGGGGCTCCGGCGGCAGGCGAAACTGCAGCTATCAGTCGAACAGCACCCGATTCAGAATCGGTCGCAGGAACGACCCCCGGCGCGTCTTCTTCGAGTGGACCAGCAGTACGGGCTGTTCGATCGCCGCGGCGAGTCGATCCGACCGTCGTTCGACGAACAGGTCCGGCAGCCGACGGTGGGTGACGGTACTCAGCATCACCAGATCGGCCGATGCGAGCGCTTCGGAGAGTCCCTCGACCTCGTCGTCGGTGCGAACGATCGTCGAGTCGACGGGGACGGTACAGAGATCGTCGAGGTCGTCGTGGTATTCCTCAACCGTCTCGAGCAGTTCCTCCGGTGCGTCCTCGGAGACCGCAAAGAGGAACCTGACCGACGCCCCCACCGTGTCGGCCATCGCGTCCGCGAGCTCGACTTTGAGCGGGTCGTTGAAGGGGCTGCGATCGGTGACGACCGCGATCTCATCGATCTCACCGCGCTGTTCGTGCTGGACGAAGACGACGTCGCAGGGGGCGTGTTCCATGATCCAGTCGGCGTCCCGGCCGAACAGGGTCTCGAGCCGGCTCGTCGGCCGCTGGCGAGCCAACACGAGGTCCGCCCCGGTCCGTTCCGCGAAGTTGACGACCGCGTGGCGGCTGTCGTGGCTGACGATCTCGCCGACCTCGACGGGCACCTCGAGGTACCGCACTAGGTGGTCGGTCCGGGTCTCGAACTCGACGTCCTCGGTGGTGAGCTCGTCGGCCGCGGTGTCGAGGGGAACCTGGTCGGGTACCTCGTCGAACCGGACGACCCGGATCCGCCCGCCACGGCGGCGAACGATCGGTGCAGCCATCTGGATCAGGGCGTCCTCCTGCTCGCGGGTGACGTCCCGTCGGATCGGGATGAGGACTTCGTACTGGTCGGATCGCTCGAGCTGGGCTTCCGTGTCGCGGACGAACTGTCGTCCCGCTTCGCGGCGCGCGAGGCCTTTCGCGATTCCCTCGCGCTCGACACGTTCCTGGGCGTACAGTTTGTACCAGACGAACCCGCCAATGACGATCCCGACCGAGCCGACGATCGGGAGCAGCTCCATCCGGGAGATGATGAACACGCCCGAAGCGATGCCGAACAGCTGGACCCACGGGTAGCCGGGCGTGGAGAACTCGGGGTCGTACCATTCCAGATCGCGTTCGCGAAAGGCGATGAGAGCACCACAGACCAGGATGTAGACGAGGATCTGGAAGGCGCCGGCGGATTTGGCGATCTGTTCGACGTCGAGCGTGAGGATCGCGAGAATCATGATCCCGCCGGTGGAGAGGATCGCGACCGCCGGAGTCGCGAATCGCGGGTGGATATACTCGAAGACGTCCAGAAAGAGATCGTCGCGACTCAACGCGAGCGGATACCGCGAGGCCGTCAGGATACCCGCGTTGGCGGTACTGACCAGGGCTAGCAGTGCGGCCAGAACGATCGCGTACAGGAACAGTTCGCCAAACAGCAGGTCGACCGCCTCGGCCATCGGCGCCTCCTCCCCGGCCAGCGCTTCGCCCTCGATGACGCCGACGAGGACGAACACTAACAGGGCGTAGAGGATCGAGGTCGCGACCAGCGAGACGAGGAGTCCAAGCGGAAGGTTCCGGCCCGGGTCCTCGATCTCCTCGGCGACGGCCGCGACCTTCGTGACGCCGGCGTAGGAGACGAGCACGGTCGCGGTCGCGGTGAACACGCCGCCCATCCCCTCGGTGAAGAACGGATCGTAGTTCGCGCCGTCGACCTGGATGATCGATCCGGCGACGAACACCGACAGGATCACCAGCATGACGACGACCATGATCAGTTGTAGTCCGCCGGTCTGTTTGACCCCGATCAGGTTGATAGCGATGAGAACGACCGCGAACGTCACCGCCACCGCCTCGACGCTCGGCAGCGCCATCACGGCTTCGAGGTAAAACATGCCGCCGACGAGCGCGAGTGCCCCCTTCAACATCAGCATGAGCCAGGTCCCGAGCCCGGCGATTGTCCCCATCGCCGGCCCCATCCCTCGCTCGATGAAGACGTAGTCCCCGCCAGCTTCCGGCATCGCCGTCCCCAGCTCGGCGATGCTGAGCGCGGCGGGAACGACCAGGATCGCCGCGACCACGAATGCGAGGATCACGGCGGGGCCGGCTTCGGCCATCGCGATCCCGGGCAGGATGAAGATTCCGCTGCCGATCATCGCGCCCATGCTGATCGCGATTACGGCAGACAGCCCCAGGTCGCGCTCGAGATCCTTCGTCATCGGACGATGGTTTTCCGCGAGCGCTAAGAAACGTTGGTGTTTCGGAACCGATTGCGAAGCCGTCGACACCTCGATCCGCATTCGTCAACTACTTTCGGCCAAAAGCAAATAATCGAGCGGTTCGATAGCCGATCGACGGCTCGGCGCGCTCGCCGGGACCCAACCCACTGTGTTTTTAACATCCGAGCGTGTAGGGAGAAGCAACGTACCCGCGGGCAAGTGCGCTTGCGGCCCACAGCGTTCCTGTGGGCCGGTTGGCGGAGTACACCGCCGCGAGCGCATAGCGGGATGGCCGACGCGCTGTAAGACGCCGGGGCCGCACAACCGGGAGTCCGCGGACCGTTTCAGTGAGAGTCCACACGCGGCTTTCAGTGCTAGCAACTATGGAAATCGAAATTGCAACGATTGGCGGTTACGAGGAAGTCGGACGGCAGATGACTGCCGTTCGCGCCGGCGACGACGTCGTCATCTTCGACATGGGGCTGAACCTCTCGCAGGTTCTCATCCACGACAACGTCGAGACCGAGCGGATGCACAGTCTGGATCTGATCGACATGGGCGCGATTCCGGACGATCGGATCATGAGCGACCTCGAGGGTGACGTCCAGGCGATCGTCCCGACCCACGGCCACCTGGATCACATCGGCGCCATCTCCAAACTGGCCCACCGGTACGACGCACCGATCGTCGCCACGCCGTTCACGATCGAACTCGTCAAACAGCAGATCGAGGGCGAACAGAAGTTCGGCGTCGAGAACGACCTCGTGAAGATGGACGCCGGCGAGACGATGTCGATCGGCGACTCCGGCCAGGTCGACCTCGAGTTCGTCAACGTCACCCACTCGATCATCGACGCGATCAACCCCGTGCTCCACACCCCCGAGGGCGCGGTCGTCTACGGGCTCGACAAGCGCATGGACCACACGCCCGTCATCGGTGACCCGATCGACATGGAGCGGTTCCGCGAGATCGGTCGCGAGGGCAACGGCGTGCTGTGTTACATCGAAGACTGTACGAACGCGAACAAGAAGGGGCGGACCCCGAGCGAGAACGTCGCCCGCGAACACCTCCGAGACGTCCTCTACAGCATGGAGGACTACGACGGCGGGATCGTCGCGACGACGTTCTCGAGTCACATCTCCCGGGTCACGAGCCTCGTCGAGTTCGCGAAGGACATCGGCCGCCAGCCCGTGCTGCTGGGTCGCTCGATGGAGAAGTACTCGGGCACGGCCGAGCGACTGGACTTCGTCGACTTCCCGGACGATCTCGGCATGTTCGGCCACCGCAAATCCGTCGATCGCACGTTCAAGCGGATCATGAACGAGGGCAAGGAGAACTTTCTGCCGGTCGTAACGGGCCACCAGGGCGAGCCCCGCGCGATGCTCACCCGGATGGCCCGCGGCGAGACGCCATACGAACTGGACGACGGCGACAAGGTCGTCTTCTCCGCTCGCGTGATTCCGGAGCCGACCAACGAGGGCCAGCGCTACCAGGCCGAGAAGCTGCTGGGCATGCAGGGTGCCCGCGTCTACGACGACGTCCACGTCTCGGGTCACCTCTGCCAGGAGGGCCACTACGAGATGCTCGACGCGCTCCAGCCCCAGCACATCATCCCCGCCCACCAGGACCTGAAAGGGTTCTCCAGCTACGTCGACCTCTGCGAGAGCGAGGGATACAGGATGGGCCGCGACCTGCACGTGACCCGCAACGGCAACCTCATCCAGCTTGTCGACTGATATGACGATTCCCGAGGCACGCGAGGAAGCGGTGCTCGAGGCCGTCAACCAGCGCCGCAAACTGGTCAACGAGGCGATCCCCGAAGCGCTTCCGATCCAGCGGCCGGAACGGCTCTACGAGGCTTCACGGTACCTGCTGGACGCGGGTGGCAAACGGCTCCGCCCGACGATCCTGCTGACAACCGCGGAAGCACTCGCCGACGTCGAGCCGCTCTCGACGGACTACCGGGAGTTTCCCACCCTCGACGGACGCGCGGACCCACCGGCCGCGGACGGCGAGGACGCCCAGTCGCAGGCGCCGGAGACGATCGACGCGATGGCCGCCGCCGTCAGCGTCGAGGTCATCCAGTCGTTTACGCTGATCCACGACGACATCATGGACGACGACGACCTCCGTCGCGGGGTCCCGTCGGTCCACCGCGAGTACGACCTCGAGACGGCGATCCTCGCGGGCGACACGCTCTACTCGAAGGCGTTCGAGATCATGCTCGAGACCGGGGCGGCGTCAGACAGAGCGGTCGACGCCCTTGAAATCCTCGCGACGACGTGTACGAAGATCTGCGAGGGACAGTCCCTGGACGTCGACTTCGAGCAACGCGACGACGTCACGCCCGAGGAGTACCTCGAGATGGTCGAACAGAAGACCGCCGTCCTCTACGCCGCGTCGGCGTGTCTCCCGGCAATCTTGCAGGGAGCGGACCAGGAGACGATCGACGCGCTGTACGGCTACGGGCTCGACATCGGGCGCGCCTTCCAGATCCACGACGACGTGCTCGATCTGACCGTGCCAAGCGAAGAACTCGGCAAGCAGCGAGGGAGCGACCTCGTCGAGGAGAAACAGACGCTGATTACCGTCCACGCCCGCGATCAGGGGGTCGAAATCGAGGACCTGGTCGACACCGAGGACGTCGAACGGGTCACCGAAAGCGAGATCGACGACGCCGTCGCCGAACTCGAGCGCGTCGGCTCGATCACCTACGCGAACGACCGCGCCCGCGAACTCGTCGAGCAGGGGAAGGATCGACTCGAGGTGCTGCCGGACAACGAGGCCCGCGAGCTGCTCTGTGACATCGCGGACTACCTGATCGAACGCGGCTACTGATCGGAACGTTCTCGACCCCGATTCTCGAGACGACGACGCGAGTACCGCCGGGAGCGTGGGTGCTCCGTCCGAAGCGCGGTTCTCGTTCGGACCCGGTGTGTCGGCCTCGGAAACCATGACCCCTTCTTCGTTCGCTCCGGGAAATCGGGACAGCAGACCGGCTCAGTCGGAGCAAAACTCCTCGGCGAGGCTGCGACACTGTTCGGGCTCGAGGGGTTTCAGAACGTACGCGTCCGCCCGTGGCGATTCCGACTGCAGCTTCTCTAGCTCCGGTTGCGTCCCCGTCAGCACGACGACCGGGATCTCGCGGAGCTCCTCGTCGGCCCTGACGGTTTGGAGCACTTCCTCCCCGCTTTTCTTCGGAAAGTGCCAGTCGAGAAGGACGAGGTCGGGACGGGGAGCGGACTCGTACTCGCCGCGTCGCTCGAGGAACTCGATCGCCTCGACGCCGTCGGTGACGACGTGGTAGTTTCCCCGGAGATCCGCGTTCTCGAACATTTCCCTGGTGAGGCGGACGTCACCCGGATTATCCTCCGCTAAAAGTATTTCTCCAACATGCTTCGGACCACCCATACCGGGGGTACCAGACACGGGTACATAATTGTCACTCCCGATCGGCAACGGAGGCTGTTCCGACGGACGGAGCGGCAGCGGGTTCCGTCAGACCGAGAGCGCTCTCGCGTTGCCCGTTCTACCCGGCAATGGGACCGGCGTGTACGCCCGTCGAACGGCGCGTTTTTTGTCCCTCGGAGAGGACGTCGATCACCAAGTGTGTAGGGGCGAGTCTTACGCACGTGACCCTCATAGTAGTGTGTATGAACGACCACACGCCCGACGAGCCGGTAGACGTGCTCCTGGTCGAGGATAACCCGGGCGACGTTCGCCTCGCGCAGGAGGCGTTTCGCGCGACCGAGAGCGAGATCTCGTTCCAGGTCATCGGCGACGGAAAGGAGGCGGCGACGTACTTCCGGCAGCCCGAGGACTCCGAGCCCTGTCCCGACCTGGTGTTGCTCGATCTGAACCTCCCGCGAAAGGACGGGCTCGCCGTTCTGGAGGTGGTCGAGGAGGTACTCGACTACCCGCCGCCGGTGCTCGTGCTCTCGAGTTCGAGCGCCGAGGAGGATATCACCGCAAGCTACGCCAACGCCGCGAACGCCTACCTCACGAAGCCCGACGCTATGCCGGAGTTCACCTCGATGGCGGAGGCGATCGAACGGTTCTGGATCGACACGGCACAGCAGCCGCCTGCGCCGGCCTGACGTGGGGGCGGTGAGGTGACGCTCCCGCTCGGAATGCGGGCGACGAGCCGACACCGCTGCGGTTTTGAGCGGGCGGCGAATACCCCACGGTAATGGACGACGACTTGCGCGAACGGATCGAACGGGAGGCGGAGAAACACGCGCTGTTGAACGCGGTGAAACACGAGAGCGACGCCGACGTCGGTGCGATCATGGGGCCGCTGATGGGCGACAACCCTGCGTTTCGCGAACACGGCGACCAGATTCCCGGCATCGTCGGCGGCGTCGTCGGACGGGTCAACGACCTTACCTACGCCGAAAAACGCGAGCGACTCGAGGAGCTCGCACCCGAGGAACTCGCGGAGATCGAGGCCGAGGACGAGGAAGACGAACACGACCTGCCGAATCTCCCTCGCGCGGAGGAGTACGACGAGGTTCGGATGCGGTGTGCGCCGAACCCCAACGGTCCGTGGCACGTCGGCCACGCCCGGATGCCCGCCGTCATCGGCACCTACAAGGAGCGCTACGACGGCTGGTTCTGCGTTCGCTTCGACGACACCGATCCCGAGACCAAACGCCCTGACCTCGAGGCCTACGACGCGATCCTCGAAGATCTCGACTACCTCGGGTTCGAGCCCGACGCAACGTTCAAAGCCAGCGACCGCCTCGACATCTACTACGACCACGCCCGGAAGCTGATCGACATGGGCGGGGCCTACACCTGCTCGTGTTCGGGCGAGGAGTTCTCCGAGCTGAAAAACAGCGGTGAGGCCTGCCCGCACCGCGAGAAGGACGTCGAGACCGTCCTCGAGGAGTTCGAGGACATGATCGCGGGCGTCTACGACAGCGGCGAGATGGTCCTCCGCGTGAAGACCGACATCGAGCACAAGAACCCCGCGCTGCGGGACTGGGTCGGGTTCCGAATGATCGACACGCCACACCCGCGCGAGGAAGCCGAGGAGTACCGCTGCTGGCCGATGCTCGACTTCCAGTCGGCGATCGACGACCACGTCGTCGACGTCACCCACATCATCCGCGGGATCGACCTGCAGGACTCGGCGAAACGGCAGGGCTTTCTGTACGACTACTTCGGCTGGGAGTACCCCGAGGTCGTCCACTGGGGCCACGTCCAGATCGACGCCTACGACGTCAAGATGAGTACGTCGACGATCGCCGAACTGATCGACCGGGACGAACTCGACGGCTGGGACGACCCCCGCGCCCCGACGCTGAAGAGTCTTCGTCGGCGCGGCATCCGCGGCGAGGCCATCGTCGACGCGATGGTCGGCCTTGGAACCTCGACCAGCGACGTCGACCTCGCGATGAGTTCGATCTACGCCAACAACCGCGACCTGATCGACGAGGAGACCGACCGGCGATTCCTCGTTCGCGACGGCACCGAGGTCCCGTTGGGCGGGAGCCCGCCCGACGAGGCCAACCCGCCGCTACACCCCAACCACGAGGAGCGCGGCGTTCGGGAGATCCCCGCGGGCGACGCCGTTCTGCTCGAGCCTGACGACCTCCCCCAGCGCGAGGAGCGGATTTGGCTCAAGGGGCTGGGCTGTTTCCAGTACACTCGCGATACGCTCCAGTACACCGGTGAGGACATCGACGTCGTTCGCGAGGGCGACGTCGACGTCGTCCACTGGGTGCCGGCGGCCGAGAGCGTCCCCGTTCGAATGCGGACGATGGACGGCGACGTCAGCGGCCGGGCCGAACCCGAGGTCGCCGCCCTCGAGCCCGACGAGATGGTACAGTTCGAGCGCGTCGGCTTCGCTCGGATCGACGGCGCGGACGGAGAAGACGGCACGCTCGCCTACTACGCTCACCCCTGAGCCGTCGCGACTACCGGACGCCGAACCCGTCGGCCGATTCGACCGCGCCTCGAGTCGAACGGCGAGGACGCGAACCGGGGGGAGACGGCGGCCGATCGGCGTTACTCGTCTTCGTCGTCGTTCTCGTCCTCGTCCGGCTCGTCCTCGCCGTTCTCCTCCTCGTCCTCCTCGTCCTCGTCTTCTTCGGCCTCGTCGTTACCCTCGATCTCGATGTCGCCGATCATCGTCCCCTCGTGGGGTTCGCAGACGTACGTCGCCATCTCGTCGCTGGCTTCGAACTCGAGGAACTGGTCGTCGCCGCCCTCCTCAGTGATCTCGGTCTCGTAGTCGTCGACCACCTCGTCGTCCTCGTCGCGGATCTCGATGTTGTGCTGTTGGCCGTCGCCTTCCTCCCAGCCCATCTCGTACTCCTCGCCCTCTTGGAGGGTGAGCGTCGGGTTCTCCTCGTCGGCGATCTCCTCGGGTTCGATACCGATCCAGCCCGAGGTTTGGGCATCGAACTCGATCCGCGTGCCGGGTTCGATCGCTTCCCCGTTCTCGTCGTCTTCGGGCTCCTCCTCGTCGTTTGCCGGCTCCTCATCGTTCGCTGGATCCTCGTCGTCCGGCTCTTCCTCATCCGGTTCGTCGTTTCCGTTGTCGTTGCAGCCCGCGACAAACGCCGTCGCACCGACGGCACCGGCTATCTTGAGGATCTTGCGTCGAGTCGCTCGTGTGGTGTCCCTCATACCCCATACTATGAGTCGCAGGGAGGTTAAACCAAACACGCGATCAGAGAGAATTTATAAAATCCATTGGATAGTTCCGTTAGTCGATTGGGCGGTTTTTGAACAGAGAAACAGTTGCGTGATCTTTCGCTACCCGCCCTCGAGCAGGTCGTCAGCGCTGTCGGGAAGGGGATCCGCGACGACGCCGTCCTGACGTCCGAGAACGCGTGCGTGGGGAGCACAGACGGCCCTGTTTTCGTCCCACGGGATGTGGAGTTCGACACAGGCCGGGCGGTCGCAGCCGTCCTCCGAGCAGTCCATACGCTCGAGACGACGGCCAGCGACTCGGCGTTTACGGTCGGTCAGAACACGAACACGGCGACGAGGAAGCCGAGCAGGATCGACGCCGTCAGCAGGACCTGGGCGGCCGTCGACGCGAGGATCCCGACCGTCGCGTAGAACGCCGACCGAGTGCTGTGATCGACGTCGCCGCCGCGGACGAACTCGAGGACGAACACGGTGCCGAACAGGCCAACGAGCAGCCCGATCGGACCCGTCAGGAGCATGAGCGCGATCCCGACGACCGCGGCGGCACCCGTCGTCGTCCAGGACGCACCGCCAGCGCGGGCGGCGATCGATCCGGCGAAGAACTCGACAAACAGGGTGAGCGCGCCGAGGGAAAGCAGGACGAGCAGGGATATCGGTCCGGGTTCGGTAAACCCCGACCCCCACCAGTACAACAGGACACCCGAAACGGAGAGCAGGCCGCCGGGGACGAGCGGGACGACCGTGCCGGCGACGCCGCCGACGAGCAGGGCGATAGCGAGGGCGGCGATGACGTCGACCATAGGGAGGCGAAGACGCGGCGACGGCAAAGACGTACCGCCTCCGGAACGGTTAGGCACGGCGGGACGAACCGACCCGTATGGGACGAACGCGCGGAGCGATCGTGGTCGGCGCCTCCTCGGGAATCGGCGAGGCGCTCGCTCGAAACCTCGCCGCCGACGGCTACGAGGTCGGGCTGGCGGCCAGGCGAACGGAACGGCTCCGGGAGATCGGCGAGGAGTTACCGACCCGATCGTACGTCGCGACGATGGACGTCGCCGACGCCGAGACGGCCCGCGAGCGGTTCGACGCGCTCGTCGACGCGATGGCGTCGGTCGACCTCGTCGTCATCAGCGCCGGCACCGCCGACCTGAACCCCGACCTCGAGTGGGAGCCCGAGCGGAAGACGATCGACGTCAACGTTCGCGGATTCGCGGCGATCGCGACCGCGGCGATCTCACAGTTCGAGGAGCAGGAGATCGATGGCCACCTCGTCGGCATTTCGTCGGTCGCGGCCCACTTCGGCAACGGCGCCGTGCCGGCGTACAACGCCTCGAAGGCGTTCGTCACGACCTACCTCGAGGGGCTGCGGACGCGGGCGCGCGGAAGCGAGACGGACGTGACGGTGACGACCGTCGAACCGGGGTTCGTCGACACCGAGCTGGCCTACGGCTCGTTCTGGATGTGTTCGCCCGAGACCGCGGCCGAAGGGATCGCTCGAGCGATCCGCAAGGAGCGAAGCCACGTCTACGTCGCCCGTCGGTGGCGACTCGTCGCGTGGGCCTTCGATATCGTTCCGAACGCGATCCTGCGACGGGTGCTGTCGTAGCGCCGCGCGGTCGCGTCAGGAGTCCCGGAATCGCTCCCGGGCCTCGAGCGCCGCCTCGGTTCCGTAGCGGTCGACCAGCGGGCAGAACGCCTCGCCGAGGGCCCGCATACACTGCCCGGTAGAGTGGTAGTCGAGCCGATCGGCGACCGTCTCCAGGTCGCGGGCCTGCAGTACGCGGAGAACCAGCAGCCGCTCCTGTCGCGCCGTCAGTTCGACCGTCGACGGCCGCTCTATGAGGTAGCGAACGACGAGTTCGCGAAACGGGCCGGGATCGACATCGAACAGACCCGGTCCGTAGGCGGCGCCCGCGACGACGCGCCATTCGTGAGCGCTCAGCTCGAGCGACGGGGCGGCCTCGGCGGGAACGCTTCGCAGGACCGCCCGCGCGACGTCTGGCTCGAGGTCGGCGAGGGCGTCCGAACAGAGGGTGGCGAACCGTCGGGCGAAGCGCTCGGCGTGGCGGTCGCGCAACGCTTCGCCCGTCTCGCCCGTCGGCGAGAGCAACAGCGCCGAGTACTCCCCGCTGGCGTCGTTTCGCGTCGTCGAGACGTGGACCGTCGCGTAGCCGTTCGCCCGCCAGAACTCGAGGAGGCCGGACGTCGCGCCGAACCCGGTACCGAGCCAGTCCACCTCGCCCGCGTACTCCTCGCGAATCTCCGCGAGCAGCCGCGAACCCAGCCCCCGCGAGCGCGCTGCGTGGTGGGTCGCGATCCGCACGACCCGTACTCCGGCGGGCTCGCCCGCCCGCTCGTCCCGCAGCTGGCTCGTGAGCACGTCGGGGAGCATGTTCCCGCGGATGCGTCCGCCCTCGTACATCATCGCCCGCTGCTCGGCCGGAAGGTTCCCCTCGCGGGCCAGCAGGGCGACGCTGACGACGCGGCCGTCGTGGACCAGCGCGCGGGCCTCGAGGTTCGGCGCGTCGAGCAGGCGCGCGAGGTCGGTAGGCTCGGTGCGGTAGTGAGCGAGCACGAGCAGCCCGAACGCCTCCCGCAGCAATCCCTCGTCGGCCAGCAGCTCGTCGGGCTCGAGTCGCCGATAGCGGACGGTCTCCGGCGCGGCGTCCGCGACGAGTGACTCGACCGGGGGACGGGCGTCGAGCAGCAGGGCGCGAAACGCCCAGACTTCGACCGGGTCGCCGGCAGCGTACCGGATCGGTTCCGTCAGCGTGCGCTCGGTGACGGCGTGTTCGCTCTCGGCGAGGCGATCCCGGAACCGAACGGAGAACCCGCGACCCGCGCCCTCGTAGCCGTGGATCGTCGTCGCGAACGCGATCCGATCGGCCGCCAGCAGCGCCTCGAGAGTTGCGACCGGGAACGCGGCGGCTTCGTCGACGATGGCGACGTCGGCGGTCTCACAGTCCTCGAGCGCCGCGGTCGGCTCGAGGTAGCGAACGCGCCCGCCTGCCGCCGTCTCGAGCCGGCGCGATTCGGCCGTTTCGACTTCCTCGAGGGTCTCACAGAGCTCCCGGGCGCGATCGAACACCTCCCGTGCGTTCCGGACGTTCGGGGCGGTCACGAGCACGTCCTCGCCGTCGGCGGCGAACGCGCCCGCGGCCAGCCCTGCCGCACTCGATTTGCCCCGTCCGCGATCGGCCTCGAGCACGACCGCCGCCGGAGCGTCGAACAGCGATTCGAACGCGGTGACGGCCTCGACCTGATCGCTGGTCAGACAGGCGTCGTAGGTCGGTAGCGGGAAGCGGTGGTTCGCGGGCGGCTCCGGCTCCGTACTCGCGTCCAGCCTCGGTGCGGGATGGGTCAGTCCCTCGTCGACGATTCGCCTCGTTTCGAGGTCGGCGATGCCGATTCCTCGGTGCGCTCGAAGCGTGTCGACGAGGCGGCGCCTGAACCGAGCGGTGACGTCCGACAGCGAGAACGGCGGCACGGCCAGGGATTCGTCGAACGCGTCCCGGCGGTCGGGCCAGGACTCGAGCGACGGCGTCAGCAGGACGAGGAGCCCGCCGCCGTCGACCGTTCCGACGAGCTTCCCGAGGGCGTCGGGCTGAAGCTGGTCGTGGGCGTCGAGGACGACGACATCCCGCGTCGTGCCGAGCAAGTCGCCGGCGTGGGTCTGGGAGAGCTGTTCACAGCGGAGTCGATCCTCGGGTCCGACGAGCGTGGTTCGAGTGATCGCCACCGAGAGTCGGTCGAGGATCGCCTCGAGGCGTTCGTACCCGCGCTCCCGGTCGCCGGCCAGTACCAACAGCCGTCGCTCGTTCGTCCGCACCGCCTCCGCCCGAAGCGACCGGGCGAGGTCGACAAGGTCGTCGTCCGCGGCCATACCCTCGAATCGTCGCCTCGGGTGTAAGAGGTCACGGTCTGGCGGTCGCGCTCCGTATGGTCGATCGGCGCGGTTGGCTCCGGCCGGTCGACGCGTCTCGAGTTTCGATCCGAAACCGCCGCTACCGGCCGTGCGGACCGATCCCACTCGTCCGGTCGTTTGGACACGCTTTTAAGGGGGGCAACGCTACTGCGTAGTACACCCTACGCGGGGTTGATGATGCTCCTAGCTTCACAGGACTTCCGCCGACCGGACGTCGGCCCGGGACCCAGCCCGGATAGCAGGGGAGCGCGAGCCCGCGCGTAGGAGAGGTGAACAACCAATGTCAGTCTACGTAACCACAGACATCCCAGCCGACCTCGCAGAGGACGCCCTCGAGGCCCTCGAGGTCGCACGAGACACCGGACGCGTAAAGAAAGGAACCAACGAGACCACCAAAGCGATCGAGCGCGGCAATGCGGACCTCGTCTACGTCGCCGAGGACGTCTCCCCCGAGGAGATCGTCATGCACCTGCCCGAACTCGCCGAGGAGAAGGGCATCTCCGTCGTCTTCGTCGAGACCCAGGACGACGTCGGCCACGCCGCCGGCCTCGAGGTCGGGAGCGCCGCCGCGGCGATCGTCGACGCCGGCGAGGCGTCCGACGACGTCGAAGAGATCGCCAACAAGGTCGAGGACCTCGACTGAGGTGACCTGAGATGAGCGCTGAAGAGAACGAAAGCGGATCCACGCCCGCCGAGGTCATCGAGGTCGTCGGCAAGACCGGCATGCACGGCGAAGCCATGCAGGTCAAGTGCCGCATTCAGGAGGGCGAAAATCAGGGTCGAATCATCACCCGAAACTGCCTCGGGCCGGTCCGCGAAGGAGACGTACTCCAGCTTCGCGAGACCGCCCGCGAGGCGGACTCCATCGGAGGACAATAATGGTCGAGAAACGTACCTGTGACTACACGGGCGAGGATATCGAGCCCGGAACGGGCATCATGTACGTCCAGAACGACGGTACCGTGCTTCACTTCGCCAGCGCGAAGGCGGAGAAGAACTACAAGCTCGGTCGCGAGCCGCGTGACCTCGAGTGGACCGAGGCCGGCCGCGCCGGCAAGGGTCCCGCCGAGGCCGACACGCCCGCCGCCGACGAAGCAGACCAGGACGAAACCGTCGAGGCCGGCGAGGACGAGGATCTCGAGGCCGAGACCGACGTCGACGAGGACGACGAGGACGTCCCCGCGGGCGACGAAGCGGTCGACGAAACCGAGGATCTCGAGGAGAGTGAGGCCTGATGGGTGAGGCCGAACGCACCTTCGTGATGATCAAGCCCGACGCCTTCGCGCGCGGTCTGGTCGGCGAGGTCGTCTCCCGACTCGAGGACCGCGGGCTGAAGCTCGTCGGCATCAAGATCGAGAACATGCCCCGCGAGCGGGCCGAGGAACACTACGGCGAACACGAGGACAAGCCGTTCTACGACGACCTCGTCGAGTTCGTCACCTCCGGTCCGGTCGTCCCGATGGTCTGGGAGGGCCAGGACGCGACCCGACAGGTCCGCCAGATGATCGGCGAGACCGACCCGCTCGAGGCCGAGCCCGGAACGATCCGGGGCGACTACGCGCTCGACCTCGGTCGGAACGTCGTCCACGCGGCCGACCACGAGGACGAGGGCGCCAACGAGCGAGAGATCTCGCTGCACTTCGAGGACGACGAACTGATCGACTACGATCAGCACGACGCCGGCTGGCTCTACGAGTAGCGCTCCGTCGGCCGACTCGTTACCGACGTTCGCGACCGGGTTTTTCTGTTTAGCATTCTACATTAAATTAGACGAGTCGATAGCATACATAGACGGAACATCTAATGTATCGGCTGTAGTAGACGAGCACGGTGGTTTCGAATGGTAACTCACGGTAGGTGGTTCGTGAATGCGTAAGCGAGAACAGGGCTCGAGATCGATTGCGAGCGCGGAGCCCCCGTCTTTGGATCTGATCTTCGATCTTCTCTCGAACCGGCGACGACGGTACGTGCTGTACTGTCTCTTCGAGCGCGCCGACGGCGTCGCCGCTGTCGACGAGCTCGTCGACGCGGTGGTTCGACTCGAGACCGAAGCCGGCGACGTCGACCGGGAGTTCGACGAACACCGGAAAACCGTCCGAACGGAGCTTCGTCACTCCCATCTTCCCAAGCTCGCCGACACCAGTCTGCTCGAACACGACCGGCGCAGCGACACCGTCCGCTACTGGAATCAGCCCTCCCTCGAGGAGTGGCTCGAGCATGCCAAACACAAGGAGCTGTAGCTCGCCGGCCCCTTTCTCTGCGGTCAGTAGCGGTCGAATCCGGAGTCGTGGCGTTCGTCACCGACTCCTCTCCCTGTGAAGTGATAGCATTCCCATCCTCAAAGCTTAACAGGCGAGCTACCGATACGGATCATAGAGGTGTCCTTATGACTGATCACGAACTTCCGGAACTTCCGTACGACTACGACGCGCTCGAGCCGGCAATCTCCGAACAGGTCGTCACCTGGCATCACGACACGCACCACCAGGGGTACGTCGACGGCCTGAACAGCGCCGAGGAGACCCTCGAGGAGAACCGCGAGAGCGGCGACTTCGGCTCGTCCGGGGCCGCGATGGAGAACGTCACCCACAACGGCAGTGGACACTACCTCCACACGCTGTTCTGGGAGAACATGTCCCCCGACGGCGGCGGCGAACCCGAGGGCGACCTCGCCGACCGCATCGAGGAGGACTTCGGCTCCTACGAGGCCTGGAAGGGCGAGTTCGAGGCCGCCGCGAGCGGCGCCGGTGGCTGGGCACTGCTCGTCTACGACCCGGTCGCCAAGCAGCTCCGCAACCTGAAGGTCGACCGCCACGACCTCCACGCGCTGTGGGGCGCCCACCCCATCCTCGCGTGTGACGTCTGGGAACACTCGTACTACTACGACTACGGCCCGGACCGCGGCGAGTTCATCGACGGCTTCTTCGACGTCGTCAACTGGGAGAAGGCCACAGAAGAGTACGAGAAGTGCCTCGACCACTTCGAGTAAGCGACGACCTGGCAACCCACGTATTTTTATGGCCCTCGTTCGCTCAGCGACGGCAATAGCGTCGCGGATCGCGAGCCGACCGCGGACGAAGCGAGCCCGCTCGAGCCGTTGCCGATGTCGAGACCGGTGCGGTCTTGTGGCGCCGCGCCGATAGCAACGCCCATGCCAGTTCCGAAAGACGAGTTCGACGAGCTCCCGCCCTGTGACTTCTACACGCCCGCAGAGCTGTTCGAGGAGGATCAGATGTACACCGTCTACGAGATCGCGCGCCTGCTCCAGGGGCTCGAGCCCGACGCGGACATCGACCGCGAGACCGAGGACATCCTGCTCGACTGGGCGATCCCGTGGGTGATGACCAACGCCGACGAGCTCGTCGTCGCCGAGCCGCGCGACGAGGAGGAGCCCGGGTTCTACGGTCTGAAAGAGGAATGATCCTCCTCGTGGTCGGCAGCGACCGCGTCGACGCCGGCAAGACGACGTTCTCGACGGGCCTACTCGAGCGAACCGGTGCGGTCGGCGCCAAGCCCCGCGCGGGAAACGACTACTGGTTCGACCACGACGACTGCCGGCGCGCGCTCGCAGCGGGGCGGCTGTACGGCAAGGACGCCGCGCGGCTCGCGACCGCGGAGGCGCGAGGGCGCGAGCCGGAACGGCTCAACCCCGTCCACCGGCTGTGGCGTCCGAGCCCCGGTCCCGGTGCCGGGCTGCTCGGGCAGACCGACCGGGAGTTCGTCATCGACCGGATCGGCGCTCCGAGCGAGGCCGGCGAACCGACGTACGTCCGAAACGCCACCGTCGACGTCCCCGACGCCGTCGCTTCGGCGCTGCCCCTCGAGGAGGCGATCCCCGTCGAAACCGTCGACGAGCTCAACGACGTCACGGCCGACCGGTACGTCCCGGCCTTCGAGTCGCTGGCGACGGAACTCGAGGCGACTGACGTCGCGGTCGTCGAATCCTACGGCGACATCGCCCGGCCACTGAACGATCTCGACCCCGCGGCGATCGCCGCGGTCGCGGTCGTCGAGCCGGGGCGGGCCCGGATCTACCCCGGCGATCGGTACTGCCGGGCCTGCGAGGTCGCCAGCACGAGCCCGAAAGACGGCAGCCTCGAGAAGCGAGTGCCGACAGTTCTCGACTACCTCGACCCTCTCGAGCGGGTTCGGCTGCCGCCGCTTGGGAGTGAGGAACGCGAGGACCCGAAACGGGTCGCCGCAGCCTACGCCGACGCCTACGACGCGCTGCTCGAGGCCGCCGCCCAGGGTTAGGCCTGGCGAGCCATCTGCGCCGACAGTTCGACGTGATCGTAGGGGTTCGTCGTCACGCTCGGGCCGTGACCCGTATGGAGCTCCGCGAGCTCCGGCGAGATCCGGTCGAGGACGCGATCGATGCTCTCGATCAGCGTCTCCCGGTCGCCCTCCTCGAGGTCGGTGCGTCCGAAGCTGCCGTTCTGGAAGACGAGGTCGCCCGCGATGAGGACCCCCGCGTCGGCCGAGTAAAAACAGAGGTGGTCGTCCTTGTGGCCGGGGGTGTGGACGGCGACGTACTCGTGGTCGCCCAGCTGGACCGTCTCCCCGTCGGCGATCCCGTGATCGACCCCGTCGATCGACGGATCGTACCCCCAGGCCTCGACGTCGAACGCCGATTTGACCGCCTCGAGGTTCCCGACGTGGTCAGGGTGGGTGTGCGTGAGGACGACCGCGTCCAGCCCGTCGACCCGGGACTCGACGGCGTCGACGACGTCGAAGTTCGCGCCGGGATCGACGAGCACCGTTCGCTCGCCGGTGACGAGGTAGACGTTGCTGGTGAAAGCCTGGACGCCCTGCGCGAGGTTCGTGACCATACGGGGCCGTACAGGAGCGGGGGGCTTGTGCGTGTCGACCTCAGCATGGGTGCTCGAGCGGCGATCAGCGACCGAACGCGATATTCACAAGCATTTTTAGCTCCGGCACGTAGTAGGGGACGAA
The DNA here is from genome assembly GCF_043677095.1 of Natronococcus roseus. Taxonomy (NCBI): domain Archaea; kingdom Methanobacteriati; phylum Methanobacteriota; class Halobacteria; order Halobacteriales; family Natrialbaceae; genus Natronococcus; species Natronococcus roseus. Next base: position 636,673 of record NZ_JBHLJR010000002.1, read on the forward strand.
TGACTCGGTCGGTCCCCGTCGGGGTCGGTATCCTCGTCATTACTGTCGTGCTCGCTGGCTTCACCCTCCCGATAGCGATGGCCGGCACCGTCGACGGCAGCCAGCAGTCGCTCGCGGACCGTGAGAGCGCGGTCCCGGCTCAACACGCCGTCGACGACTTCGACTCCCAGAACTTCGACAGCACGACGTTCGAGATCACCGTCCACGAAAACGGGAGCGCGACCTGGACGTTCCGCCACGAGCAGCGCCTCGGGGACGACGACGAGGAGGCGAACTTCGGCGCGTTCGCCGAGGAGTTCGAGGAGGACGAGACCGGGCTCTACGAGCGGTTCACCGATCAGGCCGAGGCGCTGACCGACACCGGCGAGGAGACGACCGACCGCGAGATGGAGGCGACCGCGTTCAACCGCTCGGCGTCGACCGAGTACCGACCCGGCGCGATGGGCGTCATCGAGATGTCGTTCGTCTGGGAGGGGTTCGCCGACGTCGAGGACGACCGCATCGTCGTCGGCGACGTGTTCCAGAACATGTACCTCGGCTCCGATCAGTCGCTCGTGGTCGAACCCGGCGACGACCTCGTGCTCACCGACGCCGATCCCGAGGGCGAGTACACCGCCACCACGATGGAGAACGCCAGTTCGATGACCTGGACCGGCGAGCAGGAGTTCCTCGACGGTCACCCCCGCGTCGTGCTCCAGGACGCCGACGACATCGGAAGCGACGGCACCGCGGGAACGACCGGCGGCTCGAGCGACGGAACCCTGCTCTCGTGGCCGGTGATGCTCGGCACCACCGCGGTCGTTCTCGGCGCCGTCGTCGCCGCCGCGTGGTACCGAACCAGGCGGAACGAAGCACCACCGGACGACTCCCCTGGTGAGATCGACGAGCCGACCGGCCCTCGAGCGGAGCCGTCGGGGGCCGGCGCGGCGGCCGCGGAGCCGGAGGAGCAGACCGAGCCGGGGTCGCTCACCGAGGAGGAACTCCTGACCGACGAGGATCGGGTGGTCAAACTCATCAGGGAGAACGGCGGTCGGATGAAACAGGTCAACATCGTCGAGGAAACCGGCTGGTCGAAGTCCAAGGTCAGTATGCTCCTCTCCGAGATGGAACGCGAGGGCGACATTAGCAAACTCCGTGTCGGTCGCGAGAACATCATCAGTCTCGAGGGGTTCGAGCCCGAGGCGGCGAAGTCGCCGTTCGACGAGTAAGGGTCGCAACCGCCACCGAACCCCGTGTCAGGGTTCGACAGAGGCGGATCGAAACGGAACGCTTAAACGGTACACGGCGTTACGAAAGAGTGCAGGCGAAAGCCGACGGACGCTCCGATAGTGTAGTCCGGCCAATCATATTGCCCTCTCACGGCAATGACCAGGGTTCGAATCCCTGTCGGAGCACTTCTACGCCAAACTGCTCGACGAGCACCGCAGGCCGTGTGCGAGGCATAGCCTGGGCCGTGACCTCGATTACGGGATTCGAAGGAGAAAAACGCGAGCCCAGCGAGCGCTTCGCGAGGTTCGAACCCCTGCCGGCACACCCCTCCCCATTTCGCAGTTTTCGACCGTCCACTACCCAGTGGCGCGTACCTGCGGTCCATACCTACTCGAGCTCGAGAGATCCGATCGGTCGCCGTGGACGAAAGGAAAACACCGGTGGCAATCCAGCTAGCAGTATGCACGATCGCATTCACGCTCGAGAACCTACCCACGATATCGAGCGCTGGTCGACCGGAACCATCGAGTCGATCGCCCAGCGGGACGGACACTGCGTGGTCACCGTCTCGCCCGAGGACGGAGAGTCGCTCGAGCTCGTCGTCACCCACGCGATTCGGGAGCTGGTTCTCAGTCGGTTGGATATCGACGACGGCGAATCGCCGGTCGGGGAGCGCGTCTGGTACCGAAAACACGGCGGCTGAGGCAGACGGATGTCCGGGGGGATACGATCCGTCGGTCGTGCTGCTGGAGACTCACTGGCAAGCGTATGGCTGGCTCAGTGATCGCCGATACCCGACGCTTGAAGCGACCATGGACCGACTGCGTGATACAATGTCGAACACTGACCGACAGTACGATCTCGTCCTGTGGGGTGCGACCGGATTCACCGGAACGCTCGTCGCCGAGTATCTCACCGGAACGTACACGCCGGACGAACTCTCGCTCGCCCTCGGTGGCCGAAACGAGGACCGGCTCCGAACGCTCGCGGACGACCTCGTGGCTGACGCCCAGAAGTGGGAGTCGCTCCCGATCGTCCTTGGCGATGCGACGGATCGAGAAGGTCTTCAGGAGATCGCCGACAGCACGCGCGTCGTCTGTACGACCGTCGGTCCGTACACGACGTACGGAACGCCGCTGGTCGAGGCGTGTGTCGAGGCCGGAACCGACTACTGCGATCTCACGGGCGAACTCAACTGGATCCGGGAGATGATCGATCGGTACCACGAGGACGCCGTCGAAGCGGGGAGCCGAATCGTCCACAGCTGCGGCGTGGACTCGATCCCCGCCGACATCGGGACGATGGCTGTGCAGTCGGCTTCGGTCGACGAGTTCGGGACGCCGTGTGACCTGGTTCGGCTCTACGTGGACGGGCGCGGCGGCGTCAGCGGCGGAACGGTAGCCAGCGCGGTCGCGATGTTCGACGCCGCGTCGACCGATCCGATCGCTCGGCAGGCCCTCCGGAACCCGTACTCACTCGCGCCACCCGGGGAGCGCACCGGCGTCGACTCGAGCGAGCAGCGGCGTCCAAAGTGGGACCCGCTGCGATCGGTGTGGACCGCACCGTCGCCGATGGCCGCCGTGAACGAGCGCGTGATCCGACGCACCAACGCACTTCTCGAGTATCCGTGGGGTCGTGAGTTTCGCTGTACCGAGGCCGTCCCGACCGGGAGCGGAATCCGAGGTGGGGCAGTCGCGACCCTCGTCGCCGGCGGGTTCGGGCTGGCGGCTGCCGGAATGACGATCGATCCGGTTCGAGCCGGGTTACAGCGGTTCGTGTTCCCCGACCCCGGAGAGGGACCGAGCAGGGAACAGATCGAGAGCGGCCACTTCGCTGTTCGGCTCTTCGGTCGCGGGACGGCCACCGACGGTCCGTTCGTCGTCGAGGGGACGATTCGCGCGGACGTCGACCCGGGGTACGGCGCGACCGCACGGATGCTCGGCGAGGCCGCGATGTGTCTCGTCCGTAACGAAACCGCAACGCCGCTCGAGGGGGGCGTACTGACGCCAGCATCTGGAATCGGCGAGTCGCTCGTCGATCGGCTTCGAGATGCCGGGCTAACCGTGAGCGTATCGGTGTGATCCCCGTCCGGAACGAGCGAGCGATGTGTGTAGAGTAGCAGCCGAAACGATAGCGGTGCGATCCGAACGCGGTCCCGCCGCGAGTCCGATCGTCGGGTCGCGAGAAACGTTATCTCCCTCGACTCGCTACTCGAGGTAATGGTTCATCCAGCAACTCGTCGCCTGGGCGTCGTAACGGACGACCTCGAGAGCCGAGGATTCACGCTCCGGTCGGACGGCGACGTGACGCTCGCCGTCGGCGGCCCGACGGCGTCGACGCGCCGTTGCACCTCGTCTACCCACCCGACAGTGCGCCACTGACTCTCGTCTCGAGGATCGCGACCGCTGTGTATCGGGGACACGTTCCGGTACTCGTTGCGGACCGGTGGACGAACGACGAGCTGAAGGAGGTTCTCGAGTCGCCGTTCCTTCTCGCGTCCCGACGTGGCGGTGCCAGACAGTTTTACAGTATCGAGGATCGCATCAGGCTGACCGACGAGAGCTTCGCCTGTCTCGGTACCTCCGGTCGAATCGAGTGGTACGAAACGGCCGTAGACGGCGACGATCCCTCGCTGGTCCTCGACGTCGGCGGCGAGACCGTCGCGGTCCTCGACAGCGTCGAAACGTTATGCTGTCCCGGTCCCGAGCCGACGGCGTTCCGGTATCGGTACAGTCGCGGCGAGGACGGCCGACTGTCCGTGTTCCGTGGAGAGAAACCGGTCGGACGGTACACGAGCTTCCGCGCGATGCGTACCGACGGGTTCCGTCCCGTTCCCCTCCCGCTCGTCCCCGAACACCACGTCCGCCGGAACGGTCACCTCGCACGGGCGACACACCGCGCGTTCGTCACCGGGGACGAAGTCGAGTACAGTCTCTGTCGGGCGAGATAGCAGGGCGCACGGACATCCGTGGCGAAGGCGGCTTCGCCGCGATTCGGTCACGGGGCGTCAGCCTGCCGGAAACCGCCGCCTCTCGTCGTGGACTCAGCAGATCCGGGAGCAGTTGGTGCCGAGCTGAAGCCGCTCGAGCATTTCAGCGCCCGGAGTCGGTTTCCGAGCAGGGAGCCGTCGGTCGGACCCGATTACACCCGCAGATGGCGATCGGTGATATCGCCGTTCAGCTCGGAGACCCGACTATCAGCCGGCTGAACGCGGTCTCCGAAGAGGTTTCGACCGACGCGTCGTGCGTACGAGCTCGTCAGCATGACCGAGATGGCGTCGCCGATGTTCGCGCCATGGGAGTGTTGGAGTCCGATCGTGTGGCCGATCTCGTGGGCGATCGTCTCGGCGACGGCCGCCTCGACGCGGTTCGTCCTCTCGGCCGCCATCCAGGCGATCCCGTAGCGGTCGATCGGTTCACAGCACGTCGGAAGGATGGCGGGGGACGCGATACCGTTGCCCGACCTGATCTCCGGGTGATGCGAGAGAAGGATGTGGCTGTCGACGGACGACCGCGTTCGGTTGTACTCGACCCAGTTCACGAGCGACCGCCTCGCGGCCGACATCTCGTCGCCGAACGTCGACAGCGTCGACGGCAGCGTCGTCACCTCCTCCGGAACGGTCAGCGCCTCGTCGATCAGTTCGAACGAGTTCGCAAACTGCGGTTCGAGAATATCCCGCACTCCCGATTCGGCGAGGCGCTGACCCGTGTCCCGTCGCTGTCCGCTCTCCTCGAACCCGGTCGTGAGCCCGTCCGTCTGGTAGACGGCGACGGTTATCGTATCCGGCGCACGAACGCGGCGCACACCCCGGTCGAACGCGACTGCCCCTCCTGTAGCGGTCCCGACCCCCGTGAGGAACGTGCGCCGATCCATACACGTCCACTATATAGTAATTCAGTATATACTTTCTGTTTAATTTAAAAGTATCTCTAAAATATAAGTTGGGCGGGTTGAACGAACCCAGGCAGAAACTGAATCCTTGGAGAACGCCCGAGCGTCGGGCAGGTATGCCGAGCGAATCGTCGGGATCTCGACTAGCCCTCGACCGCCTCCGGTGCGTCGGTTCGAGTCGGTTCCGTCGCGTCGACTCCGAGTAGTCCCACCCACGCCTCGGCGTCCGCTTCGGGTGCGGTCACGTCCGCGAGGACGGCGTCACAGTCCCGACAGACCGTCCAGACGGCAATATGTGGGGGCTGACAGCACGGGTCGATCCGTTCGTCGTTTCGATCGATCGGACCGTCACAGCTCGGACAGCGCTCGAGCAGGAGCCGGATTCGCTCGAGAAGCGCCAGGCGGTCGTCGCGCTCGAGATCCGACCAGCCCTCGACCGTCGCTCGGAGGACCGATGCGGTCGCGGCGTCGGCGAGGAGCGCGGCGTCGGACTCCCATCGAAGGAGACGGTTGCCGTCGATCGAGTACGCCCGCGGCCCGCGTTCGACGGCCTCGGAGGCGGCTGCGAGCGCCTCGACGTTGTCGGCTCCCGGGGCCGACTCGCGGCGATCGATTTCGACGCGGAACTCCTCCCGGAACCGGTCGGTCAGCGAGAGCGTCCCGTCGGGCGATGGGTCGGCGATGCCGGCAGCAGCGAGTTGATCCCAGGGATCCTCCGGCGAGGTTCCCTCAAGTGAGCGGGTCGCGATCGGTTCCTTTCCGAACAGCCGAAGGACCGACGCCGGGAGGTAGCGCTCGGTGAGTTCCGGCGTTCCCGGGACGAGATAGCCACGGAGGTAGATCGCCGCGAGGGAGCCGCCGAGCGCGACCGCTCCGACCGGGACAGTCGTAACGATCCCCAACGTCCCCGCCAGGACGAGCGCGATCGCCACGTTGACGATCGTACACGGTAGACAGCGGTTCTCGCCCGTATACTCCGGCCGTCGAACGGGTCCGAGATCGATGGAAGAGAGCGACATTGACTATCGTGGAGAAACTACCACGCTGCACGGCAAAAACGTTCGCGCCGGGTCCGAGGCGTCCGTCCACGACGATACCGTACCCGAGGCTCCCGGGATCCGGACTACCCGTGAGCGCGCGACGCCTCAGTCGACGTCGGCAATCGCGCCGGAGTCGCACTCGGGACAGCGGAGCGTTCCCTTCGTCGGAAGGTGAACGTCCCGCCGCGGAAAGGTCGCCCGACAGTCCCGACAGCGAACGGTCGCCCTCGCGTCCGGCTCGAGGCGCGCCCGCGGCAGTCGGAGGTCATCGGTGTACGGATCCATAGGTAGCTATTGTCTACCATAGTAATGAATCCTCGGACGGGCCAGTAGCCGTGGCCGGTGACGAAAGTGGTTCGCTAGCAGCCACTGGTTCGACCGTTCTCAGCCCTCAGGGTGCCGCATACCGCGGTACCGGGTGCACTCGAGACCGGTAAAAAGGGACCGGCCCACGCAATGAGGGCCGTCATTCTTCCTCAGTCCCTTGGACGACTGTCGAACGTTCCGAAAACTGCGTACTCGACTCCGAAGACTACTACTATGAGTTCGAACGATCTACTCGTCGATAAGTGTCCAGTGTGTGAAACGTACTTCGCCGTCACCTCGAGCGCCGACCTCCAGCGGCGACTCAACGCCCACGAGCTCGAGCAACACGGCAAGGTCAAGCCGACGCGAGTCGACCACCGCGCGGCGAACCACCGGTAGCGACGTCCCGCCGATCGACTGCGTTCTGCGAGCCGCTTCTGACGACGCCCGATCGGATAGCGGGGGTACCCTTATGCGGTCTCACACAGTCAATCAGGACGAATGCGTTCGCGAACGTTCTGGGTGCTCGACGACGAGGATCGACCGGTCGTCGACGACCTCGCCGTTGGGCTCGGACGGACGCCCGCGCGGGTCCTGGCGTACCTGCTGTTGCGGGCCGACCGCGAGAGCGACCCCGCGACGACGATCCAGCTTCGGGTCGGGACCGAGCTGAGCCGATCGCCGATCAGCGACGCGGTCACCCGACTCGAGGCCGACGGGCTGATCGAGCGCTCTACGGTTGCGAGCGCCAGCCAGGGACGGCCGCCGTCGGCCTGGCGACCGACCGACGACCTCGCCTCGAGCCGTCGTCGAGCGTACGAGCGACACGCGGCGACGCTGCTCGAGCGGGCGGACGAGATCTTTCGGGACGACGCGACCGGGCGGGAGCCGGAGTCGGCCGACGAGCCGGAGCTGACCGTCGCGCTGAACTGGCGACCGAACGGGCTTCACGTCCCGCTGTACGCGGCCGCCGAGGCGGGCTGGTACGACGAGTACGGGGTCGACGTCGGGTTCGAACACCACGAGGGATCCCGACGCGCCGTCGATCGGATCGTCGACGGCGAGGCGGACGTCGCAGTCGCCGGCGCCGCGACCGTTCTCCGGGCCAGGGCGGCCGGCGTGCCGATCGTGCCGATCGCGGTTCTCTACCAGCGCGCGATGACGGTGCTGTACTCCACTCGTGACGTCTTCGGCACGGAGCTTCGCGGCGTCGACCAGCTTCGAGGCCAGCGGATCGGCATGCCCGCCCGCTCCGAGACGGGAGTGCTCGGTCGCCTATTCGTCTCCCAGACGGCCCTCGAGGGGGACCTCGAGATCGAGGAGACGACCGGCGAGGAGCGGACGGCACTGCTGGCGGGGGAGGCGGACGTCGTTACGGGCTCCATCACCGATCCACGGGAGCTCGAGGAACGCGGCGAGACCGTCGACACGCTGTTGCTCACCGACCACTTCCCGGTCTACGGGCCGACGATCGTCGCCCGAGAACAGGCGCTGGAGCGGCGTCGGTCGTCTCTCGAGGCCCTCCTCGCAGGGACGGCCGGCGGCTGGCGGGAGGCAACCCGCGATCCCGACCCGGCGGCGGCGCGAATCGCCGACCGCGGCGACGACGAACCCGAGCGCGTCCGAGAGACGTTCGAGCGAGCGGTCCGGGAGTTCGGGCACAGCGACGACACGCGCGAACGCGGCTGGGGCTGGCAGCGCGAGCGAACCTGGGATCGACTCCGAACGGCGCTCGAGCAGGGGGAGCTGCTCGCGGAGGAACCGTGATCGACCTCGAGAGCGTCGGCGTCGCGTTCGACGAGTTCACCGCGGTCGCCGACGTCAACCTCGGGATCGGCGACGGGGAGTTCGTTACCGTCGTCGGCCCCTCGGGCTGCGGAAAGACGACGCTGCTGCGCGCGATCGGCGGGCTCCAGGAGCCGACGACGGGACGCGTGACCATCGACGGCCGATCGCCGTCGGTCGCACAGGAGGCGGGCGACGTCGGGTTCGTCTTCCAGCAACACACGCTGCTCCCCTGGAAGAGCGCCCTCGAGAACGTCGTCTTTCTCCGAAAGATGGCCGACAAACCACCGGATCGCGAGGGCGCGCGGGCGTTGCTCGAGACGATGGGCCTCGACGGGTTCGACGACGCCCGGCCGGCCGCGCTCTCGGGCGGGATGAAACAGCGTGTGGCCATCGCTCGAGCGATCCACCTCGGCGCGGACGTGCTGTTGATGGACGAGCCGTTCGGCGAACTCGACGAGATCACCCGCGACGAGCTCGGCGTCGAGATCAGGTCGCTCTGGCGCCGCGAGCGGAAGACGATCGTCTTCGTCACCCACAGCGTCCCCGAGGCGGTGTTTCTCGGGGATCGGTGCGTCGTAATGTGCGACCAGCCGGGGCGAATCGAGGCGACGTTCGACATCGACCTTCCCGAACCCCGGGACACGGAATCGCTCGGCTCGGGGGCGTTCCAGGAACAGGTCGCGGCCGTCCGCCGGACGCTCCACGAGAGCTATGACTGAACGGATCACCGTCACCGGAAGCGGCGCCGTCTACCCCGCGAGCGCGCTCTGTGCGGGCGTCGCGCTCTGGTGGGCGCTGACGGCACTCGGCGACATCCCGCCGTTTCTCCTTCCCGCTCCCGACGCCGTCGTCGCGCGACTGGCCGGCAATCCGGAGCTGTACCTCGTGAACGCGCTGTTTACCCTCGAGAAGGTCGTCTACGGCGGCGCAATCGGGATCGGGGCTGGCATCGCCCTCGCCGCCTTCGTCGCGTACGTCCCGTGGTTTCGCCGGGCGGTCTATCCCTACCTCGTGACGGTCCGGGTGTTGCCGAAGCTCGCGATCGCCCCGCTGTTGCTCATCTATCTGGGCACGGGGATGACGACGGCGATCGTCTTCGTCGCGCTCATCACCTTCTTTCCGCTGGTGTTGAACACCGCGGCGGGGCTCGACCGCACGCCGACGGCCCACCACGACCTGCTGCGGTCGGTCGACGCCGGGCCGATCGAGCGGATCCTGTACGTCGACGTTCCCTACGCGATCCCCGACATCTTCGCCGGCCTGAAACAGTCGGTGACTCTCGCCGTCGTCGGCGCTGTCGTCGCGGAGTGGGTCGTCGCCGACAACGGGCTGGGCTTTCTCATCCTGATGGGGTCGGAGAACGTTCGCCCCGACGTCATGCTCGCGGCGCTTGTCGTCCTGTTGCTCGTGGGGCTGGCGCTGTACGGGATCGTCGTCCTCGTCCAGCGACGCGTCCACGAACGGCTCGGGCTCGAGACCCTCGACTGACGTCCGTCCAGAATCAGGGGACCGTGTCGCGATCAGTGCCAGAGCGCGCGCTCGAGGGCGACGGGAACGAGATAGAAGCCGATACCGACCACGGAGAGGACGACCAGCGCGGCGTAGGTCTCCGCCGTCCGGAGGTACGCCGCCGTCTCGAACACCCGGTAGCCGAGCCCGGCGTTGAGCGTGACGAACTCGGCGACGACCGCGCCGATGACCGACAGCGTCGCGGCGATCTTGAGCCCGGCGAAGACGCTCGGCGCGGCCGCGGGGATCCGGACGTGGACGAACACCGCCGTCGGCGACGCGTCGACCGTCCGCAGCAGCTCGAGATACGACTCCGGGGTGCCGCGAAGTCCGTCGAGGGTCGCGATCGTGATCGGGAACACCGTCAGCGTGGTGACGACCAGCGCTCGAGCGGGAACGCCGCGACCGAACCACAGAAAGAGTAGCGGGGCGATCGCGATCACCGGCGCGATGCGGAGCGCGACGACGTACGGGAGGATCGTGCTCGCCGCTCGACGGGAGCCAATCATCGCGAAGGCGAGGCCGGCACCGACGACGGTGCCGGCGACGAGTCCGATTCCAGCCGTTGCCGCCGTGACGGCGGCGTCGCCGAGCAGCGTCGGATACGTCTCGGCGAGCGTCGCCCCGACCTCGGCCGGCGACGGCAACACGATCGTCGGCACGTCGTAGTAGACGACGGCGCCGTGCCACGCCAAGAGCAACAGGACGAACACGATCGTCGGCGGGAGCAGCCGCGTCACGAGCCCGTGGACGACCGTTCGGGAGCCCTCGAGGACGTCGCGACTGCTCGGGACCCGCTCGAGCCGTCGCCCGCCGCGTCGGTCGGCCTGCTCGTCGATCATGCGGGGCGTCGGTCTCGACTCTCGAGTGCTGCGGGCCGGCTACTCATCGATTCGGTCGGCGAACTCCGCGACGTACTCGTCCTCGCTGTCGAGGTAGTCGTTCGTCCAGACGTCGGCCGGGTCGACCTCGTTCTCGAGGGCGTCGCCGTCGGCGAGCACGTCGTGGGTTTCCTCCCACGGTTCCGGAGCGCTCGCTCCCCAGCCTTCCGTCTCGACGGTCTCCGAGAGCATGTACCCGGTGTACATCTCTTCCCACTTGTCGGCCTGATTCTCCCGGGTCTCCTCGAGTTCGGGCTGGACGTCGACGAGGTGATCGATCGCCTCGTCCGGATTCTGGGCCGCCCAGACGGCGCCGCGCGCGGTCGCCCGGAGGAACGCCTCGACCGTGTCCGGGTTCTCCTCGGCGAAGGATTCGTCGGTCGTGATCAGGTGGCCGTAGGAGGAGACGGCGTCTTCGATCTCGAGGACGTCGATCTCCCGATCCTGGTGTCTGGCGTCGACGACGTCGCTGAAGACGCCGCCCGCCACGTCGATCTCGCCGGCCAGCAGCTGCTGGACGGTGTCGAAGCCAGCGTCGACGTACTCGACGGTATCGAGGAGGTCGTGATGAGCGAGGTACGCCTCGGTCATCGTCCGGACCATTCCCGGACCGCTGCCGACCGTGACGTCCTCGAGCTGTTCGGGGTCGCTGAGTTCGCCGAACTCCTCGCGGTCGGCGAAGACGACGTTCGGGTTCCGCTGCATGACGATGCCGACCGCCCGCGGCGATAACTCGTTGCTGTTGACCGCCAGTATCTGGTCGCCGCTCGAGATCGCGAACTCGGTGTTGCCGAGTCCGGCCTGGTTCGCTGCGAAGTCGGAGCCGTCGCCGCTCTCGAACTCGACGTCGGTAAACCCCTCCTCCTCGTAGAACCCGTTCTCGCGGGCGGCAACGTAGGGCGTGTGAAGTCCCCCCATGTTCCAGTTGAGCAGTAGCGATACGGACTCTACCGCGACCCCGTCCTCCGCGGACGGATCGCCGTCTCCGTTCCCGCTGAGCCGACCGGCACACCCCGAGAGGGCGACCGCGCCACCGAGGGCGAGGACCCCGCGTCGCGTACGTTGTGTGTAATTCACACTCTCACCAGTAGTGGCTGTCAACGAAAGACTGTATAAATCATTTGGATTAAGGTTTAAGTACTCGAGTACCGAATCGCTACCGACCGGCCGACATCGTACTCCGTTTCGCTGTAGTAGGCAGCCCGTTGACACGATTCGAGACGTGGTAATGGCTGATTTCTATCATAGTGTCAACGACTCTCCCGCGACAGGACCCGACACTATGCGAATCGATAGCCTCGTTGTTATCGGAGAGCCGACAGAGACGCTCCAGAGCGCATAATTTCGAGTTTTAATTATAGATTTATTATAATAAGGTCTAAGATCGTGTACGTTGGCCACACACAACGCATGGTAGATGAAACCACGGGACGCATAACGGACGACGGGGAGCGTGACACATGACGACGGCACAGATTACGGACGAGGCACAACGACAGCTAGCCCGGACGCTCGACGTCGATGAGGTCCGCGACGGCGATCAGCTGACGATCGAGCGGCTGCGCGACGAGGTAGAGCGGACGGACGATCCCGAGTTCGCCTCGATGGGCGAATCGATTCGGAGCGATCTCTCGGGGAAGCTGGACGCCGAGTTGCTCGAGACGCAACTCGAGGAGCTCTCGAGACAGCTCGAGCGCCTGCCGGAGGTCCGGGAACAGGGAATCCCGGAGGGTGAGACCGAAGCGGAGGTGCTCTATCGCGAGCTCGCCGAACCCGGCTGGGAGATCTACGACCATCTCGTCGACGTCGACTTCTTCGAGAGTCTCGAGGCGAACCTGCCGCGGTTCACGCCGGAACACATCGAGGGGACGGCCCACGAGCTGATCGCCACCGACGAGCTGACGGCCGAACTCGAGGCGCTCGGGTTCGACGAGCAAGAGCGGATCGCGCTCGTCATGGACGTCACGAACAACAACGACCGCCTCGCCCGGTGGGTACCGACGAAGGAGATCCCCGCCGAGGTGGAGTTCGGCGTCGAACACGTCCCGCCGCTCCACCAGCGGGCGGCCGGCGGGACGTTGCTGTGGATCAATGCGCTCGACGTCCACCTCTGGCAGAACCGGGTTCTCGTCACCGACGAGATCCTCGACGACGGCTACTGGGACATCAAGGCGCTGCTGGGCGGGTTCCACCTGCTGGCGCAGGCGGCGCTCGATATCACCCGCGAGGAGGGGTTGACCGACTCGCAGCTGACAGCCGCGATCACCGCCGGCGCGGCGATTATGATCGTCAACCAGGAGGAGATTTGCAAGAACATGTTCTGGATCACCGAAGAGATGCGCGCGCCATCCGAAGCGAGGTAATTATCAATGTCACTCGAAGAAGACAGGGCCGTACAGGCCGCAAAGGATACGGTTGTTAGGGAGACTGACCAGGGGTTCCGCGTGCTCGGATCCCCCGAGAAATCGGTAACACACCAGCACGACGTCGATCGGATCGAGGAGTTCGACGTCACCAACGAGATGATCCAGGAGTCGGGCGACAACCCGGAGGCCTGGCTCACCTACGGCGGGAACTACGAACAACACCGTCGCACGACGGCCGACGTCATCACGCCCGACAACGTCGCCGACCTCGAGGTCGAGTACATGCTCGACGTCGGCGCCGGCTCGAGCATGGAGGGGACGCCCCTGATCGTTCCGGGCGATCCGCCGATCATGTATCAGTCGAACGGCCCGAATCACGTCAAGGCCATCGACGCTCGGGAGGGAGACATCCTCTGGAGCTATACGTACGCCGTCCCCTCGGACGTCGTGCTCTGCTGTGACGACAACAACCGCGGCGTCGCCGCCTACGGAGACAAGGTGTTCATGACGACGCTCGACTCGGGCGTCGTCGCCCTCGATCGCTACACCGGCGAGGAGGAGTGGTACACCTCGACCGCCGACCACGAGGAGGGGTACTCCGCAACCTGGGCGCCGGTCGCGTTCGACGGGATGATCTTCACCGGCAGCGCCGGCGGCGAGTACGGCGTTCGCGGGTTCCACACGGCACTCGACGCCGAAACCGGCGAGGAGGTCTGGCACACCTGGACCTCCCCCGAGACCGAGTGGGTTGGCGACAGCATCAACCAGTCCTGTGCGACGAACTGGATGAACGCGACGATCGACGTCGAGGAGCGACGACTCTACCTGCCGATCGGCAACCCCGGGCCGGACTTCGACGGCTCCGTCCGTCCGGGACCGAACCGCAACAGCTGCGGGACGCTCGCGCTCGACATGGACACCGGTGAACGGCTGTGGACTCACCAGGAGGTCGCCCACGACGTCTGGGACTACGACTCCGCGGCGCCCCGGATCCTCATCCAGGATATGGAGATCGAACACCGCAACACGACCAAAGACGTCGTCGTCTCCGCGGGCAAGACGGGCTGGGTCTACACGATGGACGCCGAGACGGGCGAGCTCATCGAGCGCAGCGAACCCGGCGTCCAGCAGCTGAACATGTACCGGATGATCCCGCACATCGACGAGGGTCGCCGGATGCCGTTCATGCCCGGCGCGATGGGTGGCAACGACTGGCAACCGCCAGCCTACAACCCCGAGACCGGGCTCGCGTACATGAAGATGAACAACTCGCCCCAGGAGGCCTGGTGGCGCTTCGAGGAGTACGAGGAGGGCAAGAAGTACTGGGGCGGGATCTTAGAGGACCAGACCGAAGCGGTTCCCGAGGAGTACAACGAGAAGATCAGCGCCATCGTCGCGATCAACCCCGAAACCGGCGAGCGCGTCTGGCGCGACTGGATCGAGAGCGACGCCTACATCTGGGGCGGCATGGTGACGACCGAGACCGGCGTCGTCTTCACCGGCACCCAGAACGGCGACTTCATCGCCTACGACGGCGAGAGCGGCGACCGCCTCTGGGAGTACGACCTCGGCGAGGCGTCGATCGCCGGCAGCCCGATGAGCTGGTACGATTCCGACGCCGGAAAGCAGTACGTCGCGATCCAGGTTGGCGGCAGCGGTTGGCTCCGTCGCGGCGCCGGCGGCCGCGACACTCGACTGGCCGTCTTCTCGCTGTCGGAGTAAGCGACCGACGACGTTCTTTTTTGGCCCGCCGACCGATCAGCGACCGGTGTTCGGCCGAGCCACGATGACGATGTACGGCTCCGTCCGACCCGCCAGCTCGAGACGCTCGAGGGTCTCGATCTCGAACCCGGCCTCGAGGACGCGGTCGACCCAGTACGCCTCCGGGTCGGGATCGCCCGCGGCGTCGTCGGGTACGAGCGGAAGCTCGAGAACGCCGACCGTCGCGTCGGCCCTACAGACCCGTCGGAGCTCCGAGAGCGCGTCCTCGGCGCTCGAGGCCGGGAGATCGTGCAGCACCCGGCAGGCGGTCGCGACGTCGACCGAGCCGTCTCGAAGCGGGAGCGTCGCCGCGTCGCCGGCCACCGGTTCGACGCCGATCCCGGCGCGGTCGGCGTTGCGCCGCGCTAATCGCGGTCCGTTCCCGAGGATGACGCGGTCGTCGAAGACGTCGAGACCGACGACGGCCGTTCCGGACGGAACGTGCGGTGCGATCCCCACGAGGGACCGGCCCGTGCCGCAGCCGACGTCGAGAACCCGATCCGCTCGGTCGAGCGGGAGTCGGCTCGCAAGGGCATCGTACTTCGCTCGCTCGAGCGACCACGGCGTCGGACCCACCAGCTGACGCAGCGTCCGGAACCCGCGAACGGCCGCGACTGAGGCAACGAGCGACGCAGCCGCCCGCCGGCTTCGGGACCGCGTTCGGCTCCCGACGACGGCCGCAGCTGCGATCGCGACCGCCGCGAGCGCGAGCGAACGGAACCGTCGCCGCCAGTGGTAGACGCCGAAGTAGTACCGGGGTCCGAGCACACTCACTCGACGCTCAGATCGCTCCCGCCGTGGGCCTCCTCGAACTCGAGTTCGATCTCGAGCTCCGAGGTTCGCTGGCCGGAGAACTCGATCTCGACCTCGATCGGCTCGCGGTACTCGAAGGGGATCTCCCAGCTGCTGCCCGAGATCGTCAGCGACGCGTCGTTCTCGAGGGCGTCGGCTATCTCGCGGAGAAAGCTCGCCGTCTCGGTTCGCGAGAGGTAGATCTCCTGTTCGAAGAAGCCGTCCGTGATGACCCTCCGCTCGGGATCGTCGTCGTCGGGGAACTCGACGTTGTTCGTCATGATGACGTGTACCACGCCGTCAATACATAAATGTGCGTGACGGCGTCCGGGAGGTGACGGAACACTCAACTATCGGCTGCGTGTACGGTAGTTCATGACGCTGCTCGAGGCGCTGGGAAACGCTCGACGACTAAAGATCATTCGAGAACTCTCTCGGGAGCCGAAGTACGTCTCCGAACTCGCCGAATCCGTCGGAATGAACGGGAAGTCGGCCGTCCACCACCTCGGGGTGCTCGAGGAGGCGGGACTCGTCGACCACTACCGACGCGGGAATCGCAAGTACTACCGCCTCGTCAGCGACGTGGAACTGTACGCTGCGCCGCCGCCAGAACGGACGTTCATCCTTCAGACCAGAGAGCAGTCCGACGAGTCGGCGTAACGAGGGGACCCCGTCTCCGGTCGACGTTCGTCGCTTCGCCTCGAGTTCGAAGCGGTAGCTAAAGCTATTTACATTACCATGTTGATTGTGCCCGTATGCCAGAGTGTGCACACTGTGGAGAGGAGTACCCGGCACCAGGTCCGTACAAGAGTCACGTACTCACGTGTACGAACGAGAACGGGGCGGTCGCCGCGGACGAACCGGTCGAAGAGACCGCGTCCGAGTCGTCCGACTCGAGCGCGGAGGCGGAATCCGAGGCGACGACGATGGATCAGTATATCGAGCGCGTCGTCGACGACCGACTCGAGACGGTCGAGTCCGAACTCACGCAGATGTCCGAGGATGTCGACGAACTCGAGAACTTCGCGACGATCAGCCTCGGCGAGCGACGGCTCGATCAGGCCGAAGCGAACCTCTCGGAGTACTCGGCGTCGCTCACCGACCTCTCCGAGCGGACGCTCGAACAGGTCAACGAACTCGAGTCGCAACTGGAGTACCAGACGGTCGTGCTCGCGACGGCACTCGACGCGCTCGCCGAGGCCGACGTCGACGTCGACACCGACCCGATAGACGCCTACCGCCAGGACCAGATCGTCACCGAGCAGTCGCCCACGAAGCGTCTCGAGGAGGCCATCGAGAAACTCGAGTCCTGAGCCGTCGGCGGTCGTTCCGGCCCGCAAGAAGAGACCTACACCTCTCGGACGCCGATGACCCGATCCTGCAGGTAGTCGAGATACATCGCGTTGTAGACGAGCTTCACCTCGTCGCTGGCCGGAAGCGCCTGACAGGTGAGAACGATCCCTCGCTCTTCGACCTCCTCGTCGGTGAGGATGAGATCCATGTCCATCTCGACGTCGCCCTCGTAGACGATGCCGGCGCAGTTCGCACACGAGGCGGCGCGACACTCGTAGGGCCACTCGAACCCCTGATCTTCAGCGGCGTCGAGGATGTACCGTCGGCCGGTGATCTCGACCCGCCCGTAGTCGTCGTCCCCCAGATCGGCCTCTGCTGCCTTCTCGAAGAGGTCCTCGTCGTCCATATCCCACCCCTGTTCGCTCAGGGTCTCGTAGTTGAGGTACTCGACGGTGCGGACGGGTCCCTCGTCGCCGTCGCCGTCACCGCGCTCCGCGGCGTCCTCGCCGAGCCTAACGTGAGGGAGGTTGTGTGACATACACAACCACTAGCCGTGCACACACTTAGCATCGGTGGTCGCCTCCGGCGCTCGGTTCAGACCCGCTCAACCGTCGTTGACGAACGCGTCGAACCCGTCCACCCCTCGAGCGAACGCCTCGGGCGTCTCCTCGTCGGCCGTCTGGAGGGCCCGTTCGAAGTGATCGGCCGTTAGCTCGAGGTTCTCGAGGGCGGTCGTTGCTCCGGCTTCCCCGTCGGTCGGGTCGTCGCGCTCACCGTCGGCGGACGTCTCGACGTAGTCGCGAACGGCGTTCATCGCCGCGGTCCGGCAGATGCCCTCGAGATCGGAGCCGACAGCGCCCTCGGTCCGCTCGGCGAGCGTCCCGAGGTCGACATCCGCCGCAAGCGGGCGATCCCGAAGGTGGATCTCGAAGATCTCCCGCCTGGCCGCCTCGTCGGGCTCCCCGACGCGAACGTGTTGTTCGAACCGCCCCGCCCGCAAGAGCGCATCGTCGATCCGATCCGGTCGGTTCGTCGTCGCGAGGACGACGACGTCCTCGAGCTCTTCGAGCCCGTCGAGTTCGGTCAGGAGCTGGCTGACGACGCGTTCGCCGACCGCCGTCTCGCTGGAATCGCTCCGGGTGCCGGCGATGGCGTCGATCTCGTCGAACACGAGCACCGTCGGCGCGTTCTCGCGGGCCTTACTGAAAACATTACGAATCCCGCGTTCCGACTCGCCGACGTACTTGTCGACGAGTTCGGGCCCCTTGATCGAGATGAAGTTCGACTGGGCCTCGTTCGCGACGGCCCGTGCGAGCAGCGTTTTCCCGGTCCCTGGCGGGCCGTACAGCAGAACACCGGTTGCCGGACGTAGCGAGACGCGGTCGAAAGCGTCGGCGTACTCGAGGGGCCACTGGACCGTCTCCCGGAGGGTTCGGGTTACCTCTTCGAGCCCGCCGACGTCCTCCCAGGTCGCGTCCGGCACCTCGACGAACACCTCTCGCATCGCCGACGGTTCGATCTCGCGTACCGCCGCTTCGAGATCCGACTCATCGATCTCGACGGCATCCAGTCGGTCGGTCGGCAGTTCGATGGAATCGTTCGAGGAGTCGGCTCGCAGCCGACGCAGCGCACACATTGCGCTCTCCCTGATCAAGTTCTCAAGATCCGCCCCGACGAAGCCGTGGGTGCGCTCGGCGTAGCGCTCGAGATCGACCGAGTCGCTGATGGAGACGTCGGCCGCGTGGATCCCGAGGATTTCGGACCGCTCGTCGGCGTCCGGGACGCCGATCTCGACCTCGCGGTCGAACCGACCCGGCCGGCGGAGGGCGGGATCGACGGAGTCGACGCGGTTCGTCGTCCCGACGACGACGACCTGGCCTCTGTCGTCACCGCCGTCGAGCAGGGAGAGCAACTGGGCGACGATCCGGCGCTCGACGTCGCCGACGTCCTCCCGTTTCGGCGCGATAGCGTCGATCTCGTCGATGAAGACGATCGCCGGGGCGTTCTCCTCGGCCTCCTCGAACACCTCTCGGAGTCGTTCCTCGCTCTCGCCGTGGTACTTCGAGACGATCTCCGGACCCCGAAGCGTCTGAAAGTGGGCGCCGACCTCGTTGGCCATCGCGCGGGCGATGAGCGTCTTCCCTGTTCCCGGCGGTCCGTACAGGAGGACTCCCTTCGGCGGGTCGATGCCGAGTCGATCGAAAACGCCGGGATATCGCATCGGCAACTCGACGACCTCCCGCACCTGCTCGAGTTCGTCCGCGAGGCCGCCGACGTCGTCGTAGGTCACCACGGGATCCGTCGCATCGCAGTCCTCCTCGTCGGCCGTCGCCGGTTTGGGAGCGATAACGATCGACGTCCACTCCTCGACGACGGCGGGATCGGCCGGATCGACATCGACGACTTCGATCGGAACGGATCGGGAGGGTTCAGCGTCGATCAAGACCGTCTCTCCGTCCGAGACGATACGACCGACGAGGGCGTCCCGCTGGGCGAAGTCGAGCGCCTCGGCGGAGGAGACGTCGTCAGGTAACGCTATCGAGACCCGTTCGGCCGACCTGACCTCGGCTGGTTCGACCCGAACGCGTTCTCCCGTATCGACGTCGAGTCGCTCCGCGAGCTCCCGATCGAGACGGATCGTGCGCTCCGCCCGCTCCTCGGACGGGCGCGACAGCACCTCGACGACGGCCGATTCGCCCGTCGGTCCCTGGAGAGAAACGTACTCCCCGGATTCGACACCGAGCGAGGTCATTACGTCCCGCTCGAGGACGGCGACGGAGCGGTCCCGCTGGTTCGAGACGAGCGGTTTGACGGTGAGTTTCATCGATAGAGTCGTCCTTTGGTAACGTGTCACGCTCGAAGGCAAGAACGTTTGGATGGGGTCGAGGTCCGAACGGTCGCATAGTCGGTCCGTCCGGATCGAACGAATGCTTATCAGAGATGACGTTGAGAGGTAACATGGAACATGACAGACAGCGACTTAGAGGATTTCCTGATCCTCCGCGCGCTCGACGACCCGATCACGGAATCCGAACTCGAGGCCGCCGGCGAGCAGTCGGGAGAGACTCTCGAGGAACTCCGCGACGAGGGGGTCGGAATCCGGTGGGTCGACTCCGAAGTACTGACGAACGAGAACGGAAAGATCACGGGGACCTTCTGTCACTATCGAGCCGAAGATACGGACGTCGTTCGCGAACACGCCGAGCGAGCGGGGCTCCCGGCGACGCGAATCGATCGACGAGGGGAGCCGCTCGAGGGCGAGTAGCGTCAGACCGTTCTCGCTCGCGATGGGCCAAAAGACGGTTGCTACCTGCCTTCGGACTCTCGAGTACGATCGGTCGCGAACTGAGACGTTCTCGAGGCGCAGTGGCTCCGCTGGTCGGTTGGCAACGCGCTCATCGAATGGGTAGCGACTTCTGTAGTTGGCGTCTCGACTGCTGGTGAACGAAGAGTATGAAAGGGAGCGGCGAATCGGATTTCCCAGAGGGTCGCCCACTCCAGTACTCCCCGAAACGCAGGCGAGCTTATCTTCCGTGTTCGGGATGGGTACGGGAGGTACCTCGCCGCTGTGGCCGCTGTAATGCCGACCGACGGAATCGAACCGTCGTTAGACCACTGTCGGTCGCCGATATGAGTGGTGGCGGCGAATCGGATTTCCCAGAGGGTCGCCCACTCCAGTACTCCCCGAAACGCAGGCGGGCTTATCTTCCGTGTTCGGGATGGGTACGGGAGGGGCCCCGCCGCTGTGGCCGCCTGAACGCCGATTCGCGGAATCGAACCGCGATCATTCCAATATCGGTGGCCTCTCTGAA